>DDTM01000053.1 GCA_002344075.1 Bacteroidetes bacterium UBA2364
AAGAAGCAGCTTGAGGATGGCAATTTGTTGCTGAAAAATAATATATGGTGGAATATTGGGAGTGCCAATACCACGTTGGCAGCCATTTCTAAAAACACCGCTTTCATTGAAACCCACCTTACGGCCAACGCCAATAGCATTGTAGATCCTTTGTTGGGCGGAATTAGCCGCGCAGTTGATGGGAAGTTGGATCCTCGACCCAAAACGATCAACAGCCCCATTCTAACCACCAAATGGAGTGATCCGGGTGAAGCATTCTTCGATAAACAAGACTTTATTGGCGCCTTCCGGGTTAAGAACTGGCTAAATGGGTGGTCTGCCCTTTCTACCATCGGTCACCTTGGCAACCTGACCAGCGTTGAAGTGGAAGCCAATGAAGTGCCGGAAACCTTGGTATTGGAGCAAAACTATCCGAATCCTTTTAATCCCTCCACTACCATTCGGTTTAGTCTTACAGCCAATCAAAACGTCCAACTGGCCGTATATGACCTAACTGGAAAGCAATTAGCACAATTGGCAAATGGCCCCTTTAATGCGGGAAACCACCAGATCACATTTGATGCTACGGGATTGGCCTCGGGAATGTACCTCTATCGCCTCGAAACGGGTGGAAAAGTGTTTACGAGAAAGATGGCATTGCTGAAATAAGGCGCTTTTCTCCAAAGGGTTTTACATAAAGACGAAGCCGGGACGGGTGAGGTGTGCGCATCTAACCCGTTCCGGCTTTTTTATTTCCTTTGTTGACAGGGCTTTGTTAACGCAGAAAGGATCTACAGGCAGATTCTTGGGCACGTTTTTTGATTACATTGCAGTTCTGAAAAATACTACTGCCCATTCAAAACAAATCCCATGCCACCCATTGTTGCTTTAGAATCTACAGTTATCAGTCATGGCTTGCCCTATCCGCAAAATATACAATTAGCCCAACGCTTAGAGGCGATTATACGGGAGGAAGGTGTACGGCCTGCCACCATTGGTATAATCGAAGGTAGAATCATTGCGGGACTCGGCGAGGCGCACATTAGGCTATTGGCGACCACACGAGACATCCGAAAAGTTAGTCGTCGCGACTTGCCCATTGTTGTAGCACGCAAACTAAATGGGGCCACCACCGTTGCGGCTACCATGTGGGCAGCCCATCGGGCGGGGATACAGGTGTTTGCAACAGGCGGGATTGGCGGTGTTCATCGTGGATTAGGAGACCTCGGAACCGGGAGTTTTGATGTCAGTGCAGATTTGCAGGAGTTGGCCCAAACGCCAGTAACGGTGGTGTGTGCGGGTGTAAAAGCGATATTGGATTTGCCCGCGACATTGGAATACCTCGAGACATTTGGGGTCACCGTTATTGGCTATCAAACAAATGAGTTCCCAGCATTTTATAGCCGAGAAAGTGGCTTAACGGTGGATGTACGTTGTGATACACCCGAAGAAGTGGCTGCCATCATACAAGCCAAACGTCAACTGAATTTGCCGGGCGGCCTATTGGTGGCTGTACCGATTCCCGAAGAAGCGGCTATTCCGAAGGGCGAAATAGAGCCTATCATTGCTTTGGCCATTGAGGAAGCCGAGTTTCATAAGCTACGTTCGGCTGCCGTAACTCCTTTTCTCTTAAAAAAAATAGCCGAAATGACGGGCGCACGTAGCCTTGAAGCAAATTTGGCACTCCTTGAAAATAATGCACGTGTGGCGGCCCAAATTGCACGTGTCCTCGGTTAATTTGCCTATACAGGAAAGCACTATTCAGGTTCTTGATCGAGAACGGGGATCTCGGTATCTTTTTCAACCCAGCTATAGAGTGTTGGTAGCACAAATAGGGTGAGCATCGTTGCCGTGATCAAACCACCAATTACTACTGTCGCCAAAGGGCGTTGTACTTCGGAACCAGGACCAGAATTAAAGGCCATTGGTACAAAACCCAATCCAGCCACAAGCGCGGTCATAAGTACAGGGCGTAACCGATCGGTAGCACCACGTTGGATGGATTCCTGTACGTCTAATCCTTGTTGTCGGAGGTGGTTTAAGTGCGAAATCAGTACAATGCCATTCAAGACGGCCACCCCAAAAAGCGCTACAAAGCCGATGCTTGCCGAGACCGAAAGGTATAAGCCGCGTATTCCAAGCAGGAAAATACCACCAGAGAAGGCCAATGGGAGGTTTAGAAAAATGAGCCACGCATACCGCGCCTGGCCAAACATGATGTAGAGCAGGCCGAAAATGATCAATAAAGCCAATGGAACCACGATCATCAGGTGCTGGGAGGCACGTTGTTGCTCCTCGAAAGACCCTGCAAATTGCAGAAAGACGCCGGGGGGCAAAACTACTTTCTGGGAAATTGCTTCTTCCAGTTTGGAAACATAGGTCCCAATATCGGTATCCCGTAGATTGATGCCTAAAATCACCCTCCGCCAGCCGTTTTCACGGGCAATTTCGCGTGCGCCTTCTTGCGGGGCAATCTGGGCCACCTGCGAAAGCGGAACAGAACCACCATTGCGCAGTGGAACGGGCGCCTGAAGTATATCAGAGAAGTGTTTACGTGCCATCTCTGGAAAACGCAAACTGATTTCAAACCGGCGTTGGCCTTCAAAAACTTCACTAACGGATTTTCCACCGACTCCAGCCTCTATGACCGTTTGTACGTCCTCCACGTTGAGGCCATAAGTTGCAATGGCTTCACGGTTTATCTGGATGTTTAAATAAGGCTGACCAACGGTTCGTTCCAAGAAGAAATTATCAGTTCCAGTAAGACTGGGTAAGATGCGTGCAATTTGGGTTCCTATTTTGTTGAGCTCATCCAAGTTCTCGCCCTGAATTTTGATGGCCAGATCAGACTTTACGCCGCTGGTCAGTTCATCCACCCGCATGGCAATAGGTTGGGTAAAGTTATAGGCCAATCCTACTTCAGCCTCTAAGAATGGCCGCATCTCGTCTTGAATATCCATTTTGGAGATACCAGACCGCCATTCGTCCATCGGCTTTAAGATCACCCATACGTCGGTTTGGTGAACGCCCATCCAGTCGTTGGCCAAGTCCGAGCGGCCCGTTTTAGGAACGATGGTTTGGATCTCGGGGATGGTGCGTTTGGCTTTTGCGGCAAACTCGTTGGCTCGTTTTACGGATTCTTCGAGGGTAATGCTGGGTAATCGAACCTGTTCGACGAGGATAGAACCTTCGTCTAACTCTGGCAAGAACTCGGTTCCTAAAAACGGTGTTACCATAAGTGCCAAAGCAAAAATGCCAAGTGCAATACCCAACGTAGTTTTTCGGTGATTCAATGCCCGTTCCAAAAGACTGCTATAACGCGGTTTAAGCCAATCCATTACACGGTTTTGTTGGATGCGAACGCCCTTCCTAAACACAATGGCTGCCATAGCCGGGACAAAAATCAATGCCAATAACAAAGAACCCAAAACCGCCGTTGCAACTGTAATGGCCATAGGTCGGAAGAGGATGCCTTCAGTCCCGCTAAAGGTAGCAATGGGGATATAGACCATAATAATAATCAGCACCCCAAAAAAGATAGGGCGGGCCACCTCATGTGCTGCTTCTCGGAGGGTGGAAAATACTGATCGCCCTTCATCCATATGTTGTACTTTATGCACCATATGTTCGATCATCACCACCGAGCCATCCACCACCATCCCAAAATCTATGGCTCCGAGGGACATGAGATTGGCCGCCAAGCCAAATTCGTACATCCCGATAAAAGCAAACAGCATAGAGAGTGGAATTACCGACGCTACGATGAGTGCCCCGCGAACTTCACCCAATAACAATAGCAAGACCACAATCACCAAAAAACCACCTTCCAGTAGGTTTTTCCCCAAAGTCCAAGTGGTACGGTTAATTAAGTCAGATTGGTCATAAAATTTTTTGATTCGCACGCCTTTTGGTAATCCTTTTTGGATATTTTCTACTTTTTGTTCGATTTCCTTGATCACCTTCATCCCATTTCCACCCCGAAGCATCATAACAATGCCCGTCACTACTTCATCGTTGCCATCTTGTGTCACCGCACCTTGTCGCAATTGGGTTCCGAGTGACACCGCCGCTACGTCCCGTAAAAAAATAGGCGTTCCGGCATCTTTTACAATGATTTTTTCTAAATCACCCATACTTCGAATTTGCCCAAATCCACGAATGATATACTGCTCTTGGTTGTGTTCCAAAAAGTTGCCACCAGAAACCTCGTTGTTTGCAGCAATGGCTGTTGAGATGTCCTCTAAAGAAAGTTGGTATGCCTGAAGTTTTTGCGGGTTTACCGTAACAGCATATTGCTTGACGAATCCACCAAAAGCATTGATCTCGGTAACACCTTGTATGGTTTTGAGTTGCGGGGCAATCATCCAATCTTGAATGGTGCGTAGATCGGTCAGCGAGCGGCAATCAGTTCGCGGTTCTTGAATGGTTTTCGGACATGGATTATCCGAATATATGACGTATTGATAAATTTCTCCTAAAGCTGTAGAAATTGGTCCTAATCTCGGTTGGGATACGCCTTGTGGCAAACTGCCCGCCACATTTTGAAGTTGTTGACTCACCATCTGGCGGGCGAAATAAATGTCGGTACCTTCCTCAAATTCCACTGTAACTGCCGAAAGGCCGAATTGTGAGATAGACCGCACTTCTTTTACTTTCGGAAGCCCATTCATTTGTGTCTCTATAGGAAAACTCACCAATTGTTCTACGTCATAGGGGGCATAACGTCCGGCTGGGGTAATCACCAAAACTTGAATAGGGGTTACATCCGGTAGAGAGTTGATAGGGAGCTTCATAAGCGCCATAATGCCACCGAAAGCAGCTAATGCTACCAAAGCAAGAGCAATGAATCTCTGGCGGAGACTAAAGTCTATCAGTATATTTAACATGAATATTTACAAAGAAGATATTATAAAAACAAACTATTCGGAAAACTCTGCCATTCGGCTAAGTGCTTTGAGCGAAAAAACCTCGGAAACCGCAACCGATTCGCCGCTATTAAGTCCTTCGGAGATTAAAGCCATGTCTTCTAATAACCGGATGATCTTTACTGCCCTGCGTTCGTATTGTTTGCTTGATTTCCATACAAAAACATAGGCATCATCTCCCTCATATTCGATGGCAGAAAGTGGAACTTGGGTAGCAAAACCATTATTGAGACCGACGAAGGATACCTGAACCAATTGGCCGGGCTTGGGAAAGCCGTTCAAGGTCTGGCTTTCTAATAAAACCCGAACAGCATGGCGCGTTTCATCCATATGGGCTTGAATTGCTGTTACAGTCATGCGTACCACTTCTGGTTGGCCTTGCATATAGAGGGTGGCTTCCTCGCCTTGTCGGATACTGCTGGCTTGTTCGGGAGAGACAAATGCTTCGACCATGATGCTTTGTGTGGGAACGATGTCCATCATTTGGCCATAAGCCATCACTGACTGACCAATTTGGACGTTATGATTTTGTATCATTCCAGAAACGGGTGCATAAATAGGAAGTGTAGGGGTTTGGACTTTTCGCGCAGCCCATTGGTTCAAATAGGCTCGGCTGATACCCGTTGCCGTTAGTTTCGTCTCTGCGGCACGTAATTGGGTTGTGGCCCGCATTTTATCCGCCTCTACCCGCTGCACTTCCGACTGTGCCACCAAGTTCTTTTCGTACAAGGCGCTAAGGCGCTCCCACTCCTGATTGCGGTATCGGAGTTCTGTCTCCGATTGGAGGTACTCGGCAGCCAATGTGGCAAATTCTAAGCTTTCTAATTCTGCTACCATCTGGCCTTTGCGTACCATTTCGCCTTCATATGCATAGAGCCTAAGAATTCTTCCAGAAATAGGGGCGCTCACGACACCCATTCCCCGACGGTCGGGCATGGCTTTTCCTTGTACCACCACAGGAATTCCAGTGTTATTTTGGCTTACCTGAACCGTTTGGATGTTGAGCTTCCCTATTTGTTCTGCTGTTAGCAAAACCGTATTGGGAGACATGGTGGAAACTTCTTTTGTAGGTGTACTGGGGGAGTCGGATGCACATCCCATTCCAGTAAAAATCATAAGCAGAAAAGTATAAGATCGCAATAAAGATATCATAGTTTTCATGGTATAAAAGCCGTTAGGGTTCATAAAGAGAGGTGATATTAGTCGGGTAAGCCACATGCAATGTTGGCTTCGGTATAAGCCAACATCACCTGATAAGCCCATTCAAGGCGCTCTAATCGGACGGAGGCAAGCCGTGTTTGGTGTGCTAAGTATTGTGTAACGTCTAAGCGTTTTTCGTGATAAAGTTGTGCTATCTGGGTTGTGGTTTCTGCAAGCAATTCTTGCATGGCTTGGGACAACCGATAGGTTCTTGAAGCCAGTGTAAGTTGTGCTGCTGCTGCTATCACTTCCAAACGGATTTGCTCTTTTTTCGCCTCATAGGTGAATTGGTTCGCGATCAGTTCGCTATCTAATCGTAAAAGTTCGGCTGTTCCGAGGTTATACCATCCGGGCTTTCGTATAGGCAAAGGCATCACAAACCGGAGACCCACAACGGGTATAGTACGGTCTAAGTAGGTATTGTCTATCGCCACAAAAGCGCCCGCTTGCAGGTTAGGTGTTTGGTTTTTGTCGGCCAAAAGACGTTTGGCAGACAATACGTTGCGTTCTTGGGCCAGCACCATGAGTTCGGCACGGTTCTGCCACGCTTTTTGGATCAAATGCGCCTCGGTCAAAAGAGTATCGGGAAAAGATGGCAGAGAAAAAACTTGTTGAGGGTTTATTTCCAAATAGGTTAGTCGTGTTAATGCTTGTCGGGCTTGATCGGCTTGTAATTGACCTTGTTGCACAGCGATCGTGGTACGGTTGGCCTCGAGGGCGGCTAAGGTTGCATCAAATCCAGTACTATGGCCTGCTTTATGCCGTTGTTGTATCACCTCGCTAAGTTGTGCCGCTTCGCGGGCTAATAATTGGAGTAAAACGTATTTTTCTTGTGTATAAACGGCGTGGACAAAGGCCCTGCGTGCTTCCGATAGCCTTTCTTGAAGGACCAACTGCATTTGTTGCTTGGCAAGTGCCACATTTGCTTCTCCAGCCTCCGTCCGAGAAATTGCTTGGTTCCGAAGTTCAAACGTTTGCATGGCTCCAACTGTAAGATTATAAAGTTGGCTCCTTCCAACTCGCATCATCGAGGCATCGGCTTCTGGTAAAGAAGGAAATCGGACCATCAGCCCCATTTTTTCTGCTTCTGCTGCACGTATGCCCGCTTCTGCGGCCTTGACCAAAGGATGATTTTGTCGTATATGAGATAAGACAGCCTCTAAGGTTAGAGGGGCATTTTGTGCCTGTAGATTACCTGCGGCAAAAATCAAAACCCCTAATAGTTGCGTTATTAGCTTTCGCATGATGGTTGGTTTATGTGCTATTTCTGTAAAATTACCCCCACACTTGGTGCGCTTTAATTATAAAAAAATGAGAATGACCAACCATAAAAAAAGGCCCCAAAGGGGGCCTTCTGCGGTGTCTTATACAAATGTTCGCTCCTTTAAGGCTTAATCGGACGGAGAACCAAAATCCCAACTTGCGCCTTAATGCCCATGCTATACTCCTGTAAATCCGGTGAAATCTTGACTTTTCCGCTTCCGGAAGAAGCGTGCATAAAGCCTTTGGAGCCATCCGGGTTGGCCACTACAAAACCCGTATGTGTAACATCTAAACCAGTAAGATTGGTGGCGGTTGCCAAAATATCGCCTGCCTGAAGCTTGTTGTAAATCTTACGGAGGTTGGTTTTGGGAATGTAAAACAACTGGACTCCTTTAAGTCGCTGCTCCATCTGTACAATTTCTTGGTACAAAGCATCGTTTCCAATTAATTGCGGGTAACTGCCTCGGTGCGTACTCATAAAGTTTAGCGTCTGTTTAGACTGCACAAGACCCGCTCCTTGTCCTACTTCTTTGGTCACATCCTTAATGCGGTTGTGTACACTGTTCTCCAAAATCCAATCGGTGAAATAATGTAAGCGCGTACCATATCCTTGTTTGCCATTTTTGTACCGAATACCCCGAAGGGTTGCCTCAAAGTTTTGATAATTGGTGTCGTTTCGGGCAATTTGTGTTGAAAGAGCGGTCACGGTCTCTACGAGCAACAAACAATCGAAGGCAGAAAAGTTTACCACCAATGGTTCTTTGGAGGTGTCTTTGTCTAATAAACCCCCGACATAGGGTTGGCCGATGAATTTTTTGCCAACCTCCACCAAGATTTCGTTGAAGGGTCGCGTGCCGAGTTGTTGCGAAGTGGCCCAAGTCATCAATGCTTTAAAGGCGGCTTCTTGGGCACTATTTTCAGAGGTAGAAGAAGGGGTTTCTGGAACCATTTCCGTCCCATTCAATTTGTTTTCCAAAGCAGCGGTTACAGCCTTTGCATTTCGGTTGACTTCTTCAATTTTTGCCATCTGGCCGCGCGTAGGGTCTTGACAGGCTGTAAGGTGAACCATGAGCAGAATAATGTACAGCGGGGAGAAGACAGGAAATAGAGCAGATAAAGAGGGCGAGGTAGCGGTTTTCATGTCGGTATGTAGTAGGTGATTGGATATATAATATTCGTACACCATACACGGCTTACGGTTCCGGCTTTTTTTGGGTTTTTTGAGCAATGTTTCGCTCGCTCAGCCTGTTTCCCTCCTTCGTTCATCCTTGGACAAATGTTTACGGCTGATTAAAATCTACAATACACTTTGTTTTAGTCTTGTTTAGAAATGAGTAGTAAAACTATTTTTATTTGAATGACTTTCAGATTCTCCAGCAATGTTAGCCGATGGAGGCATGTCACTGTGTGACAGGCTTTGAATTCTAACATTACAATATAAAAATCGTGGTCATTGGTCATCTTTTGAACAAGCCGTGTAAACTCTTTGGAACGCTGATAGACAGAGCAAGGGCTGTACGGGGAGTGATCCTTTGTACGGCCTTTTCTCGTTCTAAAACATTAGAAACGTTTTTCACAACCGCTAAACCAAAACAAAGCCATGAAAACTTCCCATTTGGTTGTGACCGCCGAACTATTTGCGTTAGCGCTGATGCTTTGGGCTTATCTGGTCATGCAACTCTAACCTACCAATGGACATATATGTCCTGGTTCTGAGCAAAAAAAGGATACCATTTTGGGCCACACATCCTTTTGGGATTGGTTTCAGGCTGGTTTTTAAAAATATTTAGGCTTCTGTTTTTATTTCTGACAGAGCCTTTTTTGTTTGGACTCGGGCTGATTGAAGTCACGCACGAAGGTATCTTTGCCATAAATTCCGATGGGTGGCGGATCATTTGTTTTTCTGCTTCGTTGTGAATTGTTATTTATTACCCAATCACAGTGTTCCCTCATAAATTACAAAAAGATGAAAAACAACGTTCAATTCGCGATTAACGATCAAATACAAGCCGAATTCGAGTCTGCCTATCTCTATCTGGCAATGGCTGGTTATGTGGAGTCCCTAAACCTGAGCGGTTTTGGTCATTGGCTCCGGTTGCAGTGGCAAGAAGAAACCATGCATGCCACTAAACTTCTTGATTTTCTGCTTAAACGGGGTGGAAAGGTGGAACTTAAAGCGATTGCTGCTCCGCCTGCGTCTTTTGGGACTCCGCTTCAGGTTTTCGAGGCGGTATTGCAACACGAACAACACATTACCCAGCGCATTCATAAATTGTATAGTTTAGCGGTTTCTGAAAAAGATTTTGCTTTACAAACACTGATGCACTGGTATATAGATGAGCAGGTGGAAGAAGAAGACAATGCATCTCAGATTATTGAAAAACTTAAACTTATTGGCGGGTCGGGGCCAAGTTTATACCTTTTAGATGTAGAATTAAAAAACCGCCAACCAGAGGCCGAAGCCGCAAAATAAAGGCTTATTCTCTAAGTAATGAAGACCGTTCCGTTTGAGCGGTCTTTTTTATTCTCCCCAATACCTGCACCTTTGGTGCTTGTGCGGAAGCGCTACTGGAAGCGATTTTGTGTAAATATTTTAAAATTATATACTTAGAAAACGCTTTTATGATAAACTGAGTCATCTTTTTGCCCGCAAAATCGTAAAAACAAATTATCAGCGATCAAAGACGCCAAAATGGTAACCTTATCGCATTTTGTTTCACGAAACCATATGGTATGAACGCATTTATCCCATGCACCCTGTGTCAGTACGACCAACTTTTTGAACCTTCTGCAAAACCAGCTAAAAAACACACAGACAAACGCCTGCCCTTTAAAGCGTCTTGGCCTTTAAAGCGATTAAAGAGGCGGTTTAGAAAGTGGATTGGTAAACAAATACCGTGGCCTTTGGTTGTGCGTCCGGATATGTAATACTTTTTTTGTAATTAAGTTGTGAGGTCCGGAGGGGTGTAGTACCTTCCGGACAAACTTTATTCGCATGGCAATACGATCTCGGTTTAAGATGTTCTCGGATCCGGTACATGGCTTTGTTTCTGTACCAAAAGGCCTAATTCTCGATCTGGTGGAAACACCGGAAGTGCAGCGATTGCGTCGAATCCGGCAATTGGGGCTGGGACATATGGTTTTTCCGAATGCGGAACACAACCGCTTTGGCCACGCCTTGGGTGCAATGGCCTTGATTGCCGATGCTTTGCAACATCTTTCTGAAAAAGGGACGCCAGTTTCCAAAAAAGAAGCCGAAGCGGCGATGATTACCGCATTGTTGCATGACGTGGGGCATGGACCGTTTTCCCATACTTTGGAGCATGTTCTTTTTGCAGACTTCCATCATGAACAGATGAGCCGGGCGGTGATGGCCGACTTAAATGATCGTTTTAGTGGCAGGCTACAACGCGCATTGGATATTTTTGATGATTGCTACGAACGGCCTTTCTTTCACCAACTTATTGCCAGTCAATTAGATATGGATCGGCTAGATTATCTGCGGCGTGACTCTTTTTTTACCGGTGTGGCCGAAGGTGTTGTGGGGGTGGAGCGTATCATTAAAACCATGCGGGTACACCCTTTGGAAGGCGGTATAAACGCCCTGTTGATGATAGAACGAAAAGGGCAATATGCTGTAGAAAACTATTTGATTGCCCGACGGCTGATGTATTGGCAGGTTTATTTGCATAAAACTGTTATTGCTGCTGACATTGCTTTGAAGTCGGTCATTGAATATGCCCGAAGGTTGGCCTTAAAACCCGCCTCTCCTGCATTTGCCTTTTTCCTCGGCCAACGACTGAGTGGAAAAGACGTTGCAGACCCGAACGTGCGACGACAATTTTGTGCACTCGACGACACAGATGTGGAGTTTAGCATCAAAGCGTGGGCGCGGGACCATGACCCCATTTTGTCTGACTTGGCCGACCGATTTCTGAACCGGAGGCTTCTCCGTGTGCAATTTGGCGAACAACCACCTTCCGAAACGATACTCCGAAAAATTCGGACACGGGTCATAGACTGGCTCACCAAGACCAAACGTCTTTCTGTAACTGAAGCAGAAAACGTTTTGCCCTTTTACTTTGAACATACATCAGTCAGGGTAAAAGGTTATGGAAAAGTGACGGATACAATACAAGTAGTGGATCGGTACGATCGGGTTATGGAGCTTTCGGCAGTTGCGGATAATGCCATCATCCGAGCATTGGCAGAACCGCAGGAAAAATGGTATATCGCCTTTCCGAAAGAGGTGGAAGTGGGTGATGTGTGGATGAGCTAAGCCTATACCCGTAATGGTGTTGACCCTAACTGAGAGGCTTGTGCAAGTGCCGCCATCAAGGACTCGAAAGAAGGCCAGTTTGTACGAGTTAATTCAAATACTTCTGGCCCGAAATTTACGGCACAGCGATCTGGGCTTTTTATTGTAAATCCCGTAACCAAAAAAGGCGCTCCGGAAAGCCCTTGTGAAACCTCCCATATAGTTCGAATATGTGCCAAGTCTTCTTCAATGATGACTTCTGCTGGCTGACGGCGCACATATCCGGATACCCAGCCATAAAGCGTCAGCGCACCTACACCCAACCCGCCAAGTAAATACGATAAACCATCATGACCTTGCAAGGCCGCTAACAAGGTGAAAAACATGAGGGTACCCATCCAGCCCAGCCATAAAGGGAGCCACAAGGCTTGGGTAGATTTTAGACAAGAAGAATCCTCCGGAAAAAATACGGAACGAAAAGAATGGGGCGGCGATGTGATAGGAGCAGGCGTTTCCATGTAGCATTATGTGCAATATCTTTTCCTTATAGTCTGACACGTATAAAGGTTCCTGCTTAAGACGGAAATTATGCAATACAAGAATCTCGGATGAAGTCATGTGACCAATTTCTTAAGTAAAGCGGCAACAGGCATACATTCACCTTCTAAAATCCTTAACTCATGACTCATCTATACAAAGTTATAGCCATCTTCTTTATAATCACGAATCTACTTGTTGAAAATAAAGCAGAAGCACAAAATCTACCCGCTCAAATGCAGTTTACCTCAGGTGGTGCCATTCTGAAAACAGGGGGCCGAGACTTGGACGGTTTATACGACGAAAGCATCATCCGAACCATCGAACTGAATTTTTCCGAATCAAATTGGTGGACCTTGCTTACCCAAAATTATGCATCGAAGACCGATCTTATCGGTACGCTTTCGGCGGATGGTCAGACCTTTCAAAAAGTAGGTGTTCGCTTTAAAGGGCAAACATCTTATAATACCGGAACTTCGCAGAAAAAATCATTTAATATTACGTTGGATGCGCAAATCGAAGACCAAAACTGGTTGGGTTACAAAACGTTGAACCTGAACAATGCTTTTGATGACAATTCATTTATGCGGGAAGTTTTATACCTCAAGCAAATCCGGAAGCACATTCCGGCGGCACAAGCGAATTATGTGAAGCTAATAATTAACGGCGTAGATTGGGGAATTTATGCCAATGTACAGCAGTTGGACAAAGCCTTCATCCGAGAATGGTTCCGGAACGACAATGGGACCCGGTGGCGGGCAGATGCGCCCACTAACGGAACGGGTGGCCCCGGTGGGCCGGGGGGTGGTAGCTGGGGCGATGGGACTGCTGCAATAAACTATTTAGGTACTGATACCACAGCCTACAAAAAGTACTATACCATGAAGTCCACAACAAGGAGCAAGCCTTGGGAGGATTTGGTTCTGGCCGCCTCCACCCTCAATAATACAACTTTGGCAGACCGTACCATACAATATCCAGTTTCACTTGATGTGGATCGGATTCTGTGGCACTTGGCCAGTGAAGACTTGTTTTCGGATGATGATAGCTACATTTATAAAGGTAAGATGGACTACTATATGTATTGGGATAAAGAAACAGGGCGATTGCTGACGCATGAATACGACGGCAATAGTGTTATGAAGTCCAGCACGTCATCATGGAGTCCATTTTATAACGAAACCAAGGTTAATTACCCGCTGATGAACAAAGTCTTGGCTGTACCTGCTTATCGCCAGCGATATTTGGCCCATCTGCGGACATTGATGAAAGACACTTTTGATCCAGTTTCGATTGGGGCACAGATTGACACATACTTCAACCTAATCAAAGACCCGATAAATGCAGATCCCAAAAAACGGATGACCTACACAGCATTTACGAATGAAATACAGGTGCTGAAAAATTTTGTCAATAATCGAAGAACGGCACTGTTGGCCAATACGGAGGTGGGTCGGACCGGAATCACCTTAGATGGGGCAACCTTGACATCCGATTTGGGAGCAGGGAAAGCACCCGCACCACTAAAACCTGCACGAATTACCATCAAAACGAACGGAAATGCGAAAGGGGTAAACCTGTATTTCGGAAATGGTTTGGATGGCACATTTACACAAGTGACCATGGTTGATGACGGCCTACATAACGATGGTGCAGCCGGAGATCAGGTCTATGGCGCCGAAATTCCGGGCTATGGTGCAGGTTCCTATGTAAGGTATTATTTTGAAGGCATCGCAAATGATGGCTTTCAAACAGCAACGTATCTGCCGGAAGGCGCTGAACACGAGTTGTATGTTTACCAAGTGCCCATACAATCTGTCTCGGCTACCACTGTGGTCATCAATGAACTGATGGCGCAAAATACAAAAACAATTACCGACGAAGCAGGAGAATATGAAGACTGGATCGAACTGTACAATACAACCGCTTCCGATATTGATCTAAGTGGCTATTTCTTATCAGATAAAGTAGATAATCTTGATAAATGGGCGCTGCCTAATGGAACCACTATTCCGGCAAACGGATACCTGATCATATGGGCAGACGAAAACGGAAGCCAAGGTGCACTCCATGCAAACTTTAAACTATCGGCATCGGGTGAAGCAGTCCTTTTGTCCGACCCTGCCAAACAAATTGTGGATCAGGTAACCTTTGGGGCACAAGAAATGGATAAAAGCTATGCCCGAAACCCCAATGGAATAGGGAATTTTGTGATCCAAAGTCCAACATTCAAAAAGGACAATACCGGAACAACTGCTACTCAAAACGAGCCAATTGCACGTTCTCAACTGGCAACCTACCCGAATCCGGCTCGAGACCAACTTAATGTTAAGGTTCAATCGGTCTCTAATAAACCCGTTGCCCTTAAACTCTATAATATTCTGGGGCAGATGGTTTGGCAGGGCGAAACACAAGACCAGATTTCGGTAAGCCTGTCAGAATTTCCAGCAGGTTTGTATATATTGAAAAGTCCAACACATCAGCAAAAAGTGATGGTGGTACACTAATGGTCTATTAAAGTGTCATAAAGGGCGCATCTTTTCAGGTACGCCCTTTTTTAGTGTCTTTTCCAGTTAAAATTCTTTTGCTCTCATTGCTCCGGAATAGCGATCTTAGGCCATATGTTACCTTACCATACTTTTTACACTTCTCACGAATCGGAAACTCTCCGAAACCTCGTGGTTCTGGGTTCAACCGGTTCCATCGGTACGCAAACCCTTGAAATTGCCCGTCTTTTCCCGGATAAAATTCGTATTTTAGCGCTTACGGCGGGGAAAAATGCGGATCTCCTCATCCGGCAAGCCCAACTGTTTAACCCACAGATGGTGGCTATCGGAGACGAAGCACAGTATGAATACGTCCGAGGAGCCCTGCATGGAAGGCCTATCAAGGTGGTGGCTGGCAGCAAAGGGATAGAAGAAGCCGCAATCCATCCCAATGCAAATTTGGTGGTTGCAGCGATGGTGGGTTATGCGGGCTTGGCACCAACAATTGCCGCGATGAAGGCCGGAAAAAATATTGCCCTTGCCAATAAAGAAACCTTGGTGGTGGCTGGCAAACTGATTGCAGAACTGGCGCGGCAAACGGGAACTGCGGTATTGCCTGTGGACTCAGAGCACTCGGCAATTTTTCAATGCTTGCTGGGTGAGCCTGAAAATACAATTCAGAACTTAATTCTGACGGCCTCTGGAGGACCTTTCCGGACACGCCCCGCTGCCGACTTTGCGACCATCACCAAAGCCGAAGCCTTAAAACATCCTAATTGGGACATGGGGGCAAAAATTACCATAGACTCCGCAACCATGATGAACAAGGGGCTGGAAGTGATTGAAGCCCGGTGGTTGTTTGACATTGAACCTGAAAAAATTCAGGTTGTGGTACACCCACAATCTATTATTCATTCGATGGTTTTATTTTGTGATGGTTCTACAAAGGCACAACTTGGCGTACCCGACATGAAAGTACCCATTCAATATGCCTTGACCTATCCCCGCCGTTGGGTAGCACCCCATGAACGGTTAGACTGGTCACAGATTCGGTCATTGGAATTTGAAACCCCAGATTTTGATAAATTTCCATCCCTCCGCTTGGCATTCGAGAGTCTTGAATTGGGAGGCGTGGCTCCGGCAGTGCTCAATGCCGCAAACGAGGTAGCGGTGGGGCTGTTCTTACAAGAAGCCATTCGGTTTGCCGATATTCCGGCACTTGTGGAAAAAGCCCTTAGACAGGTCCGGCATGAGGGAAGCATAGATTTAGACGTGCTTCGGTCTGTGGATTCTGAAACAAGACGTTTTGTTGGGGAACTTGTTTAGCCGATGGTGCATTTTAACCCCGCCTTTCGTATTTTCCGAAGTTTTAACAACCATCCAAAAAGTTCATGCAGGATATATTGAGTTCTTTAGGCTCTGTTGGAAATGTATTAACCTATGTTTTCTGGGTGATTCTGGCACTTTTTATTCTGGTGCTGGTTCATGAAATGGGGCACTTCCTCTCCGCCAAAGCATTTGGAATGCGGGTAGAGCGTTTTTCAATCGGTTTCCCTCCCAAGATTCTTGGTAAACAAATCGGTGAAACGGAGTATGTAATTGGTGCAACTCCTTTAGGGGGGTACGTCAAAATCTCCGGAATGATTGATGAGAGTATGGATACCGGTTTTGTGGAAGGGGTACCTGAGCCTTGGGAATTCCGGGCCAAGCCCGTTTGGCAAAAGATGGTGGTAATAACGGCTGGGGTCATTTTTAACATGATTCTCGCGGTCATTATCTTTTCTACACTCAAACTCACTTACGGCGAACCTTATATCCCCATTGAGCAAATTGCTCAGTTTTCGGTAGAAGAAGGTTCGTTGGCGTATGATATGGGACTCCGAACAGGGGACCGCATCGTTGCCGTGAATGGAAAACAAGTGAAACGACATACCGATATTTTGAATATTGGCGTCTTGATGGCGGATAGTCCTTCGATTACAGTAAATCGTAATGGCAATAAAATCACTTTGAATGCGCCTCCAGCAATGGTTTCTAAACTATCCAAGGCACAAGGAAATTTTGGGATCACGCCCTATTTCCATTCCCGTATTGGTGAAGTAGTTCCAGATATGCCGGCAGAAAAAGCAGGGCTTAAGGCCAATGACAAAATTGTTGGGATTAACGGAAATCCGATTCGTTTCTGGGAGGAAATGACCGATGCACTCAAAAGCTCTCAAGGCAAGCCATTGGAAGTTAAATGGGTGCGGAGCGCCAAAAATGGTGTCACCGATACGCTTTCTGCGACCATCGTTCCCAAGAAAGAAGGTGAATCATATTTATTGGGCGTAGGACGATCTGCAACAGCAATTGAGTATTTTTCATTGGGAGGGGCCATCGCGGCAGGTACACGCGAGACTTGGACCAATGCTGCAGGGACACTGCTGATGTTTAAAAAACTGATCATGGGTCAGGAAAATGTACGAGATGCACTTGGTGGTCCTGTGATGATTGCACGCGAAACCAAACGTGCAGCAGACCAAGGGGCCTATTCTTTCTGGCGTATCGTGGCGCTACTCTCCGTAACCCTTGCCGTTGTCAATATCCTGCCTATTCCGGCACTGGATGGCGGGCATCTGGTCTTTTTGATCTATGAAGCGATTGCCCGTAAAGAACCTTCGCCCCGCTTCCGGATGATTGCACAGCAGGTTGGAATGGTTCTCTTGCTTGCATTGATGGTTTTCTTGGTATTTAATGATGTCTTACGCATTCTGTAATTAAAAAGACCTTATCTTCTCTTGATTAAAGCTCCTGCTTTGGTTTTAAGGCAGGGGCTTTTGTTAAAAAAGAACCGAAACTTCCCTATTCGGGAGGAAGACAACATGGAAACCGAAGTTATTCGTCTCTCTAAGACAGAACAGACCATAGAAGACCGGAATCGTCAGCACGCCCTTAAGAAACAGGGTGAAATCCCAGAGCATATCGCCATTATTATGGACGGAAATGGGCGATGGGCAAAAAAACAAGGCTGGAAACGTGTTTTTGGTCACCGCGAAGGCATTAACTCCGTTCGCGATATCACCGAAGTCTGTGCCCAACTGGGGGTAAAATTCCTAACCCTATATACCTTCAGTGCCGAAAACTGGAACCGTCCACAGGAAGAAATAAGGGCGTTAATGGAATTGCTTGTTACCACCATCCGTAAAGAGGTTCCAGTTTTAAATGAGAATAATATCCGTGTCAATACTATCGGAGACAAGGAGGCGTTGCCCCCTTTGGCGCGACGCGAAATGGACGAAGCCATGGAGATTACCGCGAAAAATACAGGCATGACCCTAACCCTTGCGCTTTCTTATAGCGGAAGGCAGGAAATCGTAGAAGCGGCCCGTACTATAGCGAAAAAAGTGTCTAAAGGCGCCTTGTTCGTCGAAGCCATTACCGCCGACGTTCTAGCCGAGCATCTTTACACGGCCACAATCCCGGATCCATCCCTGATGATCCGTACAGGGGGGGAAATGCGTGTGTCTAACTTTTTGCTTTGGCAAATTGCCTATACGGAATTTTATATCACCCATACCTACTGGCCGGATTTTCGGCGGGCCGAGTTATATCAGGCTGTTGCCGAGTACCAGCAGCGCGACCGACGCTTTGGTGGGGTGAAAACCTAAATCAGCCCACATACAATAACACTGCACGGGTATCCGTTCTTTCCCAGATACCATTTTGCCAAACCGGATGTTTTCCGGATGTGCGGTTTATCCATCCCTTTTGTCCCTCTTAGGTTAACAGACTTTGAAACACCCATTTTGTATGTTCAGAATTTTAAGTGGTTTAATACTAACCTTGTGTTTGTTTCTCAATTTAGTTCATGCCCAAACACCCCAAGCAGAACCAAAATACCGCATTTTGGGTATTACTGTTGAAGGGGCCTCCGACGAGAATACCCGTCGGGTGGTATCGCAGTCGAGTGGTCTTGCAGTAGGGCAGGAGGTCACCATTCCCGGAGACGAGAAATTCTCGGATGCAGTTAGGCGTTTGTATCGTCTGGGCTCCTTTTCCGATATTTCGGTGGTGGCAGAGCGGATTATTGACCAGGGCGCATACCTGGTTATTCGGGTTAAGGATGAGCCGTTATTGGGTGAATATACGATTACGGGTGTTCGAAAGTCCCAAAATGACGAACTCCGCAAAAAAATTGATTTATTGCGAGGCCGACCTGTCAAGCCAGCTGATGTTGCCGTTGCCCGTCAACGCATTTTGGATCACTTTCAGTCCAAAGGCAACAGTCTGGTAAAAGTGGAAGTAGAAACTAAAATGGGTGGTGATGGGCGGAAAAACCTAACATTTAAGGTCGAACGCGGCCCCACTTTGGAGGTTAAACAAATTGAGATCGTAGGGAATGAGTCTATCTCAAGCGCCCGTATTAAACGTAAAATGAAAGATGTGAAGGAAGATAAGTGGTGGCGTTTTTTTAAGAAGAATACGTTTAACCGCGATAAGTTCGATGAAGCCCTTACCAAAGTAGTGGGAATGTACACCGAAAGAGGGTTCTATGCTGCTCACGTAGTGAAAGATTCCGTATTTGTCTTTGAAGACGAAAAAGGAAAACCGGGTATGAAAGTGCGGTATGTACTGAATGAAGGCCCAAAATACCACATTCGGAAAATTGATTGGAATGGCAATACCGTCTATACCGATGACCAACTTTCCACTGCATTGGGTCTTCAGAAAGGGCAAGCCTATAATTCTAAGCGGTTGGAGCAAAACCTGTATATGACCAAAGAAGGATCGGATGTTTCCAGCCTCTATATGAACCGAGGATACATGCAATTCCGTGTAATGCCAGAGATTTTACAAGTCCCCGGCGACTCGCTGGATCTGGTGTTTGATCTCTTCGAGGGAGATGTGTTTCGGTTCGGACAAATTAATATTGCAGGCAACTCAAAAACGAAAGACCATGTGGTGCGCCGAGAACTCAACACCGTTCCTGGTTCAATCTTTAGCCGTAGCGACCTCATAGACAGCCTAAACCGCCTATCTCAACTCAAGTACTTTGACCAACAAAAATTATATGGGGCGGATGCCATTGGGCAGAATATTGATCCCGAAAAAAAGACGGTGGACATAACCTATAATCTGGCAGAGGTAAGTACAGACCAACTTCAGTTTTCTGGCGGATGGGGAGGTTCTACGGTTGGGCTTATTTTGCAACTGGGTGTGACGTTTAATAATTTCTCCATCCAGAATACCTTTAATAAAAAAGCATGGAAACCGCTCCCTGCCGGAGATGGCCAGCAGTTTGCGGTCAGTGTTCAGGCAAGTGGTCGTTCTTATCAAAGCGGTAGTGTTTCGTTTACCGAACCTTGGTTTCGTGGCAAGCCACGTCCTATCGGCTTGTCGGTTTCATATAACCGCTATAACCTGAATGCCTTGCGCTATAGCAGTTATTATGGCCTTCCTATCGAAGAAGAAGAGACAACCGATAAACGAGAATTCTCAACGATTTCGGCCCAAGGGTCTTATGGCCTTCGTTTGGCTTGGCCTGACCCTTACTTTCAGACGTCTTCCGCATTGGCATACCGGCGGTATAACGTGAATTTTACAGGAGTAACGTCCTATTACGGATTACCCGTGGGGATTAATCAAGAAGTGTCTTTCACCCAAAGTTTATCGCGAGATACACGATTCCCAGCCATTTTCCCACGAGAAGGCTCAAGTGCTGTCCTGTCGGTCTCGGTTGCACCGCCGATCTCGAATTTTATTCAGTACCACAAATGGAATTTTAAAAGCAACTACCTGATTCCCATAACCGGAGGCCTGTCTTTTTCGGCCAGTGCCGATTTTAGCTACGTAGGTTCGCTCAACAGTAAAAAGCCGAACTTTGGCCTCTATCAAGTGGGTGGGGGGCCAATGGACTCTCAGTATAATTATGATTTCGGAACCGAACGTGTATTTTTGCGGGGATACCCTCTTTCCACCATCACCCTGTTTCAATCGGACGGTTCACGTATCGGTGGAAGTTTGTTAAATAAATATACTACCGAGTTACGTCTTTTGGCCGTTCGCTCCCAGCAGTTTACGCTTGAGCCATACGTGTTTTTTGACGCAGCCAATGTGTATGATGGATTCGCAGCGTGGAGTCCGTCTAATTTGTACCGCTCTATTGGAGTGGGTGGACGGATCTTTTTGCCGATTCTCGGCATGGTAGAAGTAAGCTATGGACGTAACCTCGATCCCTTCATTGAAGGAACCAGTATCAATAAAGGGAGTTGGAGGCCCCAATTCACTATTGGTGGAAACTTTTAACGGATAAAAGAGCGAGAATCTTTTTTGTCTTTTCGTGAAACAATGCGGCACCCTCATCACCCAAGCCGTATCTTTCATTCTCTAAACCATTTTGCAATGAAGAAAAATATCTTCCTTATCGCGTTTATCGCACTTGTCTGGACTACGGGTGGCGTTTTTGCACAACAAAAAATCGCATACATCCGCTCCGAGTTCATTCTTGGTAAATTACCGGAATATGCCAGTGTACAGCAAAAATTGGATCGCTTAACCCAAGACTGGGAAGGGGAACTACGCCGGAAAAAACAAGAAAATGACGAATTATTCCGTGAGTATCAGGCGCGTGAACTATTATACACTCCCGAAAACAGAAATGCCAAACGCCAAGAAATCATCGAAAAGGAACGGACTCTCGAAGACTTGAGACGTCGTTATTTTGGACCAGAAGGGGAGTTGTTTAAACAGCAAGAGGGTTTGATGAAGCCGATTCAGGAGCGCGTGCTTACAGCTGTCGAGAAAGTGGCCCAACGAGAGGGCTATGACTATGTATTTGATAAAAATGGTGACTTTGTATTTGTCTTCACGAAAGATCAGTTCGATCTGAGCGAACTTGTTTTAAAAGAACTGGGGATAGATTTACGTAATATCAATACACAGTCTCGTCCCAACCGGGACTGATCCCCATATGAACTTTGTAACCTAAATCTTTGATAAACCAAACATCATGAACCACATTAAAAAGGCGTTTTTCCTCTTGATCGTGCTCTTAGGAGTAAGCCAATTCCCGGTAGTAGCACAAACCCCAAAAATCGGTTATACCGAACCGGGTCTTATTCTAACCCAAATGCCGGAGTATCGCCTAGTCTTACAAAAGTTGGACGCCGAGTACCAAATGAGCGACGCCGAAATTCGCCTTAAAGCCCAAGAGTTTCAGACAAAATTGGACGACTACCAACGGAAAGCCGCTTTTATGTCGGACTCTACGAAGGCACAAACCGAACGGGAACTGACCTCGCTACAAGAAACTGTTCAGCAGATGCAACAGGATAAAACCCAGTTGCTTCGTCAAAAGGAAAGTGAAATGCTCCAACCTCTTTTTGACAAAATTTCGGAGGCCATCAATACCGTTGCAAAAGAGAAAAATTTAGAATATGTTTTCTCTACACGGGTATCGGAGTCTGGACCAGTTTTGCTGTATTCTAAAGATGAGTCTGCCGACATCACCCGTGCCGTGATGGAAAAGTTGGGCATTAAAGTAGAGGCTGCTGCTCCTGCTACCAATAAACCTGCTTCCAATGGGAACAATAAACCCGCCCCTTCCGGCGGTAATAAGCCCAAAAACTAAAAGTTTACTACGAAACGGCTCTTTCCTTTTGGCAAGGGCCGTTTTTTTTGTTGTACCCAACCCTAAAATTGCCTAAATTCTGGCTTCGGTAAAGACCATTCAGCCTTTTTACCGCCCTTGTCCCGCCATGTATGATTTATAAAACTTGCAGCCAACAGGTTACGAAGTGCTTTTTTTTTGCGGCTTCACAGTCGTCATTTTGTTTTTTATGCAAAACAAAGCGCTTTTTTTAACGCTAAAGGTTTAAAAAATCGTACATAGTGTTGTGGCTGATTGCGAAATAAACTATTTTCGCCGAAACGTTTTCTCTAAAACCCTATTCCATTAACCTAAACATCATAACAAAGGTATGGCAACCAACACGAAAACCGCCAAAAAGACCAGTGCAGGCTTTCCGGTAGCACTTGTAATCCCAGTGATCTTTATCATTACCTGGCTGATTTACTTGTTCGTACTCGGAGACGGAAGTAACTTCCAAGGTGGCAACAACGCAAATGAACCATTGCCGGGAAACTATCTGGGCGTGGTGTATAAAGGAGGCTTTATTGTACCCTTCTTGATGGGATTCTTGCTTATCGTAGTCGTCGCAATGCTCGAACGCTTCTTCACGCTGAATAAAGCCAAAGGAAAAGGTTCTATTGCTGCATTTGTACGTAAAATCCAAGCATATCTCCATGCAAATGACGTAGAAGGCGCAATTGCTGAATGCGACAAACAACGCGGCTCCGTAGCAAATGTCGTTCGCAACGGTTTGGTCAAATACGGCCAAATGCAAAACGATTCTACCTTAAGCATGGAGCAGAAAGTAGGAGCTATTGCTTCTGAAATTGAAGAGTCCACCTCGTTGGAATTACCAATCTTGGAAAAAAACCTACCTATTCTGGCTACCTTGGCACCTACTGCCACCCTACTCGGTCTGATCGGTACGGTACTTGGGATGATTCGTGCTTTCGCCGCTCTTGCAAACGCTGGTGCGCCAGATGCAGGTGCTCTTGCTACAGGGATCTCGGAAGCCTTGATCAATACCGCCTTGGGAATTTCTACTTCCTTCTTTGCCATCATCGCATATTCTTACTTCACCAATAAGATTGACCAGATGACTTATGGCATTGATGAAGCCAGTTTCTCGATGCAACAAACGTTTACCAACATGAACCGTTAATCAGACGGTTTCTATGAACCCGTCCACATTTAACCCTAACGGATTATGCCAAAAGTCAATATTAAACGTAAGAGTACCGTACTCGATATGACGGCGATGGTGGACGTTTCTTTCCTGTTGCTTACGTTCTTCATTATGACCACACAGTTTCGCTCGCCAGAGCCGATCATTGTGGATACGCCGTCTTCGATCTCGGATACCAAAGTACCTGATATGGACATCATGACCATATCAGTGGACAAAGAGGACAAAATCTATTTTACAATAGATAATCCTAAATACCGAGAAGCCTTGCTTGATAATATGCGCACTAAATACCCACAGCTTCAACTGAATGCTACCCAAAAAAAGCATTTTGTTTATGGAAGTTCGGTGGGTTCGCCCATTAACCAATTGCCAAGCCTGTTAAACAACCCGCCTGCAGAGCACTCCAAAATTAAACAATTAGGAATTCCTGCGGACTCCACCAACAATGAGTTGGGGAACTGGATTGTTCAGGGCCGCTTTGCGAATCCCAAAGTTCGTATAACGGTTAAGGCGGATGCAAGTGCAAAATATCCGACCATCAAAAAGGTGATCAAGACGCTCACAGAACGTGACATCAACAAATTTAACCTGATTACGGACTTGGAAGAGAAGCCCAAGAACTTGTAATCTGTCCTTTTTTAACCGCTAAATGTAAACAAAAATGGCAGATATAGAACCGAGCGGTGGTCAGGAAAAAGGTGGGAAGAAACGATCTAAAAAGATGTCCACGCGTATTGATTTTACGCCAATGGTGGATCTTGCCTTCCTCTTAATCACCTTCTTCATGTTGACCACAACGTTTGCCAAACCGCAAGCGATGGAGATCAATATGCCGGAAAAAGAAAAGCCCGGCGATCCTGACCCCCCTCAAGTAAAAGCATCCACTGTGATGACCTTGCTTTTAGGAAAAGACAACAAAATCGTTTATTACGAAGGATTGCCCGAAGAAGGGGCCAATACAAAAACCGAGGTGACCGACTTTGGCGCCAATGGAATTCGGAAAGCATTGATCAAGAAAAAACAAGAGGTAGATGCCCGAGAAGACAAAAAAGACAAAACCCTTGTTTTGATTAAGCCTTCCGATGCGAGCAATTACCGGAATTTGGTGGATAGCATTGACGAAATGGCCATTACGGGTATTAAGCGTTATGCGATCATCGAATTGCAGCCTGTAGAAAAAGACTTGCTCAAAAAAGCTGGTTATTAAACAATAAGTTAACTCCCGTTTCGTTATAATAATAGATTACGTAATCGTTCCTATTTTTTACGAAACGTTAACCCAATAATAAACATGGCTACAGTTAACCCGCAAGAAGTACCGGAACTTGTGGAGATCATCTTCGCCAATCGCAATAAAGCGTATGGGGCTTATGAACTCCGCAAGATATTTCCGACTTTTTATCGTCGTGCGGCAGTACTTGGCATCTTGTTGGTGGGGACGGCTATCAGTGCACCTTTGTTGATCACCAAATTTGGCCTTAACCAAAAGGAAAAGGAGGTAAACGTAGTGGCAAAGTTGGAGAATCTTCCACCGCCACCGCCGATCAACAAAAATGAGCCGCCTCCACCACCACCTCCGGTACCACCACCACCCGTCCGCCCGACGGTTCGGTTTGTGGAACCGGTTGTGAAACGCGATGTAGAAGTACGCGACGAAGAACCACCTCCCATGATTGAGGAGATGGAGAACAAAGACATCAGCACCAAGACACAAGAGGGCGACATTAACGCGAAGCCCGTTATTGAAGATGTGGTGTATGTAGAAGCGCCCCCTAAAGAAGAGGAAAAGAAAGTGGTTGAAGCACCGAAGGAAGAAAAGCCGAAAGAGCCAGAAATCTTTACCTTCGTTGAGCAGCAACCAGAATTTCCAGGTGGAGCGGGTGCGATGAACGAATACCTCCAAAGCAATATTCAATACCCTGAAATTGCTCGCCGTGCAGGAATTGAAGGCCCAGTGTTTGTCCAGTTTGTAGTGGATGAATCTGGCCGTATTTCTCAAGCGCAAGTGGTGCGGAGTATTGGTGGTGGTTGCGACGAGGAAGCCCTACGTGTGGTTAATGCCATGCCTGCTTGGCGTCCTGGTAAGCAAAATGGTCAGCCTGTAAAAGTACGATATACAGTTCAGGTTCGCTTCCGCCTGCGTTAATGCAATGCGCATACACAGTCCCAAGCCCTTACAGAATTCAATCTGTGGGGCTTTTTTATATCAATTACTTGACGCCCTATAAGGTGTTCTCTCGCTGGATGCGCTTCAGTTACTGCATTCTCTAAGTTCAAAAACTGGACAGGCGTGCCATACATTACTATCTTGTTGGTACGAAAGTTAACATGAACCAAAGGCTCTATTATTGATGCTCAAAATTGTTGTCTTAGACGGCTTTGCCCTTAATCCTGGTGACTTGTCATGGTCGCCAATTCAAACCCTTGGAGAGACAATGATCTACGACCGAACCGCCTCTTATGAGGTGGCTGAACGTTGTCGCCGTGCGGAAATTGTCATTACCAATAAAGTGCGATTGGAAGGCCCATTGATCGAAGCCCTTCCCCACCTAAAGGCCATTATGGTTTCGGCTACGGGACATGATGTCGTGGATGTTTATGCGGCACGGCTCAAGGGAATTCCCGTTTGCAATGTTGCCGGATATGGACCGGATGCAGTGGCACAACATACCTTTGCATTGCTGCTTTCGCTCGTCAACCGCGTAGGAGAATATCAGAATGATGTACAAGCAGGTGGTTGGACACAACGCAATGATTGGTGCTATTATCTGTATTACCCTGTTGAATTATCGGGGAAAACAATGGGTTTGATTGGATTTGGGCAAATTGCGCAGCGAGTGGCCCGGATCGCTACAGGGTTTGGAATGAAGGTAGTGGCTTATACACCTCGGATGAGGAGCGATCCCTTAGTCCGCTTTTTGCCTTTAGATGAGGTTTTTCAAACAAGCGACGTTGTTAGTTTACACTGCCCCTTAACACCCTCGAATGCAAAAATGGTCAATGCCAAGCGGCTTGGCCTCATGAACCCCTGTGCGTATCTTATCAATACAGCAAGGGGTGGCTTGGTGGACGAAAAGGCACTACAGTTGGCACTACTTCGGAAAGATATAGCTGGTGCGGCGCTCGACGTCTTATCGGTGGAGCCACCTCCCATAGACCACCCATTGCTCGGTATAGAAAACTGCGTCATAACGCCGCATATTGCATGGGCTGCATACGAAACACGCAAGCGACTACTTGGGCTAATGGCGCAAAATATTAGGGCATTCTTGGCAGGGAAGCCTATAAACGTGGTAAATGGATGAGGATTATCGGTTATTGTATTGTATCAATGTGGGTAGTAGGGTGTACTCCGAAAACACCTGCGCCCCTAACGATTTCGGCAGCGGCCTCTCTTGCCGACGTGATGGCAGCGCTGGTTTCGGTATTCACCAAAGAAAATCCTAATCAGGCTATCCGGTTAAACTTAGGTGGAAGTGGTCTTTTAGCGCGGCAGATAGAGGCCGGAGCAAAAGCAGATTTGTTTATCTCGGCAGATGTACACTGGGTGCGTTATCTGGCGCAAAGAAAAAAAATAGCGATTGTTGATACCAGTTCTATCGGAAATTCCTTGGCAGTATTTGTTCATACTGAGGGCATGACCCTTCAACATGCTCAGCGCATTGTCCTTGCAGACCCCAGATCGGTTCCTGCGGGACGTTACGCAAAAATGGCCTTGTCGTGTATGGGGCAATGGGCCGAAGTCTCTCCAAAAATAGTTCCAGTACAAGACGTAAAAGCGGTGGTTCGCACATTACAGCTACGCAGTGCAGACGTGGGTTTTGCCTATGATACCGATGCACTCCCCGATTTAGTCCGAATACCTTATGTTCCAGAAAATTGTTTGCCCAAGATTCGATATGGCATATCCGCAACCAAAGACGGTTTGGGATTTGCACACTTCATCTTATCGGACAAAGCGAAAGAAATCTGGACGAAACATGGGTTTAAAGTATGGTAGATAACAATGTGTCTTCGGTCATACTGCGCTCATTATGGGTGGCTTTAATGGCAGTAGGAGTGGGACTGATTCCGGGGGTTTTTCTGGCTTTTCGGATGTCGCGTAAACACAATCTCTTTTGGGTAGCGATTGAATATCTTTTATACATTCCATTGGTCTTTCCTCCGGTGGTTATAGGGTGGTGGCTACTACAAATAAAAAGTTTACATTTTAACATTTGGGGTGCGGTGGTGGCCGCTTGTGTGGTTTCTTTTCCGTTATTGACCCAAACCATACGAGTAGCGTTCGACCAAATAGACCCTTCATTAGAAGACGCCATTCGGGTGGATGGTGGTGGAAAATGGCCTGTTTTTCGTTATTTATACTTCCCACTCGTATTGCCCGGTATTTTAGCGGGCGCTGTTTTGGCCTTTGCACGTGCTCTTGGTGAATTTGGTGCAACGATTGTTGTGGCGGGTAACATTCCAGGAGAGACCGAAACACTGCCTCTGGCGATATATACAAGCCTTCAACGGCCCAATGGAGAGGTGTTCTTGTACCCGTTATTGATCGCTTGCTCCCTGTTGTCAATCACAGCCGTATTGATTCATGCGATACTCCGACAACTTACACGCAAACGATTGGGGCAAATGTAAGTTGAAAATAGATATGGTTCATATGGCACAGGGCGAGAGAACGCAAAGGTTTATTCGGGTGCATTTTTACGCAATCATATTGGGTGCTTTTATCATGATGCCTCAGTTTCTACCAACATTTTTTTGCCACCTGCCCGCCGATACTGTATATTAATCATCTAAAACCTTCAATTACATGGCCAATACCGTTTTAACCGATACCGATTTACAACGGGTACGTACTGCCGTTCAGCAAGCAGAAGCCCGAACTTCAGGTGAGATTGTCCCTTTTATTGTAAAAAAAAGTGATGTTTACGCTAGTGCAGCATGGCGAGCAGGTGCTTTTGGGATGCTGCTGGGGGGCTTGATTGGCTTTGGGTTGTCGCAGTTTAACAATACATGGGGGCTAGGCTGGCTCTATACCAACTGGGGAGTGGTATTGTTGATGCTTCTTTTTGCTGCCGGATTTTTTGCGCTTGCCCAATTTCAGCCGGGAATGAAGCGGTTTTTTGCGGGTTATCTGGCCCTGAACAAACGTGTCCAGCAACGGGCTGTGCAAGCATTTCTAACCGAAGAAGTTTTTAATACAGAAGATCGTACAGGAATTTTATTGTTTATCTCTCTGATGGAGCACCGCATCTTGGTGATGGGAGATAGTGGCATTAATGCCAAAGTGCAACAAGAGGACTGGGAACAGGTGGTCGCGCGAATAAAGCGTGGGATTAAGCAAAATAGTTTGGCAGATGGTTTGGTAGAAGCCATCCAAATGTGTGGAGATCTACTGGAACGAAAAGAAGTAAAAATTAAGCCAAATGACCGCAATGAACTCTCCGACGACCTGAGAATCCAAGACCATTAATAACGCGAATGAACTGGTTTGTGGGTTTGGTGATTCCAAAATTCGAGGAATACGATAATTATATGGTTGAGTTGCCAAAAGGTTTGCGGTCTTTTCATCCAGAAGATCTGCATCTTACGGTGGCATTTCTTGGAAATTGTGGACACAAAGCCGCCCTTCATGCGTGGGAGAAATTAGTACAAGAGGTCTATTTTATGCCATTTCCCCTTATGCCTGGCGCTCTGGTGCCGTTCGGATCTCCAAAGAACCCATCTGCGTATTCCATTGTACCGACGATTGGTAAAGAAATGGCTACTAAGCTGATCGCCCGTTATCGCGATCCATTTTTACAAGAAGTGAGCGCAAAACCAGACCTTCGGCCACCCCAACCGCATATTACCATTGTGCGCCCGAGCCGCAATAGCACCACCGAGGAACAAAAACAGCATCTGTTCTGGGCAAACAACCTTCATTTTCCAGAATCAACCAGTGTAATTCATACCCTCGCACTTTATACTTGGGCAGATGACCGCCGCGTGAAGCAATTCAAAATTGTTGCTGAACAAAAGATGGATTAAACGTCTAAGTGAGAGATTACTGGAACTTGCTTCCTACTGAAGCTGTTCTTCTGACGCATTCCCTGTATTCACAACTATTTATGCGGCTTGGTTGTCTTCGATTTCCACACTTCGTTTTGATGTTCTTCCTTGCTTGGGGTTCATCTCATGGTAATTTATGGGCACAAACCCCCACACCAACAACCGTAAAACCAGATTCCTTAAACAGAAAAAAACAGCCTCCCAAACAACCCATTAAGTTTACTGCTGACTCGCTCCATATTGTATTTGATGATAAGAAAGGAGATATTGCACGTCTATCTAAAAATACCAATGTTATTTATGACCAAGTAAAAGTGGCTTCTCCATTGATTCGATTTTACTTTAGAGACCAGTTGGTGGAGGCTATTTCCATTACGCCCAATCCGGAAAACTTCCCACAGTTCACCAGAGGCTCCGAGACCTTCTCCTCGGAAAGGCTTTCATTCAACTTAAAAACTGAACAGGGACGTTTTGTAAATAGTAGGACTAAAATGCAGGATGGATTTGTGCTGGGACAGGTGGTGAAGGTGCGTTCGGACAGCACGGTTTTTGTGCAACATGGCCTTTATACCACCTGCGACAATCCTACCCACGTGCATTACTCCCTCGAAGCCAAAAAAATGAAAATCGGGCGGAATAAATGGATTTATACAGGACCTATACGGTTAAATTTATTAAATATAAAACTTCCCATAATTCTGCCTTTTGGCGCCATCCCTACAATAGAAGGAAGGCGTAGTGGACCCTTAACTCCCACTTACGGACAAGATAACCAACAAGGGTTTTACCTCAAAGATTGGGGATGGTATTGGCCCATCAACGATTATATGGATGCCCAAATACGGTTCGGAATTTGGTCACTCGGAAGTTTTCAAGTTCGCCCAACCTATCGGTATGCACGAAGAAACCGATTTAGCGGTTCGGTGGATCTAACCTATCGTTATGTTGTAACTGGGCAACGATATGATGCCGACCGCAATCCACGATCTACTTGGGATTTAGGATTGAACCATGCCCAAAAAATTGACCCGTATTCCGATATATCCGCCAATATTCGTGTAGGCAATAGCCGTCTTTTGCGGGTTCTCTCCGAGAATTTTAATGACCGCATTCTCTCTGAATCCAATCAAAACTCAAACTTTAGCTACAATAAACGCTGGACGCATAAAGGCCGATCGGTCTCTTTCTATGGTAGTTTGTCGGATAACCTAACCACCCGCTCCGCAACCCTTACCCTTCCCGCGCTCCGGTTTAGCCAACGTTCGCAAACTCCTTTTCAGCGTAATTCTGGTACTTTTACACAAAATGCACGGGTTTATGAAAACCTTCAATATGACTTAGATGCAGACCTCAATACCAATTATTCGTTTAGACCCGTTGACGGAGATGTAACGGATAACCGCTGGTGGGATGGTTTGTTTAATCCGGAAGCATACCGCAATACCACGAGCCTCGATCCTGCACAGCGATATTACGTCACAGGGACAGGTAATTTTCGCGTCTCGATGCCTTATACCATGCGAAAAACCCCCATCAAAGGGAAGAATATGGAGCTAACGATGTCCCCTAATCTGAGCCTTCGTGAATACGTGGTCTCCCGCGAAGAAGGACGGCTCCGTATCTGGGGAAACACAGACCCGACAACGGGCGTTAGGGCATATCGAGACAGTACATTTTACCGGAGCAGCATGGTGTTTTTCCATGACCTTAACCTTAGCTTTTCGGCAGGCACGACGGTTTATGGCACCTTCCCGTGGAAAATTGGTTCGNNAAACCTTACGGATAACGATGGGAAAACGGTTTATGATGCACAAAATCAGCCCATACGGTATGCAGTAAACAGCAGTATCCCGACAGGAAAATCCCGTACATTAGGATTTTCTGTAGAAAATGTACTCCGAACCCGAACCATCAAAACAGATTCCACGGGGACGGTTCGTAAAAATGCCTTTGACCTTCTGAATTTTGGGTTTTCTTCTGGATATAATTTTGCTGCCGACTCCCTCCAGTGGCAAGACATCAGTATGAGGGGGTACACAAATATTGCAGGCCGGCTAAACCTGAATTTTGGAGGTACTCTTTCTCCTTATAAGGGCCTTACCTCTTGGAGTACTTCGTTTTCGACTTCTTTGCGTAGCCGTCAAAATACCACTGGGGCTGGTCAAAAGAGTGACAAGAAAAAAACCGAGTTAATCAGTGACTGGACCAATTATCAGATTCCTTGGACGCTAGGGTTGAACTTTTCTTATGGCTATACAGCCGGATTTACTGCGAGTATCAAAAGCCAACACAGGGCCATTTTAGACGCAAGTTTTAATTTTCAGCTCACCGAAAAATGGCGATTGGAGGGACGTAGTGGTTTTGACTTGGTATCGGCATCAGTTACTTCAACCGATTTGTCGGTGTATCGTGACCTACATTGTTGGGAAATGGCCTTTTCGGTACGTCCGTTTGGTAAATATCAGTCTTTTCAATTTCGTCTTAATGTGAAAAGTGGAAAATTACGTAGTATCCTGCGTTTGGAGCATCCCAAGTCCGATATTCGAAGTTCATTGACTGATATTATACGGTAAGCATTAAACCATTTGGTGTTTGGTACGATTTTAGATATAGATCGTATCAAACCAGCTAAATGATGCAGACTTCTTTTTTTAGACTACCTCCGGTTTTAGCAGGGCACTTCTTTAAGGGACGTTCCTCGGCGGCTCGTAGTGAAAAAACATGCCAAGATAAATCCTTATGCTTATCGGTCTGTCAGTTGTTTGATCAAGATTTGGCCTATCTTTCTTTGAAAAGCCTCCATTTTTATGTACGCGATGGGGTTCTGACCATTCAGGGGACGCTAAAAGACCCCATTGCAAAAGAAACGGTGTTCAAACTCTTGGAAAGTGTTGGTGGGATTAAAGAAATTGTGGACATGATAGACCTCATGGAGGCATAAAAAAACGGATACCCGCATAGGATATCCGTTAATCAGGATAATCTTTATCTTATTGCCACTTCCAAAGTCCTTCTTTCATGTTCAAAAAACCCATCTTGGCATAAAATCTGGAAGTGGTTTTTGCGTCGTACAAATAAATCTGTGTCCCTTTAAAGTTTTCTCGCACTTTTTCCAGCAACATGCGTCCAATACCTAAGCCCTGCACATCTGGTTCAACGGCAAAATCGCAAATATAGGTATTTAAGACGCCATCACTTAGCACACGGGCCAGCCCTACCAATCGTCCTTGAACCCAAGCCGTTACCACCAAAGAAGATTGTTCAAACATTCTCCACAACGCGGTGTGGTCTTCCACGGGTCTTTGTAACGGTGCCCTGCGATACAAAGTAGCAATTCGGGCCGGAGTGAGGTCATGCAGCCCGATCTTAACCTCGATGTTAATATTGGTTCCCTTGTAGTGGTCTCGGGACCGCGTAGCAAATCTTTCCATATCAATTAAAGTTGGGAGAGTGGGTGTTGAATAGGGTGCCAGCGCGTTGGAAAAAGGGCTGAAGAAGCCGTTAGCACGACATCTGGAGGCAAGGCAATACGCAGGGAAATTCCATTAATTTCAACCCGCCATTCTGAAAAAGTTCCAGAAAAATAGCATGAAACAATTTTTATTGGAAAGGAAATTGTATGATTTTCCTTAATTACCCAGTTTTCAGGCTTGATTGAAATTATAAAATTAGGATTTGGTGTAATACCCCATTGGGTAAGGAGTGTCGGATCCTGTACCAGATTGCTGTTTCCAATAAATGTGGCCACAAAACTATTCTTCGGGCGGAAATAAACCGACTCAGGTGTGCCCATCTGCTGAATACGTCCTTTGTTCAATACCACCAACTGATCTGAAAGTGCCAATGCTTCATTTTGGTCATGTGTGACATACAAACTAGTGGTTCCTACAGATTTTTGAAGTTGCCGAATCTCGAAACGGGCTTGTTCCCGTAGCGATGCGTCTAAGTTGGAAAGCGGCTCGTCGAATAGCAAAACTTCAGGCTCCATCACCATGGCTCGTGCCAACGCCACCCGTTGCTGCTGGCCTCCTGAGAGGGTGGGTACAGGCTTTTCTGCTATGGAAGATAGTCCCACTTTCCTAAGCGCCTCATGGGTACGAGTACGTACTTCCGAACGAGAAAACTTTTTAACCCGTAAACCAAAAGCGACATTCTCCCGAACGGTCATAGAGGGGAATAACGCATAGCTTTGGAAGACCATAGCGGTTGGGCGTTTTTGTGGAGGAAGTCGGGTTACATCCCGTCCATCCAACAAAATTCTTCCAGATGTCGGTTGCTCAAACCCGCCAATCATCCGCAAAAGGGTCGTTTTCCCACACCCACTTGGGCCTAAAAGCGAAAAGAATTGACCTTGGAACACACTAAATGAACAATCATCCACGGCAAGATGATCTCCAAATCGTTTCTGTAATGCTTCTACTACTACAAAAGACATGCTTACGTGTACGTGTATATGGTGAGGGCCTGATTATGAGAAAATACGCTGCATGGGAAACCAAAAGGATGAAGTTTTATGCTCGGCCTTTGAACAAGACCTAGCCCAAGTTGTTAGCTACCAAAAAGCACAAAAAATATAGCGAGTGTGTTAAATTAAGGAGAACCTGACTCTTTCTGAACCTAATACAATTCACTATAGGCGCCGAAATTACGACACTTTTTTGTTTATGTGATGATGTTCTCAAAATAATTGGTCATCAAGAAGATTTTCCAACTGTTATGAGCGATGCGGAGGCGATGACGACAATCATAAGCCTGTTGATCTCCCTTTTACGCTTTTTGATGAATTTTTCATTCGCCTGTAGCGTATAGCAATTTGGGTTATTATAACATTTTTTGAGCTTATAGAAACGACAATATTGACCACTTGGGATTGGTGGCCGGAATGACTGGTGAGCTTGGCGGCATCATGAGATTGACTTGACAATCATGCAAATCAGAAGCGGTTTACCTTTATCTGCTGAAAGGGTATAAAAAATTGACAATGTATTTGCTTTATTATATATTAATGCACAATAAACAAACAGCTCTTGTGTAACATAAGTAATCAAATTAGCATAAATATTATGCTATACTTTATCTTAACTCTACCAATTCTTACTTTGTATAACCGCATTGCCGTGTTGATACTCGTGTTTTTTAATGCTTTTGTTGGAGTTGCTTTGGGGCAGGACGCACAAGATTTATTTGATACAGAAACACAGTTTGACATTCAAGATGAAAAGAAACTTTCAGTAAAAAGCAAAAGTATTCTAAAAAACTTGAGGAATGCTCCGATTTCGGCTAATACACAAATTGTTAAGATCAAGTAGAAGGTACTATTTTGGGGAATGGTAGATCAAAACCAACTCCAAAGTATGAATTGGTACAAGACAATAATGGTAACTATAAGTCAAAAAGTATATATTCAAATAGGGGGTTATCAAGTCACAAAATCTATTTCTGCTATAAAATAACCTTCCTATTGCCAATACCTATTTTTGGAGGAATTTCATGAAAAATAGCCTTTTACTTTTATGCCTCATATTTTTTCCTTTTTACACACAAGCACAGATCGTTTGGAAAAATTTGGCGCAACCTCAAGGTTTACTTGCACCATGTTCAATTTATACAGGCAATAAAAAACTAATCTCATGTGGGTTTATAGATATAGACCTAATGATAAGATATGATTATTTTTAGTATGATTTAGGAACAAGTTGGGGACCTATCCTGGCAAGTGAAAATAATGAAAATGTCAAATACGCAACTTTTGTCACGAGTATTCAAAATGAACGTATGAAACGAGATAAAATAGGAAATATTATACGAGCTGGTACGAGATTCGGAAATGTTTTATATGGGTATGTTAGGATTTTTGATAAGGATTTTAATCTGCAGTCCGATTTTTATACGACGGATATAACCTCTATTTGGAGTTTTAATATTTCGCCTGAAAATGAAATATGGATTGCTACAAATAAAGGGTTACTACGATCTAAAGATGGGAATAAGAGTTATCAAACGGTGTCTTTTCTCAATATAAACACTACTGCGATTACCTTTACTGACAACGGCGAAGTTTGGGTAAGTACGCAAGAAGGTATTTTTAAATCGGCAAATCAAGGGAAAAATTGAAAAAAAAATAGTAACTTTATTGATGCTGATATACTGTATTTTGATCGCTTAAGTCGGCAGATGCTGGTTATTAACAATGCGAAATGGGGGGGGTATCGAAGGTGCGAAAGCTGAATATACTTGATTTTATGAAGATGAAAGTTTTATTGCTACACATGCCTTTGATAATAATTTTATTTATGATGTGTTTCGTGCTACGGAAAAAAATCTTTATATGGCAACACAAGCAGGTTTGTGGCGCTCACAAGGTAATGGTGTTAGTTTTAAAAAACTACTGTGTCAGCACCAACATATCATTTCAAAAAAGCAGATAATTATCTTTTCGCCTCAACATATAGTGGAATTTATCGAGCCTCTTTAACGGATACCTCATGGGTCAAAAAAGGTGTATCAGGGCTTACCATTTATTCGCTTGCTTCAAATAATTCACGCTATTTGCAACGACAAGTAGTTTAAATCTTGAATTTTATTATTCTGATGATAATGGCATTTCGTGGCAGGAGAATGCAATTCTTAATCAGGGAATAGAGAGTATTTCTGCCTTAAATGATCTTGTTTGTGTGGGAGCGTACTATGGATAATGGTGGTACGTGGAAAAAAAACGTCGGATAATACTGGTAACCTGTATTTGGTGTCTGCTAAAACGTGGTATATGCAAGACTATAAGAATATTTGGCGCTCACGAGATCAAGGTGCAACTTGGGTAAAACGGGATCTTCCTACGGATGCAAGACTCTACAAAATTATTGCACCAAACGAGACTTCGGTTTTTGCTTCTGGACCTGAAGGCACTTTTCATTCCAAAGATCAGGGCGTAACTTGGGAAAAATTACCGATTTGTTTGTCGAGTTGCCTTATTATGGAAAGTAATCGCAATGGTTTGCTAATCATGTCCAATGGTTTGAAAACGCATTATGTTTCTAAAGATTATGGTTCATTTTGGCAACCGTTTTCGATTCCTGATGGGCATTGCATCGAACGTATTGCGATAAGTGCTAAAGGGCAAATCGCGCTCGCTACTCGATATAACATATTTTTGTCCGGAGATTTGAAAACGTGGTTGCCTTCGATTGATGAAACGTCTGTATTGAAAAATAATTATAGAGAAGTTACGGCGCTTTATTTTGATGACCAAAACTTTTTATATTTAGGTATGAAAGAAAAGAGTTTACATCGTAGTCAAATGCCTATTACACTTGTTGCCAACGAAGGTGAAGGCGATTTACCCCAATCCATCACGCTTTCACAGAACTACCCGAATCCGTTCAACCCAAGCACGATAATTAGCTTTTCGCTTCCGCAAGCAAGCGAGATTGTGCTTGAAGCGTTCGACCTTCTCGGCAAACGTGTGAGCCTCCTCGAAAAAGGCTGGCACGCCGCAGGAACGCATCAAGTTCAGTTTGATGTCAAAGACTTGCCAAGTGGTACATACATCTATCGTTTACAAGTGGCCAATAAAGTCATTTCTCAAAAAATGACAATCGTGAAATAAGGTAAAAGACGTTTTCTGGCATTCGGTTTATGTTGCTTAAAAGACCAAATTTTTTAGGTATTGTGCACTATCTCCGATGTTGGAAAAGGGGTCTGGTGGGCTGTCGTGCTCTACAAAGAAATGTTTAAGTCCGGCCAAACGTGCTTGCTTAAATAATTGAGCAAAATTGATATTCCCTTTTCCTACGGCCACCATATTTCCCTTATCGTCCATATCTTTTACGTGACAAGCAGGGAATCTTCCGGGATGTTTTTTAAAATATAACAAGGGATCTTTTTCGGCTTTTGTGATCCAAAAAAGGTCTAATTCAAAGCCCACCAAGTCGGGTTGGGTATTGTTTAATAATAAGTCGTATGGTATAAAGTTATCAATAGGTTTAAATTCAAAATCGTGATTATGATAGGCAAATCTTAATCCAGCATTTTTACATTTTTCGCCAGCAACATTTAAACGATCTGCCCAGCGTTTCCAGTCGCTTAGCTTTAAATTCTCGGAAGGAATCCAAGGCAAAATAAGATATTGGTGACCAATGATTTGAGCAGTTTCAATTTCCTTTGTCAAATCACCTTTTTCAACCGCTGTATGCGGGATATGTACTGCGGGAGCGGATAATTTATTCTTTTTTAGTAGTGCTTTAATTTCGTGTGCCGTTTTGTTAAAATATCCAGCAAACTCTACTTCTTTATAACCTATGTTGGCTACAGTCATAAGTGTGTTTTCCACACTTATCGTCATTTCGGAGCGGACGGTATAAAGTTGCACGCCAAGCCGTTTGAGTTTAGCCGTTTTATGATCCGAGGATGTTTGGGACGCAAGATTGGTCATGGCGGCACCGAGAACAGAGGTTTTGAGGAAAATTCTGCGATTCATTTTTAGAAGTATTGGTGATTTAGAGTTCGTTTCGTTTCATTTTTTCGACCACATAATGGCAGGCGCGTGCAGTGAGGGCCATATAAGTGATGGAGGGGTTTTGGCAGGCCGATGAAGCCATTGCAGCTCCATCGGTAACGAACAGATTTGGGACTTCATGCGCTTGGTTCCAACCATTTAAGACCGAAGTTTTGGGGTCTTTCCCCATTCGGGCGGTTCCCATTTCATGAATACCATGTCCGGGAATAGATCCGTTGTCAAAGGTCGAAACCTCTTTGCCGCCTGCGGCTTCGATCATCTCGGCAGCAGCGGTCAAGATGTCTCGACGCATTTTTACCTCGTTATCGCTCCAAGCGGCTTCAATATGTAGCATTGGAATACCCCATTGGTCGGTTTTTTGGGGATCCAGCCAAATGCGGTTTTCGTGTAAGGGCAAAGTTTCTCCGAATCCCATCAGGCTAAAGCCCCAATCTCCGGGTTCGCGTAGTTTGGTTTTAAGTGCTAATCCAAATTCTTCCAAATCGTTGCCACGCTTCCAAGATGAACGTCCGCCGCCCCCTTGGTAGCCATACCCGCGTACAAAATCTGATCGCTGTTCGCCGTTCAGGTTTCGGAAACGCGGAATATAGATGCCATTTGGACGTTTTCCGGCATAATATCGGTCATTAAATTCTGGGAATTTTGCACTTGCACCCAATTGAAAATGGTGATCCATTAAATAATGCCCTAAAGTTTCAGATCCATTTGCAAGACCATTCGGAAACGTCCGTGATTTTGAATTAAGCAAAATGGCCGTAGAGCCAATAGTAGAGGCGCACAGGAAAATGATTTTGGACTTGTAGATTCGGGTTTCTTTTGAGCGTGCATCAATGACCTGTACGCCCGATGCACGCCCTTTTTGTTCGTCGAAGAGCACACTCTGCACAATACTATTGGCCCGAATCGCCAATCGTCCGGTTTTGAATGCTGCTGGAAGGGTAGAACTTTGGCTGGAGAAAGAAGAACCCGTAGAACAACCACGCTCGCATGGGCCGCAGTAATGGCAAGGAGAACGGTCACCAATGGTTTCCGTGAGGTTTGCACATCGGCCAATGGTCATTTTACGGTCGGGAAAATTCTTCTCTATTCCTGTTTTGACGTGTTTTTCCACGACGTTCATATCCATAGGCTTCTGAAAAATCCCGTCGGGTACTTGTGGCAACCCTAAAGCCTCGCCGCTGATGCCCACAAAGCGTTCCACGTAATCGTACCAAGGGGCAATATCGCGATAGCGGATGGGCCAGTCTACGCCATAGCCATCTTTTGCATTGGCTTCAAAGTCTTGCTCACCCCAACGGTAGCATTGTCTCCCCCACATAAGAGAGCGCCCGCCAAGGTGATAGCCGCGAATCCACCAAAATGGTTTTTCTGGATTTTGGATATATGGATGGTTTTTGTCATTGACAAACATGTGTTCAGTACCTTCATAAAAGGCATAGCAGGTACTTTGCACCTCGTATTCTTCTTCGAACTTTTTTCGGTCTCCGCGTCCTCGAAATGGAAAATCCCATGGAGATTTGTGTTCGGTCACATAGTCTTTTTTATGTGCTAAATAGTTGCCGCGTTCTAACATTAAGACATTCAGCCCTTTTTCGGTCAGTTCTTTGGCGGCCCATCCACCTGTAATACCCGAACCAACGACAATGGCATCATATTCGGTTTGGGTGGAGACGTATATATTGGGTATATTGGATTTTTGGAACATGGTATTCGTGAATCAGGCCCAAGCGCGGCCAATTTGGGACAGTGGGGCATCTGCAATATACGCTCCATGTGCGGCAGAGTATTGCAATTCTTGGGTCGCACCAATTTCGGAGGTATAATATCCTTCCAGTGTGAGGGATTTTAAGGTATTGAAAAATTGTCCATCTGCGCCCGATCCAGCCCGTGCGTAACGTTTCAGCAACTCGTCTTGTTCATTTGGTAATAATTTGGTGATTGGTCTTCCAAATTGATGAAGGGCCACTTGCTCAATCCTCTCCAACGCTGCCAAGAACTGGTCTTTTTCATCTTCCTTCATCCATAGAGACAAAATCCTGTCAATGTATTTATTGACTTCTGCTTCTTTTGCACCCGGAGTATCAGAACTGGGTATAATACGTTCTGTTAAGGCAATTAAGCGCTCGTTTTGTGCTTCTGTAAGGGTTTGAGGTGCCAATGGGGTTGTATTGGCCGGTTTTGAGGGTACCGCCTGGGTATGATGATGATCGTGTGGATCATACGCACCGAAACCTGTCAGGATTCCCAGACCTGGAACGGCCAAAAGTCCACCGAGTATCTGTGTAGAAGTTCTAAGGGCTTGTCTTCTGTCCATGAAATTAAGTTGATTAGAAAACGCTTTTAAAAAGATACGATGAAGTAATGCTGGATGCAATGCGAAAATGGTCTTTAGTGAAATCCGTTTCTTTGTCCTCTGGCTTGGTAAGTATCCCAAAAAAGAAAGACCATTTATAAAATAAAAGCCCCTGTATCTTCTTGTAAGAATTTATTTACTGAATAAATAGATTTATTGATCATGAGAACAAGGCTACACAAGAGATAGGTTTTGACCAAAGATTTTAATGTTCGAGGTCATTGGGGGGATACAAAAAAAGTGGTACGGCATAATGATTACCATACCACCTCGTTCTTTTGTCTTGATTGAATCATTCTGAAATGTTGCGTCCCATTTTGTTTCGTTCGGATTGTTCTTTCCAGCGACGGTAATAGGCAATACCAAACCCAGCAAAAAGGATTAGGCAACCCAGCCAGAGCAGGTTAATGAATGGTTTTTCGTAGGCCTGTACAATCAGCCAGTCTTCGGCAGAGGTTACGTCTGCACCCTCCAAGACCAGTCGGATTTGTCCATTTTTACCGTCTTTGGAAAGTTCCATTCCTGCAAAGGTGAACGTGACGCCCCAGTCTGCTACTTTGTTTTGGATGTATTGTTGGGTGTTTTTGCCATCGTCCAAAATCATGTAAATGGGTTTCAGTTCTCTGGTTTCTTTGGTTTGTGTGTTGGTTACACTTAAGACAGAGGCGACCGCAATTTGGGTTTTAGCATTACCCACTATTTTGGGGTCTGGTTGTAAGTCAAAGCGTTGAAAACGGATGATATATTTGCCCTTATCAATGGTTTTGGTATCTCCCATTGCCATTTTTAGCTCGCCTGCTGTTTTATTACCGCCTTCTTGGTTTTCCAAAACGCTTTGGCTGGGTGTTACGGCGACATAAATGTCTTTTTCGAAGAATGGTTTGATGTCGGGGTGCAAAATCCATTGATTTTTACGGCTTTTATAGGCAACGGGAAAAACCGTAAATTTGCGTCCACGTGCATCGGTCATCTCTAATTGATAAGTAGTGTGGCCGTCATTATTGGTGAAGTGCTTTACATATCGCACTTTATAACCTTCTACCTGAATGGTCTGATTTCGGTTGATCACAAAGTTGTTTCGTTGGGTAGAGCCTTCTATAGGTACGCTATTGTTTTCGTCGCCAACAATGGCATTGTTAAAACTGGAAGAGGTGATGATGCCCAATAACATCAGTGCCAAGCCAATATGGGTAACAGCGCCTCCTACCAAGCGTGGATTGCCGCGACCAATGCGCCATAAAACCATTCCATTCCCAAATAGTGCAAAAAATGAGGTGAACACCAAGAGCATAAGCAACAAACTTTGGCCGTATTGATCCCAGATCATACCAAGATTGGCCAACATTCCTGCTTGTGAAACCGACTGCACGGCTGCTTGTACTGGGCGCACGGTTTCCCTAACAAATGGAGTCAGTAACAAGACTGCAGAGGTTGCCACTACTGCCAAAAGCATCGGCTTCATTAATACCCGATTTAGGCTTTCCACTTTCATTTTGTGCCACCAAAATAATTGCCCAACGCCTGCCAGAAAAGCGAGTATAATTGCGAGTGGTAGAGACCACGCATCGTAGAACTCAATCGGTACAGCGGAGGGGCTATCGCGGAATAGGCGTCCTGTAATGGGGGCCGAAGTACCTAAGATGATGACGGCTGCCAGTGCAGCAAGCACCATTGCCCCAGAGAAAATCATAAACTCTCGTGACATCACCTCCGATTCGTGCTGAGGGCGGGGCAGTTCTTTCCACCGATAGGCCATCATACCAAATCCCAATAATGCCATGGCCAAGATCCAAAGCAATAATTGATTGTAGAGGCCGAGATCCACAAAGGAGTGTACAGAGATCTCGCCAAGAATCCCACTTCGGGTTAGAAACGTGGAATATACAACCAGAATAAAAGCGAGAATATTGAGGAAAATAGAAGCCTTTTGGCTACTGGCACTCCGTTTCTGGGCAATCATGGTGTGTAAGCCAGCTACGCCGATGAGCCAAGGAACCAAAGATGCATTTTCTACCGGATCCCATGCCCAGTACCCACCAAAAGAAAGGGTGACATACGCCCAATACCCACCCATTGCAATACCCACCATCAAAATTAGGTTGGCCATGATGGTCCAAGGGAGTGCTGGTTTTACCCACTGTGTGTATTCTCGACGCCAAAGGCCAGCAATTGCAAAGGCAAAGGGTACGATCATTAGGGTAAATCCAATAAAGAGGGTAGGCGGATGAATCATCATCCAGTAATTCTGCAACAAGTCGTTTAATCCTTGTCCATCACTTGGAATAAAACCGGGTGTTTGTAGTACAGGTGCTTCTGGGAAGGCATCGGCTGTGGTGATGAATGGAGACGCGCCAATCTGAAAAGTACCAAATTTGAAGCCCGTGACCATTGCCAGCAGAAATATTTGACACAACCCAATAATGCTCATAACATAAGGCTCGTATGAGCGAGTATTTCGCATCAAGAGCAGTCCTAAGATGGCCGTCCATAACAACCAGATCAGGAAAGAACCTTCTTGACCTGCCCAGAGGGCTGAAAGTAAATAATTGAGATTTAGGTCTTTAGAGGAATAGCGGAATACATAGCTGTATTGAAATTGGTGTGTGGCCAGTAAATACAGCAATAGTCCAGTAGAAATCAAGAGGGCTCCTGTCATAACAACCCAACTCCAGCGGCCTGTGGTGCGCCAGTGTAGGTTGTTAGAGGCTCTGGTTGCGAAAAAGTAGGAAACTGCGGAGAGCAAACCGGCAACAAAGGCTATCGTAAGCATTAAATAGCCAATCGTTCCAATGGTCATAGTGACGTTTTTTGGTGAAAAGGGAATACCAAATAAGCCTACAACCTAAAGGGTGGTTCCGTCTTCACGGAGGATTTCCAAATAGGACTTTCTTTAACAAAAAAACGGCTGCCAGATAGGCAACCGTTTTGCTACATGTCATCAAACTTTGCGGTCATTTTGCAAAGGAGACTGCCCGAAGTTCTCGAATGACGGTCACTTTGATTTGGCCGGGATATTGCATTTCGTTCTCGATTTTCTTCGAGATGTCCGAAGCCAGTTGCTCTGCAAGGGCATCGTTCACAAGATGATGGTTTACAATCACCCGAATTTCGCGGCCAGCCTGAATCGCATAGACACGCTCAACACCTTTAAAACCGCCTGCCAGTTCCTCTAGTTTTTCCAGACGCTTGATATAGCTCTCCAATGCTTCGCGGCGTGCCCCCGGACGTGCGCCAGAAATGGCGTCGGCAGACTGAATGATGGGCGAAATGGTACTGGTCATTTCGATTTCATCGTGGTGCGCACCAATTGCATTACACACATCCGGATGTTCTTTGTATTTTTTGGCCAATTCCATCCCTACGATTGCGTGTGGGCTTTCCAAATCGCCTTCAACCACTTTCCCGATGTCATGTAATAACCCGGCGCGTCGTGCTTTTTTGGCATCTATGCCCAGTTCAGACGCCATAATGGAGGAGATTTTGGCCACTTCGATGGAGTGGGAAAGCAGGTTTTGACCATAGCTACTACGATAGCGCATCCTCCCAACCAACCGGATCAACTCTGGATGAAGCCCCTGAAGCCCCAAGTCAATGGCGGTTTGTTCTCCTGTTTCAATGATTTCCTCCTCAATTTCTTTGCTCACTTTTTCGACAATCTCTTCAATCCGTGCGGGGTGAATTCGGCCATCCTGAATGAGTTTCAACAAAGAAAGGCGGGCAATTTCTCTGCGAACGGGGTCAAAGCCGGAAAGGATAACGGCTTCTGGGGTGTCATCTACAATTACCTCCACACCCGTTGCGGCCTCGAATGCCCGAATATTCCGGCCTTCGCGTCCGATAATTCTACCTTTCATTTCGTCGGATTTGATGTCCACCACCGAAACCGTATTTTCGATGGCGTGGCTTGCAGCAGTACGCTGAATGGTGGTAAGAACGATCTTTCGTGCTTGTCGGCTGGCCTGTAGCTTGGCCTCGTCACGCACTTCCTTCACCATTGCAGCTGATTCTAAGCGAGCCTCACCAACCATCTCGTCAATCAGTATTTTACGGGCTTCGGCACGGGTCATACCGGAAAGTTCTTCTAATTTCTGAAGGCTTTGTTGGATCAGCGCTTGGAGTTCTGCTTCATTTTGATCCAAAGCCTCTTTTTTCTTAATCCATTCGGCTTCTTGTTTTTCGAGGCCAACGAGTTGGCGTTTGCCATCTTCAAAGAGTGTTTGGGCGTTTTGGACTAATTTTTCGGTTTCCCGTTGTTGTTTTTCGGTTTGCCGCCGAAGGGCCTCGATTGCCTCGGAAGCCTTTTGAAGTACCGTTTCGCGTTCATTGACACGTTGGATACGGTTATTAAGTTTGGATTGGCTAATTTCTAGCCGTTCCTTGTTGCGCTTGAGTGCGGCTTTTGCCTCAGAAATTTCTTGTTCAAATTGTTTACGCTTGGCATTAAACTCCGTTTGCAGTTCCTGAACCGTTTTGGCATTTAGCTGGGCTGCTTCGTCACGTGCTGTTGCCAAAAGTTTATCGGCCTCCACGCTGGCTTCGGCCAAGCGTTGGTTTCCAATTTTAATTTTCAGAAATCTTCCAATAGAAAATCCGAGGATAGCCGCGATCACCGCTGTTGCAAGGATCGCAAATATCATGTATGTAAAAATTTGTAATACTGGCTAAGATGGCCTACGGTCTCTTATAGCGGAGAGAAGAGCGAAGATCTATCTTGTAGCCAAATGGCGAATAATAGTTATAACGAATCAGATCAATTGACCTGTCCGCCGTTTCAAAATACCCCGATTTTTAGGTACTAAGACTTGAATCAGGGTACTTTAAAACGGGTACACAGACCCTGCGCTATGAAGAACCTTGCTTCATATACACAAGGGGTACGCCTCGTCTCCCGCCTTCTTCCGCGGCTCACGTCCGAAGACGGAAATTTGACAAACAAACTGCGGCCTGTAGTTGGAATCCGAAGGGTGGCACCCACGAGAATCAAAATTGTAAGGTTCTTATGAGTCTCGGGCCTGTGTTATGTAGCCGAAGCTACAATAGCGGAGCGTATCCGACGAGGCTTTTTAATACCTCGGCACAACACTTGTTCCGCATAAGTAAATTAATGTATAAACCCTTCGTCGCAAAATGCTTTTTAAAGAAGTGCAGGCGATAGCCCTCTTATTTTTAAGGAATTGCCTAAATGTTTATAAAATGACTGTTTGATGGCGTACACCTGCACCAAAAAAAAGAGACTGCTCCGTATCGTTGGGGAGTTTGATCAACTTCAGAACATTTCGTTGATCGTCGAATACCTCCATGAGAACGATATATTCCAGATCGAACCGATGAATAGGCTGGCTCGCCGAGTATTCGGCCACAAAAACCGTCATAATGTCTTGTTCGTACACCTCAATGATTTTCCCAGAGATTTGTTTTCCATTTTTTTTGATGATAAACTTCCAGTTTAGGTACTTCTGAAAAGACCGCATGGTTTCTTCATTGTATTTAAGGGTAATGGATGGGTCTTTGTGAAATTGCTGGAGTGCCAAAGTAATGTCATCGCTGAAAACGCGAATACTTAGATATGCTTTTTTGCCCTCTATTGCCATTTTGGCATAACTGGCATGTACGTCATGGCGTTTGAATAACGTTAGGCCAAGGGTTAGAAGCAGCACCAACACAAGTGTAAAGGTGGTAAAGAGTCTTTTCATGATTTTGTGCAGTTCAAACGAATTTATCCTCAGACGTTAGCCACACCTAAGACGTTACAGATCTGGCTAAGAGGTTTAACCGTTTGCGGACAAGATCGAGTGCAAGGGTTGTTGTAAATTCCTTATTCAAGATGCGGTCCTTAAACAGGCGGAGTTTTTTTGCCTCTGTTCCGTTCGCGTCAGCCAATGCAATCCAGATGGTTCCCACTGGTTTATCAGGTGTTCCGCCATCGGGACCAGCCACACCGGAAGTCGAGATGCCAATATCTGCTCCGGTCATTGTCCGAATACCTTCGGCCATTTGTTTTACCACCGCTTCAGAAACGGCGCCATGGTGCGACAAATCGGCTTCCGAAACGCCGAGTAGGTTCATCTTAACGGAGTTACAATAAGCTACCACACCGCCGAGTAGATATGCAGAAGATCCGGGAATGTCCGACAAACGGTCTGCTATATGTCCACCCGTACAACTTTCGGCGGTGGCGATGGTTTTTTCAAGTTTTCGAAGAAGTTCCCCCACCACTATTTCGGGGAGTGTATTGCCTTCTCCGTAGATGTAGTGGCCGACACGATCCCAAATGTGGGTCATTGCTTTCTCTAAGACCATATCTGCCTTGGTACTTGTTTCGGAGCGAACAGATATGCGAAGTTTCACACCTGTTTTAGGGCCTGGCAAAAAAGCCAATGTAGCACCTTCACCCAGAAAAATACTCACCTCTCCGATCTTTTCCGCCAAATCCGATTCGCCAATTCCCACTGTAAGCAACGTTTTATGAATAATTACCTCTTTTGCGTGTGCGGCCAGTCGAGGTAGTAGAGATTGTTCCATGATGGCCTTCATCTCGAATGGTACGCCGGGCATCATTCCCAAATACCTCATTTTTCCACCTTGTTCAAATTCGTACCACAACCCAGGGGCAGTTCCCATAGGATTCGGAACGACCTCAAACCCTTGTGGGACCAACGCCTGAACCCGATTAAGTTCGGAAGTTTTGCGGCCACGGCTTTCCAAAAGTTGGCGGATATGTTCAAAAATCGGAGGCTGATATTCAAGATCTTTGTCAAAAAAAGAGGCAATCGCTTGCTTGGTAAGGTCGTCGTGAGTCGGGCCAAGACCGCCCGTTGTCAATACCAGTTCAGCTTCGGAAAAAGCTGTACGTAGGGCGTCATGAATATCGGCGGGCGTGTCTCCTACGGTCACCATCCTAACCACATCTATACCAATTTGGTTCAACTCCGTGGCTATCCATGCCACATTGGTATTATTGATCTGGCCAATCAGAATTTCGTCTCCAACGGTGATCAAATGAGCCTTCATACTTGTTATGTGGTAGGTTTAGGTTAGAGGCCAGAGGGTGTCCAGTTAAACGGATCGTTTTGCCAGTCCCTGACCTCCTGTTCTTCGGAGTAGCGCAGTGTTCCCATTAGATCTGCATAATCGAGGAGGGCGTCTAAGTCGGTAAGGGCATAAACGGGAATCTCAAGGGAATCAAATTTCTCCTCGGCAACAGGCAATTGGTAGGAGAAAACGGCAAAAACAGCCAATACTTCCACACCCACTTCGCGCAAGGCAGTAATACACTGTAGAACAGATCCACCAGTTGAAATAAGGTCTTCTACGACGATGGCTTTTTGGCCTTTTTGAAAGACACCTTCTATCTGGTTGTTTTTACCATGTTCTTTGGCGGAGGTACGTACATAAGCCATCGGCAAAGAAAGGCGATCGGCGAGCCATGCTGCATGTGGAATGCCAGCAGTGGCTGTACCAACGACCAGATCTACTTGGCCAAAGGCGCGGGCCATCTCGGCGAACGTGTCAGCAATTTGGGCACGGATTTCAGGATACCCCATTGTGAGTCGGTTATCGCAGTATAGGGGGGCCTTGATGCCGGAAGTCCATGTGTAAGGATGATCCATCGAGAAGGATACAGCCTTGATGTTGACCAAGGATTCGGCGAGCGATTGGCTAATGTCTTGCATAATTTGGTTTGGTTTTAGGCATCTATATGCACGGAAGTTATCCTTTTTTAAAACAATACTGTGTGTTGGTAGGGTTAATTATTTGGTGGCTGGTTGCCTTCCTTATTGCCCTTAATGCGGTCCCGCAAACGCTCCAAAACGGTTTTTTTCGGTTTTGGCTGTTCGGTTTGTGTGGGCTGTGGGGCGGGTGTTGCTGGCGAAGGAGCGGGGGTGGGTGAGGCCGTTGGTTTTTGCTGAACGGGCTTAGTCTGCTGAACCGGTGAAGGTACTGGTTTCTGCGTATTGCTTGAAGAGGGCTTCAATCGGGCAGTGGTATTGGATTTCGGGGGTGTTGCTGGCTTGTTGATTACACCCGGATTTGCGGGCTTAGGTGCTACAGGTGTTACGACTGGGGTCTTCTTGGTTTTGATCAAGGAGTCGGTTAAAATAGTTGTGGTTTGGGCGTCAAATTCCCGTGTTAAAGCGTCATATCCGTTCAGGGTGTAAATTAGGGTGTGTGATCGTGCGGAAACCGTAAGTTGTGTTGGTGTGGTCTTACCCGTATCGGTTCCATCAAGGGTAATGCTGGCACCAGCCGGAATGGAGTTTATCTGAATAGATACTTCATTTGGAAGGACGGGTGTCATATTCAGTGCGACTTTTTGAGGAGTACTACCTTGGCCTTCCTCCACGATCAAAAGCCAATTCAGATCCTCAAATCCATCTTTAAATGCAGAGACTTGATATTTACCCGGTGCAAGCATCAGACTTGCGGGAGACTGGGTGCTAAATGTTTCGCCTGTTTCTACCGAGCGAATATTGAGTTTTGCACCTGTAACCGGATTGGTGCCTAACATCACCTGGGTTTTATTATTGTGGTTAAGGTACCACCAACCGCCAGCCGTGACGCCACCTATGCCCAGTAATAAGACCAAAAGGATAGGCCATATGTTTTTCTTTTTACTGGCCGGAGTTGTTACATTTGGTGTTGCATCGGGGATGGGTTTGGCCTCTACGATATCCATCGGAAAGAGGCGACCTCCCAGATCTTCGGATGTTAAACCCGATGCGGGCTTGCTCGTCTGCCATTCTGTAGGGGCAGTGGGTTGAGCAGGTGAAGAGGTGTTCCATGTGCCGGATGCAGGTTTATGCCAATCGTTTGGATTTGTCGAAACCGGAGCCTCATCCCAGTCGCTTGGGGGCGGTTCGGTAAAAGCTGGAATTTGGGGGGCGGTCTGAAGCGGCGGTGTCATGGGCGCATCCATGGCTGGTAGCGGCTGGTGTCCGGTTGCTTTCCAGTCTTCGCGGAATGCTGGTAGAGCGGCTTGTGTATCTGCCGTTCCGGATGGTTTGGTTTGCGGGAATGGTAGTAGAACCACAGGGCTTGATACGCCCAGAAAGGTGGGCTTGGGTGGTGTTTGGCCCTGAATGACCGCCTTATAAATGGGTTGGAGAACCTTTGCAAATTCACCGACCGAGGCAAAGCGATTTTTGGGTTCAGGAGATAGTAGTTTTACAATTACCATTTCCAGTGCTTCCGAAATTTCTGCATTCAGCGAACGCGGCGGTGTGAGGTTGTCCACAGGAATCCGTTCGGAGGCAGGGGCGGGTTGCTGACCCGTTAAGGCAGTATAGAGAACTCCACCAAAGCTGTACAAATCCGTCCATGGTCCTTGTTCCATTCCTTTATGAAAGAGTTCTGGCGCATCGTATCCGGTAGAGGCATAGGGGTGAGGCAAAACCGGATCATACAGTCCATCATTCACGAGGATCATTTTTCCGGCAGCAGGCATATAAATTTGTTCCGGCTTAATGCCTTTGTGAACCACTTTTCGGTCGTGTATGGCTTTTAGGCCAGTAAGAGCCAAGAGGGCATTTTCCAGCGCCATGCGTTCCGAGAGGCGACCACCATGTTTCATGATCAAGTCCGAAAGCGTTAGCCCTTCGTAGTAAGCACTCACGACATAGGCCGTCGAGTTGGTAGCAAAAGCTTCTTGTACTTTTGCTACATTGGGGTGGTTCACCTGTTTCAGGGCATCTCCTTCTCGAAGCATCACTTCGATTCCACCTGCCAAGTCAAACACGGCCTGTGTAGTCATGGGCCTGATTTCGGTTTCCCCTAAGTTTCTCGATACAAGGTGTTTGGGGAACAATTCCTGAACCACCACCAACCGATCATTGGGGTCTTTTGCAAGGTAGGTAAATCCATTTCCACTCTGCCGAAGTACTCGGCCTACTGTATATTCGCCATTGAGGGTGGTATTAAGAGGAAGCGCTTGATCGCTTCGTGGGGTAACGTCTTCAAATAGACTATCCATGGCTAAAGGAACGATATGGTGGAAAGAAAAATGACATGCAGGAAACCAGCATCGCGAAGGTTCTGGAATATACGGCAATGAGGGGCTTGAATCCATCCTACCGTATATAAATCCTAACCGCAAAGAACATGAAAAGGACCCATGACGAGGTGTCAGAGTGATGATTCTTGCGAGGGTGAAGGATTCAGGGCGTATTGCGCATACTGAAGTCCAGTAATAACGGTAGAAAGTAAAGTAATCCACATCAAAAGAAGCATCGGCCACTGGGTAAGTAGGTATTTGCTGATGCTTGAAATCGAGGGAATGTGGGTGCAAATCAGCCAAACTAACACCCATCCCAAATAAACAAATTGAATAGTGGTTTTTACTTTTGCACTATACGACGTGGGAATGGACGTACTCTGTACCTCGGCCCAAGAGCGGAGCGCTGTGACAGAAAGGTCACGAATGCCAATCACTACCACAAACCACCACGGTATCTCTGGAACCAGAAAAGGGAGAACCGCAAAGGTGCCAAGAACAAATATTTTATCGGCCAGCGGGTCTAAAAACTGACCAAAACGTGATTTCGCCTTCCACTGACGTGCCAGTTTGCCATCCCAGTAGTCGGATAATCCTGCAATAATAAACACCATACCACCCAAAAGTCTTTTTTCCAACGTAGGGGTAAGAATCAGCCAAATAAACAGGGGTGTCAGCACAATTCTGCTGATGCTTAAAAAATTAGGAAGTTTTTTGGTCACAGGATAAGGTCATTCTGGTTGATGTTGTCGGAGTGCTTTTATGGCAGAAGTACCGCTGCATCACATGCGTTAGTACCACGTGCTGATCCCTAAATCTAATACTTTTTCGTCATACCATGTTGCGGAGTTGTAAAGAATTATCAAACAGGATAAATGGAACATGACATTCTGGCATGAAAAAGGTAATCGGCACATTGCTTGGTAGGGATATGTGCAGATCATAAATTTGTATAACAATCAACCTCAGAACATTAATATCATGGGAAAGATTATTGGAATTGACCTTGGTACCACCAACTCGGTTGTGGCTGTGATGGAAGGTAGCGAACCAATTGTAATTGCCAATGCCGAGGGTGGACGTACCACGCCTTCGGTTGTAGGTTTTAAAAAAGATGGTGAGCGGCTCGTGGGTGCGCCTGCAAAACGTCAGGCCATTACCAATCCCCAAAATACAGTTTTTTCCGTAAAACGCTTCATGGGACGCGGATACGATGAAGTGGGAGAAGAGTTGAAACAGGTTCCTTATCAGGTAGTACGGGGCGATAATGGCACTGCAAGGGTTAAGATTGAGGAGAAAATCTATACACCTCAAGAAATATCGGCGATGATCCTCCAGAAATTAAAGCAGACTGCTGAGGATTATTTGGGTGAAAAAGTGACCGAGGCTGTTATTACTGTACCCGCATATTTCAACGACTCGCAGCGTAAGGCCACCAAAGAAGCGGGTGAAATTGCCGGATTGACTGTAAAGCGTATCATTAACGAACCTACAGCCGCCGCCTTGGCATATGGTTTAGATAAGAAAAAAAGCCATATGAAAGTGGCCGTTTATGACTTGGGTGGTGGAACCTACGATATTTCGGTTTTGGAATTGGGGGATGGCGTATTTGAGGTGCTCTCCACAAACGGGGATACTCATCTTGGAGGGGATAACTTTGACCAAGTTTTGATTGATTACTTGGCGGATACGTTCAAAAAAGAAGAAGGTGTGGACCTTCGCAAAGACCCAATGGCCCTTCAACGCTTGAAGGAAGCCGCCGAAAAAGCCAAAATTGAGTTGTCTTCTGCTACCAATACCTCTATCAATCTGCCATTTATTACAGCTACTGCCGATGGTCCAAAGCACCTGAATATGGAAATGAGTCGGGGTAAATTCGAGCAATTGGTGGACCACTTGGTTCAGCGTACACTGGATCCGATGAAGAAAGCTTTGGCCGATGCCAAACTGAAACCAACCGAAGTGGATGAAGTGATTTTGGTAGGCGGTTCTACCCGTATTCCGAAGGTTCAAGAAGTGGTTGAAAACTTCTTTGGTAAAAAGCCAGACCGCTCGGTAAACCCAGATGAGGTTGTGGCTATTGGTGCATCTGTCCAAGGAGGGGTTTTGTCGGGAGACGTTACAGATATCTTGCTCTTGGATGTAACACCATTAAATCTAAGCATAGAAACATTAGGTGGTGTAGCTACTGTAATGATTCCGGCCAATACCACCATCCCCACCAAAAAATCAGAACGTTTCTCGACTGCTGCCGATAACCAGCCTTCCGTAGAGATTCATGTCTTGCAAGGGGACCGCTCGATGGCGATAGACAATAAGTCTCTTGGTAAGTTTTACCTTGAAGGGATTCCGCCTGCGCCACGAGGCATTCCGGCTATCGAAGTGATTTTCGATATTGATGCAAATGGAATTTTGTCGGTCACTGCAAAAGACCAAGCAACGGGCAAAGAAAAGAATATTCGGATAGAATCTTCATCGGGGCTTTCAGAGCAAGAAATCCAAAAAATGCGTGACGCTGCTTCTCAGCACGCCGAGGAGGACAAAAAACGTCGGGAGGAAGTGGAGAAATTCAATGGTGCAGATACCCTTATCTTCTCTTCGGAAAAAAACCTGAAGGACTATGGAGACAAAATCTCGACAGATAAAAAAGAGGCCATAGAAACAGCGCTTGCTAAGTTGAAAGAGATCCATGCAGCCCGTAATGGTAGCGAATTGGAGGGTGCAGTAAACGCCCTCAACGAAGCATGGGGCGCTGCCAGTGAAGAGTTGTACAAGGCACAATCCGAAGAAGCGGCAGCACAACAAGCCCCCAACGGCGAACCCGCTGGTGCTTCAGAGGATGCCGGAGTAGAGGATGCCAACTTTACCGAAGTCAAATAATTACTCCGGAACTAAATGAAAACGCCGAAAGAATTGGTCTTTCGGCGTTTTACGTGGTGCAAGTCGCTATAATGCCTTCCTTAAAAATGTGCTTGTACTGCAAACAAGAGATTTCTACCAGGCGCAACCAATCCGGCGCTATATGGGCGGTAGCGCTGATCCGTGAGGTTTTCTACCCCAGCACTAACCGTCCAGTTTGTATGAAACGGATAAATAGCCTTGAAATTTAGGGTGTACCAAGCAGGTGAAAATGGATTGCCATCAGCATCTTTGGCATAAAGGATTGGTTTCTGACGCTCCTCCTCGTTCAGGTTTTGATATGAAACTTCGGCACAGTAGGTAATGTTACCTTCCAAGGTCAGTTTTCCACGATGAAAGGAGAGGCGGGTGATGCCGAATGCCGGCGCAGCATGTCGCGACCGACTTAGGGTTCCATTGTCCATTTCTTCTTTACCCAATTGGTAGTTATACCGAGAAGACCACTGGAAACCCGCAGGTAGTTTAATTTCTAAGGCTGTTTGTACCCCATAAACGGTACCATATGCTGCATTCTGAATAGCATATACTTTGCTTGGTTGTCCGTTGTAGAGGATTGTTTCCTGTCCATTTACCGTAAATGGGCGTCGTACCATTGCATTGTCTAAATATGTATAAAAACCATTTATTTCCCATTTCACCCCTTTGCCAAATTGTTTTGAGAGGCTCAACTCTGCATTATAGGCATATTCTGCCTGTAGATTGGTGTTTGGAACCACCACTTCGCCACTGGCAAAGTCGAAAATTTTCCCAATGTCATCCACATTAGGGGCCCGAAATCCAGTACTGCCGATGGCATTGATTTTTAAAGTTGGGTTAGGGCTAAAAACCATTCCCAAACTCCCCGTCGTGGCTGCATTGTGTAATAACGATCGGGTGAAATCGAAGGGGAAAAAAGAAAGGTGGCGGGTAAAATCCGAAGAGATATCAAACGAATTCACCCGGATACCGGCCTGTGTTATCAAGTGTTCGGAGACTACAAACTGGAAATTTGCATAAAGGGCATAACTTTTCCAGTCGGATTGTGGGTATCGGTCAGGAACCAAGATCGGTGTACCACTGCGAATGTCCACAGCCGTTCCGGTAGAACTGACTTGGTTTAATACATATTCCACTCCATAAAATGCCCGATGTTTTTGGATGTTTTTCTCAAAATCAATATTTGCGGAATATGCCTGAACCTGTTCTAAATTGGTGCGTAATCGGAAATGACTAAACCGTCGGTCTATCCGGCTTTCTTCAAAATATTGCTCGGCCAGTCGGGCAGACATCCGATCATACACCTTGTTATAGCCGTTGTGGATGGCTGTTAGTTGGTTCATACGCCAGATTTGAGGACCATAGTTCCAAACAGCCGAACTGGGTAAACCATTAGACATCTCAATTAACCGATCGTACCTTGCATATTCAGAGGTTTCAGAATAATGAAAGCCATACTGTAGATCCCACTTGGATGTAGGGATAAATTTTATTTTTTGCATCAGGTTAATTTGAGAATATCCGCTTGGATTTTGTATCAGTGGATTGGGATTCTCCAGCATCCTGTCCACATTGTCAATTCGTTCTACATAGAATTTTTTCAGGTATTGATCAGGCCCATTTTTACCCATTTTTAGGTCTCCAAATTTCGAATAGGTAAAACTGCTTACCGATGCCCATTTTTGTCCGCCAATATTGGCATTAAAATGATGTGTAGCTTCTTGGTTGGCGGAAGAAAAACGAGATACTGTTTTTCCTGATATCAGCACATTTTGATCCAGTGCAAGTTGTGGTGATAAAGTCTGGAAACTCATTACTCCTCCAATAGCATCGCTTCCATAAATAATAGACCCAGGTCCAAAAAAGACTTCGGTGTTTTCGATGGCAAGCGGATCTAAGGAAATGACATTCTGGATATTTCCAGCTCGGAAAATAGCCGAATTCATCCGGACGCCATCCACAGTATAAAGCAACCGATTGGTGGCAAAGCCTCGAATCATCGGGCTTCCTCCGCCTTGCTGACTTTTTTGGATAAATACTTCTCCCGATGTCCCCAAGAGATCCGCAGTCGTTTGGGGGTTATACAAGGCAATATGGGGGGTGGAAATGTGCGAAATTCTGCTTGGAATCCCTTCCGAGCTTTGGCGCCAACGGGTGGCAGAAACCACCACAGCGCCCAATTCCGTTGTGGAAGCGGTTAAAAGAATCTCAAAATTCAGAGATTCCAGTACCGCATAAGTAACGGTTTCGGTTTTATATCCGATAACACGAATTTCTATTTTGGAAGAGGATTTAAAAACAGAAATATCCACTTGACCATTTACATTGGTAAGAGCATAGCCATTAGGAGTGTCACTACTGAGGCTTGCCAGGTTGATCGGAACATTGGTCTCTCGGTCTTTAACGGTGAGGGTTTGTGCATGACTTATACAGGCCGAAAAGATGATAAATCCAATATAGAATATGTTTTTCATGTGTTAGTTATTTACGTTTAAACAATACAGATGTTGTCCATCTTTACATGAAAGTGGACAGTAATATTATAGTAATTGTTTAAACTGCTTCGGGTGGTGGAACTGCAGGCGATATAAATAAAGATTGATATAGGGTAACTTTCCAGAAGAAGGGTTGGAGAGGGCCTGTCTTATTAAACAAGGCCCATTCTACGGTTTCAGGAAAGTAAAGGGTTTTTAAGTACTGATAAATTTGAATAACGGTCTGTTGATCGGTTTGTTTTTTATTAGAGATATGTCTTGTTAGAGATGTCAACTTTTTGTTAACCTCCGTTTCTTTCTTGTCCCACCAGCACCAATAATAAGTTGTATCACCCGTCACATTGATTTTTATAATATCGTACATATTTCCCCTGTACTCAAATTCTCTTTCATGCTCCCAGCGTAGTATCGTCTTTTGTTCTAAAAGGGTGAATTTTAACAAAACCAATTTTTTCTCTTCAATACCATGTGTACGCAGCGTTTGTACTTCTTGTCTGATGGTGTTTTTTTGATAATGAAGCAGCACCCAAAGGGCTGTGGTTGGGAAAAGGAGACCCAGTAATACAAGGAAATATAAAATTGAATAAAACGTGTTTATTTGAAATGTGCTTGTGCGTTTTAAATTGAAAGTAAGTAATGACATATTAGGTGCATTTCAAATCTTCCGCAACTACTCCGTGAACACATCTTTCACATTTCGTGCCGACTACAGATGGGGTCCCGTATGATGTCGCCCCCTACGGCGCTTGTGCAGGGTTGTTTTGCTTCGTTTTCTATTGTGATATCGCCCCTACGGAACTTTTCTCAACGGTAGGCAAAGATGCCTTTCATATCCTACCTAATTTAAGTGCGTGGTATGTCTATTGCATTTTTGAAATGCACCCCTTTACGGCATAAATGAGAGAATACTTCCTTTAGTTGGTACTTTTGCCGAATACTTTTTAAATCATAGCCCCAGTTGTGTTTAGGCCATGTGGAAGCCTGTGTTGGGACATGGCCTCCAATATAAGAATCAAACGATGGTAATATGGCCCTTACTTATACAAAAAAGGAGCCTCCACAAAGGAGGCTCCTTTCATAAAACGCCATAACCGATTAAGCAACATGTGCTGCGGTAGTGCCTCCTAACCATGCATCATCATTGCTGCCAGATTTTACCGGACGCATCGTCCACATGGGGACATCGCTGGTTCTAACCAATTTTTCGGTCACACTTCCGATTAATTCTTCCCATTCGCTGGTTACACCATGCGTAGCGATAACCACAAGGTCTCCATTGACCTCGGCGGTGTGTGCCCGGATGCTATTGACAATTGTTCCGAAATGGACCGAAAGGGCATGTTCGACTTCTGGCCCTGGTGTGGAAACATAGAATTTTTTCAGGGATTCTTCTGCCATTTGGTTCATTTCCGGATTGGTCTCCGCCAAAGAGGGCAATTGCATACCAAAGATATGTGGATAGTACCATTCTTCGATAACATACAAGGCATCTACCATTGCGCCATAAGCAGCGGCCAAGTGTTTGGCTTGTGTAAGCGCTGTACGACTATGATCTGAGAAATCAACCGGAACAACGATTCGTTTGATGTCTGCAGAGCCTTTTTGGTTTTCGTGAAGGGTAATAACCGGACATGTTGCGGTACGAACCAATTCTTCGGCAACCGATCCGAGCAGGAAGCGGCGCATACCACGCAGGCCGTGTGTACCCATTACAATCAAATCAATTCCATTCTCAGCCGCATATTCCGCAAGGGCAGGAGCAGCATGAATGTGGCCTTGGATGAGGCGATAGGTAAACGGAAGGACTTCGTTAGCAGGTTTTTCAACATGTTTCAACTTGTCCATCAGTTCGTCATCATTTGTGACTTCACCGTACAGATCCACATGCACCAGATGCATCTCTTGCGCGTCGAGCGTATGTGCGACTTTTAGCGCATAGTTTAGTGCAAAGTCTGCGTTCGTAGAGAAGTCGGTTGGGACGAGGATTTTGTTGATCTTCAACATTGTTTTGGGGGCTTATAGGTTTATGGATCTGGGGTGATCTTCGGGGGAAATATCCGGAATTGGAAAAAGGTTCGCTGTATGCCAATCTCTATTTGCGCCTACTACGTATCACCCACAAAACCTGTAAGCGTTTTTCTTACAACCGTTCAACCCGTCAAATGATCGTTTCGGAGAAGGACTTTTCCGGAAAGGGGTGGATTTGTTTATCTTGGAAACATGTTGTTTATCTTGGAAACATATAGGTGATGCCAAATACAAAAATCTTGTACTTTATCCCATTACTAAAGATTTTAATGGGATAAAGGGCGAATAGGTTCATTAAGATTCGTAAAAAAGCATCTGTGTTTGCCGCATTAAGTTACTGCGTCTATGAAGAAAATCTTGTTATGGGGCATATGGCTCCTCTTGTTGTCCTTACCAGACGTGTCTCCGGCGCAGGTGGGCTATGCGTTTGGAAGGAATAAAATCCGATATACCAACTTTAACTGGCAAATATTAAAGACAGAGCATTTTGACTTTTATTATTATCCCGAAATGGAAGACTTGGCCCATATAGGAGCGGCCATTGCGGAGGAATGCTATCTGGAATTACAGAATAAGTTCAATTTTTCGCTCTCCACACGGGTCCCAATGATTTTTTATGCCACCAATTTGCATTTTCGACAAACCAATACCATAGATGGCTTTATTCCGGATGGGGTTGGGGGCTTTTTTGAATTTATGAAGGGGCGTGTGGTTATTCCAGCAAATGGTGATTTGAACCGGTTTCGGAGAGTGATTCGACACGAATTGGTACATGTATTTACATTTAATAAACTGGCCCGGGTAATGCGGGACTATCGTAAACCGCCGGATCGCTTGCCGCCCCTATGGTTTACGGAAGGCTTGGCCGAGTTTTGGTCTGGCGAGGCCGATCATCAACACGAGATGATGATTCGGGATGCCGTTGCCTCCAATGCTTTGGTACCACTCGAAGATATAGACCGGATTTATGGGACGTATTTGATGTATAAACAAGGCGAATCGGTGTGTCGGTTCATCGCCGAAAAATGGGGGGACGAATATTTGCTTCGCTTGATCGAGGACTTTTGGAAGGAAATCTATTTCGACAAATTAATCGAGCGCACTCTAAAGATCCCGTATCGCAAGTTTGGTGAGGATTGGGAAGCATGGTTGAAAGCCCAATATTATCCGGAATTACAGTCCAATTTGCCGGCTTCGCGGGTCTCTCTTCCTGTTTTTTGGCGCGGTTATTTTATGAAACCTGTGGCTTATACCGATGCAAAAGGCCAACGTTGGGTGCTGACAAATGGCAGTTCTGGATCTACGGGTAGTCTCTTTAAAGCAAAAGTTAATGACCGTTATATGGTCGAAAAAAAACCTATGGTAATCCTTAAAGGTGAACGAAACGAGCGTTTTGAGGCTTTTCATTTTTTTGAAAGCAGGATGTCGGTCAACAAAAAAGGGCAATTGGCGTTTATTACCAAAAGTGGGGAACAGGACGTGGTGCATGTGATGGACGTAAATCGGAACACCGTAATAAATACCATTCGGATTCCGGAATTGGTGGCTATATATTCTCCGGCATGGCATCCAGACGGCAAACAATTGGTAATGACTGGGATTGAAAAAAGTGGATTTTCCGACCTTTATACCTATAACTTAGAGACAGCAGAAACGCGGAAAATCACCCACGATTCACATGATGATCGCGATCCAGACTGGTCGCCGGACGGTCAGCACATTGTATTTTCTAGTGATCGTTCTGGATATGGGAAAGGGGCCTATAATTTGTTTTTGATAGAACCCACGTCGGGCCAAATACAATACCTGACGCAAGGCTCGCAATTAGACATTAGCCCGAGGTTTAGCCCAGATGGTCAATCGGTGGTGTTTATCCGAACCGAGAAAGAGCAACAAAAATGGAAAGCACAGAATGCTTGGGTGGTTTCGGTGAAGGAGCAAAGACAACAAACGCGCCTCACCCACACCACATCGGTTCTGTTTGATCCCTATTGGACCTCGGATGGTCAGTTGTTGGCGACGGCCATGGATGGGTTCCGGTTTCAGGTCCGGGCTTTTGGAAAAATAGATTCCCTGCTTCAGATACAAGAAAGCCCCTTATTACGACCTGTAACCAATACATTACCTCCTCCTATGTGGGCAAAGGTAGAGTCGGGACAAGCCGAGATCTCCAATAGTCCGTATCGTCGCCGATATAGTCTTGATGCAGCACAAACAGTCATTAATCAGACCGCGTTGTATGGCACCAATGGCGGAGGTTATATGGTGTTTTCGGATATGCTGGGGAACGATTATTTCCTTGTAACCTTGTACAATACGTCCAGAAATCAGCGGGACTTTTTGCGTTCCATGAGTTTTTCAGTTTCTCGTTATCAGTTTCAGAAACGCACAAGCACGGCCTACGGGGTTTACCGGAATGGCGGTTTGCGCTACGACCTCACCGATCCAGACGCTGCGGCGGTCTATCCGGCTGTTTGGGAGAATGAGTTGGGTGGGTATGGTGCGCTTTCATACCCCATCAGTTTTTTTGACCGCTTAGAAATTGCTACCGGATTGAACTGGAGTGATAAACACGTTTTAACCAAAGACCTCCGCCGAAAAGCTTTATTGCTTTCAAATACGGTTTCATTTGTCCATGACTCGGCTTTGTATGGTATGAATGGTCCGATAGATGGTTTTCGTGCCAACCTGTCAGCCGGATATACCACCGATGTCTGGCGTTCAAATGTAAGTTATTATACGCTCATCGCCGATGTACGTAAGTATTTTCGACTTACACCCACAATCACGTTCGCCATTCGGGGTATGGGACGCATGAACGAAGGGCGCGAAGCCCGTCTGTTTTATATGGGAGGATCGTGGGATTTACGGGGTTATCCGTTATTTGACATTCGGGGCAGCAAAACCTGGTTTGGTTCTGCGGAACTTCGCCTCCCAATTATTGAAAATCCTTCGGTTGTTGCGCCTGTTTTGGCTCCCTTTGGCATTGCAAACCTACGAAGTGCCCTCTTTTTTGATGCAGGCCACGCATGGAACAAAGGTTACCGGTTTCAGGAATCCCAACTGTTTACCGGAAAGACCCATTTTTCAACGGGTTTCGGATTTCGGCTAAACCTTTTTGGAGGCTTGCTGTTGCGCTACGATTTGGGTTGGCGGCTAAATGAGGAACTTCGGGAAAAGCAATGGTTTCGTCAGTTTTTATTCGGTTGGGATTTTTAAGGACAAAGACTATGCGCCTATTGAAGCAGCATCTTGCCCCCGCAAACATATTTCAGTTATGGCAAATATTGCTATTTGTCTTATTGGTTTTACAGGGCTGCGCAAGTGTGAAAATACCAGATATACAACCCCAAAACGGAGACTGGTTCAAGGAAGACGGACCGGAGGCTGGTTATTATACCGCACACGCATTTAGTGGGCCATTAGAAGTGGCATGGCAATATAATACTGCCTCTGGCATGGGGCCGTCGGCAGTAATGGCTTCGGGTGGGGTTTTATTGGCTGCTACACTGAAGGGTGAAGTCCATGCGATTGGTACAGAACGTGGGCGAAAAATAGGCTATGTACCCCTTGGGGAAGGCATTCGTGGAATTCCTGTTCTGGCTGATGATCTGATGTTGGTGGCTGGTACGAGTGGCCGATATCATCTGACAGCATACCAATATACCCGTGCTTCCGTAAAATGGAGAAAGAAAGGACTGAAAAGCGAAACAGGTTTGTTAAAAGTTGGAAACTGGGTGTGTTTTGTGGACGCGGATGGAACGGTGTATGCAATAGACCCGACGGACGGGCGTGAAACCTGGAAAACTACATGGCTAACGCAACCAAAGGCTATTTATGGAACCCCCGTTTTGGAAAGTGGGAAAATCCTGCTGGCTTCAGCTTCTGGCGAAATTGGGGCTTTAAATGCTGAAACAGGCCGTGTCGTTTGGAAAAAAAACGTGGGGGAACCCATTTTTGCAGCACTTTCGGTGCAAAAAGAAAAGGTGGCGGTTTCTACCATGCGCGGGCGTTTGTACTTTTTGAACGTCAACAACGGGGAGGAAATCTGGCAATACAACCTACATAACGAAGCGGTTCGGTTTGGGACAGCTGCACTTGGGCCGGATGGCGTGGTCTTCGGTGGAAGTGATGGATGGGTTCGTAAACTAAACATCACCAATGGAACTTTGGCTTGGGCATTAAAAACCGAAGGTGCTTGCACAGCGCCGCTGTTTTGGGCTGGAGCCGAGGTGTTTGCAGGGTGCCAGGATAAAATCCTATATCGGATTTTGGCTACTTCGGGTGAATTGACAGGCCGTTTGCTATTAAAGGGTCGTATAAAATCGGTACCTATATTGCATGACGGGCGGCTTTTTGTGTCGTATGAACCGAATCAATTGGTGGCAATTGGGCGCCCCGTTCAGAAGTCCCGATCCGCTAATCCAGATTAAATAATATGAAATACGTTTTGGTATGGATCCTGATTTTGGCAGGGCTAGAGTGGGTACAAGCACAAGAAATGAGCCGACTTTCGGTTCAAGCGAGCAATACCCATGTGGTCTTTATTCGTTTGCCAGAAAAAAGCCTAAGGGTCGAGCGTGATACCGTACTTGCCTTACCCGCCGGAGCGTATCCGGTAGGGGTTTGGGTGCGATGTGGAGGCACTTTGGTCGAAAACGAAGCGATCATAACGTTTGATTCCACCATCCGATTGGTGGCAAATGAAGAGACAAAGCTACAAGCCCAACGATTTGCCCGTTTTGAACTCGTGAGCCTTCCATTTGGAGCAGAAATTCACGCTGGTTGGAAATACTTGGGCACAACTCCTATAACCATTATTAGAGAAATGCAATCGCTGCCCGTTTCTGTACAGAAAAGCGGATTTGTTCCGGTAGAAACCACGTTGTCTCCTTGTAAACGTACCACATTAACCCTTGAAAAACAGCATAAAGACTCCCTGAAAATTTCCCTGTTGCAAAAATTACCTACCAAAGAATACCGCTGGCTTTCTGTATTAGGCGGAACGGCCACAATTGCCGGATTGGTATATTCGGTTCAAAATAAGTTTAAGGCAGATGACCTCTATGATCTATATAAAGAAAGTGGGGACCCCACCTTACGACCTCAAATTAGGGCATTAGACACCAGAGCTGGCTGGGGATTGGCCATTGCTCAAACCGGATTGGTTGTTGTTGCGATAAGACTTGTCTTGAAATGAGCGGGCTTTTGCACGTTCATAATATGAAGATGCGTTTTTTCGGAACCGCCTTTTCTCCTCATCGTTAGGCAATACTAAAAACCCTAAAAGATCATGAGCTTAAAATCCAAACTTTCCGAAGAACTCAAACAAGCGCTTAGGGCCAAAGACCAAGCGAAACTCCGCACACTCCGGGCACTCATCTCGGCGTTACAACTAAAAGAAATTGAAGATCGGCAAGGCGGCGAGGCTGTTCTGACGGAACAACAAGAATGGGCCGTTCTACAAAAGCAAGCCAAACAACGCAACGACTCGATTGCGCAATTCCGGGCTGCCGGGCGTGAAGACTTGGCCCATACCGAAGAAGAAGAACTCCAGATCATCCAATCTTATTTACCTGAGGAATTAAGTGATGAGGAAATTTTGGTCGTTGTCCGTCAAACGATCGAAGAAACAGGCGTTACCTCCGCCAAGGAAATGGGGAAACTGATGGGTGCTGTAATGGGTAAATTAAAAGGAAAAGCCGATGGAAAACGTATTCAGTCTGCCGTTAAGTCGTTGTTGTCCTAATAGCGAATCAATCAGGATAATACCCGCATGACCTTATCCCGCCCTTTCCTGCCGCTGCTTTTATTACTACTGGGCAACGTTGTAAATATGCGAGCCCAACAAGTTTCAGAAGGTAAAATACAACATTTTCCGAAATTTGATTCCAAGTACGTGGAGCCACGACCTATTGCCGTATGGCTTCCAGAAGGCTATTCCCCGAAGAAGAAGTATGCTGTTTTATACATGCACGATGGACAAATGTTGTTTGACTCTACCATCACCTGGAATAAACAGGAATGGGGGGTTGATGAAACAGTAAGTGATCTAATCCGCAGCAAAAAAATCCGTGAAACCATTGTAGTGGGCATTTGGAATAATGGTTCTAAGCGCCATAGTGAATATTTTCCGCAAAAGCCTTTTGAGTCTATGCCACAGGCACGTCAAGACTCCCTTTATGCGTCTAACCGAACCAATGGGAATACACTTTTTGCAGCAAAGGTGCAATCCGATCAGTATTTGCGCTTTTTGGTGTATGAGCTAAAGCCGTTTATAGACCGAAAATTTTCTACTCACAAGGGGCGGGCGCATACTTTTATTGCGGGTTCCAGCATGGGTGGCCTTATTTCCCTTTATGCCATCAGCGAGTACCCACATGTTTTTGGAGGGGCGGCATGTATCTCCACCCATTGGCCGGGCGCTTTTGCTCCGGAAATGAACCCAATACCAGCAATGTTTTTTGCATATATGCAAGAAAAACTACCATCACCCAAAACACACAAATTATATTTTGATTATGGAACCGCTACTTTAGATGCGTTATACGAACCGTATCAACAAAAAGCGGATGCGATCCTGATGGCAAAAGGGTATAATGCGGAAAACTGGCAAACCCTGAAATTTGAGGGGGAAGACCATTCGGAGCGGGCATGGCGTAAAAGATTTCATCTTCCATTACATTTTCTGTTGGGTACACCGAAAACATCACGCCTATAATGGCCCGAATCGTATTATACATTGCCATAAGCATGGATGGCTACATTGCCGACGAGCAGGGAGAAATGGACTGGTTAGAACAATTCCCCAATCCGGCCCAAGAAGACTATGGTTATGCCCATTTCTTGTCTGGCGTGGAAGTCGTGGTGATGGGCCGGAAAACGTATGAGCAAATTTTGTCTTTTGGCGTTGACTGGCCCTATCCCAAACAGAAAACCTATGTGGTTTCCCGAAATGTATTGCTTGACATCAATTCGCCACATACGTATGTAGTGTCATCGAAGGTGGGGCAATTCCTAAGAGATTTGAAAGAACAGTCCGTTAAAGATATATGGCTGGTTGGCGGTAGTAAATTAAACACCTATTGTCTGGAAGAAGGGGTTATTGACCGACTAATCCTTACCCAAATTCCAATCCTTTTGGGAAAAGGTAAACGCTTGTTTTCGCCCATTCCTCAATCATCGTCATGGCATCTGGATCAGGCCTCCTCCTATCAAAATGGGGTGGTTCAGTTGATATATCATGCCCTTTATTAACCCATTTTGTAGGTTTTGATGGATTATTTGATGAGAAAATTCTGGTTGATTGCACTACTTTGGACCGTAGGCGCCGAAAGTAGCACTTCTCAGCCCAAGAGCAGAGCAAATGGGTCACCTGCAAGCAAAGAATGGGTGTCTGATTATGGAACTTTGTTGACGAAGATCGTCACGAAAGATGGGTTGATTCGTTACCAAGTTCTCCATAAAGAAACAACCGTTTTTCATTCGGTATTGCGTGCGGTGGAAACCTACGATGCCCGAAAGCTTCATACAGATGAACAGAAGTTGGCGTTCTGGGCGGATGCGTATAATGTACTCATGCTTAAAAACCTGTTGGAGTCACCCAATATTTCCGATATTATCCGTTCTGGTAAGGCCGATGCTTTTTTTAAAAAGCCATTTTTGGTGGCAGGAATGGGGTTAAGTTTGGATCAGATTGAGCATGGAATTTTACGCAGGCAAGCAAATATTCAGGTACCAGAGTACCTACGTGTAGGAAAAGTAGATCCACGACTTCATGTGGCTTTGAATTGCGGCGCCTTGTCTTGTCCGGCCTTTTTACCAGTCCCACTAAGCAAGGGGCCAATGGAATTACAGCTCAAAAAAGCAATGGCCGCTTTTGTAAATAGCCCGCAACACTTTCGATTAGACAGACAAAGAAACGAATGGGTTATTACTTCGTTGGTTCAATGGTTTGGGCCTGATTTTGACCTTTCTGGCAAAAAAGCGGGAGACTTTTTGGTAGGCTTTATGTCTTCTAATCGTTCGGATTATGTTCTTATGAAGAAAATGCTCTCTGGAAAAGATGGAAAAACACTTGCGGCATTGACTCAGTTCGAAGGGAAAAAAGTCCGTTTTGCCTATGACTGGCAGCCCAACCGTGCCAAAGAATGATTTAACGACGGAGTACCGCCCGTAAAAACCGTCCAATTTCACTGCCCCGGATATCTTGAGTCCCGTCCGTAAATACTTCGATCAGGTACGCCAAGTGGGCATCCTCATCTAACGTCGCTGCATGTTCGTTAATGACGTTTAATAAATCTCGGAGTTGTTTGCCATGTAATGCAGCAGGAGTGTGAGTGTCCGGGTCTTGCTCTTGGATCCAGTGGGCGGCTGTTTGGGGAGGTGGCACTTCAGAGGCGCTATGAGCCGCTTTATACGCTCCTAAAGAATCGCCAGAAGGGGCCATGAGCATTGGCATAGACAGCACAGGGGATGTTTTTTGCAGGAAAACAGGCTCTATTAGAATTCGGCCTAAAACAATGGCCGATTGCGGGTTTAGAGGATAAGCGAGATGGGGGGTGAGACGCTTTCCATCCAGCCAAGTACCATTGTGGCTCCCCAAGTCCATTATGTGCCAGAGGCCATTTTCTAAATAGATGCGGGCATGTTTACGACTAAGCAGGCAGCCTGGATCATCGAGCTGGATCTCGCATTGTGCCGATCGCCCCAGTATAACGACTTCTTTTTGTATCTGAACCTCATGTGGAAGGCCGTTCAGCGTATATTTCAGTAACATATCATCATAAACTTCTTGGTAGCAAATAAATAAGATTCAAATCTCATGCCATAGTTTAGCAGACATAAAAAAAGATCGCCCATTGGTTGAATGAACGATCTTTTTAAGAAGATTGGATGGCTCCCTTTAGAAAGCGATACTTCCTGCTAGGACTACCCGTTGCATCGTTTTGGTAGCAATCATCGGTATGGCCAATGGGTTTGTTTCTGCCGGCAATTCAAAACTTGGTTCGTCGGCATCCAATTTCACAATACGGCGTGCTTGAGAGAAACGAAGGCCGGGCGAATTGCCATAGCTGTCCAGATTTGCAATGACCACTCGATTCCGGGTTGAAGAGATATGGAGGAATTCGTTATCGCCTACATATATCCCTACATGACGACCGCTGCTGCTATAACGGGAAGAAAACAAGATGAGGTCACCGGGTTGGAGTTGACCTTTGGAAACACGTTCGCCTGCGCCAGATTGTCCGCTGGTGTTGCGCGGTACCGAAACGTCAAAAACATCTTGCATCACTTGTTGAACAAAAGCCGAGCAGTCAATACCACGCCGGGAAGTTCCCCCAAACCGATACGGAACACCGCGCCATTTATCCGGCATTGTACGAAGCATTGCCTTGGCACGAGAGATCGGCATCGGTTTAGGGCCGGGCATTTCCATGACCAATCCATCAACTGAACGATTTGTTACAACAACAGCGGCAGAAGAAGTTCCAACGCTTGAAAGGGCCACCAACACAACCAGACTGAGAGCAGACAATAATCGGGATGAATCCATAAAAAAATAAGTTTTTGATGCCCACATGAAGATGATTGCACGTGGATCATCGGTGAAGGAAACGATTTAGACTGCTGGTCTTAATAATGGGGGTTTAAACACATGTACAAAGATAGGCGTTTTTAGGCGTTTAAACCAAATTCAGAGGATAGACAAGATAAACATGTTCATGTTTTCTTCATTGAAAATGGATTAATTAATTAAATCTTGGCCAGAAATTTGCAAAAGAACGATCCTGGATCCGCAACATTTCCGTTTTTGTCCTTTACTTTCTATTTGTCGTTCGCGGCTATTCGCTTATACCCAACCCTAAAATCTCATGATGATGCGCTTGATTCGTCCATCCTTGTTCGGGAGTTTTGCCCTTTTTTTCGTTGCCGTCCCTTTTCTCTATAGTCAGGTTTCATTACCCAGAATTTCAGATATGGTTTTGGCGGATGTTCAGGATGATGCCGCCGATGTGCTTGTATTGTTCCGTGAAATGCCGGATTTGTCGGAAGTAACAACTCTACCGACTAAGCAGGCAATGGCCGAAATGGTATATGCACGCCTCCGTTTGACAGCAGATCAGTCTCAGCAAGTGGTTAAGAATTGGTTGGACCTACACCAATTACCATATAAAGCATTTTGGGTGGTCAATGCCCTGTCATTGACGGTTAACCGTGAACAATTAGAACAATTAGCCGCATTCCCTGAAGTTCAGCACATCACCAGTGATCGGGCAGGAATTCATATGGCCAAAGTCCAGATGGAGCCTATTTCACCTCCTGCGGGCATCGAATGGGGTATTAGTAAGACACGTGCCGACCAAGTTTGGACCTTAGGCATTAAGGGGAAAGGAGCGGTTGTGGGTGGATTAGATACGGGTTTCAAATGGGACCATCCGGCAATCAAATTGCAATACCGAGGCTGGGACGGGGTAAACGCTGCACATAATTATAATTGGTTTGATGGTGTTAAGCAAAACAGTCCTTTAAACCCAAGCGGTTCCAATCCTTGTGGCTTAGATCTTAAAGTACCTTGCGATGACGATAACCACGGCACGCATACGATGGGTACGATGGTTGGGTTGGATGGCGATAATATAATAGGTATGGCGCCAGAAGCGAAGTGGGTGGCCTGTCGCAACATGGAACGTGGATGGGGAATGCCATCTTTCTATCTGGCTTGTTTCCAATGGATGCTGGCGCCTACCGATGTAAATGGTCAAAACCCAGATCCGTCCAAAGCTCCACACGTGATCAATAATTCGTGGTACTGCGCACCAGAAGAAGGATGTCCGTCGCTTGCTGAATTGATCCCATTCGAGACCGCCGTAAACAATTTGCGTTCATCAGGTATTATGGTGGTGGTTTCTGCCGGAAATTCAGGGCCAGCCTGCGGAACTGTTCAGTATGGTCCGGCTATTTTTGAAAAATCATTTAGTGTGGCTGCAACGAATATAAACAACGAAGCCGCTTCTTTTAGTTCACGTGGACTGGTTACGTTCGATGCCAGCAACCGGATGAAACCCAATATTGCTGCACCTGGACATAACGTGCGTTCCAGCATCAGAGGTGATGCCTATGCTGCCTTGAGTGGAACCAGTATGGCAGGTCCGCATGTGGCCGGAATGGTTGCGCTGATGATCTCTGCGAATCCCAAGCTGGCCGGGCATGTGGATCAGATCGAACAGATTATTAAAGAAACTGCTGTACCTCACACGACTAGCGAAACCTGTGGTGGCGTTTCGGGTACACAAATTCCCAATCCGGTTTTTGGATATGGGCGCATAGACGCTTTTGCAGCAGTGAACAAAGCCCTTTTGGTTGCCTCCGAAGTTGAAGAGCAGCCCCAGCAATTTGTCCTAACGCCGCCTTATCCCAACCCATTTAATCCCTCTACCCGATTAACCCTGACGGCTGAAAAAGCAGAACGGGTAAATGTTTCGGTTTTTGATGCACTTGGTCGTAAAGTAACAGAACTTTTCGACGGTGTATTGGCTGCACAGGAAACCAAAGCGTTTTTGTTTGAAGCCCAAAACCTGCCGAATGGCCTTTATTTCATACGTGCAACCGGCACCACACAATCGCACGTCCGATTGGCCACATTGCTCAAATAAATGGGAGGGACATGGAGCCGCAAACCGCCGTTTCGGAGGATTGGTTACAAGCACGACTTGCGGAAGTGCTTGGGCATCCAAGGGCGCCAATGTGGAATTTCGCCTGTTCTGATCGCTTAACCCATTCCGATGCAATGCCATTACGGATGTTATGGCAAAAAATGCGGATGCATTCCGATCGAAAAGTAGCGGATTTGCCGTTTTTACCAGACTGGCTTTTGCCTTGGTTATTGGAGAAGCGCATCGTAACGCCCGCTTTGCAAGAACGAATACCTGTGGGATTTGATGTCTTAACCCACTGGATGGACTTGCCAACTGCCAATCGGCGTGATCTCGTGGAGCATTTGGCACAGTGGGTTGCGGAAGATGTAACATACGACCAGATGATGATCTACGGAAGTTCCGGCACAACAGGTACTCCGTTATTGATCCCTAAGACGCCTTATGCCGTTGCCCGCTATCAATTGGCCCTTCAAAGTGCATTTTTGGCTTATGGCATAGACCCTGGATTTCGTGCAGGCACTGTAGGCAATGCACTTCTATGTGCGCAGCGGCATACCATTATGTATGCTGCACCACTTGCAACGTGGGAAAACAGTATTCATATGAAGGTTAACCTACACGATAATGCTTGGCGTAGCCTTTCTGATCGTGCCGCATTTTTGACCGAATATGATCCACCTGTTTTGACCGGAGATCCCATTTCCTTTGCCGAATTGTTGCGGCTTAATATGCCTTTGCACCCTAAAGTATTCGTTTCCACGGCACTCCAGATGCCTCACCCCCTTAAGAATGCCCTTACCGAGCGTTATGGTTGCCCTGTCATTGATTTTTATGCGATGAATGAAACGGGACCGATTGCCTTTGCTTGTCCGAATGATCAGGGATTTCATGTATGTATGCCGGATCTCTTTGTGGAGGTTTTGGATGCAGATGGTTTTCAGACTTCTTCTGAAGAATGGGGGGAGGTAACCGTGAGCGGAGGTGGAAATGATTTTCTTCCCCTTTTACGCTACCGAACGGGTGATAGGGCCTGTCTTGTGGAAGGTTTATGCATGTGTGGAAGTTGGTGGCCCAGACTTGTGGGATTGGAGGGACGTAAACCCGTTCGATTATTGACGCAAAATGGTGCGTTGGTAAATGAGGCCGATGTCTCTAAGATTCTTCGGTATTGGCCAGTGGTGGCTTTTTCATTACACCAAGACCAGAATCTGGACGTACAAATGTGTATTCGATGGTTGGAACATCCGCCAGTAGATGTTTCGGGGTTGGTATCGGAGTTGATGGCCTTATTTGGTGGGGGGCGGGTAACACTGCACGAAGATAAAAAATTAGGGCAAGAACGAAAGCCCTTGCCCTTCAGTTCGTGGTGCGAAGATACGCCCCTTTCGCCCTAAAGTTCGTTCCGAATGATGCGGAAGAAGTGGTCGAATCGAGGACGGGCTTTAGCTATGTCCCAAGAGAACAAGATGAAAATGGCTTTTCCGACGATGTGGTTTTCTGGAACAAATCCCCAAAAACGGCTGTCTTCCGAGTCATCGCGGTTATCACCCATCATCCAGTAATAGTTCATGCTAAAGGTGTAACGATTGGTTTTTACACCATCTATTTCGAATGTGTTGTTGCCAAGGTATTTAAGTTGATGGCCTTCATATGTTGTAATGGCACGGTAGAACATCAACCAATTTTGCTCGGTTAGTGTAATGGTTGCGCCTGCTTTTGGAATCCAGACTGGGCCAAATTGGTGCGGATTCCAGTTGTTACCTTTCGGAAACATGATCGAGGGCATGGCCACGTCTTTTTCGTATAATGCAGGTGTGACCGAGGTGATGTAACCATCCTGAATCATTTTTTGTGCCTCATTCCACGTCATGTTGTCGTCTAAAGTGGTTTTATTGCCATCCTGATAATTGATGGTCCACTTTTGTTGCATATTTAACGGCTGGTTCAACTTCTTGCCATTAATAAACACCTGCTTGTTTTCGATCTTCAGGGAATCTCCCGGCATACCAATCAGACGTTTAAGGTAAGGCGTTTTGTAGTCCACGACATTTTCTTCAGGGGGCAGGTTGAAAATCACAACATCGCCCCGTTTTATACTACTAAAACCGGGTAAACGGTAATAGGGAAAGGTGACTGACTTGATAGGGATGTTGACCAGCGGAATGCCGAGGGTCATAGGCAGGCGAGGACCATAGTGCAAATTGGACGAAATGATGTATTCTCCCGCCATCACTTCACCTTCCATCGAAGGGGTCGGGACGACAAAAAAGCCGAAGAGTAGGTTCCGGAAAATCACCACAAATGTAACGGCAAAAACAATGGTCTCAACCCACTCGCGTAGAATACTTTTTTTGGGTTGATTTTTTTCCGCTTCCCTCGATTGACGACGGGAAATGGTTGGGGCTTTGGTCTTATTTGGGGTTGACATTAGAAGAAGAAAGGTTTTATGGACGTTATACGATGATTCCGCTTACGCAAAAAAACGAGAATGTTGCGCACCCGGCTTACTCAATTTTTAGGAAGATACGTTCCATTCGAGGGATTCCTGTTTGCGAATCTGACGAATACAATACTCGTGTCGCTTTTCCTATAAGATGGTCTTCCGGAACAAATCCCCAAGATCTGCTATCGGAAGAAGCGTCGCGATTATCACCTAAAACAAAATAATAATTTTGACGGAAAGTGTAGGCTCGGATGTTTTTGCCATTGATCCACAATTGTTGGTTTTTCCAAACAACCTCCTCATTTCCTTCAAACCGTGTAATGACCGTTTGATATAATGGCCAATTATTGGAATTTAGCTCTATTGTTTGGTTTTTACGCGGAATATTAATGGGTCCGTATTCATCATATGAAAACCCAGAATGCTTGGGGAAAATCTGGTCGGGCAAGGCTTTCCGGACATATGGAGCAACCATCGAAACATAGGGTAAACTTTTGAGAGACTCTATGGCAGCCACCGATGCAGATACCAGTAAAACATTTGGGGAAATGCGATAACGAATCTTCAGGTCTAATGCTTCAATGCGTGCAGGAGGAATGACCGTTTCTTCATCAATAAGCGTGACAAGCCAATCTTGGGCTTGCAGAGACGTTAGTGAAATGGGCTTTCCGTTGATACTTAGTTGCTTTTCACGTATCTGCAACGAGTCGCCGGGCATCCCTACTACCCGTTTAACATAAGCCGTTTTGAGGTCGGTTGTGCGATGCTCAGGCGGATAATTGAAAACAATGAGGTCATTACGCTGGATACTGCCTAAACCGGGTAAACGGAAATAAGGAAAAACATCCTCCGACAATACCCAATTGGTAAAGGGAACCGACAGGGATTGGGGAAGTCTGGCACCATAAGCCACCTTCGAGACCAGAATCATATCCCCTCTTAGCACACTATAGGACATCGAAGAAGAGGAAACGCCAAAAGGGACAAAGAGCAACAAACGTACCAGTAAAGACACCAGCAAAAAAAACAAGGCAATCCTGAGGGACCTGCGAACATCCCTGATGAGGGGCCTTTTTGGAATGGGTGGTTCTGTTTTGTGGGTTAACATATCGGTACGTCATAATCGTTAGACCACTCCATAAGTTCCAGACTGACGGACCTATTGTTGTAAGGTATAGGTCGTTTAGCGCGTGTTCTTGATGGAGTAGCTGCATGGAACAAAGAAAAAGGCGCACCCCAAGTACGCCCTTTTACATGTTGCTTTGAGGCTTACCGGACGAGGCTCCATCCTTTCTGGATCATTTGTTGGGCCTTTTTGTATTTCATTTCTACTACTTCGCCCGTAGTGGGATTCATAACCTTCACCTGATCGTTTCGGCTGATTTTTTCTTCTTTGTTCCGAACAACCGGGGCTTGTTTAACGGTTGGGTCTTCTTTGGCCTGACCTTCTCTGTACACATCATCGGCACCTGCTCCAAAGCCACTTTCTGCTTTTGCCTGCGTAGCTTTTGCTCGTTTACTATCTAAGCGCGATGTTTTTCTGACCGTTTCGGCGCGTTCCCGTTCTTGTACCAACAATCCGGAGCGGAATACAATACTGAGTGCCTGTTCGTTTAGGTCGTTCAATAAGTCGGTAAAGAGGTTAAAAGCTTCCACTTTATATTCAACCAAGGGGTCTTTCTGACCATAGGCGCGGAGGTAAATCCCTTCTTTCAGGTCGTCTAATTCGCGGAGGTGTTCAACCCAACGGTCGTCAATTGTGGAAAGAATGGCGGCACGTTCAAGTGCATCATTCACTTCTTGGCCATTGGTGGCGAGTACTTGCGCTACATCTACCACCACCCGAAGGATTTTTCGCCCGTCGGTAAAGTCCACCACAATTTTTTCCGGCGGTTCGGTCGCGTTTTTAATCATCTGTTCAACGCCATGATGGAAGCTTTCAGCCAACAGTTGACGTTTTGCGTGGTAAGCCGCTTCTGCTTGTTTATAGACAGATTGCGAGAGGGCTTTTTCCGTAATGTTTTGGAATGCAACCGGATCTAATTCCAAAACAAGTGCAAACTGACGCAAGACTTCATCGCGCAAGCCATCAAGGTCTTTGGAGGGTACATACTGGCGGGCAATCTCGTCACAGGTATCTTGGAGCATCTGTAAAATATCGCCTCTCAGTCTTTCCCCTTTTAGTGCGTGCATTCGGCGGTCATAGATGACATGGCGTTGTGCATTCAAAACATCATCAAACTCCAATTGACGCTTTCGGGTAGAGAAGTGGTTTTGTTCCACCTTAGTTTGTGCACGTTCTATACTCTTGGTAACCCAGGGGTGTGTAATAACCTCTCCTTCCTCCATGCCCATCTTGTCCATCACCTTGGCGGTTCGGTCGTGTCCGAAAAGCCGCATTAGGTCATCTTCCAACGAGACATAAAACTGACTTTCGCCCGGATCACCTTGGCGGCCAGATCGCCCGCGTAATTGGAGGTCTATCCGGCGGCTTTCGTGGCGTTCGGTACCCAAAATCGCCAATCCGCCTAAGTCCGAAATTCCTTGGGCCAGTTTTATATCCGTTCCTCGGCCTGCCATGTTGGTGGCAATGGTAACTGCGCCCCGCTGGCCAGCCTCTGCAACAATGAGTGCTTCCGCCTTTGCACGATCCACTTTCGCATTCAAAACATTGTGTTTAATGCCTTTACGTGTGAGCAGGCGGCTCAACATTTCGGAAACTTCTACTGAGGTTGTACCGACGAGAACAGGCTGGCCCTGTTGTTGATATGCTGCAATTTTATCTAAGACCGCGTTATATTTTTCGCGTTTGGTCCGGAAGACCAAGTCTTCCATGTCCTTCCGGGTAATGCTACGGTTCGTGGGGATAACGTTTACTTCTAACTTATAAATAGAGAAGAATTCCGCAGATTCTGTCTCGGCAGTACCGGTCATTCCCGCCAGTTTCGCATAGAGGCGGAAATAATTTTGAAGTGTGATGGTGGCATAAGTCTGGGTAGCCGCCTGTACCTTTACATTTTCTTTGGCCTCAATTGCTTGGTGTAGCCCATCCGAATAGCGGCGTCCGGGCAAAACCCGTCCCGTTTGTTCATCTACAATCAGGATTTTATCTTCCTCCACAATGTACTCAATGTCTTTTTCATAGTAGGTATAAGCGCGTAGTAACTGGTTAACAGCATGTATCCGGTCTGCCTTTTCTGAAACTTCGGCATATAATTGGCGTTCCTTTTCTTGCCGGTTTAGCTCGGCCCGTCGTAGGACCTCCCGTCGGATATTGTCACGCTCCTCGCCTTCAAGGCTGGCCCAGTCTTTTTCAGCGGCAGCAATTTCAGTATCAATTTCGGCTTTAATACGGGCAATGCCTTCGCCCACATCGGGGAGTACAAAGAAATTTTCGTCGTGGTTGGCCAATTGTGCCACATACTTTCGGCCCATTTCGGTCATTTCCAGCGAGTGGTTTTTCTCGTCAACAGCATAATACAAGGCTTCATCCACTTCCGGCATGCGTTTGGCATTATCCTGTAAGTAGAAATACTCCGTTTTTTGTAGAAGTGGGGCAACGCCGGACTCGGTCTTTAACTTGGTTAGGGCTTTGTTTTTGGGAAAGCCTCGGTGTGCCCGTAACAAGGCCAATCCTGCATCATCGGCTTTATTGGCTGCAAGGTGTTTTTCGGCATCGGCCACAAAACGTGCCACTAATCGGACTTGGGCATCTACAAGTTTTTGAACAAAAGGTTTATATTGTGCGAACTGACCTTCGGTGGCTTGGGGAACAGGACCGGAGATGATCAGCGGCGTTCTGGCCTCATCAATCAATACCGAGTCAATTTCGTCCACAATGGCAAAGTTGTGCGCCCGCTGCATCAAGTGTTCGGGTTCAACCACAAAAGAGTTATCCCGTAGATAATCAAAACCAAATTCGTTATTCGTTCCATAGGTGATATCGGCATCGTAGGCAGCTTTACGGCCTTCCGAATGAGGCTCACTTTGGTCAATACATCCAACCTTAAGATCATGGAACTCAAAAATGGGGCGCATCCACTCCATGTCCCGTTGTGCCAGATATGGGTTAACTGTAACAAGGTGTACCCCACGCCCCGATAGTGCATTCAGATAAACAGGGGCAACGGCAACCAAGGTCTTTCCTTCACCGGTTTTCATTTCTGCAATCCGTCCTTTATGAAGGACAATACCACCGAGCAATTGAACATCGTAGGGGACCATGTCCCACCGAATCATAGTCCCGCCGGCCATCCATTCTTTCCCTACAAAACGGCGGCAGGTTTCTTTAATCACCGCAAAAGCCTCTGGTAGGATTTGGTCTAAGGTTATTTGCAAGGTGTCTTGCCATTCCTTGTCTAACTTCTCTATTTCCTGATACAAGGCCATCCGATCTTCCAAAGACAATTCCGCTGCCGGTGCGCCATCGCCGCTGCTATCCACGACCCCGCGTAGGCGTAATTCAATAGCTTGTTTATCGGCTTCAATTTCTTCGAGTGCCTTTCGGATGACGGATTTGAACTCGGCGGTTTTGGCCCGCAATTCCTCATCTGTCAGGTTTTGGAGTGTTTTGTAGTGGCCGTTTATCTCGTCCACAAGGGGCCAAAGTTTCTTGAGTTCCCGTTCATTCGGCGAACCGCCAAAAACCTTTTGAATAAATTTTAGCATGTTGAATTTTGATCGTTGGTCATCGCCGAAGCGATCATTTTGAATACAATCTTTTAAAATAAGAAAAATGAAACCAATTTGGATTCAAATGAAGCCCATAAGACGTAATTTTAGCCGATACGTTCCATTCTTCCTACGCGGCTTTCTGAAACAGACGGTTTTTTCATGTGTTTTAGAGGGGAAGCCTCACTGTTTAATCCCAAAAGTTGATGCAACGGGTATTGTTATACATGGTTCATATGGTCGGTCTGGCTGGTCTTATTTGGGGGAGTACCGGGTGCGAGCAATTTAATCAGCCAGTGACGCTTGATCCATTGCCTTTACCGAAGTTATTGATTATCAATAGTATCTTTTCTCCCGATGAGGTATGGGAGGTATCGGTTACCCTTCCCAAGGGGGTGTTCGAGGACGATACCGCCACATCATATTTTGCGGATGCTACCGTCCAAATTTTTGGAAATGACCAGCTGGTAGAGACCCTTCCCTTTGTCGTATCCTGTGGGTGTTATCGTTCGCCATCTCAAAAACCTCAGCCGGGCGTGGTTTACCGTCTGGAGGTGTCTGCACCGGGATACCCTACTGCTACGGCCTTTAGCCAACTTCCACAACGTTTGACGTTAGACCAAGAGACGGTTGTTGTCAGTCGCTCCACAGAACGTGGCCCTCAAAACACCGTAAATCGGCGATTATCGGCTTTAGTCGCTATGACTTTTACAGATTCGCCTGTTGTGGGTGACCGGTACATGATTGCCGTATTGCAGGAAACAGATACCAGTTTAGGGAATAATGCGTTTCCGATGGTGGTTACTGGGTATCGTTTTAAAACAACCAGTGAGTGGTTGGCTGCTTCTGGTAATTTTGACGATGAGCTGTCCGGAGACGAAGACCGAAGGCGTATTGCTCCCTTTTTAGATACTGGAATGGGAGGCCAGCAAATCAAAATTCCTATTACCCTTTCCGGTTATACTTTGCGGTATCGGGAAGCACAGACTACCGATGGAACCAAGTTGTTTACCGATCGCATGAAATACAGGGTAATGATCGCTCGCCTGTCACCTGAATTGTACTTATACGAACGGTCGGTGATGGATCAGCGGACGTTCTCCGATGTCCCTGTCGTAGAACCTGTTCCAATCTATTCAAATATTGGTAATGGAATTGGTATCTTTGCTGGCTATGCTGGAACCTCTTTCACGATTCAGTAATCGGAGGTGTAAAACAGGTATTGCAAGGGCAAGCCGTTCGTAACAAATCCCAGCGATACATTCCCGCATTGTGTCCATCTTCCCAAGTGATCCGCAAAGCGTGGTGACCGATCGGTTCTATTTTTGAAATAGAATGAACTTGAAGTGCGGGCAAGCGGAACAACATCACATCAAACGAATCACGCATGTTTTCATGCCCGCCGCGACATCCGGCACAAGGGCACTCGCGCCGCAAGCCGTCTAGTGGGTAAACGCTGCTATGGCCGTCTGTCCAGATAATTTCCAGTACTTGATCCGACGTTTTAACTTTTACTGATCGGGGTGTGAATGCTGTCATATGGATTTATTTACGGACCTGAAACGTGCCTGTACGTGAAGTGGGGCCGGTTTGAATATGGTATATATATAGTCCGGCGGGCCAATTTTGTGCATTCATAGGCCATTCATGCGTGCCAGAGGACATATAGCCGGATTTAAGCGTGGTGACTTCGCGGCCAAGCACATCAAAAATCTTTACCCCAACGTGTTGCGCTTGGTCAAGGGTTAGTCGAAGGTGAGCCTGTGTGGAAAAAGGATTGGGGAAGACCGAAATCTGACCAAACGACGAGGGAACGTCCTGTTCATTGGCAACCAGAGCGCTTTTTGGCCGGACAATATAGACGCCCTGATTAATGCAATTAATGGTGATGGCGTCGTTTTTATGAAAGGCATACACATTCCAAGCGCCATCATAAACTGGCGAATCATTTTCCGGCACACAATCAAAATAACCAATTTCCTTTGGATTGTTTGGATCTATCACATCTAAAATCCTTAGACCTGCGGTATAATTGGCCTGATACAAATAACGGCCTTTCACATATTGATTGTGGTCAACGGCAGACGATAAACTAAAGTATTCTTTTGCAAGAACAGGGCGCAAAAGGTCTTCAATATTCATGACAATAGTACGGGTGGCGTTTGAGGTTAGCCCACGAGACTCATCAAATTCATCATCAATAAAGACATACCGATGGTCGGGGGTTGCCCAGCCTTGGTGTACATATCCAATATTGGGATAAACCGTAATAGACAACGATTTTGGCTTGCTTTTATCGGTCACATCCACAATATTGAGTGCTGTTTCGGCATAACAAAAGCAGATTTCTCGGCCAGCATAGCGGGTATCGGGTCCATTATAATTAACACATTGGGCGTCATGGATATAGCCGGTTCCCGCACGTCCGGTTCGAGGTTCGGAAAAACACCCCACAAACTGGGGTTGGAGTGGGTTTCGGATATCTACCATATGTAAACCGCCGCCGCAACTTGGAGTGGAGCCATTCGTTCCTACCAGATAGGCAAAGCCGGAATCTTCATTGATCACAATATCGTGTACATTGGCGGCTCCGGTGTAATGGGCGGACGTACTAAAGGTTACGGGCGGGTTTAGAACACCAAGCAATTGATTTAAATCGAAAACCTGCATTCCGTGTGGGCCTGCTGCATCTCCAACGATAAAGGCATAGTGCTGATAGGTTTTGATTTCCCGCCAAATATTGGATCGGGTACCAGTGGGAATAGGCAACATGCCCAAATAAACAGGCTGTTCCGGATTGGTAATCTCGATGAAAGACGTTCCATCAGACGTCCCCGCCAGCATAAACTCTCTTCCCGAAACAGGATCGGTCCAACCCCAACTGCCAGACATCTCGCCCTCTAAAGTACCATCTTTTACCTTTATACCCACTGCTTGCATAGGAAGATAAGCCATTAGGTCTATGTTTTTACAGGGGTATCCAGCGGAAAACCCGTTGTTACAGGAAACTTTTCCAAAAATAGCGCTGGGAAGACCTTGGGCGGGTAGGGTTTGGAGTTGTGTGCCGAAGCACAGGAGGATGAGGGCAATAAAACGGGATTTGTTCATAGTGGCAACGCGAATCGAGAATCAGTTTTTTTGTTTTGCATTGAAACCATAAACTACGGTGTTTCCAAAGAAGTTGCCAAATTATCTGAATCTCCCTTCTTTTTTGTTTTATGCCAGACGGTACGCTACAACGTTTCGGTATTGGTGAATGTCGGGCATTTGGGGCAGTACCGTTTAACTAAATCACAAAAGCTTAATAGAAGCAAAAAATCTGAAGTTTGCACTTTAGCCCTGCTTTGGCCAAAACGTCGCTGGATGTAATAATACTATCTTTTTAGTAGTTTAAAACCAATGTCTCGTCCTTGTCTTTGAAATATTGCCAAGTTTATCCAAAACCAAGCAAACTGCTCCATTAGTTCAAACTTGTCGTTACCACCGATGTCGTAACATTCTGCGAAACCTGCGTCTTTTGTTAATTGTTTTGCTACCGATTTTCCTTTCTCGCTGTCACCTGCTACAAATAAGTCAATAGAAATGTCGCCATAGTTGGTGTTTTCCATATTGTTAAACCCTGTTGTATTAAAGCATTTTACAACGTCTTTTGTCTCCGTGTGAGCAAGAATGGCATCAGCCGTATTATTAAAACCATCAGGACCTTGTTTCATTACGATGTTCATTGCATCAATAATGACTTTTCCCGAAGTATTCCCTAAAGATTTTACTACTTCAATGGTTGCTTTGGCAGGTGTTGCCAAAAGGATAACTTCCGATTTTGCTACTGCTTCGTGAATGGAATGAACAGTAGTATTTGCATTTTTTAGAAGTTCTTGCCCTTTAAAATTTTGTGTGTCTTGCACGCCAAGAAAAATATTGTGTCCTGCTTTTGCCCATTTTGTAGCCAAAGCACCGCCTACGTTTCCTGTTCCGATAATTGCTATGTTCATATTTTTAATATATTTTAAATGTTTTTAGTTTTTTTAGTTTTAGTAAAATAGTAAATTATTAAACCAAGTGTCAATAAAAAAGAAGTTAAATAAAAAAACGTTTTTATTGAAGAAACAAAGAGAAGTGAGAAGTGTATTTGCTATTTTGATACTGATTTGCTCTGGGTAATTCATAAATATTCTAAGAATAATTCCATTTTCAATAAAATCGAATAGCGTCAATAAATATGGAAAATATCCGATAAATAAAAATTTAACGCCTCTCTTTATTAAGATAGTTGAACAGATGCTAACCAACAAAAGCCCTAATAATAAGG
>DDTM01000009.1 GCA_002344075.1 Bacteroidetes bacterium UBA2364
AAAGTTAACCCGCCATTTACACCTGAACGAATCAAAGGTGGCACGGTTAACTTTCGCCATCTCACACCACCGGACGTACCGGTCTCGTATCACGGCGGTTCATTAGCGTTTTGCGACGAAGGGCGTACATTTCCGTTAAAGGGGTGTACCCCTTTTGTTTCTGTCGCTTCGCGTCCGTCCTCGATGCGCCGCCCAGCTCAACTCTCCTGCCATACCTTCGGGTTCCGCCCTATCCTCTGGCAAAAGTCCGTGTCCCTTCAAAAAAAACACGGGTTGGCTGTTTTCATGGCCTTCGCGACAATCTTACAGTTCAGACGCTGTACGCTAATGTTCAGCCCTTCCCTCAAAAAAATATTGAGGTACTATGGCCTCTGCTGACTTCTGCCGCCCTTCATGTACTCGGACGACTCGGAGAACCCGATGATGTGACCAAGGCGATCGTGTTTTTATTGGATTAAAACCAAAGAAGGTGGATTACGAGCCAAGTGCTGGGACAGTGGATGGCGGCTTGTACTCGGTACAGTCTGTTTCTTAAAGGTTGTACCGAAAAACCAAAAGGCCGGAAACTCTTTGGAAGTCCCGACCTTTTGTATCTTGAGCCATGAAAAGTCTTTTCTCTGATCGCCAATATACGAACATCAAAGGCACAACGCAAGCCCTTTTTTTGGCTTTCCATCATCCACGCTACATAAAAAACAAAATCAACAACTGCGCCGCCATAATACGCAAAAATGTGGTGAATGGATAAACGGCGGCATAGGTAACGGCGGGTGCATCGGTCCCGGTAGTCTCATTGGCAAAAGAAAGCGCGGGCGGATCCGTAGAGGCACCTGCAAGCAACCCACACAACTCCATATAGTTCAGCCGAAACACAAAGCGGGCAATCGGCGCAACCACCAACAATGGGATCAAGGTAATAAGCGCTCCCAGCAACAACCAGTACAAGCCATTTCCTCCAACAAGGGTCTCGACAAAGCCCGGGCCAGCAGAAAGACCAACACTTGCCAAAAACAACACAATACCCAACTCTCGCAACATAAGATTTGCGCTTGGTTTTACATAGGTATTAAAAGCGATATTACCTCCATACCGACTGATTAGGATGGCCACTACCAATGGGCCGCCTGCCAAACCCAACTTAATGGCAACTGGCACACCAGGAATATTCAAAGGAATACTGCCCAGTAGCACACCTGCGGCGATGCCCAAGAACAAAGAAGCCACATTAGGGGTTCGGAGGCGCTTGGGTGAATTACCAAACTCCCGTGCCAACGCCTCGATATGCGCCTCGTCTCCAATCACGGTTACGGTATCTCCAAATTGCAGATGAGTTCGCCCGTCCGGAATAAATTCGATTCCAGAACGATACACGCGGGTAATGGTCACATTAAACCGATGGATCACGTCTAACTCTGCCAAGGTCTTGGCATACGCTTCTTTTCGTGTAATGTTTATGCGGCGCGAAACCAAATTCTGTTGTGGGGTTTTGGAAAGATCCATCTTGCTGTCTTCGCCCACAACCATCCGGAGGCGGTCAAAATCCTCACGGTTGGCGACAATCAGAACCACATCATTTTCTTGAAGGACGGTTTCTGCGGTGGTCGGAGAAATTTTCCCGTTCTGATAAATCCGCGAAATGACCAAATTACTTTTCAGAATATCCCGAATGGCCTTCACCGGACGCCCAAAGACCATCGGATTTTTGACGGTGAGAGTAATGGTGCTGGGAGTGGGGTTAATGGCCACCTGCTTTTTGTTGTGTAACCGTGCCTCGGCGGGAATATTTACCTGAAGAATTCGTTTCAGGATGAGCATGGTGAGTACAATACCGAGCACGCCAAACGGGTATGCAAGTGCGTACCCAGCAGCAACCGGAGACTTCGCCAGCTCAGGATTCTGCGCTGCCAAATCCGCCAACGTTTGCTGGGCCGCTCCCAATCCAGGCGTATTGGTTACAGCACCCGACATAATGCCCACCAGCGTGGCCATTGGAAGTTGGGTAATGTAGTGCAGAGCAATTACAAGCAAGACTCCCATACCTACGATTAGCGCAGCAAGGCCATTCAACTTAAGTCCTTCGCGGCGGAGCGAAGCAAAAAAACCAGGTCCCACTTGTAAGCCGATGGTATAAACAAACAGAATAAGCCCAAGTTCTTTGGCAAAATGTAAGGCTTCATGATTCACCTCAAAACCCAGAAAAGAAGCACCCAACCCCGCAAACAATACACAGGCAATCCCAAAAGAGATCCCCCAAATCTTTATTTTTCCAAACCCTACACCAATTGCGATAACGATACTATATACCAGCAAGGTATAGGCAATGGCGCTTTTATCCGTCAATAAATCAATCAACCAATTCATACAGCAGGAGGTGTGTCCAAATTCAATGGCAAAGAGGGCATTAATTTCCGGATATTCACCGAAGAGTGCAAGCGCCTAACCATGAAGATGCAAATACGAAAGGGCTTTTCGACAAGTGGTTTTGTAAAATTCTTCTGATCAGTCGGCTCTACACCTATTTTTTGTATATCCTTAAGAGCCGTGATCGCCCTTTAATCGAACCACAACGTGGGGATTGATACCCCGAATCTCCCGAATAAATCCAACTTTGTCTTTTGGAGAAATAAGTACCATGCTGCGGTGGGCATACCGGATTTCTAAGCGGTCTAATGATGTAGCGGGTGCACTGAGTGGATTACGAGTTTCCGAAATAGCGTGTATATCTTGAATATTTATCTTTAAATCAATAAAAAAACCAGACCTCACCCTCAAAATATTCTGGTCAATCACATAGTATGTCGTCGTAAAAATATAATAAACAAAGCCCGTAACCGCCAAAACAACCAATGCTCCAACCCAGCGTGGCTTTTCCCAGACCGACAATACCAATACGGTTCCGAGTACCAATGTAACGGGAATAGTCAATTCCAACCCAATCTTAGATTTATAAACACGCGCCATTAGACTGATTTGGTTGCAGGTGAAAACTTTGATAGACATAAATATAAACACATGCTCGGTCATTAACTATTCTTACAGGTAAAAAACAATGAACAATAACTTTTTGCTCCTATCCTAACAACCAGAATGAGCCGTCAAGTAGAATAGGGTTTGTATAATTATTTATCTTGGCTTTGTCAAGGTGAAGTGTAGTGCCTGATGCATACAACGACGTAGATAGTTCCTATTAATATATGGATTTCGCTATGATAGAACAGCTAAACATGGTCTATTTTTCGCATCGAGAGGAGTGGCGTGCGTGGCTACAAGCCAATTTTGAGACCACAAAAGAAATATGGTTTGTATTCCCCAAAAAGAATTCGGGGTTACCCGCAGTTTCTTACAATGATGCAGTAGAAGAAGCCTTGTGCTTTGGCTGGATAGACAGCACGATCCGATCACTTGATGAGGATCGAAAAATTCAGCGTTTTACTCCCAGAAGACCCAAAAGTACCTATTCTCAGCCCAATATCGAACGTTTGAATTGGCTTTGGGAACAAAACTTGATTCATCCAAAGGTGGCAGAAAAAGTAGCCGTTATGGTACAAACACCTTTTGTATTTCCTGAAGATCTTATCGCAACCCTGCAACAAGAACCTGAAGTATGGAAACATTTTCAACAGTTTTCAGAAGGTTATAAAAGAATTCGGCTTGCCTATATAGAAGATGCCAAAATCCGCCCAGAGGAGTATCAAAAAAGACTGGAGCACTTTATATCAAAAACCAAAGTAGGAAAACAAATTCCGGGATACGGCGGCATTGAGAAATATTATGCCCGATAATCTAAAGATGTACCACAGAAGTCAATTGAAGGCTTTGAACATGAATACTGAACTTTGTAAATACTGTTTTTGAGAGGTTGCATTTTTGACAAATCGCTTTGTGCGTATCTTACCTTCAAAAATGCTCGGACGACCTTTTGGCCTTTATGGTCTAATCACGTTTTTACTCTCGTGTATGATGCCCCTCATTTTTGCACAAGATTTCGACTGGCAGGGCCATCGCGGTGCGCGAGGTTTGTTGCCGGAAAACACCCTACCAGCCTTCTTAAAGGCATTGGATTTAGGAGTCACGACCCTTGAGATGGATGTGGTAATATCGGCAGATGGCCTCGCGGTGGTCTCGCACGAGCCTTGGATGAATCCACTAATTTGTACCCAACCAGATGGATCCCCCATTCCTGAACAAGAAGCAAAACGTCACAATTTATACCAGATGGATTATGCACTCATTCGTCAATACGATTGTGGGACAAAGGGGCATCCACGTTTTCCGGAGCAAGCAGCGATCCCCGCGCATAAACCATTGCTCTCGGAAGTCCTCCGTGCAGCCGAAGCACATGCCCTACAAACCGGACGCCCGCATCCACAGTACAATATAGAAACCAAAATGGAACCAAATGGAGACGGTATTTTTCAGCCAGACCCAAAAATAGTTGCCAGAATCGTGTATCAGACGATCACGCAGGCTGGGGTAAAAGACCGTGCAGTCATACAATCATTCGACTTCCGGACACTAAGGGTCTTGCACAAAACAGATCCCAGCCTCCGTTTGGCAATGCTCACTGCCGACGCTTGGGGATACAGAATCAACCGCTGGCGATTGGGCTTCCGGCCATATGCTTTTAGCCCGTACCATCAAACCTTACGGACATGCAGTATTCGCAGTGCCCACCGAGACAATGTAAAGGTGATCCCTTGGACGGTGAATGATCCCAAACGTATGAGGACTTTAATTAAGAGAGGTGTAGATGGCATCATTACGGACTACCCGAATCGTATCCCATTTCCATAAACCCCTTTAAGGATTTTTTTTGGGTGGCTTTAACCGATCGCGAATGGCCAAGATTTCAGCCTTTGTGAAACTACCCGATAGCTGAACCCTTCCTCCAGCAACCGCTTCTTGGATCACGGGCGCGCTAATGATCCGGTTGTCTGCGACGATAGCCATTTTTTTTCCTATCCAGTTTTGGGTGGCGTAAAAAAAGACCACACGTCCTGCTGCATCAAGTACAATTTCCAATACCCAAAAGCCAAATTCTTTTTTGATTTTCATCTTTTGAATGTGTGTTTGCGCCAGAACAGGGGTTGGACGTAAAAACAAGACCCCTTCTGGGCCCTCGCGGCTGAGGGTAGAATCAGATGCCACATCGGCATAATAAAACCCATTTTGGAGCGATTGGGCAATGGTACGCCCACAAAACAGGCCACCTATCAAGATGCCAGCCAACAGAGATCGTATTTTCATATCCAGCAAGTGTTAAACCTGTATGAAAGCGGCTGACCATCCTTTATTAACTAAAGCCTCAGGGAAATGGTATTGCTGTTAAGCGTGCCCATTATTCAAGCATCAAGAGAACCTGTGCAAGGGTATGTGCCTGTGGGAATGCTTCCTGAAGGGCCAAACCTCCCCAGCCCAATACAACGAGCAACAAGGTCAATATCCACCATGTTTTGCGAAAGACGGTCCAAAGCCAATGTCCAGTTTCTTCCTCTCGGATACCACGTGCAAGGGTAGATGCGAGTACGCCGTCCACAAAAACCTCCGCAAGAATGCCGGGGGCTGCCCAGATAATATAAGAGAAAGCCGCTAAAATGGCTCCCACAATAAGAACAATGATGAGTAGGGCTGCGCCGTCATCCAAATCAATCCCACCGATTCCACCACTGCCACCCTTTCCGCTAAACCACCCACTTCCACTTGTTTTAGGCAAAGCTTCTACAGATGCAAACGCCTCCGATTGGGAGATGCCCGAACTGCCCGAAGCCCAAGAACCACCCGCACCACCGCCGCCAAAAGAGCCTCCACCTGGCTTAAAGTCGCTACCAGTGCTTCCACCAGAACCGCCCCAACGCGGCATATCAAAAGACCAGTCTCCCCCCGACGAACCGCCCTTGGTTGCTTTTTCCCTATAGGCATCTGTTTTTCTACGCTGGTATTTAATCCATTGCCACACACAAAACAGAAACACTCCATAAGCAACCAACATAGACAGCGGATAACGGTACCCCATGTGGGACAGTCCCAGGCCCCTGTACAAGGTAAAAGAAACCAAAAAACCAGACAAGGCCGTAATCAATACAATCCCGAACATCTGAAGGCGGGGTAGATTGGGAGAAAGACGTTTTTTGGCCTGCTCCACCAATCGTTCCCGTACAGTCTGAACACTCATGACTTTTTTTTGTAAAAGCTACGTCGTAGATTCCGGAAAAACAACCATTTTTCAGCATTGATTGATCCGATACTATATCTACCAGAAAGCCCCAGCAATTCAGGAACCCGATGGTATGTGGGCCTTTCATCCTCCAAAACGGCTATGAAAACAGTTCTCTATTACAGCCTCTTTGCTTATCTGATCCTCGTGTTCGGATTAACCTTTTTCCTCCCGACATGGCGCGTATGGAAAAAAACAGGCATTTTCCCCATCACCTTTGGCAAAAGCGACAATGCACATGACTTTGTAGGAAATATATTTAAGGCCCTGTTAATACTCCTCTTGTTTATGGGCGCTCTTTATGCCTTCTTACCATCTGCTGCGGAATACCTCCTGCCGGTTTGGTATATCCAAAAACCTATTATACAGGTTCTTGGACTGTTTCTTTTGTTTGCCGCCCTCGTTTGGATCATCGTGGCTCAACAACAAATGGCCTCCTCATGGCGGATTGGCATTGACGAAAAGAATGTCACCAATCTTGTGACAACGGGTGTTTTTACCCATTCGCGGAATCCAATTTTCCTTGGTATGCTTTTTACCCTGCTCGGCCTATTTTTAGTCCTTCCAAATGCCCTTTCATTTGCGATCTTGTGCATGGGTTTTGTCACAATACATGTACAGGTTCGGCTGGAAGAAGCGTGGCTACGTAATACACATGGTGAAGCCTATGATGAATACTGCCGCAAGACCCGACGTTGGATTTAAAAGACATCTTTTAGGGCAATAATCTTTCCGAAAACGACCAATTTACCAGACGGTAAGGAATGGGCAGGAGACAAATGAGGCGCCCCTTCATCATACTTTTTTGTCCAAATAAATTGACCAAGGCGTGTTTAATACGCATTCTCGTCCTGAAACACCTTCCAAACCGTCATCAGCATGATTTTAATGTCCAACTTGAGCGACCAGTTTTGGATATAGAATAAATCCGCCTCGATACGTTTTTCAATGGATGTATTGCCCCGCCAACCATTCACCTGTGCCCATCCGGTTAAGCCAGCCTTCATTTTATGGCGTAGCATATAACCCGGTACATATTGTTTGAACTGGTCTATAAAAAAAGGACGTTCCGGGCGCGGTCCAACCAAACTCATTTCGCCAATGAGGACATTCCAAAACTGGGGTAGCTCATCTAAAGACGTTTTCCGGATAAACGCACCAAATGGGGTCGCTCGGTTTTCGCCGGACTTTGCCCAAACGGGACCGCTACTTTGCTCTGCATTCACAGGCATCGAACGGAATTTAATCATCTTAAAGTGCTGCCCGTTCATCCCCACTCGGTCCTGACGATAAAAAACAGGTCCTCTGGAGGATAATTTGACCCCTATTGCAACCGCCAGCAAAACGGGAGATAACAAGAACAAAGCAGCGGCTGCACCCACTACATCTATCAACCGCTTGATAAATCGGCGTATATCCAAGGGCGACTCATCTATCAAGTGGATGATGGGCAATCCTCCCATGTCCGAAATACGATGATTCAGCAAATTGAACCGAAAAATATCCGGAACCAGATAGACGTGTGCCAAGCGAGAGGACAGTTCGGATAACAAGGCTTCGATGCGATCGGCTGCACGAAGCGGCAAGGTGATATAGACATGATGAATGGGCGCACCTCGTTTTTCGGCTTCATCCAGAAATTCCCCGATACACGCTATTTTACCCAGAATTTCATCCCCTTCCACCTCGTCATCTAAATACCCCACCAGTTGGAAACCCATCCAAGGGTATTGTTGCAACACCTCCGCTACTTCTCGTCCAACTTTCCCCGCTCCCACCACCAACACCCGACGCAGGTTTTTGGCGTGTTTACGGCTCCCATGCACAATCCGATAAATCAGCACCCGCGAGACCACCATCAACACCGAGGTGGTTACACCGAATAAGACCATATGGATCCGAGAAAACGAGAACTGCCGATATAGAAACATGGCCATAAATGCAACGGCCATCCCCCAAAATACCGCACGGCCTACGCTATAAACCATGCTGTAAAACCGTTCAACTTCGCGCGGTCGGTACAAGCCAGAAGCAATAAAGACCAGCCCCCATACTCCCAGCAAGACAGGCAAATAATCTATATAACGCACAAGGGGCCGCCATAGCGGCGGGGCCAAACTACCCCATGTAAGAAGATCAAAACGCAGGTAATAGCTAATTATCCAACCAGCGGCAATTAAAAATAAGTCTAATAGAAACAACCCTTGTTGCAGCAGTTTACTTTGTTCTCTGAGCACATGCGTGAGGTTTTACGTCATTTGTGGTCTTCTCAATTCTCCATCCTTTCCGATACCTTTTCCCACCATTCATATAGTGTAGCCACTTTTTTATGAGCCTCTTGTTGGGCTTCGGTAACAGATTGGACTTTAGAAAGATCGTTATAGAGGGCCGGATCCGCCAGTTGCTCTGCGAACCGTTGTTCTTCTGCCTCGGCTTCAACAAGATCGGCTTCAATTCTTTCGAGCAGGCGCGGTAGAAACGGTGTCTCTATGGCGTCCCAGTTTAGCCGTGCATAATTGCCGTTAACCTCGCGCATCAGTTTAGAAAATGCATTCCGGGCTTCGGCCTCTGCCCGTTTTTGGTCTTTCCTATTTATACTAGGCTTGCCAACGTCATTGGATTCGGTGGCTGTAACCAGTGGTAGAGGTGACACGGCCTCCGTCGTCGTTTGCTGTTCGGAACGGACTTTCCAGAGATAATCGGCATAAGTTCCAATGAACGTTCGCACATGCCCGTCAGCAACATACCATACATGGTTTACTAATTGATCCAGAAAGTGACGGTCGTGCGAAACCACTACAAATGTACCTGTATATTGCCGAAGTGCTTCAATGAGCACCGTAATAGACTGAATGTCTAAATGGTTGGTGGGTTCATCCAAAATGAGAAAATTGGCGGGCTTCAAAAGGGTGCGGGCCAAGGCAACCCGGCTCCGTTCACCACCGGAAAGCACCGAAATAGGTTTATGAACATCGTCGCCAGTAAAAAGAAATGCACCCAGTAAAGACCGCAATTCGGTTTCCGTTTGTCCGTTTGCCACTTCATATAACGACTCTAAAATGGTGCGCTTAGGGTTAAGACTCTCGGCCTGATGCTGGGCAAAGTAGGTTAGTTCTACCTTGTATCCCAATTCGCGGGTTCCGTCGAAGTCCTCACTACCAAGTAAAATACGGGCTAGGGTACTCTTTCCTGCACCATTTTTACCAATGAGGGCAATTTTGTGACCACGTTCAATGGTAAGTTCGGGAGCGTTCCGGAAAACAGAAACGTCCCCTCCTTCTGGATGTGGGTAAGATTTGGAAAAAGGTGAGATCTTAAGCACCATCCGTCCCGAAGCCTCAGGAACCGGAAATCGGAAAGACACCGATCCCATTTCCTGATCGGGTGCCATAACCAAGTCTATTTTCTCTAAGGCTTTAACACGGCTCTGCACTTGGCGTGCCTTCGTCGCTTTATAGCGAAATCGCTCGATAAATCGCTCTGTTTCCCGGATTTCCTTTTGCTGATTATCAAATGCCGCCTGCTGAAGTTGTCGTCTCACCACCCGTTCTTCTAAATAAAAAGAGTAATTTCCAGCATACTCCGTTATCCGCCCATAAGCCAACTCGGCGATGGTATCCGCCATCCGGTCTAAAAAATAGCGGTCGTGCGAGACCAGAATGACTGTGCCTTTATAGGCTTTCAGATATCCTTCCAACCAGCCAATAGACTCGATATCTAAGTGGTTGGTTGGTTCATCTAATAATAAGACATCCGGATTCCTCAAAAGCATTTTGGCCAACGCTACCCGCATTCGCCAACCGCCGGAAAAAGTAGCTAAGGGGCGATGGAGATCTGGTTCAGTAAAACCCAGACCATTTAAAACCTGCGCACACCGGATCGGAAGATTATGCGCATCGGCGGCATCTAATTCCATTTGTAGGCGTTCTAAGCGCTCCAACTTGCGAAAATATGCAGGGTCATGATGATCTGTAGTAGCCAACAACGCTGTATTGAGGGCTTCAATTTGCCGCTCACGTTCAAAGACATGGGCAAAAGCTTCTAAGGCTTCTCCCAAAACCGTCCGATTGCCCTCGGCTTCTTGGACTTCCTGCTCCAAATACCCCAGTGTGAGTTGTCCAGACATAGAAATATCCCCTTCGTCTGGGCGATATTCTCCTGTAATGACCCGCAACAAGGTACTTTTTCCTGCTCCATTTGGCCCTATTAATCCGATCCGCCGATTGGCTTTTATGAACCAATTCAGATCTTTAAAGACCGTTTGTCCTCCAAATGAGAGGTGTATATGCTGTAAATGAATCATAATGTTTGAATAAGGAGCCGCAAATTATTCGCCGTGTGTGCTTTGGACATTAAAACGGGTACTTTGCAAGTAAACCACCCCCGGCCCAGTCAGAGAAATCAACCACAATCCTTCCCCCCCAATAATTTTATTAATGACCCCTTTTACCAATTCCAATGTGTAGTGAATGGTTCCACTGAAAGCTGCAAGCGAGGCAATATCTACCTTAATGGTTTCTTGTTCATGCAAGAAGCGCTCCACGACCGTTCCGCCCCCATGAATAAACCCAAGACCCGCCCCCACTAATTTTTGTAGAATGAACCCTTCTTTACCAAATACGGCCGTTTTCAAATCTTTGGCCAATTCAATATCCAACTTTACGTCGGTAGTTCCACACAAATAAGACCCTTTTTGACAGATCACTGCCCCCCCATGCTTGCGTAAATCCAGCGGGATAATACCACCGGGAATGGGGGCGGCAAATGCAACAACCGCCACACGATCGCTATAGTTATGGAACACCGGATTATAAATATTTTCGCCGGTTTTACGAAGTACAAAACGCTGCCAAGGATTTAGCTCGATAGGCGTATCCATCTCAATGACATTGTCCATGTAAATCATGGCGCCAGACTCGGCCTTAATAGCGCCGCCCGGCGGCAACATTACCTCTAAAATGTGTACATCATCACCACGAATGCGATAACGGATCGGATAATCGGGCATTTTTTTTAAGGTTAAGGCCAATAAATTAGCAATAATAATAGACTTTGCGCCTTAAATTTTATATAATTCACTCCGGAATACCATCACCACACCTAATCCGTTCGGAGGTTTAAGGCGCCAACACGTGGCGGATACCGGACGATCAATTTTCAATCCGCATAAAGTGCTGTATTGGAGGGAGTAAGCACTCATTTTGCGCATATTTCTCTTCTTTTCAACTTCCAAAACCTCAATCCAGGAGTAGGTTATGGCTTCTTTCGTTTTTACGGAATCGGATCTCCGCCGTTTATTTCAGATCAATCAATTTGACGTCCCTCAGAACGAGATGGTCTTGTTCGGCCTGCGGGGCTGTCTTCCGATGGATGCCCGTGCAGAACAGTTCTTGGACCGGCATTCCCTCGCCATTGCCGATGTAAATTACCTGAATCCACGCTGTACCATCGGGCAATGGATACCAGCACGGCGGGTTTTTGCCATCTTCCCCGGCAGTACAGTACCCCACCGTAAGTACATCCAAAAGGCCCTTGCGCGGGGCGGCATGGGAGCAAACAGGATGTTCATTGGCTATTATACCTATGTCAAGGGAAAGCACCGCCCAAGTCCATCCGGAACCCATGATGCGTGGCGCCACCCTGACACCGAATTAAGGCCCATCTTACGCACTGGTGACGACCTTCAATACGAGATTACGGACAAAATTGAATTAGCCGTACCCTATGACAACCTACATGCTGCTTGGAGTTCGGGAACTGGTGGAAGCTATAGCAGCGCCGGGTGTCAGGTGGTCGTTGGCTTTCCCAATCCAAACAGAGGTCCTTGGAAAACCTTCAAAAACTACGGATATTCTATTCCGCAAACCAAATTTCGGTACGCCTTGCTCGAAGGTTTAAAAGCAGCACAAGTGGCAACCAACCCCAATACCCCGCTAACAGCACGAGTGCTTTTTGGCTCCACAGGAGATCTCGTTCGGAAACTCGAAGAAGCATTAGTTGCAAAAAACTTGCATCCAGCAGGAGATAAAATCAACGGCATTGTGGATGTAGAAACGTGGAAAGCCATTCACAAATTCCAAGTACAGGTATTTGGTGAAGACGAAGCTGATGGGATTGTGGGACGCATGACGGCGGAAAGTTTGGGCATCACCGATTGGCCACGTGTCTAAGCAAGAGTTATAAAGAAAAAAGTGTGTGTTGGAACACATATTTTCATGGGTCGTATAAGTGCTTTTAATCCATAAACAAAAACAATCCAGAACCATGAAACAAACAATCTTTGGTGTACTTGCCCTTGTGGCCATTTCGCTACTTGGACTAGGATTTATCAAAGCACCACAATTGGCACCACCACCCACTCCTCCTGCCCCCGGAACCTATAGTTTAGACAAATCTCATTCGCAGGTATTGTTTACCGTTACGCATATGGGAATTTCCAGCGTTACAGGTACCTTCAAACAGATGGACGGCAAAGTGGTTATCGGCAGCAAGGGCCTTAGCAGCCTTAGTACCGAGGCCACCATCCAGACAGCCAGTATCTCGACCCAAAACGACGGACGCGATAACCACTTGCGGAGCGACGATTTTTTTAATGCTGAAAAATTCCCGACGGCTACCTTTAAATCAAAAAGCATTAAAGTAGCGGGCAATAATCTTACAATTGTAGGCGATCTCACCATCAGGGACGTAACCAAAACAGTAACGCTTAAAGGAAAATATCTGGGAACAGTTAATTCGAAACGAGGTGATCAGACCATCACGAAGATCGCCTTTGAGGCCAGTACCACCATCAAACGGTTGCAATATGGCCTAAAATGGAATAGCCTGATGGAAGCTGGTGGCTTGGTCGTAAGTGATGACGTAAAAATCACATTGTCTATTCAGGCAAACAAGCAATAAAAAACACAGAGAACGTTTAACCCACGTGAACGATGGTTGCCCAAAAGTAGCCATCGTTTTTTTATGGATGAAAATTTCGTATCCCTTTTCAAAAACATCTCGCAGGATGGTTTGAAGGATGCAAGAACAAAATCAGAAGGACTCTTTTATGAACATTTCTACAAGGAGACTATAGTATGAGGAAGGACTTTCTTCCAATTTATTGACCCAAACCACCATTACCAACCTGCTGACGTTACCACATAGATAAATTGCACCCAAAATATCGCCATAGGCTTTCCGCACCGAAATGCGCAGTGGGAAAATCAATTAATGTACTTTACCGAAGAACGTAAAATAATGAGAGAATTACGTTAAAGGATCATGCCAGATAAATCTACATGGGAACAACGTTTTACAAATAATGGGGGAAGTGTTTTTAGGATTTACAACCTCTACAGGACTTCTTGTTCTTTGTATTGCAGTTCATAGAGACGTTTATAAAGGCCATTTTGTGCCAATAGCGCTTGGTGGTTGCCTTTTTCACGGAGAATGCCTCGGTGGATTACCAGAATCTGGTCGGCGTTCTGGATGGTAGAGAGTCGGTGCGCAATCACTACAGACGTTCGGCCCTCGAACATGTTTTCCAAGGCGTGCTGAATCATTTGCTCGGTTTCAGTGTCTATGCTCGAGGTGGCTTCGTCCAAGACCAATACCGCCGGATCGAATGCCAAGGCACGTGCAAACGAGAGTAGTTGCCGCTGTCCATGCGAGAGAGATGCCCCACGTTCCTGTACATTTTGCTGGTATTTATTCGGGAGTTGTTCGATAAACGTAGCAGCTCCCACACTTTCAGCGGCCATTTTGATTTGTGCTTCCGTGAAGTGCGGGTCGCCCAGCGTGATGTTTCGGGCTACGGATCCAGAGAATAAGAAAACTTCCTGTAATACCAGCCCGATTTTACGGCGGAGCGTGGCCAAAGGCATTTCTCGGATATCCACGCCATCTATCAGAATTTGGCCTTTTTGTGTTTCATAGAACCGGAGCAAGAGGTTAATGAGGGTCGTTTTACCGGATCCGGTCGGGCCTACGACCGCCACCGTTTGTCCGGGTTCCACCACAAAAGAAACATCTTTCAATACCCATTTGGGTTCTGCATTTTCGGTAGGCGTTTCGTAGGCAAACCATACGTTTTTGAATTCAATTTTCCCGCGAAAAGCGTCTGGCATTTTCGGATGTTCATCCTCACGGGTGGTTTCGTCTAAGTCCAACAGCTGGAAGAGTCGCTCCGAAGCCGCCATAGCTCCTTGTAGGGTACTGTACTGGTCGGAAAGTTGCCGGATGGGTTCAAAGAACATCCGGACATACTGGATAAAAGCCACCAAGACACCCAACGAGAGGGAGCGATCTACGGCCTGGACTCCACCATACCAGATGACCAAGGCCAACGCAAGTGCTGCAATAACATCTATAACCGGATAGAACAGGGCAAAGTAAAAAACGGTTTTGATTTGTGCCTTTCGGTTGTCGTTATTCACGGCATCAAACCGCTTCATTTCCTCGGCTTCGCGGTTATATACCTGTACAATCTTCATACCGGTTACATGCTCGTTTAAGAAGGCATTGAGACGGGCCACTTGTTTTCGTGTTTCCCGAAAGGCATCCCGCATTCTTTTACGGAAGATTACGGAGACCCACCACATGAATGGTACAATGGCTAAGGTGAGCAATGCCAGCTTCCAGTGTAGCATCACCATGAAGTACATGATGAAAAGGATAGAGAAAATATTGCCCAGAATAGTGACGACTCCTGCGGAAAGCACCGTATTCAGGGCTTCTACATCCGAGGTCGTTCGCGTAATCAGTCGTCCTACGGGCTGTTTGTCGAAAAACGAAAGGGTGAGGTTTTGTAAATGCCGGAAGACCTTCTGCCGAAGATCGAAGATAGCGTTTTGTCCGATCCAAGAGGTGAGGTAAGCATTTCCCCAACTCATCACTCCTTCGAGGGCAAGTAAACCAAAGAGGGCTGTCACAATCCACAATAAACCTGTGGCATCATGTTTAACGATGTGTTCATCAATGGCAATTTGGGTAAGGTATGGCCGCAAAGGCCCCATCAATGCACCCAATAGGTTCAACAGGAAGGCCAATACTACCCACCCTTTGTATGGCTTCAGGTAACCCATAATCCGAACAAAGAGGTGTCGGTCAAATTTGGCAGCTACTTCATCGGTATCTATTTGGGGAGTACTTTTTTTGCGATTGTCCGACGTGACAGGTGTATTTGCAGGTTGATTACTCACAAGTATTTGGTTTTGCAGGATGTAGAAAGACAGAATTAGGTTAATGCAGCAATTTCTTCTTCGAGCAATTGCTTGGTGTATAAGTCTTTATAAAGGCCCTTGTGGTCTAAAAGTGCCTCGTGTGTACCAGATTCTACAACCTCACCATTGTCTATGACCAGAATTAGGTCGGCGTCTTGCACAGCAGAAATACGGTGCGAGATAATAACCACCGTCCGTTTGCCATAGTGTTTACGGAGGGCTTCCAAGATTTTGGCCTCGGTTGCGGTATCAACCGCACTCAGGGCATCGTCCAGAATTAATAATTTAGGATTTCTGACCAACGCACGTGCGATGGAAGTCCGTTGCTTTTGTCCACCAGAAAGCGTAATACCCCGTTCACCGACAAAGGTCTCGAAGCCTTCCGAAAAACCCTGTACATTTTCAAGAAGATCAGCCTCGGCAGCGGCACGAGAAACCTCGTCATCAGGTGCATCCATCCGGCCAAAAGCAATATTGTTTGCAATGGTATCGGAAAAGAGGAATACATCTTGCGAGACATATCCGGCAGCACCCCTGAGGGTTTGTAGAGGTATTGTGCGGATATTTTGACCGTCCACCAAAATTTCGCCCGATTGGGTGTCGTATAGCCGCAGCATCAATTCCGCGATGGTGGTTTTCCCCGAACCTGTACGTCCTACAATGGCCAAGGTTTTACCTGCTTCTATCTGGAAATTTACACACTTTAGCACGTCGGGGCCATCCGGTGCATAACGAAACGTGACTTCGCGGAATTCAAAGTGGCCGTCTATGTGGGTAATAGTGGGCTTCGTCTGCTCGTTATCCGCCACTTCTGGCTTCGTATGAAAAATTTTGTTCAGGCGCAGCCAAGAAGCCTTTGCCCGTTGGATCAGCATAATAATGTAGCCCATAGAGGCCACAGGCCACGTCATAAGGGTGACATAAATGATGTACTCAGCGATATTACCAATGGAAATTTGGCCCTGCATGTATAAATCTCCTCCCACCCAGATCACAATTACCACACTCATTCCAATTAAAATCACAAATGCAGGGCGGAAGGCCGCTTCTACACGTGCAAGTCCCATATTCCGCTTGCGGTATTCATCGGATTCGCGGTCAAACTCATCCGATTCAAAAGCCTCGCGTGCATAGGCTTTGATCACCCGAATCCCGGAAAAAACTTCCTGCGAACGACTGGTAAGAACGGCATATTGCTCTTGGATGGCCTGACTTCGCGAAAAGCTAAGCCGCGATATATAATAAATGGCAATAGCCAAAAGAGGCATTGGGATCATGGAGTACCATGTAAGGGTAGGCGAGATCATAAACATGACCACAACCGCCACAATCACTACGACAATGGAACGGGCGGCATACATTATGGCTGGGCCAACATATTGCCGGACTTGCTCGATGTCGCTGGTGAGGCGACTCATCACGTCGCCAGTGGGGGTTCTAGTGTACCAGCCCGCCGAAAGTGTTTGGAGGTGGTGGTACAAATCGTTCCTCAAGTCATATTCCACATGCCGCGACATCACAATGATGGTTTGGCGCATGATAAATAGACAAATACCACTCAAGAGGCTCACCAAGAGTACCAACCCACCAAACTCCAGCAGCCCATAGACACTCTGGCGGAACAAGAGGGGGGCTACTGCCGTTCCTTGCACCATCTGGTACTGCGCCACCATACGCGGAATGGCATCTACGCCATAACGGACAATCATGGGAACCATCACCGAGAAAATGGCGCTTGCAAAACAAAAAAAGATCCCGGGCCAAAACAAATAGGCGTATTTTCGGAAATAATGATTTAATTGGAACAATTCTCGCATAAAAAGAAGGCGGGCGGGTGAAAAAACATTTCCTTAACGACTCAGCCGGCTATTTGATCCGGCAAAAGACTTTTCCGCATGGAAAACACCGACAAGCCCTTTATTGGAATTGCTTCGTACTCTTTTGGGTTTGGAGTGGGTATGCTGTTTTATATGCACAACCACTTGCCCCACATTTGACTTATACCGATGCACCAGCGTGGCTGTTTGGTGAGCAATACCGAGACATTTGGACCACTTCGGTGGCCATTCAGCGCATAGATCCTTCTGTTGCGCCCTTGACTGTTCTGAGGGGTGATCTACAACGCAAGGATGGGGTTTGGGTACACAACTCCACAACGGGGCAATTTTTCCGTTTGTGGCCCATAAAACCCGATCTGGCACGCTACCCCTTTGGTGGTTTTTTGGCAGCGCATCTGGCCGAAACATTAGGGCTAACAGCTTCTGGCTTTGAGTTTCGACGATGGTGGGGACGCCCAGCCATCTGGGAACAGGCCCAGCCCGGAGACGAGGTTCGCGCACTCTCTGCCGATACACTTCTACAATATTTCCACGATAAACGCCTCGTCGGTGGGGTAGAGGTATTCCAGTATGCCACTTTTCGGGTACTGGGTATGCTGCTTGGTTCACCAGAAGCCTCTCCGCAAACATGGAGACCAACGGGCGAGGAGGGTCGAAGGGTGTATGCCCCGGTTTGGTCACCATTTTTGGGCATGACCCGCTACGACGGCCTGATTAACCAAGCTATGGCACTTCACGACTCACGCATGAGGCGTCCGAAATTTAATGGAAAAGCCGAAGACCTGACCGAATTTATCGCCGCAAATGCCAGCGATATCGCTTTTTTAGCCGATTGGGGGCCGGAAAACTGGGCACTGTTGACCGCTTTTATCAAGGAAAGACTTCAACCAGAAGTGATTCGGCAGGCGGCGCTTAAAATACCAACCACATTGGATGCAACTGGCCGTAATGAACAAGCCGATATACTGGTTTCTCGTATGCAACATTTGCAGCGGATGATTGCGTCGTTCGGGCAAGCCATCCGGAAAGCAAGAAAAGGTACCTACCGTAAGCCTTTTACGATCCTTTCGCCCTACGGAGAGACCAATCCGACCGACTGGGTGTTAGGTGGATTTAGCATTCAGAGGGTTATTCGTGGCTATCATCCGGTTTATGGTAGGGCGTATCAGGTAACGACAGATGTATCGCCCATAACGGGTGGTTTTAATTTATGGGGAAATGCTCATATACCACACATTTGGAAGAAATGGGGGCTTTTTACTGAGGCGCACGCGCTTTGTCCTACTAATTCTCACTCTTTTTATAAATTGGGTAATGAAAGTCCCAAAACTGAAAAACGGTATTACGACGCCCAGCGGCAACGATTCCGTGTCTGGTTAGCGATAGACCGGAGTAGCGCCCACCTGAAGCACCGGCTAAGGGTAGGTCCATTTTGGGAATATACCCATTTGGGCGAAGTCCGCATAAATGGTAGTGCAGATATGGACGTATTGTCAGATGTTTATGCAGACCGAAAATATTGGGGATGGGAAGCACGTTTCCAAACCGATTTTACAGATCATCCTACGTTTCCGACAAAAGGTATGCGGTCTTTGGTACAGGTGCGGCATCATGAAAACATCAATCAAAAAGACGAGATTTTTACTACATTTTTAGGCGAGTCTTCGTTTTACATTCCGTTTTCCTTTGTTCCGGGCTTACTTGCAGTACGACTCGGAGGTGGCCACATTTTTGGTGATTTCCCATATTATGCCGCACACCGTATGGGCCAGCTAAACTATCTCAGGGGCTATTTTCAACGCCGGTTTGGCGGAAGGAGTATGGCATTTACCAATATTGAAGCCCGAAGCGAGTTGTTTAGGCGCACCTTTTTCGGACAACGTCTTACAAGTGGGTGGTTAACGTTCGCAGATGCTGGCCGCGTCTGGGCAACGGGTGAAACATCTAATCGTTTGCATGTGGGGTATGGTGTGGGCGGATGGACAAAAGCCGGAAACATGGTTGTTTCCGGCTGGGTGGCATTTTCAGACGAGTACCCACGCGGCCTTCCTATGGCGCGTTTGGGCGTTCAATTTTAAGGAACCGTTGGCGCTGGAGTCACGTCTCCTTTGGCTTTACGGGTGGTTAATAACAGCCCTACAATGCCTGCAACAATCAGAATAGAGGCGATCAGTTCTGCCTGTGTGGTTTGGAAGCCCAGAAAATCAAAGCGGGCATTTACACGCACTTTTTCAATCAGAAATCGTTCCAAGCCGTTTAATAATAAGTATAAAGAGAAAACCCAACCAGGTTTAAACGGATGATTTCTGAGGGCCATCAAAACCCCAAAAATGACGAAGCAGGCCATAAACTCCCACAGTGGAGTCGGGTAAACCCCTGGTGCTGCAATAACTTCGCCCGCGATATTCCCCGGATAGGTCTCCGCCCAAAGCCATGCTGGTAAAAAATCCGGCTTAAGCGCCATATTAGCAGGAATACCCCAGTCACCATCCCCCGAAAGGTGACAACCAATCCGCCCAATACCATATGCCAAAATGACTGTTGGCGCAAGCGCGTCCATAAAAACGGGGAGCGAAACGCCCGTAATACCCTTTTTATGGACATAATATAAAACCGAGGCCGTCCCAAAAATAAGACCGCCATAGAACGTAAGACCACCAGAGGAAAATAATTTCCCGACAACATCACCGCCGGGCGATTCTAAGATGTAAAAGACTTTAGAGCCAATTACCCCAGCAATAGCCGCAATGATGGTAATATTGCTCATCAAGTCGGAAGGATTGATGGCAACCTGAGAAATACGTCCGTTTTTATCTTTCACTTTTTCGGTAAGTTTTCCCAATTTACCAATCTTTTGAAGCCGTTTCAGTTCTCGTCCGGCAAGCGCACTCGCCGTGAGAATGGCCACCGCTAACATAAAGCCATAAGTATAGATGGGCAGAGGGAAGTCTATCCCAAACCAAGCCCGGAGCATGTCACTGATGCGTGGATACATAAAACCAACGTTTATTTTGAAGAAAATCTCTTTATTCGGTGCATAAGGTCAAGTTCTGGAATAGTCTCCTGTGTCCCTTCGGCCATGTTTTTGAGGTTGACACTTTCGCTTACCAGTTCTTGATCGCCTACAATAACCACCAATGGTGCGCGTGAGCGGTCGGCCTCACGCATTTGTGCCTTCATCGAGCGGCCCTTAAGGTCAAATGCCACCCGTATATCGTTTTTGCGTAGGGATTGGGCTTTTCGGAAAGCCCAATTTTCGGCTTCATTGCCTATTGCCACCAGAAAAACATCCGGAGCCGAGACCTCTGGAAAAACATAACCGGCATCGCTGAGAACCACAAAAAGACGCTCCATGCCAGCAGCAAATCCAACGGCTGGTACAGGATTGGGGTTACCAAAATCTTTGGCCAGCAAGTCGTAGCGTCCGGCTCCAGCCAAAGCGCCATTCAGGGCATCACTTTCCAACTCGAAGGTGGTGTGGGCATAATAGTCTAAGCCACGTACCAACTTGGGATCTGTAACAAAAGGGATGCCCAAGTCGTGAACATAGCTACACACACGATCGAAAAACGCACGGGTTTCCTGTCCCAGAAAATCTGTGAGGATGGGGGCATTTTCCAGAAGCGCCTGCTCGTATTCGAGTTTGGTATCCAAAATCCGGAGAGGGTTTTTGTCTAAGCGCTCACGGCTAATATCCGAAAGGGCCTCTTGGCGAGGCGTCAAAAAAGTACGCAACGCAGCTTTATAGGCGGTTCTTTCTTCGGGCGTACCGAGCGTATTTATGCGTAACCGCAGGTTCTCTATCCCAAAAGCACCGTAAATAGCCATAAGTACCGCCACCACCTCCGCATCTGCACGTGGATCTGCGCTGCCGATAATTTCGGCCCCAAATTGGTGAAACTGTCGAAACCTTCCTCGGGCAGGGCGCTCAGCCCGAAAACACGGCCCTAAGTAGGAAAGGCGCTGAACAGGCCCCTGCTGGTCTAATCGGTGCTGGAGATAGGCCCGCATAATTGGTGCCGTGAGTTCAGGGCGCAACACATAGTTTGTATCACCCTTGGTCCACGCAAACATTTCTTTTGTGACAATATCCGAAGTTTCGCCCACCCCCCGCGCAATCATCTCGGTGGGTTCAAACATGGGCGTTCGGATTTCTCGGAAGTCGAAGCGTTCAAATACTTCACGGATACGGCGCTCTACAAACAGCCATGCGGCAGATCCATGAGTTTGGTTACCAGCAGCGGTATAGTCTTGAGGCAACACATCGAAGGTGCCTTTTATGTTCCGAAACGAGGTTTGCACAACAAAACAGGTTAGATTCTAAGATTATTCTTCCCGCATCCGTTCCTCTTCTTCCTCGAAGTATCGCAAAACGGCAGCGGTATCGGGCGCATGAAGCAAACGGTTACGAAAAGTTTCTCGGTTCATCAAACGGGAGACATGTCCCAAAAGCCGGATATGTTGAAGGGCGGCATCTGTTGGCGCCACCATGAGCAATAAAATCCGAACAGGCTGATCGTCTATGGATTCGAAGGGAATACCTTCCTCTGCAATACCCAAAGAGATTGCAATGCCAGAAACGGCATCTGTTTTTGCATGGGGAAGGGCAAGGCATTTTCCAACGCCCGTGGACATGACCGATTCTCGCTTGAAAATAGCTGCTGAAACAGCAGAAAGGTCGCTAACCGCTGGATGACCCTCCAAGTTGGACAACAACCTTTCGATGGCAGCGTTTTTATCGGGCGCAACAAACTTCACCTGAATGTGATCAGGTGAGAGGTATGTACTTATGGGGGTGATTTCTTTCGGCATCGCCCTTAGGGTTTTGGCTCAGAGATAGAATTATTAATATACGGAGATCAGTCACGGGCTGCCACCATACGGTGTGTATTTCACGGGGAACGGATCAATCAGCAAGGGTGGTTGTTCAATTGTACATCCATTTTGTGTAGCCTTTCCCACACCCATGCCATGTCATCGGGCAATTCATTTTGAAAAAATAGGTTTTCTCCAGTAGCAGGGTGTATAAAGCCGAGGGTATGGGCGTGTAGGGCTTGTCTGGGAAGCCGTTCGAACAAGTTTTGAAAAAAGGCTTTGCGCGATCCTTTGCTCAACTCGGGGGGCACGTTTGTTCCACCATACGTTTCATCACCAAAAATGGGGTGGCCCAAGTGTCTGGCATGGGCACGGATCTGGTGGGTGCGCCCAGTTTCTAAGCGAAACTCCATCAACGAAAAATGTTGCAAGGTTGCTATTGTTTCGTAGTGGGTAATGGCATGTTTGCCTTGGCCCTCAGGTAACACCGTCACGATTTTGCGGTTTCGGCGGTCGCGGCCCAGTTGGGTTTGTAGCATACCATTTGGCGGCTGAAGCCCGCCCCAGACAATAGCCCGATAGCGCCGCTGAATAGTCCGCTTAGCAAACTGATCTGCCAGATTTGCATGGGTGGCATCATCTTTGGCAATGACCATAAGGCCAGAGGTATCTTTGTCTAAACGATGTACCAAACCAGGCCGGATGGTGGGATCGCCCTCGTAGCGAGGTGCGGCATTGCGCATCGCCAATCCAATTTGTTCCTCTTCTTCATCGTCCTCTTCCGCCTCAAAGCTCAGCTTTCCTGCACCCACATGGTGTAAGAGCGCATTGATGAGGGTGCCCGACCGGTTGCCATAAGCCGGGTGTACTACCATACCGGGTTGTTTGTTCAGGACGATTAGCCACGCGTCTTCATACAAGATCTCTAAGGGGATGGCTTCGGGCAATGCCTCGATGGGTGGGGGGCGCAAAATAACACATGTAATAATATCGCCGGGTTGTACCAATTGAGAGGCTTTGGGCGTTTTTCCATTTACCAAGACAACCCCTTCTTTGATACCCTCTTGTACTTTGTTGCGGGTGGCATTCGGGAGTTTATGCGTCAGATACACATCCAAACGGAAAGGTGTGTTGTGGCCCAGAGGCACTTCTACGGTAATGCTATGGGCTTGTTTATCCGGTTCCATATTATTATTTGGAGTTAATGGCCTTAAAAATACGGATTTTTGCGCCTCATCTGTGAATCCTCACCGTTTATTGGGCTATCAAAAAAAGGGTTGTCGTGTTTACGACAACCCTTTTA
>DDTM01000026.1 GCA_002344075.1 Bacteroidetes bacterium UBA2364
AATTTGCCCAAACAATTGGCTGCCCACAATATAACAGGGTCAAAGGTAAGGGTACAACTTTTTAAGCGGGGAATTTTTCAGAAAGTTATTCCAAGATCTACATTAAGGTGGTGCGTTTCATAAAGAAAGAAATGAAATATGTTATGAAATTCGGGGGGATTGGTGTGCGAAAGAGCGGATTTCGATACTTTCCAAACACCACATGAACGCCTCTTTCACGTGGTGGACATGCCAGATTTTGTCATTTCATATTGGAGATGGATTCTATGGCATTTGGACAACAAAGGCGAGACCATAAAAAAAGGGCAAGCTGACTGTATCGCGTTGCTACGACCTCCTACCGTTGCTACCTTCCGGTCCTGGCGGGGTTGAGAGGGAGCGAACCGTACAGGACTTGCCCTACTCGAGTCTTTTTACATACATCCAGTAAACACGGAATTACGTAAAAAGAAAACTCAAAAACTGATTAGAAAAGCAAGATATACATTTTATCCCTCAATAACCAATATTGAATTACGAAATGGCGTTGAATTGATGTCAGCAAGGGTTATTTTTGTTTGAAAATGGTTTGTAGGTCTTGCAGACGCCGCAGCCCTACCACATAAGCCATTAGGAAAATGACAGGCAGACAGAACAAAGCTTTGAGGATGATCGAAAAAAAGAGGTTGGGTATCGCAATGATTTTGTCCACTATTGCATAGCCCATCCAAGCAATTGCGCACAGCAAAAACCATCTCACATAAGGAAAAGAGATGGTAAGTTTTGTTTTAGAATACACAGCAAATCCAATAAAAATAAAGACAAAAGCAGTGGTGGTGGCATAGGCAGCTCCCATTATGCCCCAAATAGGTAACCACCAAAAATTCAACAGAATATTGATGAGTGCGGCAAGGGCGGTCCACACCCCCATAAAAACGGTTTTGGATTGTACTGCCAATCCTGCAACCACAATCCAGCCAAGTCCATAAAAGACATTTGAGGCTGCTACCCAAGGAATGATGGCACTTCCGCTATAATAGGCTGGCGTAGAAAAAAGCTGTAGCAGTTCCGTTCGCATAACAGAAAGTCCAAGCCAAAGTGTTGCTCCCGCAAAGGTAATATAGAGCAACATACGACGATAGACCTCATTTCGGTTGGCATCATCGGCTTTGTCGTAAAGGGCGGGTTGCCATGCCTGCAAGAAAGGGCCTACCAAGACCATGCTTGGGATCATTCCAAATTTATAGGAAATCTCGTAAATGCCATTTAGATTACCGGATGGATCTATTAGGGCGGTGATCATATACCGATCTGCAAAATTCAGGATGGGATAGGCCATTGCAGTCAATGTAATCGGGAAGCCATAGCGCAACATCTTACGCAAGACGCCAGAATCCCAGCAAAACTGTAAGTAAGGACGGGCGAGCCATCCCGCAACCACCAAGACGGGCAAAAGTAGGAGCAACCGGGTTACAAATATGGCCGAAACGCCTGTATGAAACCAGTACAATAGCACAAAATTAAATCCTACAAACAGGGTTGTTCCTATCAAGTTGGCTATTTCGAGGGAGAGGGCTTTCCGATCAGCCCGTAGATAATTTACCGATAGGCTTTGTAGGTTCCTCAAAAATAAACTCACCATCAACCAGACGAACGCCAGCCCTTGCAAAGGGTGGGCTGTATTGAGGATTAGGGGAGCTGTTCGTATGGAAAAAAGAACCAATACGCCAATAGCCACGGTACTAATGAGCACCATAAACCACATACTGGTGGAAAGGAGACGGGTAAGAGCCTCTCGGTCAGGTTCTTGTTTAAATTGCCAGACGAACGCCTGCCCCTGACCCAAAATAAGGAAGGCAATCAAGAATTGTTCGGCGGTATCCATTAAGCCGATCAGCCCTGTATCGGAAGCGGGAAGTAGGTGCGAATATAACGGAACTAAGGAAAGCAGTAATAATTTATTCAGAAATGTTCCGACACTGTGAATACTACTCGTTTTGAAGATGTGAAGAATCCGAGTAGTGGGTTCCGGAGTAGAGATATTAGGCATGGGACAACTCGTCTAAGAGCGTTTGGACAATGAGGGTGCTGGCCCCAACTCCACCTGTCGTGCCAAAATGCGGACGGCTTCCTTTTGGGGGTGTCTGAACCATCTCTGGCAAGTCCTTCAAGCGGTTCCCCGATAGCTGATTCCAGCCGTTTGAAAGGGTTTCTGGCCATTCAGTTTCGTTCCGTAGTGTGATACACGGGACCCCCAGCCAATATGCCTCTTTCTGCAATCCGCCAGAGTCTGTTAAAACCACTTTCGCATTCCGAACCAAGGCCATCATGTCTAAATAACCTAAAGGTGATAGCGGATGCAGGTTGGGAGGCAGGGTGTGAGCGGTCAGAAAATGGCGAGTACGAGGGTGAACAGGCCAGACTACGCGCTGGTCTATGTGTGCGATGGCCTGCAGAATGGCCTCAAACTGTGCAGGATCGTCGGTGTTTTCGGCGCGGTGAATGGTGAGAACGGCATAGCCTTGGGGCTTCAGAGCCGAAAATGCTGGGGGGACATGACCTTTAACCTGTTCACCAAAAAAAACTGTGGCGTCGTGCATCACATCGCCGCAGAGAAAGACGCCACTTTGCTTGCCTTCGTTTTTGAGATGCTGTACGGCGGTCTCGGTAGGACAAAAACACCAAGTGGCAAGGGTGTCTGTCAATATACGGTTGGTTTCTTCGGGCATGTTGCGGTTAAAACTCCGCAATCCTGCTTCTATATGAATAATGGGTAACCTGAGTTTGGCTGCTACCAGCGCACCACTTAGCGTACTGTTCGTATCTCCATAGACCAAAACAGCATCTGGTAAGATCTTTTGTGACAATAACCACTCCTCTAACCGGATCATCATTGTCCCAATTTGCCATGAATGGTGACCGCTTCCCACACCAAGGTTCACTACTGGTTGCGGCATCTGGAGTTCTTCAAAGAATGAGCGATCCAGTGCTGTATCATAGTGTTGACCTGTGTGGACGATAGATTCCTGTAGGCCCGCTTTGTGGAGGGCCTTACTGATCATCGTAGCTTTTACAAATTGGGGGCGTGTGCCCAATACGGTGCAAATATGGTGAGACAAACTTGTTTTGCAGGTTTGGTGGAAACACGGTTCTCCGAGCCGTGCCAGTAGATTAATGCGAATTAAGCCGAAGTCCAAAGGACATACCAAAAAAAGCAGGCATAGACAAATAAATTCCTTTTTTTGTTTAATAAAAAAGAAAACGGCTTGTATTCATCGAAGATTTTTCATAATTTGGTAATATAGATATAACAATTTAATAACATTGATCGTTAATAACTAAAACCTTCAAGTCATAAGCATTTGTGTTTGCATCTAAACCATTTTAAACCCTTACTATCATGAAAACCATTGTCCGCCCCATCCGCACTTTTATGGATGAACTCGACAAGATGTACCCTTTCTTGTTGCCCATTTTTAGTATTCTCTTTTGGATGATTTCGGTGGTGATGGTTACCAAATTGCTTACAGGCGACCCACGTGGTCATGTGGTTATGATGCTGATTGGCGTCCTATGTGCTTTTTATCTGCACCTATCCCATGAAAAAAGTCGTTGGTGTCACCTCCTCTTTTGGTCGTATTTGGGCATTTCTGCCCTCTACACCATCGGTCTGGGCGCATATTGGGTGTCTCATGTATAAACGCATAGGCAGTCATTAATTTTGAATCAAGCGGGAGCCAAAGGGTTCCCTTTTTTGTTGTACACAACCTGATTCCTTACATACTTGATGATCCTGTATATGAAGCGATTGATTTTTGGGATAGCATTGATTTTCGCGGCGGTTCCTTTTTGTTGTGGTCAGGAAATTTCGTGGCGAATGATTACACAATTGGTCCGTTCCACTTTCCCTGATGCCAAGCAGTTATCCACAGCGGCATTGGCTCACTGGCTGAACGATACCAGTAGGCCGCAACCCGTTCTGCTGGACGCCCGAAATCCGGACGAATTTAAGGTAAGCCATTTAAAAAATGCGGTTCCGATCAATCCAGTATTACAAGATTTTTCTGCCCTTCCGCTTTCTAAGCACACACCAGTGGTGGTGTACTGTTCGGTGGGCTACCGCTCTGCCAAGGTTGTAAGCCGAATGCAAAAAGCCGGTTTTACGAATGTCCAAAACTTGGAAGGTTCCATTTTTAAGTGGAAAAACGAAGGCCGCCCGGTTTACCGCGATGGTCGCGAAGTACAAGATGTACATCCTTACGATCAGACTTGGGGCGCCCTGCTCAAACGCACTTATCGGACCTATCAGGCACGGAATTAAACTGTTTCAGGTATAATTAAACCGTTATCAACAAGAAGACAGGGTATTTGAAAATGTGGGGCCTGTTAAAGATCCGGCCTATGGCTCCACCATTTTTAACGGAGTTTGCCGACAATTCATGTGCGCCGGATTATGAGAAAGAGCCTTGAACTTGTTCCCGGCATCGAGGTCCGTAAAACGAATATTTTTTTCCTCCACACATATCCGGTATTCTGGCTTATATCGCCCGTCGGCACCAACAAGAGCAGGATTCAAAATGCCATCATAGACCACATGGGGCGTTTTTCCCTTAAACTTGAGCATGAGCAATTGCCCCAGTCGGTTTTTAAGATCTGGCGCAGAGCGGGTTTGTTGATAGGTATTTTGGTGGAGGAAAATGTTAGACGGAAAAGGATTGTATTCCTTGTCTTGAATCGGGATTTCCGTCATCAGATAACTGGCAATGGCCACCGATACGGTTTTGTGCCCCTCAATCCGATTGCCCGTAACCTCCACGTGCGATGTGGCCAAGATAATCACGCCCGTTCCCGCTGGCACAGTTGCCACCATATTGCCTTTTGGAGCAAAATTCCGGTAGTTATTTTTATGGATGTGGTTGTTATAAACCTTCACGTTACCCCCTTGTTTTTTCGGGAGGCCAGGCAGATCGAAGACCAGTACCCCACCCGTATTGCCGGTCGCTTCATTTTCATACACCTCGGCATTGGTCGTGTTTTCAATCTCGATACCAGCCACATTCTGGTATGCTCGTGATTTTCGTACCACCACGCGATCGGATTGACCAACATAAATACCGGCATCCGATGCACCAATTGCCTCGCTGCCCTCGATCAAAACGCGGGTGCATTGCACAGGATAGAGGCCATAGGCGCCATTTTTTTCACTGTCTTTGGCTGTCCATGCAGTTTTAATATTCCGAAAGGTAATGCCATCCACTTTTTGTACCTTTATGGCATCTCCCTTGGCATCTATCACCGAAAAATCTTGTAGTACAATATCTTGGCCGTCGGTAACACGTAGTCCTTCGGCGCCCTCGGTTTGGCTTTTAAAGTTGAGGATTGTTTTTTCTTTACCCGCACCTTTTATGGTGACGCGCTTTTTGCCGTCCACCGAAAGAGTGCCTTGTATGCTAAATACTCCCTCTGGTAACTGTACCATACCACCGTCTTCCACCATAATAAACTGGGTTTGGATTTGTTTCTCGATTTCGGCTTGGGCAAAAAGCGACATTGGCAAGAAATGTAGGATAGAAAATAAAACAAGTTTACGCATTGGATATTTAGATTTTGAACTACTAAAAACAAAATACCATCAGAAATCTACTTCCCACGTTAAGACTGGGATAAACTCCGACTGGTACGAAAAATAATATTCTTTGGATTGTGGGTCGTATTGTTGCCACTGTGGATTTCTCCGACTGCCAATGTTCATCATATCCAAAGAAACCGTGTAGTTGTACTTATGACGGTTTTTGGTGAGGGCAATTCGGCCATCCACCCGAAAATAATTTGGCACTTGAGCAGCAAATATGCGAGACTCGTCGGAGATATAATAACCTGCTTGTGCCGATTTTGCTTCGTCGGGCGGTGTGTATCGGTTGCCGCCATTCCAAGCCACTCGGCTTCCTACCTGGAGAATACCACCTTTTCGCAGTACAAATTCTTTGCCTCCCATATAGCTGGAGGTGAAACGACTGTCGTATTGAGTAGAAAACGATTGGCCATTGGGCAGGTCAAAGAAAGAACGGAATACTGCGCCCGTAAGCAAGAAAAAGAAACGGTTCCCAAAATGGCGCTCCACAATCAGATCTATGCCATAGTTTCGTCCTTCGCCTTCCGGTGCAAGTCCTGTTTGCCCAAATCCCTCCATATCATTAAAAAACCAGTAGCTATTCAGCCCAGAAGCCAATGTTGGCACATTGAATAAGTATTGATAATAGACTTCGGTTTGTACATGGAATTGCTCGGAGGGTGCAAAATTATGGCTTACGACCCAGTGATGGGCTTTGGCCAAAGGCAAGTTGACATTGGGCAGCGTGGAATCTGGCGTACAATTGGGTTGTAGTAGCGGGCAAATATTGCGCTTAAAATATAGTCCCAACGGCAAAATCCGGCTATGTAGGCCATAGGCAAGCGTCAGCGTTTGGCGTGTTGTTAGGGTGGACGTAAGCGCAATGCGTGGCTCTATACTGGATGTTTTGTTGAGCGCAAACCAAAGGGCATGTACACCCGCCAAAACCGATGTTCGGGAATTTAGGTGGTATTTTCCTTGGGCATATACATCTACTTGTCCGGTAACTCCATTTTTGTCTATGGCGGTTTGCCAGTTTTGGCGCACCAAGCGGTCAAAAAAGAGGTTATAACGGAACAGACTTGTATTCAGTCCAGCCTTTAATGATAAGAATGTGGAGACTTTCTGGCTATAATGCGATGCCAAACTGATGCGGGTATCACGGGCACTGTTATGGGCTGTAATGGCTGGAACCCGTACATGATTAAGGGTGTCCTCTACAACCGAGTTGAAGCTATCCATCAACGCCAAAGTGGTCTTTAGATAAGATTTACTGGTGAGTAAGTAGGTATTGGTAACACCCAAGACTCCCAGATTGGTTTCAAAGTCCGACCGTTGACGATCGCCACGGGATTTCCACTTGCTTTGGTCTTTGAGTTCGGAATGGCGCTCCAAACTCAGCCCGCCAAACCCAAAAACCGTCGTGACAGATTTGCCACTCTCGGAAGGGAAGTAGAGCAAAAAAGACAAGTCTTGAAACGTGTTACTGGTGCGTTCCGAGACAAAATTAAAGCCCAGACCCGACAAGATACCTAGGGTGGAGTATCGGTAATTGGCCAAATAGGAGCTTTTGTTTTGTTGAAGTGGGCCTTCCGCCCCAATTTCTAAGCCGATCAGGCCGATCCGGGCCGTATATTCCCGTTTTTCGGTATTTCCATGCCGGAACCGCATGTCAAATACTGCCGAGAGGGCATTGCCATATTCGGCAGCAAAAGCGCCGGAGGAAAAATCGGAATTGGTCAACAGGCTTGCAGAAAATGCACTAATGCCTCCCCCTGAAGAACCGGGGCGGGCAAAATGGTTCGGATTCGGAATATCCACACCTTCTAAGCGCCATAAAACCCCGGAAGACGTATTTCCCCGCACCACAATATCGTTATTGTTGTCCTGCGTGTTTGTGACCCCCGGATACCCCGCCACCAATCGGCTGGGGTCGTTGATCGTGGCTGCATATCGTTTGGTTTCCTCTACAGAAAAAGACCTCGCCGAAACAACCGACATTTCGTTTAGGGGGTCGTTTTTTCGGTTGGCAATAATCGTCGCCCCTGCCAATTCGGTATTAAGTTCCATCATTTCAACCGTCAAATCGGTTTCTTTGGCAGAAGTTACTTCTATTCGATTAAGAATCACCTCTGCATACCCAACAAATTGTATGCGAACCGTATAAGCCCCGACGGCCACATCTTCGATCCGAAAACGCCCGTCAATACCAGAAGTGCTTCCTTTTAATGGCTTAGACTCTGGTAGCGTAATAGTAGCACCTGTCAATGGGTGTCGGGTGGTCTTGTCTATCACCACGCCTTTCAAGATTTGTTTGGGCCGTTGAGCCATTGCAGTGAACGGAAGCAACAGCAGCAAGCACAAAAAGTATCGGTACATGGTCATCGGTTTTAGGGGACAAACAATCGGAATGTACTTCACATTATCTGCATTTCAAATTAGAAACGGTGTTGTTGTTTAAAGGAAAATCTTTACCATAACCTCTATGAAGGGGAAATACACCAATACATAATTGAGGGACAGAGGTTTTGTTTTTTTAATTGGATTTTATGGACAGTATTTATACAACCCTAATAATACAAATACTTATACCTAAATAGATGAGATGCGATTCAAATTTGTATCAATGTATTCATATTGGCCACTAAAGATGCCGCCCTTTCCAGACTACACGTCCAGTGAGATGAGAGAACGCCGAGTCTAACAAAAGCGCAGATAGCAATACAAATGACACCGGCGCCAGAAGCGAGTACGTTATTGAAAAACCAGAAAACCGATCTATAAGGGCTTTAAGGCTCATACCAGCTAGTAGAAACCACGGAGAAACCCACCACGCGCCCACAAACAACCCAGTTAACCCCAACCATAGTATCCCAAACAAAAATGGGTGTCCACCTCCAATGACCAGATAGAAATTTTTCCTAAACCCCCGCCAAGCACCCATGAAATCGTCATACATCCGTATATAGAGGAGTTCTTTGAGGTCGGTCAAATATGGTGTCATACCTTGCCCTTTCAGGTAGCGCCCAATTTCTACATCTTCAAGAATACGGTCTTTGGCAAATTCATGTGGTTGGAGCATTTCGTACTGTTCACGCCTGATCATCCAAAATTGTCCGTTCAACATGCTGAGGCTCTTAAATCCGTGAAACCGCATCAAGTTCATCGGTAGGGCAGCAGTAATCAGAAAAGGAACCAAACTCACCAACAACAAGCCTCCGCCTGTTAGTTTAGGTAGCCCGCTCAGATATGCCCGATTCGGTAATCCTGAAAACTGTATAACAAGGCGCGATAAGGTTTTTTTATGTAAAAAACAGGCATCTGCATCTAAAAAAAGCAATATGTCGCCCGTTGCATGTTTCGCTGCCTGAAATAGTGCATGAGGCTTGCCTAACCAACCTGGCGCAGGCCCTTTTCCCCTAATGCCCCATAAATTCTTGGAGGAGTATCCTTGAATAACCTCCCATGTTTCGTCTTCCGATGCGTCATCATACACCAAAACTTCAAAATAAGGGTATTCTTGTTGCTGAAGCGAGGGGAGTAATTGGTGCAAATTGGCGGCTTCATTGCGGGCGGGTATCACCACCGATATACGAGGAAGGAGACCTCGGCCAGTATTCGCCCGCTTGGCCATTTGAATGGTATAAAGGCGATTTCCCAAGGTGTTCAGGAAAAGCATGGCATACACTGCCACGAAAGCCCAAAGCAATAACGTCATGGTGGGCTGAGTAAGAATTCCCGATAGATGGGGGGTAAGCCGCGTCCCAGTAATTCTTGTTTATATGCATTGGCATTAGCGGCCTTTTGCTTGTGTAAGGCATACCAAATCCAAGTCTCGGCGTCTAAGCGGCTGAGGCCAGCGGGCTTGTCGCGCACAATGGCATCACGTGCAGCGCGAAACCGTATTAGTGCTTTGTTGTAACTACCACCAAACATGCCCGGCATATAAAACAACCCTTGGCCATCTACCAGTAAATACACCGGCTCATTGGGATTTTGGCGTTTGGCTTTGTCCAAAAGGCCATTAATACGCATTCCGGCAGAGATAAGAATACTTTTGTCTTCGTTAATTCGGTAACTCCAAAGAGCTGCTAATAGGGCATATTCGCGTGCAGAAGCCTGTTTAAGCTCGGTCGGGATGTTGCGGATTAGGTTTTTGTCTAATGCCAATGGGTACAAGCGATACAGGGCCAAAAATTTCTCTGTCTGGCTGGTGGCTGCATTTAAGGCACGACGGAGGCGTGTGATATCCTTGCGCTCGTAGGCCTCCTGAATTTCTTCCGGCAAGCCTAATGAGGGCATAGAAGAACCCGTTCCAAGCATCACTAAAGCAAATAGGATTATATATTTAGCGGAAGTATGCATTGCGTTTAATCCTGAAACAGCGTATTTCCGGTCATGGTATCCAATATAAAAACGGAACGTTGGGCGGATGCCTCGTGTTCCACCACCAAACGATTTTGGAAGAGGCTTAAGGTCACATTCTGAAGTACGGCCTTAGTGGGCATTTTCTTCGTCCAGATTAAGCCGCCCACCAGCAGGTCGTGGGCCATCAGGTAGGCATGGGCATCATGTTGGCGGTAAAAAGCGGTAAACAACACCCGTGTATGCCCCGGAATACGCCCTACGACCGACTCCATTCGGTTATTTCCACCACCCAGCGGTAATTGAAGCCCATCCCAAATCAAAATGGCTTCCATCAGGCTGTCTAAGCGTACCGTAAAGCCACCTTTTGCATCGAAGGAGAGCGTCCCAATCCGACGGCTATCCGCTAAGTCTAAAATGTGTTCACGACCATAAGCACTGGTCGCCTTTCGGGAAAATCGAGCCGCATAGGGTGAAACAGACTTAAAGTCTTTGGCGAGTAAGACATCGCGTTCGATCAGTCGCAGCGTTTCTAAATCCACATACCCCTTTTGTAATGGATACAGGACTTCGGGCGGCGCAACCGATCCAAAGCGGACGCGGGTTTGAGCATGTAGGGGAGCGATGAACAGACACAACCATGGACCTACTACCAAGAATAAGCGCAAAAACAAGGACATGATGGATATAAATAGAGGAATGGCACGCCTAAGCAATACCTTCGGGGTGAAACCTCCACAGAAAAAAAGGGTGATCGTTGGGTGACGACAGGCTTTTAAGAATTCAGGTTCGTTTTAGTTCCCAGACCATATGCGCAATTTCTGGCAAGATGAGCTTTTCCATGCCTAAACGTACCGCATTTAGGGATCCGGGTAGGCAAAAAAGCAATGTTCCATGATCTATGAGACCTGCTACAGCACGCGATAACATGGCTGCTGCCCCCACTTCATGATAAGAGAGCATCCGGAAAACCTCCCCGAACCCAGGAATGTTTTTTTGGATCAAACCAGAGAGTGCCTCGAAAGTCTGGTCACGGTGCGAGATCCCTGTTCCTCCGGAAGTGATGATGGCTTGCACTTCGGAGGACCATGTATATACCGTTTGCCGGATCACATCAGGTTCATCAAGGACGATGGCATAGTGTGTCACAACATGGCCAACTGCCTCTAAAGCCACTTTCATCCATTTCCCGCTTTGGTCTGTCTCTGGCGTGCGGGTATCACTGATGGTGAGTACGCCCACATAAACCGGGCTTTGCTCCGCCAAACGACGGTGTTCTGGTGCAGACATCACTTCTATGGGGGTTCGTGAGTGTTGTTGGTTTTTGGGGCAGGTTCTCCAAACCAGCGAGGCGGATCATAGCCATGTGCTCCAAACCAAGGATTACACCGTAAAATTCGCCAAATAGTAAGAAGGCCGCCTTTTAGCAAGCCATATTTTTCGAGCGCCTGGTATCCATATTGCGAACAAGTGGGCGAAAACCGGCAAGAGTTGGGGAAATACGGGGAAATAGCCAATTGATAAAAGCGGATCAGCAGGCGTGCAAGGTTACGAGGAATATTCCAGATAAAGAGGAGAATAGGCATTTTGTTGCAGCCAATAAGCGTAAATTTATGGGATCAACGCCAAAAACGCCCATTGGTTTCAAAAAACTTTGAGAGATAAAGGCGTATTTTAATTTGTCTAAGGCAACGATGATAATTCGACCATAGGTCGAATGCGTATAAATAAATTATCAATCGCCTCTCAGCAGGAGGTCTATGTCCGATACCTTTGAGTATTGGGGGAGTATTTCATGTTTCATTATATTGCCTTGGGCAGCACCTCCGAGATTAGCGGCTCGGCACATTACCTAAACTTGGCCGGTACAGGCATCTTGCTCGATAGTGGTCAGGATCCTAACATTGATGGTGTAGCCGGACTTCCGGACTTTAATTTATTAGAGAAGCACCCGGATTGGGGGGTGGATTACGCCATCTTATCCCATGCACACCATGACCATATTGGCTCTTTACCCGTCATGTTACGCCATTTCCCTCATGCCCGCATCCACATGACACAGCCTACACGGTTATTGCTGGATTTTCTCTTGCCGGAGTCCGCACGGCTACAAAAAAAACGGTTTAAGGAAGGGGTTAATGCCCACCCGCCCATGTTTACTGAAGAACAAGCCGAACTTGCCGCCTACCTATATCGTTCGTGGCCGCTCGAAACCCCGTTCGACCTAAACGAGGGGGTTCGTGCCCAAGCCTCGATACAAGCGACCTTTTACCATGCTGGGCATACATTGGGGGCTGTGGGAACGTTATTAGAAGTAGAGCAAGGGGAGCAGGCCTTCCGGGCTTTTTATTCAGGGGATCTCAGCCTGCGTGCACAGGCCATTCAGCCGGGTGCCGATTTTCCCAAAGGCCCTGTGGATGTGCTGATTCTGGAATCTACACTTGGTGCCGATCCTACGGCGGAACTTACCACCCGAAAACGGGAAGAAGATCGCTTATTGGAAGGCATTCAGAAAACCATCAAGCGCAAAGGGAGTGTACTGATCCCTGCTTTTGCCTTGGGAAGGTCGCAGGAAATGATTGCATTGATAGGACGTTGGAAAAAGCAAAAGAAACTACCAGAAGACCTACCTATCTACACCGCAGGAGCACAACGAGCCATTTCAGATATTTACGACCGAACACGCTTTATTTCTCCACGAATAGACGAGAAGTTTGAAGTTTTTAAGATTGAACAAAAACGTCTGCCCAAAAGCAAGGCCAAATTAGACCACCTGATTAGCGGAGAAGAGCCGGGTATCTTTATCGTAGGATCCGGTATGTTATTTGAACGCACCCTTTCGCACCGGATTGCCCTGAAAATGATCGGAGATCCACGACACAGCATCTTTTTTGTTGGATATGTAAAACCAGATTGCCCCGGCGCCGTGTTACTCGAAGCCGCACAAAACCGGACTACCGAAAAAGTGGCCTTAGACCCCCTACACCAACCCGAAGGAATGACTATTGCCTGTACAGTAGAACGGTTTAGGTTCAGTGGTCATTCGAACCGACGCGAGTTACTACAAGTTGTCGAGAAACTACAACCCCGTAAAGTCTTGCTGGTACATGGCGAGGATGAGGCCCGTATCTGGATGGCAGATAATATCCGGTATTTTTATCCGGATACCGAGGTCATTCTCCCGACTCAAGGCGTGCCCGTCTTGGTGGCCTGAGCTTTTGATCTAATGTATAACCTGAAACATCCTGTTATATTCCCCTACTTTGCCGCTCCTGAAGAAGATATTGCTTTTCGGGTAAACCACCAATGCTATTTCTGTGGCGAATGGAAACCCTGTTTCATGGTGTTTCCGCTGCTTCATTCTGGTTGTATGACCTGTCTTTTGGAAGATGCCTTTGGCTTTGACCATGATAGTGAATGGGGCTATCTTACGGAAGATGGCTTCACACGCGACTATCGTACCTACCAACTACCTCCCGCAGGCTTTGCCCCCCACGCCTTCCAGTCTTTACGCCGAACACCCCCTTTCGCTGCTTGGCACGATGCTACGTGGCTGGTTCATTGTAATGACTTTATGCACTATACGGGTAGAAAAGTTTTGCGCGACTTCTTAGAGGAAGGAGGCTCTTTGTTGGGTGCAAAAGAGTTGTTTATACAGCAAACTTGGATGGAGCGCTTATCCGAGTCTGCCGATGTGATTTGGGACCGTTTGTTGGGACATCCTGAAACCACGACCGATCATTGGGACATACGGTATTATGCTTTTACTTGTACCCACTGTGGTATCGTGCGTGGGTATTTCGACTTTCCTTAAAACGAAAAGCACCCGCCCCAAAACTGTGGTCATGTGCTCTCCTTTCTTTCGCGGGCCATCTTTTAGGGTAACGTTTCCTTTTTGCGGGTTACAATTTCCGGTAAGAGCGCTTTGATGACTGATAAAACAATGATCAAAACAATGAATGCAACCAATACCCCTACGGCCTGCCCGATCAAATAGTCAGGATTCATAATGGTGTATAAGAAAGTGTGAAGGCAGAATGCAAATAGCAACCTTTCGGGTGGGCGGTTAAATATAAAGATGGGCAAACACTACAGCGAGGTTGCCCATCTTTATATTTAACCGCCCATGTATTACTTTTCCCTCCGAGATACGTGGGCCAATTCGACTTCAAACTTGGCTACCATTTAAACCTTTACATTCTCAGGCATGTCGGGCTTACCCAAAAACAAGCAGTACAATAATCGGCGGAAGATGTATCTGGTTTTTTTACGGGCTGGTAGCCTTGTGCTATATGGTCGTCTTTAACCAAAGCACTGCCAAAATACAGGCCGAGGCATTTCTGCTGCTTTGCCAAACGTCCAGATAATTTGTCTGGAAATTTTTTTCTGCTACCAAGAAGGGGATTTTTAGTGCAATGATGTCACAAAAAAAGGCTTCTGGTTATGGAAGCCCCTTCTCAAAGCGAAATTTATTCGTTTAGAGACCCAGTTCGTGCAGACGTTGAACATTGTATTTAACGTCATCCACCGATACTTTTAACAATGTCTTTTCCTCTTCGTTTAATTCCAATTCCACAATTTCCTCTACCCCATTTCTACCGAGGCGCACAGGCAATCCTACGAATACCCCGTCCAGTCCATAAACACCATCTGCCCAAACCGCACATGGTAAAATGCGATTCGAGTTCTTGACAATCGCCTCGCACATCTCGGCAGCGGCAGCTCCTGGCGCATACCAAGCCGAGGTTCCCATCAATTTGACCAATTCACCACCACCAAATTTGGTACGTTCTACCATTGGTGCAATTTTTTCTGCTGGTAAAAGTGCGGGCAATGGGGTTCCGGCAACGGTGGTATAACGCGGCATTGGAACCATGGTATCGCCGTGGCCGCCGAGCAACATACATTGGATGTCTCGGATAGAAACGCCAAGTTCCATTTTAATAAAGGCTCGAAAACGGGCTGCATCCAAAACGCCGGCCATACCCATGACCTTTGTCTTGGGCAAGTTACTTTTTACGGCAGCCACATATGTCATGGCATCTAATGGATTAGAGACGACAATAATGATTGCATTCGGGCTATGGACGATAAATTGCTCGGTGACCGACTTCACAATATTGGCATTCATCGAAAGCAAATCATCGCGGCTCATTCCCGGTTTACGGGGCAGCCCTGCTGTAATCACACAAATGTCCGAGTTTGCGGTATCGGCATAGTCATTCGTTCCGGTCACTTTGGTATCAAAGAGATGCACCGCAGCAGACTGCGCCAAATCCAAGGCTTTGCCCTGTGGAAGTCCTTCCTTAATGTCAATTAGGACCACTTCCTCTACCATATCTTTCCGGGCAATGGTTTCTGCAACAGTAGCACCTACGTTGCCAGCCCCAACGACAGTGATTTTTTTCATGTTATCTCAATGTTTTAGTTGAAAGGATAGAATTTTTAGGTTAGTATTTTAAAAATAATCCTGCAAAGAATAACGTCCTACCCTTTACGCAAAAATCACCCGTCCTTCCAACGGACTCCACAGGAGAATCACATGGATTTGTATTTTATTCGGCATGGTATCGCCGAAGAGGGCATCGGTAAAGCGGATTTTGACCGTAGGCTTACACCTGAAGGACGCTATGCGCTCCGTCGTCAGGTAATTGGCTTACAACGTTGGGGATTTGCGCCCGATATGATGTTTACCAGTCCTTACGCTCGTGCCTTAGAAACCACGCAAATTCTTAGCCGTACCCTCGGACTGAAACATGAGGTTTGGGCCACATTGGGCTGTGGGTGTACAATAGACGACGTGAGCGAAATGTTAACTATTTATGACGCGCCCGGCTCGGTAGCCATTGTGGGCCATCAGCCGGATCTATCCGAGATGGTGCATCACCTTACGGGGAAGTGGGTGGATGTTGCGAAAGGTGCTGTCATCCATCTTAAAATCAACCGACTTGGGCTTCTTGGCGGTACGTTTATGGAAATGCTGGAGCCGGAAGTCCAAATGGCGTACTGAGTTGCTTGTGGTTTTGTGCACCGTATGCAAGTCAAAAGCGGCCATGTTTAATGGTCGTTTTTTGTTTATACGGGGTTGATTTTATACTGTGATCATCCAAAGACTGGCCTTTTACCTTAAATTGCACAAAAAAATCTCTAATAATCTGATTATAACTATGCTCCTGCGTATTGCCTCTCTTTTTCTGCTGGCCTTTTGGTCGCTACAGTGTAATGCCCAAGCCCAGTCGCTTCCGAAAAATCTGATTCTGATGATCCCAGACGGCTTTGGTCCTGCCAGCCTAACTATGGCCAGAGACTTCCAACAGGCGACTACCGGTAAAATGCAACTGGCTTTAGACGAATTTCTCGTCGGTAATGCCCGTACTTATGCCTCCAATAGTCGTGTAACAGACTCGGCCGCTGGTGCTACAGCTTATTCCTGCGGCATCAAAACCTATAACGGTGCGATTGCGGTAGCACCAGATGGCACACCATGCGCAACCCTCTTTGAAGCAGCAAAAAAACGTGGCCTTAAAACGGGTGTAGTGGTCACAACACGCATCACCCATGCCACTCCTGCAGCATTTTCGTCGCATGTCCCGCGACGTGCCAATGAAGATGATATCGCGACTCAGCAGATCGAAAATTCAGGCATGGACCTCATCTTTGGTGGTGGAGGAAAATATTTTATTCCAAAAGAGGCAGGAGGTGCACGGGCAGATGGTCGTAACCTCCTACTTGAGGCCAAGAGAAAGGGCTATGCCCTTGCAGGAAACCTTGCGGAGTTTCACCAATTAAGTAAATTGCCCGCCATTGCTGTCTTTGCACCCGACCATATGGCCTACGAAGTGGACCGAGATCCCACAAAAGAACCAAGTTTGGCCGAGATGACCGAAAAAGCGTTGCAGTTGCTACAAAAAAACAATCCAAAAGGCTTTGTGTTGATGGTGGAAGGCAGCCGTATAGACCATGCCGGACATGCAAACGACCCTGCCGGACATGTTCACGACATTTTGGCATATGATGCTGCTGTTCGTAAAGCCCTTGAATTTGCACGTAGAGACGGTCAAACCCTTGTTGTTTCGGTGGCGGATCATGAGACCGGAGGCATGACCTTGGGACGTGATGGCGTTTATCAATGGAAGCCGGAAGCGTTGGCGAAAGTCAAAAATTCGGTTGATACGCTGGCCGCACTCGCAAAAAAACCGGGAGCCGATGTGGTGGCCTTGCTTAAAGAAAAGACGGGAATTACAGACCTAACGGAAGAAGAAATTACGACCCTCAAAAGTGAGATTGCGGCTGCGGCTCCTCGCTTCGCCTTTACACTTATCCATATTGTTTCCAAACGCAGTATAATCGGGTGGACAACGGATGGCCATTCGGCAGTGGATGTGACCGTGCATGCATATGGACCAGGGACTTATTTATTCAGGGGGAACCATGAAAATGCAGCAGTAGGGCAGGCCCTTGCAAAAGCCATGCGCTTTGATCTGAAAGCCCTTACCAAGACCATGTTCAAATAAGTTTCTGACATACAGCAAAGAGCATGGCACATTGGTGGGCTATACTTCTTTTTGGGTGTAAACGGGCATCTGAAAACTCCGTGTGTATTCAAAAATGATAGAGGTTTCGATGTGGGTTACCTCTGGACGTGTAGAAAAAGCACTCAATAAAAGAGAGCGCAGATGGTTGGCATCCGTTACGGCGATATGGATCAAAAAATCATTTGCCCCTGTTACATGAAACAGACCAATCACCGCCGGATTTTTCAGGATGTATTCCCTGAAGGTCTCTACGGTGTTCAGGGCGTGGTGCGTTAGCCGGACAGCGATCATCGCCTGCATCCCAATGCCAACTGCGGGGGGGTGCAGTTCAGCATGAAAGCCTTCGAAGATGCCTTGTTCTTGTAGTCGGCGCACCCGCTCCAGACAAGAGGAAGGGGAAAGGCCAATCTCATATGCCAGTTCCTTATTGGACAACCGTGCATTCTTCTGTAAAATGCGCACAATTTCGCAGTCCGTTTTGTCTAAAAGAAAGTTCATATCATTGTGCCAAATAGTCTTCGGAGAATTAGGTTAAGGCGACTTAAAGGTAATAACTTTTGTCATCTTTCACCAAATCATATCCGACAAATTATGCAACATACCGAAACACTTTCTGTTCATGCCGGACGTACTGCATTCCGGGCGCTGGGGGTTCATGCACCCCCGCTTGACTTCTCTACTACATATCCGATCCATGACCTGGATGGTGCCACGGCGAGTTTGGATGCATTTGTGCAAGGCCACCTTGTTCCGGAAGAGCCTATCTATGCAAGGCTTTTCAATCCAACAGTAGCCCGGTTCGAAGAAGGCATAGCACAATTGGAAGGTGCATCCGCTTCGGTGGCATTTGGCTCTGGTATGGCAGCACTCACCGCTTGCTTATTGGCCACACGCCCCAATGGTACACATGTGGTAGCAGTTCGGCCACTCTATGGCTCGTCTGACCATCTACTTGGTTCCTCGTTGCTGGGAATGAGCGTAACCTTTACCAACCCGGAAGGAGTCTGTGAAGCCCTTCGGCCCGATACCGCACTCGTGGTGATCGAGACGCCCGCCAATCCTACTGTGTCATTAGTGGATATTGCGGATATTGTGGTACAAGCAGGCTCCGTTCCAGTTTTAGTGGATGCTACTTTTGCAACACCCATCCTGTTGCGCCCCATAGATTTCGGGGCGACATTCGTCCTACATTCGGCCACAAAATTTATTGGCGGCCATGGAGATGTGATGGCAGGTGTGGTTTCCACAAGTGATTTTTGGGCCGAAAAACTCCGACAAGTACGTATCATGACTGGCGTGTTGCTGCATCCGATGGGGGCCTACCTGCTGCATCGGGGTCTCCCGACGCTGCCAATTCGGGTAGAACGGGCACAAGCAAGTGCACAGATTTTGGCAGCACGATTACACACCCATGATTCCGTTAAGGCTGTGTTTTATCCGGGTTTGCCGGATGGTGATCCAAAGGGCTTAATTGGCCGACAAATGAAAGGTCCCGGTAGCATTCTTTCCTTCGAGGTTCCAGACCACGAGGCCGCTGCACGTGTTTTGAAGCGGGTACGTCTCATAACACCAGCGGTAAGTTTGGGATCAACCGATACCCTGATTCAGCACCCTGCTGGCCTAACCCATCGTGTGGTTTCGGAGGAAGGGAAAACTGCCGGACACATCTCGGAGGGTTTGTTGCGGCTTTCTGTGGGACTGGAACAGGTAGAAGATTTATGGGCAGACATAGAACAAGCCCTCGCTACTCCTTAATTGGTTTAGCCCTAACATAAGTACAAGGATGGCAGAAAAACCGCGTGGATGGGGTACCATTAAACGAGGGCAACTTCTGGAATACCAAGATTAAAGCAGTCATTCAAGCGGCTAATTCGTCGGATTGAACGGATCTCTCTGCGAATCCCATTTCGGGTGATCCACATATCCACACCATACCCACCCCCGACAATTGCTTGCCCATTTGTGTAGCCTGCGGGTGGGGTATAAAAAATGTATTCCAATGTGGCGTGATTGTTCAGTTGGACAATTCCAGCGGCAGTGCCGCCCTGGGTATAGAAGCTTTCTTCTTTGATGAATGATGAAGTTCTACAGCATGGTCGTGAAGGTATTTAGATGGCAGCCATGCCCTTTTGGCCTTTTTACAACAAAACGGTTTAGTGGCCTCGGCCCAATTTAGGAAGCATCTCGCCTCCCATTTAAGCCACTGAACCTTTTCGCACCAGTCCGATGAAGCCCATTAAACGGCCTGTATTGCCCTGTTCGGCACGATAAGAAAAAAAACGATTTACTTCAGCAACGGTACAAGCAGGATCAAATGCAATCTGATGCGATGGAATACCCGCTGTCTGGGCTTGCTGAACAATACAAGCCTTGATATCCACATGCGGCTTCCGCCAATCTGGTGAATGGTGTACAAAGGCGGGGTCAAACTGCTTGGCCACCTCTTCCCCCACCTCAAAGTTCATAATTGAGATACACGGACTAACCCATGCGTACATATTCGCGGGGTTTGCACCCAAGACCTGCATTTGACGAATGGTTTCTGCGGTAATATTGGCTACGGTTCCCTTCCAGCCAGAATGACAAGCCCCAATCACTTCTGCTTGAGGATCCGCGATTAAAACTGCGGCACAGTCTGCTACTCCTACCATAAGTAAAAGGCCATGTATAGAGGTAACCATACCATCAATATTCATATAAGTACCTGGCTCAGTAATGGCTTGAACGACACCGCTATGCACCTGACGCATAAAAACCAGTTGCTGGCTATCAAAGCCGAGTTCACGTGCCAAAAGTTGGTGGTTTGCAGCAACAATTTCTGGATTATCGGTGGTGTTAATCCCCAGATTAAGGCTATCAAATGGGCCTTTACTAAGCCCTCCCCGACGTGTAGTGAAGCCCGCCGTAAGCCCGGAAAATGCACTAAATACCTGAGGGCGAATCAGGTCTGGCATAAGGTCAGATACAGTTAAAGACATGTTTCGGGTCCGTTTACAAAGATTTTTAAAAGACAGGGTGTTTTTATACGATTGCTAAACCTCGAACAGGGCATTCAGAATCATACGCAAGGCAATAAGCAAGACGAATACCGCAAAAATGCGTTTTAGCCATTTCGTATTGATTTTGTGTGCCACCAACACCCCCCATCTGGCGCTCATCATGGCAGGAAGGCCCAGCGTTAATGATGCCGTTCCATCCACAAATCCAACTGAAAAAGGTAACAAAGGCACCCCCCACCCTTGAACCACATATGCCAGAATGGCCGCTGAAGCTGTAATGATGATGGTTCCGGCAGAAGTACCTGTAGCAACAGTCAGGGTCATTTGCAAAAAACGATGATACGCAGGCACGAGAATGGTACCTCCCCCAACACCCGTAAGCGCAGAGACCAGGCCGGAAACGCTGCCAATGACCATTAATAGACCTTTGGAGCGATTGTTCTCCGGAAAGGCTCCACCCTCTGTCACCAGAGGTTTATATGCCAGCATCCGCCAAACAACCAGTATAAGGACACTTCCGAAAAACAATTGGAACACCCGTTTGTCGTACCAAGACTGGGTGGAGATTGTGGCTGTAATAACCAACGCTATGAGCGCACTCACCGATCCGGTAAAGAGTGCCACGGGCCACCTCAAAGCGCCCAGTCGATGTTGTGTATATGCACTGGAGACCGTAGCAATGAGTACGGTGAGTAAACTGGTTCCTAATGTGAGTGGCATAACCGCCGTTGCGGGAACCCCTATGGCCTGAAAGTATAACAACAGAACCGGCGCAAAAATGATTCCGCCGCCAACCCCCAGCAGGCCGCCTATAAAGCCGCCGAAAAGCCCGGCAAGAACCAAAAGGACGAGGTGGAGCCAAGTCATAAAAGCCTACGTTAGGTTTTATGGGAAAGAATTTCGTTCACTGAACGCCAAGTAGCCAAACGTTCTCCAATACGTTTTTCATACCCCTGATCACTCGGCTTGTAGTAGTACGTTCCCTGTAATTGGTCTGGCAAATATTGCTGAGGGACAAAATGATCCCGAAACGCATGTGGGTAAAGATATCCCTTACCATGCCCCAGCCCTTGGGCATCTCGGTTGGCGTCTTTCAAATGGTTGGGAACATCGCCCGATCGCTCGTGTTCGACGGTTGTCAATGCCTCAAAAAAGGCCATAGTGGTATTGCTTTTGGGTGCAGTTGCCAGATATAAACAGCACTCGGCTAAATGAAAGCGCCCTTCGGGCATCCCCACATAATCGAATGCCTGAGCCGCTGTTACGGCCATCCGTAGTGCATTGGGGTCTGCCAATCCAACATCTTCTGCTGCAAAAATGAGCATTCTCCGGAAGATAAATCGTGGATCCTCGCCCGCATACACCATCCTCGCCATCCAATACAGAGCGGCATCGGGATCACTGCCCCGTAGCGATTTGATAAAAGCGGAAGCAATGTCGTAATGGACATCTCCTTCTTTATCGTAAAGAACGGCGCGTTTTTGAATGCTTTCCTCGGCCACAAGCCTGTTTACACGAATGATGTCCTGTGCATCGGATGGAGTCGTTTCTACAGCCAATTCCAACGCATTGAGTAAACTTCGTGCATCGCCATTGGCGGTATCCACCAAATGATGGGCTGCCTCTTTATCTATCTGAACTTTTTTGAGGCCATAGCCCCTTTCCGGATGGGCAAGTGCTTGGACCAATACACGGTGAAGGTCTTTATTTTGGAGTGGTTGTAATTCAAAAATCCGTGAACGGCTTACCAGGGCTTTATTAACTTCAAAATAGGGGTTTTCGGTTGTGGCTCCGATCAAGACGACGGTTCCGTTTTCTACATGAGGGAGCAAGGCATCTTGTTGTGACTTATTAAACCGGTGCACTTCGTCCACAAAGAGAATGGTACGTTTCCTTTGAAATTTCAGGCGGTCTTTGGCAGCTTCTATAGCTTCCCGAATCTCTTTGACCCCCGCCAGAACGGCATTAATGGCCGTAAAATGTGCTGAGGTGGTATTGGCGATGATGCGGGCCAGTGTGGTTTTTCCCGTTCCCGGAGGTCCATAGAAGATGAGGGACCGAATGCGATCGGCTTCGATGGCCCGACGTAATAATTTACCCTCTCCAAGAATATGGTCTTGTCCCACAAACTCATCTAACGTTTGCGGACGCATTCTATCGGCCAATGGCGCCATTCGTACTCGGTGTTGTTCGGTGGCAACGTCAAATAAATCAGACACGTCTTTCGTCCGTTTAAACCCTCTAATCTAAGGCAAGTGGTGGCATTTTCGGCCAAATCCCCAAAAATATGTCGTATGATAGACAAAAAAATCCTCCAAATACCAAAAGGTACCGGAGGATGGTTAGAAATATCTGTATGAATCCCTGCCCGAATTGGGTTATTTGGCCAATATCATACGACGCGAGAGGATATGCTTACCCGCTTGTAGCCGATAGACATACATGCCACTGGCCCACTCGTTTGCAGCAAAGGTTACTAAATGATTGCCGGCCGGCATAGGCCCATTCACTAAGGTTGCTATTTCTTGTCCTAAAATATTGTACACCTTGAGTGTAATATTCTGCTCCTTTTCCAAGGTGAATCGGATTTGGGTGGACGGATTAAATGGGTTTGGGTAATTTTGTTCCAATACAATGGCATCGGGCAATTCAGATTCTTCATCAATCGGAACAGAGGCTCCGCTAAACTTCAGGTCGCTTATGGTAATACTATACGGCTGAGGCTGGACACCATTCCCCAAGACTCGGAAAACAATCATCTCCAAATCGTTGCCCGTAAAAACACCCCCTCCACTGCGCGTTAACTTCGAAAGATCAATGGTAAAGGTGCGTGATGCACCTGTGAGGGTTAGGATACCCGTGCGAAATTGATCCCAATCGTTACGCATTCCCGCTTTAAAGAATTCCACTTGGAAGTTTCCTGTACCCGAAGCAGTGAATGACACCGTTTTGTACTGTTGACGTGCTACATCCAATGCCTGACGTCCCGCTCTGGTATAACGGAACAAACTCACCCAGTCGTTTACGGAGGTTCCGGGTGTATAGCCGGAAAGTGTTGCGGAGCGCTCCAAGGACAATGTACCCGTCTGGGGTGTATAAGAGGGTTGTGGGCTGATGACATACGTCTGTGTAGCATTCAAAGGATGGTAATAGCTCCATTGCCCGTCCGAAAGATACATTTCGTCACGACCTACACCCGTATTCGGGACTAGCGTAAACGAGGCATCGTAAAATAGGCCACTGGGCACGCTAATGGTCTGGGTTTCTAAGCCGGGATTCAATATGAGGGTAAAAGAACGACTGGCCCATTGATTGGGCGACTTGGTTTCTACATCGCGGTAGTTCATATTAACCGTCACACTGTTCGCACCAGCTGTATTGGCAAGATTTAGCACCATCTGACCATTGCGATAGATCGCAGATTGTACATACACCTCTGGAACCCGATTGGTGGCATTCAGATAAGTGACATTCCGGCGTTGTGAAACGATATTGCCTAAAATGGTTTTGGCAAGTGCTGTAGCTGCTGGAATTGTTGCCGCCCATACTTGGAAGTTTAATACACGGGTTGTTCCTGCCGGAATGACGTATTCTATACGCGTAAATCGACTATCTATGGTTCCACCCGCAGCAGTTTCATAGGCGACAAAAGAAATGGCATAGTCCACCTTGCCATCCGGTTGGCTCAGTTTACCCAATACAAACGGACGGTTTTCAATCATGATCATCTGTACTTCCGAAAGATATGCGCCACCGAGACGGTCGCAAACATACTTGGTGTGGTCGTACAATTGGGTTCCGGAATCTATGGCAAGCACCGACCCAAAGCGGAGTGCGTTCCCCGTCAGGTAGTCTAAACTATAAATTTCGCGGGCATTGGTAATCCCAGACTGTGCCAACCATGTAGGGGAGACTACTTTACCAAAGGTGTTTTCCGGGCCAACGGTTGGAATGTAGGGCTGTAAAATACTAACGAACGAAGTTGTCTTGTGTTGGGCAAGGGTAGCCGTTTCTGCAAGGTTTATAACGGGCTGTGTCAGAGGCAACCAATCCGAATTAAGCCATGCTTCGGAGGATTCGTCGGTGGTAGAAACTCGGCGGAGGCGCTCTTCAAAATCGCCAATGGCAATTGCAAAGGATTGTGTGCCGGAAGACTCTACCCCCCCATTTTCGCCGCTGGAGGTCTCATTTGCAGCAAGCGAAGAAGTGGCTTGAACGGTGCAACTTTCGCTCGTGGTAGCTGTGGCTGTCAGAACAATGGGTTCTTTCGCCGTTGTGATTACCTGAGACCGAATCACGAGTGTGGCTGTCGTACCAGCCGTAAGCATACCAATGTACCACTCGCCCGTTGATGCATTATACGTTCCCAACGAAATGGTGGGTGTGGACACAAACGACAGCCCCGAAGGCAATTTATTGAACACACGAACGCCAGTTTGCGTGCCTAAACTGCTATTGGTGAGCGCAAGCGTAAAGTCCACCCGCTCATTCGTTCGTGGAATCGCATTGTTGTTGACCTGAGACATCAGTAAGTTACATGGCTGTTGAATACTTCCTATCTTTATGGTTGTGATATTGGTATTGTTAATTGGGTTTTGGTCGTTATTCGCCAGTGAAACGCCGGATGAGATACTGAGCATGGTGTTGGCCACTGTATTCGGTGAGATGCCAACCGTTATTTGCAATGAAGCGGGGGTTCCGGCGCCCAATGACTGGGCTGCAAGTTGAACGGTTCCGCCATACATTCCAATACCCGGCTGAGAAACCAGCGACCAACCTGCTGAAAGGGTTCCTAATCCTTTGTATTGTACTTCGGGCGGCAGGTTGATGTTTAGAGCCAAGTTTTGGGCCATTCCAGGCCCATTATTCACGATATTAAAGGTTTGTGTGATGGTATCACCCGGCTTGGCGTTTCCAGAAGAAATGGTGGCACTAAGCACTACATCTACATCTTGTTGTAGGATGCGCGTAATCAATTGGGCATTGGCCGTATTATTTGCCACATTGCCATCCGTCTGATCACTTTTAAAAACACTGGCCACATTGGTGATCACCTGTCCATCTACCACATTGGCACCGACCGATACCGTCAACGTGAGTGCCGAAGAGGAACCCGCAGCAAGGGCACCCACATACCAGATACCATTTTCTTTATTATAGGTTTGTCCGGCGGTATGTAGGGTATAGGTTACGCCCGCAGGTAAGATGTCTTGTATTTGTACCCCGCTGGCGGCATCTGGCCCATTGTTGGTGACCGTAATGGTATAAGACACATTGGTGCCCGGCGTCGGTTGGGCGTTTGTGACCGTCTTAATGAGGGCGATGTCTGCTTTTTGAACCACCGCTTCCACAATCACTGTGCGGATGGCTGTTACCGCTGCATTGTCTACATCGGTTACAGTGAGTACCAGTGTATAAGTACCAGGGGCGCTATAAGTATGCTTAACCGAAGTACCTTGTGCGGTCGGTGTTCCATCGCCAAAGTTCCATGAATAGCTCAAGGCATCGTTCCCCGGATCACTGGCCACAGCCGAATAATTCAATTCACGACCAGACTGGCCCGTAAAATCTCCGGTGATATTGCCGATGACAGGCGGAGCATTGACCACATTGATCGCAAAGACTTGCTTGGTCACCTTCGTACCATCGGTTACTTCGAGGGTGATGTTGTTGGTGCCTTCGTTCGCATCGGTGGGCGTACCGCTCAGGGTGGCCATCCCATTTCCTGTAGCGACTATATTTAACCAAGCAGGTTTAGACGATGCCGTAACGTTGAGCGGGTTCCCATTTCCGCCGATTGCGGTAATCGGGTATGTGTACAAGGATCCTTCGGTGGCTGTTGTAAGGGGTGTGGAAGTGAAGGTGGGCGCATTGCTGATCCCGACGACCACAGCCCGTGTTTCGATATCGCGTCCACCATCCGGATCGGTTACGGTTAGGGTAAGGGTGTAGCTGCCAGGATTGTTGTACCGATGACCAGCATCTGTAAGGTCCACTCCAGCCGAGGTTTGGGTCCCATCACCCCAGTTCCAAGAAAAGGTCAGTTCATCTTTTCCGGCGTCGGTTGCAACCCCTTTAAAAGAAAGCAATACGCCTACATCACCTGTAAAACTTCCTGTTAGTGATGTGATAACTGGTGCCATGTTTAGAACAGAGACCTCAAAACGCTGTTCAGTAGTGCCGCCTTTGCCGTCAGAAACCGTGAGGACGACTGGGTAACGGCCTTCGTCCGGATCAAGTGGATTTCCGGTAAGCGTTGCTGTTCCGTCACCATTGTCACGAAAGGTCATCCAAGAAGGCTTTTGGCTGGCAGTAATGGTTCGGGCATCGTTATTGCCATCGGTTGTGGTAATGGCATACGAATAAGAGCTACCCTCATTGACAACCGTGACGGGCGTACTGGAGAAGACGGGTGGGGCATTGACTGTCCCGATTGTCAGGGTTCTGGTATCTGTGGCCGTTGCACCATCGGCATCGGTTATGGTAAGGCGGAGCGTATAGGTTCCCCCAACGGTCCAGGTGTGGGATACATTTTTCAGGTCAATGGCTTGTTGCGCAGGTGTACCGTCTCCCCAGTCCCAACGGTACGTGAGGGCATCGTTACCCGGATCACTGGCGGTTGCTACAAAGTTCAGGGTTTGTCCGGCAGTGCCAGAGAAATTTCCGGTGAAGGCCAAAATAACGGGTGGTGCATTTTGGACATTGATTTCGAAAGATTGGCGTTCAGAGGATGTTCCATCCGAGACCTGTAAGACCACTGCATTCGGCCCCTCGTTCAAGTCTAAGGGCAATCCCGTCAGTGTAGAGGTCCCATTGCCTGTAGCTGTTAGCGTAAGCCATACAGGCTTGGTGAGCGCCGTAATTGTGAGTGCAGCACCGATATCTGGGTCGGTTGCAGAAATGGTATAAATGTAATTACTGCCCTCGGTAGCGGTCAAGACGGGTGTGCTGGTAAAGCGAGGTGTACTGTTACTGGTGCCGCTTACGGTGATGTTTTGCGTCCGTGAAGTAGTCCCCCCTTTGCCATCCGTTACGGTCAGTTTCAAGACAAAAACGCCGGCAGTGGTGTAGGCATGAGATACATTTGTTAAGGGAGAACCACTTTGAGGGGGCGAGCCATCGCCAAAGTCCCATGTATAGCCTAACGGATCATTGCCTGCGTCGGTGGCAGTTCCTGTAAAAGACATGGTTGCTCCAACCGTTCCCGAGAAACCTCCAGCTAAATTGGTGATAACAGGAGCTGTATTGTTCACCGAAATGATAAATGTTTGCTCGCCACTAGCCCCTTTGCTGTCTTGTACCCGCAACGTGACATTGGCCGAGCCTGTTTGGGAGCCATTCGGGGTTCCTGATAGTGTGGCCGTCCCATTTCCATTGTCTGTAAGTGTGAGCCAAACGGGTTTCGAGGGAGCTGTAATCGTTCTCGTGTCCCCATCCCCATCGTTGGTCGTAATCGTGTACGAATAGGGCGAACCTTCCTGAATGGTCAATGGGGCATTACTGGTAAATACGGGCGGAGAATTGGTGCTGCCGATCGTTACTTCTTGGGAGCGGGTTGTCGTTCCACCATCACCATCATTAACCGTAACGCTAAGCGTATATTTGCCAGAAGCCCCATAGGTATGGGTAAAGGTTGTGCCACCCGTTTTTGAACCCGAACCGTCGCCCGGATTCCAAGAGTAGGAGAGTGCATCATTGCCTGGATCGGTAGCATTTACGGTAAAGGACAATGGCGTACCCGCGACGCCGGAAAAAGTACCTGTAACCGAGGAGATAACGGGTGCAGCATTGGCCACGACAATGGCAAACGATTGGTCTGTGGTAGAAGAACCATCTGTAACCCGCAAAACCACCGCATGACTGCCTTCCTGCGCATCTGTTGGATTGCCCGTAAGACGTCCGGTTCCATTGCCCGTTGCGGTAAAGCTAAGCCATGCGGGCAACGTCGGTGCGGTAATGGTGCGCGTATTGCCCGATGTTCCCGTTGTATTGATGTCGTAGGCATAGGCATTGCCTTCGGTTGCAGCCGTAATAGGTGTGCTGGAAAATGCCAAGGTCGTACCATTTTCCATCACGATCAGGGCAGATAGAAAATATGGTGAAAGGGTGTATTTAAATGTGGCATTGCCGGATGGATCAGATGAAAAAGTGGCCTTAACTACCGATTCAGGATATTCTTTATTCGTGGCCTTGTCCCAAATTCGGAACCGCATGGCATCGCCATTGATCATTCCATCTTGTGTAGGCGTAGCGGATTTGTCTGAGTCTTCCGACACCATGATTTCTAAAAGTGAGGTGGGGTCATTTTGCCAAACCCCTACTCCTGCACATACACCGTTTGGGGTGAAAACGGCGATTTCGCTACCAGCAGGTAACCCCGCCCCATTAACACCCAATTGGGCACTGGACGAGACCAAGACTGAAACTTGGCGCAGATTGGACTTACAACCCGTGAAATGGGTTTGTGCATAAGTGGGCAAGGCCTCTGATAGCCATAGTCCCAAAGCCCAAAATAAAGTTGTTAATATATGTTTTTTCATATCATAGAACGGGGTGGGTAGTCCGGATGAAACAAACAAATGCGCACATCTAATGTCGAGGTTAACTGAAAATTTCGTGCCGAAATTGGCCAAGAGAACTGCACAATGTCCGTATTCTTCGGCTTAGAGGTCAGAACAATTTGTTTCGTTTATTATTAAATGACTTATCGGGCGTATAAGTTTTTGAATTTTAAATGGGTGGGTGGTGGGTGTTGAGGCACAGTCCTTCCCAAATTGCATGGTTCCACAGCGGTGGAACTGGGCTTGCGAGAGCATAACGACCGAAGCGATAGCGAGTCGGATAGCTTTTGCGTAATGCGTGAAAGGCAAGGGCGCGTGTATCAGGCGGTAACGGCAACAATGCCCGAAACCGGGTATCATCTGCTGGAAGATCATACATGGCTTGGGAAAGCACTTGTAAATAAACAACCTCTGTGAACTCTCTTGCTGGTATATGGAGGGTGAATAATGCAGGCATTTCTTGGCGGATGGTTTTCGATTGTTTCATCAGTCCGAAAAAGTGAAGAAAAGCATCATAGACCATTTCGGAACCTTTCAGTTTGCCATCATAGGAATATCCCGCAATGTGGGGCGTAGCAAGGTGACATCGTGCGACCAAATCGGGGTTGAAATTTGGTTCATTTTCCCACACATCCAGAATGGCTGCACCCACCAATCCACAATCCAAACCGTCTGCTAATGCCGCCTCGTCTATTACACCGCCACGGGAAGCCTGGACAATCCAACCGCCTTTTTTGAGCCATTGTAAGTTGTTTTTATGGATTAGTTTATAGGTTGGAAATGGCCCGCTCCGTGTTAGAGGTACATGAAATGTAACCACATCCGACTGCTGGAGCAAGTCCTTCAGATCCACCCAATTGCCAGGCTCATGAAGTGCCCGTATCGGATCGTTTTGCAAGACCCTACATCCTAAGGCCTCTAAGCGCGGGATCAGTCGCCGACCGATTTCGCCAACCCCCACCACACCTACCGTTTTTCCTCGGAGTGTCGTTTTATACCGAGCCGTGAGGTGCAAAAGCGCCGTCAAAACATACTCCACCACCGATTCAGCATTGGAACCGGGGGCATGGGCAAAGCCAATACCTTGCTTTTCTAACCATTCCACATCCACATGATCTGTCCCAGCGGTTGCCGTTGCCACAAATTGTACTCGACTTCCGCGCAAAAGCGACGCAGTGACTGGAGTCACACTTCGCACCAATAAAACATCGGCTTCGCGGATAACTTCGTGGGTGATCGCTTTCCCCGGTAGCAGGTTTAGTTCGCCCCAATCTCCGAAGAATTGGTTTAAAAGCGGGATGTTTTCGTCTGCGACGATTTTCATGGCCTATATTGTTTAATGAGAACCTCTGTAACATGCTTAACCATCACAGAATGGTATATGCTACGGAAAAACGTATCGGTGATTTTTGAAATTCCATGCCTGCTTCCCGTTCACACCTCCTGATTCATGATTATCCCGGCCACGCTTTCCCTATAGACCTGAGTCGTGAATTGGCCAAACGGGGATATCCTGTAACCCATGTCTATACATCGGCAGTAGAAAGCCCCCGTGGAACGCTGGTAAGCGATACACCCGGCCTACGGGTGATCAATTTGGGTGAGGGGGAGCCACCAGTCCAGAAAAAAAATTTACTCAGGAGACGTTTCCAAGAAGCGGCCTATGGCAATGCTGTTACCAAGTTATGTGACGACCTTCGGCCAGACCTGATATTCTCGGCGAATACGCCCTTGGAAGCCCAGCGCAAAATCCTTGCTTGGGCAAACCAACACCAAGTCCCCTTTGTCTTTTGGCTCCAAGACATCATCAGCATCGCCGCAAAAAGCATTCTCGCCCAAAAATTAGGCCCTGTTGGCTCGATGGTCGGTTGGTATTATGGACGCTTGGAGGCTTCAATGCTGCGTCGTTCACAACATGTGGTTGTGATTGCAGAGGATTTTCAAGACATCATTGCCGATTGGGGCGTGCGAGACGAGAACATGACTGTCATCCCGAACTGGGCGCCCATAGACCATATTCCGGTATTACCGCGCCAAAACCCTTTTTCAGAGAAATGGAACATGCACGAACGGTTTGTCGTGCTGTATTCGGGTACGCTGGGGCTAAAACACAATCCGATGCTCATCGCCGATGCTGCCACGCGCTTAAAGAACGAGCCAGACATTGTTTTTCTGATTGTCTCCGAAGGCGTGAGTGTGGATGTTCTGCACCGTGCAAAGGCCGACAGGCAGTTGGATAATTTGGTACTTTTGCCATTTCAGCCGTTCGAGACATTTCCCCAAGTATTGGCAACAGCCGATGTAATGCTGACGCTTTTGGAGCCAGATGCCGGCATTTTTAGTGTTCCCTCAAAGGTCTGGTCGGCCTTTGCGGCTGCACGGCCGTCCATTTTGGTCGTTCCTGAAGTAAACTTAGCGGCCAAAATCACCACTCGCTATCAAACAGGTGTGGTAATAGGAAATGCCGATGCGGGCAATTTGGCAACAGCCATCTTAGAGATGCGAAACCATCCGGAGCGCCGCCAAAAGATGGGGAAAAACGCCCGTGCATACGCCGATTCCCACTTTCATATCTCAAAAATTGCCGACGAGTTTGAGACATTAATCAGACGATACACCTGATCAAAAAACTTTCTCGAACATGCCGTATTCTTTGTCTTTTACCCCACCAAGGTTAATAGCGGCGTTCACCATCGGTTTGTTGCTGTCTAACAACCACGACATTTCCGAACCATCGTAGCCATTTTCGGGGCCGTATTTTACGATCGCATGGTTTACAATAGCGTCGAAGCCCTTGCCTTGATATTTTAGCCGAACACCCATTAGTAAGGTACGACCATCATGGATCATACTCCCTTTTCCGGGTCTTCGGTTTCGTAAGATCAAAGGTAGGCCCTGTAGAATACTCCCGCGCTTAACATATCGTAGGACTTGGTTTAGGTCTGGCAAAGTAATCGAAAAGGCCACAGGCTCGCCGTCTAACTCAAGGATAAAGACCACTCGTGGATCCACGATAAGTTTCAGAAATCCGGCCAAATGCTTAAACTCGTTATCGGTCATGGGCACACTTCCCCAGTTGTTAGACCATGCCTCGTTATAAATTTCTTTCACGATCTGCGCGTCTCGGTCGAAGTGTTTCATGTCTAAATTTCTTAGTTTTAAACCCGGATACCGCTTATAAAGCAGGCCAATCATCCGCTCCAGTTTATCAAAATTTGCCCGGTATTTATGATGAATGTAATAAGCCCACATCGTCATTACGCGCTCAAATCCATACTGCTTCAAGAAAACTTCATAATATGGTGGATTGTAGGGCATCATTACCGAAGGACGGCGGTCAAACCCATCTACCAACAAACCTGCGGTGTCATTAATGGTTGGGTTTAATGGCCCGCCCATCTTGGTTAACCCCTGTGCCTTAAGCCATTCTTCAGCGGCTTTAAATAGTGCCTCGGCCACGGCATAGTCATCTACCGATTCAAAAAAGCCAAAAAAGCCGCTGCCATCCTGATATTTCTCTTGATAGGAACCATTGATAACCGCTGCAATCCGTCCCAAAATATTTCCAGAAGGGTCTTCAGCCAAAAAACATTGCACTTTCCCGTGTTCAAAGAAAGGATTTTTTTTGGGACTGAGGGTCTCTGCTTGGTCCATCCTGAGCGGCGGCACCGCATACGGATAGTCCTTCTCGTTATAGAAATCATATACGAAGTCTATGAAGCGGTTCATATCGCGCTTAGATGAGATAGGACGAACGACAAAATTGGGCATAATTTAGATGTCTGTTAAGGCCGGTTTCTAAGAGGTTGTTAAAAATCAATTTAAGACATTGGGCTTCATTCACCTAAACCTCTTAAGATTCTT
>DDTM01000069.1 GCA_002344075.1 Bacteroidetes bacterium UBA2364
AGTCTTAATCAATCCATTTAATCAATTAGGGCAAAAAATCATTACGCCCTTTTTGTCATGTATTTAGTAAACAGATACAGAAGAAAAGAGATAAAATGAGGGTTTATCAAAACGATTCACCTCAATCCTTCTGTATGATGAGCAATAATATAAATAGAACTCAAGCCTTAAACAAGTATTTCCGTAGTGTACTCGGCACAAGATTACCCCGTCATTTTGAAACGTTCATTGCCTTCATCAATGGCGTGATTGAGAAAGGTCATGTGTCCATGACGAAAATTGCCAAGACGATGCCCAATGGCAATAAGGTCGATAGCAATGAGACCAAATTAAGACGATTTATTCGCTCTAACAATATCGATACTGAACGCTATTACATGCCGTTTAGGGCAAATTTTTACACAGTTTGTGTTTCGATATACAAGGCAATCGAAGAACGATTGCAATTGCCTTCGACATTACAAGGCATCGGGAATAACACTTCTGTTTTGATGGCAAGTGTGATTTACAAAAAGGGCTCAATCCCAATTACATGGATTACCTTATCACAAGGTAAAGGACATACAACACAAGATAATCATTTGTTATTATTAGATTTAGTTCATACAATTTTGCCTGAGACTGCCTCTGTTATCCTTAGTAGGTTGGCGTGAACGTCATTGGCGGTCTGACCTTTATCTTTTAACGAATTTAGAATTAGCTGACGAAGCGGTTTATTGGTATCGTAAGCGTTTGTTGTTTTGCTCATTTTTAAATGTCTTTGCTTGGCAGTCTTGCGCAAAAAAATGGTATGCAAGCGCGTCTTGCTCGTAAAACGCGAGATGATTTAAGTATTTTTCAGTTTGGATTTGCTTTATTAGACTATTACCTAAATTACGACAAGACAATTATTGTTATCACTAACACACTAGAATTAAATGACTTATGTCAATCTTGAAAACCGATTGCTAAAACTGTACGGTGGTGAAATATAGTTATACGCAAAAGGTTTCGCATTTTTTGATTCATAAACCCTTTAGCTTGTCCTACCAATGTCTCATCGGTGAGGGCTTTGCCCTCGTTGAATCGTGCGGTACCGACATGCGCATATCGTTCGGTTGTTTCGCGGATGCGCGATCCGCTTGGAACTACTGTGTCCTAAAAGTTATTCGATAAAAGGAGTTATTAGAGGCGTCTTAGCTCTTTTTTCAGAAATTTTTGTGCCCCTTCAATATCCGTCCACAAACCATGCAGGTATTGTGCATATTCAAGATCAATTTCAAAGGCTTCTTCTATGTTTTCAGGCGCTTCCAACCCAGCTATTTCATAGGCATACAAAGGGTATTTTTGGACGGCTTTTTGAAGAAAGCGTGTGGCTTGTTTTTTTTCTAGCATAAAAGCGGCCAATGCTTTACCATATAACATAGCCGCTGAATCATCCTCTTCATAGTCTTGACAAATCTTTAAGGCCATTTGTGGCTCTTCGCAGACCAATAAACAATCTACAAGGCGACGACGTACATTCAAGACATCTTCCACATCAAACTGCAATTGTATAAAACCCAAATCAATGGCTTGGTCATAATTTCCCATCAGTTCCTGCTCTTGTCCTAAAAAATACAGACTGCTTAAAAACACACTATTCTCAGGAAAGGCTCCAGGAAAACGAACATCTTCTATATTTTCCAGCCCTAATTGGTCTAATTGAATCAAGACCACATTCAAATTAATCCCAAGAATGGTAATGGCCCGCTCGTATAACGCTAAATACGCACCTTCCTCCATGTCTTCGGGATCAATATGTAGCAAAATATTTACATACGCAAACCTTAAGGTCATACTACCCGGTATCTGATCCATTAGCGCCTCTATTTCTGCCCTTGCCACCTCCACATCGCCTTCGATAGCCCGTGTTTGCAGTTCTATTAATTTCAATCCTATTTCGGGAGGCAGGGATGGTTCAATGATTTTAAAGGTTGTATTATCTTCGGACACCAGCTTGATATGGGGGAGCATTTCTGTTAATTCCGCTTTTATTTCCTGTTCTTTACGTTGCCATGCTGCGGCTTCATCCGGAAATAGTGTATCATTAAAATCTTGTCCGTTTTTTGTCATTTTGATATTGGGCTGTATTGTAGCTTAAGTAGTTTGTTTTCATTAAAATAACCTTTAAAAACGTTTTCATCCCTATGCCCCAACCCGTCTCAACACCCAATTGGGTAAAAAATGCGATATTTTACCAGATCTTCCCCGACCGCTTTGCAAAAGGAAGCACAACCATTCATCCTCCACATTTAAAATTTAAGCCTTGGGGCAGTCCGCCCGAAGAACAAGGGTATCAAGGTGGAGATTTATATGGCATCGTAGAAAAGTTGGACTACCTCCAATCCTTGGGGATCAATGCACTGTATCTAAATCCCATTTTTTCCTCTGCTGCCAACCACCGTTATCACACCTTTGATTATTATACGGTTGATCCACTTCTTGGTGGAAACGGCGCCCTTCGTTTACTTCTCGACGAAGCCCATGCACGCAGCATGAAGGTGGTCTTGGATGGTGTTTTCAACCATGCGAGCCGGGGATTCTGGCAATTCCATCATATTTTGGAAAATGGTGGAAATTCGCCTTATATAGATTGGTTCACGGTACATGACTGGCCGCTACGACCTTATCCAGAAGACGATAAACCAATTAATTACAACGCTTGGTGGAATCTCGCCGCGCTTCCCAAATTTAATTTTAACAATCCAGATGTACAAGATTATTTTTTGGATGTGGCGCGTCATTGGTTGGCATTTGGTATAGATGGCTGGCGGCTGGATGTGGGAAACGAAATTGAAGACCATACCTTTTGGCAACGGTTCCGCGAGGTCGTGAAGTCCGTAAATCCAGAAGCATATATTGTGGGCGAGGTCTGGGTAGAAGCACAGCCTTGGCTCCAGGGCGACCAATGGGATGCAACGATGAACTACATTATGGCTTGGTCTGTGATGAGTTTTGCAGGAAACCGCTCTCTCCGACCGGGCTATCACCGCGACCTGATGAATCTTTCCGCCATAGATGCATCCGCCTATGCCAAGGTATTGGCCCATATGCTCGGCCTGTACGATCCAGAAATTGTTTATGCCCAACTCAATATGTTAGACAGCCACGATACGGCACGAGCACTTTGGGTTTTACAAGAAGACAAAACGGCACTCCGACTCGCCTTTTTGTTATACATGACCTTGCCCGGTGCGCCCTGTATTTACTACGGAACCGAAATTGGGATGACTGGCGGCGATGATCCGGGATGCCGTGCTGCTTTCCCTTGGGAACAACCGGAAACGTGGGATCAGGGCTTGTTTGCTTATTACCGACAAGCCATCGCGCTGCGCAATACCCAACCCGTTTTAAGAACAGGCGACTATGAGTTGGTGTATGCAGAAGACATGCACCTGATTTTCCGTCGTAAGGACCAGCAAAATGAAGTACTGGTGTACATCAACGCAGGAACCGAGGCCGCCTCTTTTGACATGCCTGAAGGTCATTGGCAACAGATCTGGCCTGAAACCTTGGAAACAGGCGAACGAGTTGTTGTTCCCGAAATGACAGGCGTAGTTTTGTTAAAACGCACTTGAACTTTTGTACATCCTTTGTCCGAAAAACTTGACAAGTACTTACAAGGTTCCTATACATGTTGCGTGGCCAATTACGGTAGATTGGGTTCAAAAACACATGGAACATCATCCTTCAAAAAGCCAAAATCGGCTCCAAGACCCCAGTAAAGTAGATGGTATTACCCAAAACCCGCTTTCCGCTTGGTTTTTAGGCCCCAAGGCCGAACATGCAGACGTGTGGGCGCAAATGCTGATGAATATTTTCAATGACTACATTCATTGGCGGCGCAATTATTTCCCTGAAGACCCAATCATCATTAACCGAACAAAAAGAAGACAGCATGAACATTGGTTTGATCAATTAGATACCGAGTTAGAAACCGTACTAAACCAGTTAAAAGCCCACTTCCCGTTTTATTCCCCACGTTATATTGCCCATATGCTCAGCGAACAAACCCTGCCTTCGGTGGTGGGGTACTTTGCGGGCATGCTCTACAATCCCAACAATGTCACTGATGAGTCGGCCTCGGTAACAGTTCCTTTAGAGTTAGAAGTTGGGAAGATGGTGGCGGCCATGCTGGGCTATAACCCCGAAACGGCCTGGGCGCACATCTGTTCGGGGGGTACAGTTGCCAATATTGAGGCGCTTTGGGTGGCGCGTACCGTACAGTTTTTGCCCTTTGTGGTACAAGAATATTGCAAAAAACACCAGCTCGAATTCCAAATCCGGACGCCCAATAAGGCACGTGGTCAGACGGTTTCCATTTTGGAAGTGCCTTCTCAAACCCTCATCGCCCTAAAATCAAATCAATCTGTACGTATTTTGCGTAAATTAGCACATTACCTGATTTATGAGAAACGTCAGGTTCCGGAAGTGGTCTTGCAAGAAATAAATGAACATGTAGCAAATAGTCTTTTCAATGTGAGCAAACGCGGTTTATTCAGCATCCTGAATCGTTTGAGTCTTCATCCTCGCATTTACGTCTCGGAGTCAGCACATTATAGCATCAAAAAAGCCGCCAACATATTGGGCTATGGCGAAGACGCAGTTGTACCTGTTCCAGTGGATACCCGATTTCGGATGGATGTCCGCGCCCTACGTGAATTGCTCCTACACCAAAAATCGAACGAATATACCGCCTGTGTCATTGCCGTAGCTGGTACAACCGAAGAAGGAGCTGTGGACCCGGTCCATCGCATAAAATTCCTCCGTGACGAACTAAACAGGGAACATAACCGTTCTTTTTGGCTGCATGTGGATGGCGCGTGGGGCGGATATTTTCGCAGTCTCTTTTGCCATCCGGATCTTGCAAAAAAAGAAACCGGTGGAATGGGCGATGTGTTGCAATCTTATGCCGATAAATTGGATGTCCGCGAGTCATTTACCATTACACATCAAGGCAAAACTTTAAGCCCCCCGATTGATATCTCGTGGCGCGATCCAGAAACCTATGGAGCCTTTTTGGCATTCCCCGATGCCGATTCGATCACCATTGATCCACATAAAATGGGCTATATTCCTTATCCAGCGGGTATTATTGCGTTCAAACAAGGGATTGTAACCGAGCATATTATTCAGAAGGCCCAATACATCTCGGAAGAAGAGGGCGGCCTCCACCACCTTGATCACACGCCAATCATTCATGCCGTTGGACCCTATATCTTGGAAGGCTCTAAGCCGGGGGCAGCAGCAGCGGCTTGTTATCTTGCACATAAAACCATCCCGCTCGAAACGCACGGGCACGGGAAAATCATCCGAACCAGTGTTTTAAACACCCGTCGTTTTGCGCAGTACCTGAATCATCACAAAAAACTATTCCGTTATTTGGACGAGCAAGTTTTTGGGAAACAAAATACGAGCAAATTTCCTTTTACGTTTGTACCCGTTTATGACCCGCCCGATACCAATATTGTATGCTTTGTAGCCGTTCCGATGGCATGGCACGACGATACTTTGGTACGGGTGGATAGTAGTCTCGCAGAACTGAATCGGCTAAACCAAATGATCTACGACCGATTTACAATCCGCAATAAACAAGATACCCGTAGAAGTCTGTATTCTCAGGATTTCTTTGTCTCGCGTACACGGTTTATGGTCTCGCAATACTCCACCAAGTCGGTTTCGGAATTGCTCAAGATGCTCAAGGTGAGCAAAGCCGATTACAAAAAAGAGGGTTTATTTGTTCTACGCTCCACCGTCATGAATCCTTGGCATCATCAGGCACAATTGGCAAAAAAAGACTACCTCTTCGACTTTGTCTTGTCGCTGCATGAGGAAACACGGGAAATTAGAGATTTGATGCAATCAAAAATTATGTAGCGTCCTTGCATCCAACCCGCTTAGTTTACGTATATGGTAGTTGTTCACGAATAACCAAATTGCTACATTAGGTACAAAATCATGAAAAAGAAAACCAATTGGGCACACATTTTATTCATAATTGGTGTAGTCGCCACACTTCTCGGTGCAATAGACCCCTTAGAAGGCTCCATTGTCGTATTGATAGGTAGTGTCTTATTAGCCCTCTCCACACGCCTCAGCCACGATCGGTATCACAAAACATTCCTAACGGCCTCCGTGCTAATGGCTATTGGGGTTGCGGCCATGTGGATTTTTACGGCTTTAGGTGGCATTGGCGGAACCAGCCCATACTCGCCTTGGTGGGGGATTTTTATTTTACCCTACCCGATTGGTTGGTTTGTCGCTTTGTATGCCCTGATACGTCGGTGGTTGAACAAAAAACACATCAGCACGCCATCTGAATCAAATGCGTTCTAATTTATACGGATACACTTTACCTGAATTCCACTGAGGAACATACAGATTTTGATCATCGTCCACACAAACATCGTGCGGATACTGGAATATAGGAAACGCCTGGCACATTTCCTGTAAATGACCATGTTTGTAAGTTGGTTCAAGACCTCCGGGGTTAGAGACCACACGATTGTCTTTATCCAAAATGGTGATAAAACCGGAGCCTCCGTTAAAGCCTAACTTTTCCGAAACCAGAACCGCCGCATAAAGATACGTACCATGTATGACGGGACGGCAAACCCAAGCACCCGGCAGGTGAACTTGATCTTGATAAACACCAGACATACTAAACCGTTTAAAGGTATGATCGGGACGGGATGTGGCCCACAAAACAGGGTCTTCTGGATGACGAACATCCACACATACCCCGTGTGCATTGTTTAACTGGGCTATTCCTGTGCCTTTCCCACCAAAATGGCGAACATATTGCCCATTATGGTCATACTGGATGATCCAATCCAACCCATAACCATCTGCCACATAAAAATCACCATTAGGAGCAACCGCTACCTCTGTAGGTATGTATTGCTCCGCCGAGTCATAAACACCACTCTGTTTCGGATAATCCAGAACCATCACTTCTTTTCCAGATAAGGTGGTTTTGATTACTTGATGACGCTGATTATCACAAATAAACAAAAAATCCTCTCCGTTTTCTCGGCTCAGTGTCAGGCCATGCGCTCCCGGATATTCCGTTCCCCAAGATTCGATGAAACGGCCACTTTTGTCATAGATCACCACATGGTTACGTGGCTCATTGGTCAACAATAAAATTCGCCCCTGCGAGTCCTGAACCATCTCGTGACAATCGTTAACAGGAGTAACCGACGGGTCCAGTTGTCCCCATCCTATGTTCACGATGTACCGAAACTCCCCGTGTCCCACCACCAATCGGCCCTGTTCGTCGGTTGTGAAATCAGTATTTTGGTCGAGCCAACCTTTCGTTTTGGCCACCCCTGCCGTTAGATATTGCATGTGTGTTATGAGATAGAATGTCGAATGGTTATTCAGAAATTGCGTTTTGGCAGCAATGCCTTGGCCATAATACCACTTCCAATGCCTTATATCAATTCCGCATTCGTATATAAATCTGTTTTTTGAAAAAATACCCTTATTTTGCCCCCCCCCGACAGGTTTTGTACTTTACATGCGGCTTTTTTTCTCCACACCCCAAATATGTTCGCATGAAAAAACCACCTTATCGTATTGTTTTTATTTGCCTCGGCAATATTTGCAGAAGCCCATTGGCCGAGGGTGTTTTTCGCCATTTGGTTCGAGAAGCCGGATTAGAAGAACGATTTGAAATTGCTTCAGCCGGAACAGGTGGATGGCATGTAGGCGAGCCGCCAGATCGCCGGATGATCAAAACCGCCGCCCAACATGGGGTGGATCTGTCTAAACAACGGGCCCAGCAATTTAAAGCCTCTTTCATAGATCAATATGACCTAATTCTCGGTATGGATCGCTCGAACGTGGAGAACATGCTTTTGATTGCAGGTGCAGGCGACGAATTGGATGCGGATATTCAGAAAGTGCGCTTGTTTCGCGACTTTGACCCGCATCCGGGCAATGGTGAAGTACCAGACCCCTACTATGGCGGACAAAAGGGGTTTGACGAAGTATATGAAATGGTACTACGGACATGCAAAAACCTCTTGTCGCAACTACGAGAAGCGGTATAAAGCCCGGACTACGACCCACCTCATCGGTCGTTCATATCCTATTTCCGCCGTCTCAAAGGCTCGGCAAGAGTGGCAAGAGGCTTTATACTTAGCAACATAGCCCCTCATATCTCGTCAGAATCCGCTCACTCAGATCATAGCCATCAGGATTCTTTCATCCAAAAAAAGTAATATCCTCTGGTCATCGAAAACGGCGTCATAGAAGACGGCTCTGCGGTATTGAGTGCTTCCACCGTAACCAGCCGCCAGCCCTCATCACCCATTTCGTTCAGGTGGTCTTTAAAATAGCCACTTCTCACCAACGAATGTGGATCGGTGCGGGGTGCAGATTCGTACCATTTTTTTTCGGATGGAATTTCGACAAATGTCGTTTTGTACAGATATTTGGGCATCGTATTTCTTTATTAAGGAGTTCTAAGAGTTAAAAGTTTTTACGGAAGGAAAATCCCAGCGGCACCATCTGATATTGTACATAGTTATTCCGCCACGATTTTGGCGTAATCCGGTCGAGGTTCCGGTGTACTAAATACGCCACACCACCCCCAATAACCGCGCCAGCCAATATGTCTGAAGGATAATGCACCCCATTCCAAGCCCTAGACAAGCCCACGCTACCAGCCCATAGGTACGCTGGAACCACAACATACCATTTTTGGTGTTGCATTGTTAAGGCCGTGGCGAAGGCAAAGGCCAGCGTTGTATGGCCAGAAGGCATACTATACGAGTCACGGTCAGGAGCGGCCTTGTCTCCACGATAATAAGCTATATCGGGCAAAGACTGATAGGGACGCAACCGTTTAATGGTTCTTTTGAGGGCTTCCATGGCTGCATAACTGCCCACACCAGAGGCCACCACCGCCCATCCTTCTTCTAGCGTATAGCCACGAATATTGGCCGCACCTGCTGTCATGGCGCCAGCAGGGATTAGTAAAAAGAGAGGATACGAACTCCGATCGGCAACGTGCATGGTTTTGGAAAACAATGGCGTTTCGTGTGTATAAATTTTGCGCAGGATTTCATGATCCCAGCCCGATTGTGCCACAGCGGATAGCGGACAGACTAATAAGAGCAGCAAATAGTTACGCATAGATTTGGATTTAACGTTTGATTGCAGAAATGGTAGTGGTTTCTCGTTCAATTCTCATGCCCATAACTCTGCCATCCGTATTTTCAACAAAATGGATTTGGGCAGGCAATAGTTTCCATTCAAATACAGATTCAGAAATTGGGAAAATTTCTACGGCTGGGTTCCCGCCTTCCTGAATCAACAACTGGGTTTCCTCGCGGGTTATCACCATATCGGCAGCATCTGGCGCATTTCCCACACGATAACGGCCAACAAACCGATCCAAAACCTCTTCTGGAAGTTTTAGCCGATAAAACTGGTCTTGCATCACAAAATCCATGCGGGTTCCAGAAATAACCGACTGGTTCCGCTTATAAACAAGCGCATTCACCTCTTGACGATCATCAACTTCAAAAAGCACCTCTGCTTCTCCAGCATTCACCTCAAATTGACGTTCATTGATCGGGCTTAACTCTCGCGCAAAACTACCCGGTGCCCTGAAAAACAATTTCCCTTCCGACTTCCAAACCTCGAAGGTATATCCGGGCTGTATCACATAGCGCCCAACAAAGTCATCCTCCGAGAGTGGGCGTGCAAACCGATTTTCAAACTCATCTTTACCCCGCATTATCCAGCGCTCTGGATCCACCACCAACGAAAGGTTTTCGGAAGCCCATATCCTAGCACGCCCATCGGACATAGGAACCCGCTGCGATTTTCCCTCTAGGAACACCTCAATGGGCATGGGGAAAGGCTTTTTCCCCGATACATGCCAAACGAGATCGGTGTATCGCCGTGTACGGGTAATATGCAATACGGGGGGCTTGGCCTCGCGCAGATACGCTTCAAAAAACCAATCCAAAGGCTGACCAGCAACCGCCTCTGCCATCCGAATAAACTCGTCCGTATCCGAAAACCGCACGTTCGGAATGGCTTGCTGCTGCACAGGTTTTGCATCTGGAGGGTACACAAATTGCTTGAGCAGCCGATAAAACCGTTCATCCCCTATCAGATAACGCAAAGAATGCAACATCCAAGACCCTTTGTTATACACATCAGTCGGGACATCCTTTGAACTGGTAGGTACTGCAGAAGCCATGGGTGCCGCATGACCGATTTGTTTTTCTTGCATATTCATGTACGCCCGATACGCCACAGGACCTCTCAGGTGTTCGGCATAAAGTGCTTCTAAATACGTGGCAAACGCCTCATGAATCCACATATCCTTCCAGTCACGGTTTGTAATTAAGTTACCAAACCATTCATGTGCCATTTCGTGGAAAAGCAGGGCATCGAAGCCACCATTATATCCCGTCATGGCGTCGTTTTTATAACGCGCACCGTATGCAATGAGTGTCTGGTGCTCCATCCCCAAAAAGGGTACCTCTACCATCCCAAATTTTTCTTTTTTAAATGGATATGGCCCTAATGTCTTTTCTAAAAAAGCCAATTGTTTAGCAGCTTCTACCAGTAGTGTTCTGCCCTTTTCTACATTTTCCGGTAAAACCCAATATTGAAGCGGGTATTCTGTTCCTTCAATGTCTTTGTAAGGGTGTTCCAACCGGATATAAGGAGCCATATTAAAGGCAACGTTATATGGACTTACCGGCACCGAGGTCTTCCAAAAAAAGGTCTCTGTCTTGTCCGGGTTTTTGGTTCGAGACACCAATTTGCCATTGGATACCGCCGAATATCCACGTGGAACGGTAAACCGCATGGCCATAGAATCGGGTTTATCGGATGGATGGTCTTTTACGGGCCACCAGACATCTGCCCCTTCTGTCTGACAACTGGTCGCAACCCAATAACGATTATCGTTAGTACGAGACCACGTAAACCCACCTGCCCAAGGCGGAATCGGGGCTACACGGGGTACACCCCCATATTGAATGCTGAGTTCGACCAGTTCACCTGCTTTTCGCTCCGATTCCAAGTGAATCCAAATTTGCCCCCCTTTTCGGGTCATCGAACGTGGTGTTAACCCCGATGTTGTCACTTCTACAATCCGACGAACTGCTAAGCGGGGGTCAAGGTCGAGTACTAAATGGCGAAGAGGGGATAACGTGCGGGCTTTTAGCGTTAAAGTGCCTTTAATTGCTTCTTGTTTCGGATCTATACGCAACGCAAGGTCATAGTACCCCACATCATAAGCCGCCTGTTCGGGTAGCAATTCCCCTCCCGACACATAAGGATCCGGCTGTGCCGCCAAATGTACCGTAAGAAAACTAACCCAAAAAAGTGAACCCAGCGTATAGCGCATGAAACCTAAAAATTGCAGGAAGATTAAAATATACAACGATTATTCCTTCTACGTAACGGGGGCAATTCAGGTTGGCATATTCCTCATAATTGTACTGCATGGCTGCTTTACCTTATCCCTGTTTTGTTTGGGAACGGGAGGTATCTGAATTATTTTACGACACCTCCTTGAAAGCCAAAACGCTCCCTCTATAACATGCGACCTTGAACCAACTTGCGTGGGAAAAAGGATTTCCAAAGGCAAATTTCAACGTTTTGCGCGAAAAATATTTTGTTTTTGTACACCTTTATCGTTTCCCAATCATCGAGGCCAGACTTGTTCATCGCAAATCACGATGACTGTTTTCTAAATTTTTTGTATTTCGTTTTCGGTCTTATGCCCATTTCCTAACCCAATCTGAACTTAATGATCTTGTATGTTTGAAAGCTACTTAGAAGCCTGTCCACAATTTTCGATGCAAAAAGCATTGGAAATATTAGCCCTACATTGGGATATTTCTGGGAATTTGAAACCCTTGGACAGTTACCAAGACCAAAATTTTTTAGTCCGCTGCGAAGACGGGACACGGTATGTCCTAAAAATTGCCAATGCAGCCACACCACACGAGTGGTTAGATTTACAAACCCGGATATTGGATCATCTTCAGATCCAAAGTCCTGTATTGCCGCTCCCAAGACCCATCCCCACGAGGTTTGGCGTAGAAATGGTGCAGGCGGAAGGGCATTGGTGGCGTCTTGTGTCTTTTTTACCGGGTCACATGCTGTCCGATGTACCCTTTCGCTCGGCTGGTTTATTACATGGCATGGGGCATTTTGCGGGCACAATTACACGCGCATTACACGAATTTTCGCATCCTGCTGCCCATCGTCCTATACAATGGGATTTACAATTGGCTACAGATCTGGTGAATAGTTGGACCTCTTTTGTGGAAGACCCTTATTTGCGTGCCAAAATCGAAGCGGTTATCACTTGGGCAAATACCGAAGTACAAACACATGCGCCCGCCTTACGAAAAAGTATTATTCATGGCGACATTACCCGTTATAACCTGCTTGTGGACGATACCGGAAACCACGTCCACGGCTTGATAGACTTTGGCGACGTTTGTCACTCTTGGACAGTCGGCGAATTGGCTATAATGTTGTTAGAAAGCGCCATGACAGATAGCCCATCACCCATTGAAGACGCCTTAACAGTGTTAAAAGCTTATCATGCGGTTTTTCCGCTAAATGAATCTGAAATTGCGGTTTTGCCCGCGCTTCTGGCGATGCGTTCTTGTGCCATTGTATGTGCTTCTGCCCGTCAACTTATCTTAGAACCCAATAACACGTATGTCCGCAAACAAGCATTGGCAGACCGCACTGCCTTTGAAACCTTGACAGCTTTCCCAATGGGGCACTTCGTGGCACCATTTCGGGTGGCGTGTGGTTTATCTGCTCCAAACACCTCCCTGTTGGATTACGTAAACGACCCCACTACACTTCATCCACCCATTCTTTGCGCTAACCCTTATACAACCCTTGACCTCAGCCCAGTATCTGACATTTTTGATGAAGGCGCTTGGTTAAAGGACTTTCCTCCCTCGTTGATTAATCCTGATTCATGTGGCCTTACACGGTTTGGAGAACCCCAGATACAGATGGCATTCCCAGAAAACCCAGCCAGCAATGAAGGATGCACAACACTTGGAATAGAAGCCTTCATCTCTAGGCCATTGCCCGTATATGCCATTGATAGCGGCCAAATTGCCGTCGCAGAAGAAGGGTTTTCGGTTATGCACACTGCAAAGAATGGAACCACCTTTTATTCGGTGTATCGGGGAGTAGTCCCTACCCAGGAAAGTGGATCTGTGGAGAAAGGACAAGTTCTGGGCCTGAGTTCCTCCGATCGCCCCTTTCAGTTTCAACTGGGGCTAGACGCCAATACACCTTTTCGGGTTAAAAACAGCGAAAAACCCTTATACACGCACCGAGTTTGGGATCCCGCCTTTTTGTTTAAGCAACCCCCTACCGAAGTAGCAACATCTCGACAGGATGACTTGGCAGCTCGTCGGCGCAAGGCCATACAACAAGCCCAAGAGTACTATTACCAGCGCCCCATGAGCTTAGTCCGGGGATGGAAACAATACCTTATTGGAGATGATGGGCGTGTGTATTTAGATGCGATCAACAATGTCACACACATAGGCCATAGCCATCCAAAAGTTTGGAAGGCTGCAACGCGGCAACTCAAGCGGCTCAATACCAATGCACGGTTTTTGTACCCAAACATTGTGGAATACGCCGAACGGTTATTGGGCTATTTCCCCGAACCCCTTCGTACTGTATTTTTTGTATGTACAGGTAGCGAGGCGAACGATTTGGCCCTACGCTTGGCACGGGCTTATACCGAACGTAAAGACATGATGGTCATTGATGGCGAATATCATGGAAATACCACCGCCGTTGATGAAATCAGCACTTGCCTTTTAGACAATCCAACGGCTGCTAAATCCTCACGACCGTTTACACACCCACTTATACAGCCCAATACATTTAGGGGGCGATTTCGGGTGGGAGAGGCCGACATTGCCCTGAAATATGCGCAAGATGCCCGCGAGAAATTGGCGCACATACAATCCAGTGGACATGGTTTGGCTGGTTTTATATCCGAGTCACTACTTGGATCGGGCGGCGGTGTAGAAATGCCCACCGGATACTTGCAAGAAGTGTATAAAATCGTACATGAAGCCGGAGGTGTTTGTATTGCCGATGAAGTCCAGATTGGATTTGGGCGTATGGGAACACATTTTTGGGGCTTCGAGAAAGAAGGCGTTCTACCCGATATCGTAACGCTGGGCAAGCCAATGGGCAATGGTCATCCCATCTCGGCGGTTGTCACTACGCCCGAAATTGCAGAAGCCTACAAACGTCAATACACCTATTTTAATACTTTCGCAGGAAATCCAGTTTCTTGCGAGGTAGCTCACGCCGTATTGGATGTTCTAGAAGAAGAAAGCCTACAACAAAATGCGGATCGGGTAGGCCAATACCTCAAAAACCGCCTATCCAAACTAATAGACAAACATGAGAAAATTGGGGCGGTCTATGGGCATGGGTTCTATTTGGGGGTGGACATTGTTCAGAGCAAATCTTCGCGCAGGCCCGCAACCCACGAAGCCATGTGGATTTCTGAGCGAATGCGACAACATGGGATTATCATTTATCCAACGGGCGATTTTTACAATATTCTTAAAATAAAGCCGCCCATGTGCTTTGATGAAGCCAATGCAGATTATTTGGTGACTACTTTAGACCAGATCTTAGCGCGCATGGCCTAATGCCAAGATGTATAAACAAGGTTGAATGTGTTGTTTTTTTTCGGTGGTTGCTTATTTTGCAACCCTAACCCTACACCCATATGTCGCACCACAAGAAATTTCAGTATTGCCCGAACTGCGGAACCAATGTTGAGCACGCCAATTTTTGCCCCCATTGCGGACAAGAAAACCATGACCTACACCTCCCCACCAGTCATCTTATACTGGAGTTATTAGAAAACACCCTGCACTTTGACACCAAATTGTGGCACTCGCTAAAGTCTATCGTAACCAAACCGGGAGAGGTGACGTTAGATTTTATCCAAGGTAAACGCGCTTATCATATTCCGCCCTTTCGGATTTATGTCTTTATCGCTTTTGTGTTTTTCTTACTCTCCACACTCTTTGCAGATCGTATCGTGGAGCAAACCGAAAGTTCTTTAGGTACATATTCACAAAGCAGAATTCAGGAGTATGTAGATAAAATAGGGGAGAAAACAGGACAATTACCCAAAGCGAACCGCCAAAACTTATTGAACACCCTACACGAGGCCAAAACCAATTCGACATCACTCCTTCCAGCAGACCAAGAACACCTGGCCGAATTGGCGCTGAAAGAACATCAACTTATTTTAGCTGCTTGGGCACCCGATTCTCTGGATTTTTCGGTATTGCCAGATACGACCCGCTCCAAAATTGTGGCACAGACCGATTCTACGCGCCGCCGATTCGTCCGTATGTTAGGTAAAGCGCGTGAAAACAAGGTTTTGGCGGCACAAGGTATTGTCGTGGAATCAGATTCTGTGACGATTCCTTTAACCTCCGGAAAAAAAATATCCGCCGAAAAAGCCCGAAAATTATTAAAAGCGTCTAATGACGAACTTAATACCTTCTTACAAGCCAAAGGACTTAATCCAGATGCACTTCACCGATTTGCTTTAAGATCACAGATCCAGTGGCATGAAGCCAAGAAGAAACCAAAAGATTTGGCTCATGCAGCCATTAAGCAGCTTTCGTATGCAATGTTTTTTATGATGCCCCTATTTGCACTTTTGCTCAAATTGGTATATTTCTATCGGAGACGTTTTTATTACGAACACCTCATTTTTGCGGTACACTTCCATAGTGTTTTATTCCTGTTTCTGATTTTATTGTTGGGCGTGGTTCTTTGGGCCGAAAATTTTGCTTGGGCCAATGTGACCATCACCTTGTTATGGCTCGGACTGGTACTGTATGGTTTTTTAGCGTTCTATAATGTCTATGAAAAAGAACCGCCTACCCAACCATACCCTACCGTTTGGCAAGGGTTTAGGGGCCTTACATTCGGTAAAAAACTTTTGCTCATCTTTGGATTATTCCTGCTAAGTCCATTTTTATTTTTTTATTTCGCTCTGTTGGGCTTTCCCCTTTTCCTTGTGCTGGTGGGGCAATGGTTTTTCAGGCTGTTTAACCGCTTGGTCTCGTTTCGGATTTTGCCGAAAGAATCTAAATGGGTTTCGGTGTTGGCCTCCATAGGCGACCGAGAATGGATAGAAGACTTTTTCAAATATTCAGCCGTCTTGTTTATTTATATCAACCTGCTTGTGATTGCAGTGATGATCGTTACAGCCCTAAGTGCAGGTGCGATACATTAGGAAGTGGCTCCCTGCAATCAAATCAAGTTTTTTCTGGTTCTACCTCTAATAATGAGGGGATGTAGCCACATTGCCACATCCCCTTTTTTGTTTCTCTGCTTCTCTCTTGACCTAAACCACTGCCTGAACCCATTGCCCTCGGTTGTAAATTCCCCAAGCCTTTCCGGTCATAACTGCACCAACAAAGGGTGTATTGATACTCTTGCTATGGATATGACGGGATTCAAACGTCCAAAGCGTGTCGGTATCAAAAATGGTGAGGTTTGCCACCGCCCCAACCTCCAGAGAAGGAACAGGCAAGTGCAGGATTTTGCGGGGCGCAACCGTGATTTTATAGACGGCCTCTTGTACCGAAAGTACCTTATCGGCCAACAATTCGCGGCCAATAAGGCCCCAAGCGGTTTCAAGACCCAAAATCCCAAAAGGTGCAGCAATGTATTCCACTTCCTTTTCGAAATGAGCATGTGGGGCATGGTCAGTACAAATCACATCAATGGTACCATCTTTCAACCCTTCTTTTATGGCTTGGATATCCTTTTGGGTACGGAGTGGCGGGTGCATTTTGGTATTGGTATCATAGTTACGCTTTTCCACTTCCTCGTCGGTTAACGCAAAGTGGTGGGTGCAAACCTCGGCGGTAACAGGAATGCCCTTAGATTTACCTTCTCGTACCAATTCCACCCCCCGCGCTGTAGAAATATGGGCCACATGAACGTGTCCCCCTGTAAATTCCGACAATAAAATATCTCGTGCAATCATCACCTCTTCTGCGAGGCCGGGAATGCCAGCAAGCCCTAAGCGTGTCGAAACAAACCCTTCATTCATTTGACCATGTGGATTGATCGTCAGGTCTTCCATATGATTAATAATGGGTGCATCAATCATGGCACCATATTCCAAGGCTGTCCGCATGAGGCCACCATGTTGTATCGGTGCACCGTCGTCACTGAACGCCACTGCGCCATTTTCCTTGAGTTCGGCCAATTCGGCCAGTTCTTTCCCTACCCGCTCTTTGGAAACACAGGCAATAGGGTGTACATCAACCGGTGTTTTCCGGCCTTTTTCAATAATAAAAGACACCACATCGGCTGTATGAATGGGTGGATTCGTGTTGGGCATACAGGCAACCGCCGTGAAGCCGCCAAACGCGGCTGCACGACAACCCGTTTCGATGGTCTCTTTGTGTTCAAAACCCGGCTCACGCAGGTGAACGTGCATGTCCATCCAGCCAATCGAAGCCATTTTGCCCGTTGCATCGTATTCGGGTATCCCGTCAGGAACCGATAGGCCGAGACCCCGTTCGGCAATGACACCATTTTGGATCAACAAGTCTTCACAACAGGCCTCTCCAGTCAGAGGGTCTAAAATCGTTACGTTACGGAAAATCAAATTGGGTGTGTGCATCATTTTGAGGGCTTATGAAAAGCGAAGTTGGCTTCAAATCTTCAAAGATTATCAACGCATTTGCTTTGTCCGTTTAAAAACGAATTATATTAACAGCCCTATGTTAAGCATCCCAAACTGTTCTGACTCAACGATATTATGAAAATTGCCCTTATTTCGGATATACATTCCAATCTCCACGGCCTTTATAAAGCTTTAGAGACCGCAGAAAAAGAAGGTGTGGAAGAGGTGTATTGCCTCGGTGACATCGTGGGATACGGCGCCGACCCCGGCCCATGTGTAGATTTGGTGATGCGTTATTGTACGGCTTCCGTAATGGGTAACCACGACGAAGCCATTGTTTTTGGACGCGGTATGGATGTACTGCCCCAATCCGGACAAGTAGCCGCAAAACACAATCGTGAAAAACTTAATGAAAGGCAATTGGAATATCTCCGCAATTTACCCTACATGGTGGAGGCCCATAATTTTACGATCGTCCACGCTGCGCCCATGAATCCACATTTATACACCCGATTGGAATCGTTTTTTGGAACCGTGGAACAATTCGAGCACTTCAAAACTGATTTTTGCTTTATCGGACATACCCATCTACCCGCCATTATGGCAGATAAATTAGGCGTGACTCGTGTACGTCCGGGCAACAGATATCTAATTAATGTGGGCAGTGTAGGTCAACCACGCGATAATAATCCAAGGCTTGGGTTTGGTATTTTTGATACGGATTCCCTTCAGTACAAACTCGTTCGGATTCCTTACAATGTAGAAGGCGCAGCGGATAGGATCATAGAAGAGGGCCTTCCGGAGTCGCTTGCAGACCGGTTAAAAGTAGGAAAATAAGTAGGCCCACAAACGTATCCGATTACTTACGGAATAGGCAAAAGTGACACGCTTGGTTTTTAAAAGGAGGCATTCAAAAAATGTCAATATGCATAAAAAGCCCGGTTAGGATGGAACAAACCATTTACCCAGCCTATTATTTTGCTCCTACAGAACAACTATATTGCCATCTAAAAACATAAAAAGGAATCACTACCCCGTTTAGGTTGCACTCAAATCCCACAAATGGAACATAGATTTTTTTATCACTTGCACACCCTATTCATTCTCGTGAAACCCTGTTTGGGTAACCAAGTTGTATAAAAGAAGGGGTTGCACCGTTTAGCACAACCCCTTTTCCTTATAACAGGCTTATTTAGCTTACTTCACAAACGTCATCTTGCGCGTAATGATGTTATTGCCCACTTGCATACGATACAGATAAGTACCGGAAGCAAGCGTGCTGGCATCGAACGTTACACGATAGGTGTTTTGTGTTTGGAAGCCATCTACGAGCGTTTGAATCAAACGTCCGGTCAGATCAAATACCTGAACCTTTACGTGGCTGTCTTTGGCCAAGGTATATTCAAAGCTGGTAGATGGGTTAAACGGGTTCGGGTAGTTTTGCGTCAGCGTAAAGGCCGTTGGCAATTGCGAAGACTCTACCGGTTCGACGGCCACGACGTTTTGCTCATAAGGCAGATTGCCTTTGGGTTGGAAGGTTTCGGAAGCCAGTGCAAAGGTTGCTGGCCATGAGGCACAAGTACCTTTGGTCGTCCAGTTACATTGGATGTAACGGGTACGACGACGGCCAATACCAGCGGTGGTTCCACCTTCTTCCACATATGTACCAGATGCTTTGGTACCAAAAGCATAACGATATTGTAAGGATCCATATACAGGGCCTTTTACACGAACCGTGCCTTCGTACATCATGTCATTGTTTGCATCGGTAAGGAATACCTTGTAATTAAACTCTGCATTGCCATTAGGCTTTCCATCCGTTCCTTTGCTAGGCGCAAATCCTTGTGTCAAGGCCCAGATTGGGTCTCCTGTTAAGTCCACATACACCGAGTCCGAAGCCGGATTAAAGGTGCGGTCTGCGGTTAAGGCAGGACGCATATCTACCATGAACTTGACATTAACTGTCGTTCCTGCGGGCATGATGTTTTTGGACTGGATGTCATTAAAACGAGCTTGCTCCAGCGCTTGATCTGCTGTTCCCGCTGCAAAATTGAATTTCCGGTTAGATCCGGTTGTGGAGAGTGGCTCTTCCCAACCATTCGGCGTCCAAGCAAATTTCTTCTCGAACTCGGCATTGTTGAAGTCTAAGTAGTACTTATAGTTCATCTCGGTGCCACCGAAGTTCTCTAAGAGCGCTGTCAACTCGTAAATCGCACCACCGGGTACTTTGTCTAACAAACAGCGTTCGAAATTGGTTTTTGAACAACCCCAGCCGTTGAAGTCTCCCCGCACTTGGAGAGAGTCCCCACGGGTCCGGTCAAAGATACCAATGGCTTCTAATGGTGCAAGGTTTACCGAGAATACCACATTGTGCTTGTCTTTGGTTGCGTTTGGTGCATCGGTTCCGTTTTGGAACTTCACCCAATGGAGGGTTGAGTCTTTGGTCGGGACTTTGAACCAACGGTTATCGCCATCCGTCGGGCAACCGCCTTTACCAGCAGTTCCATCCCAGCCACTTGGCTCAACAAAATATTTAAAACATTGGGCTTTACCTGTTTGGGATTTGTGATACACCCCAATACCAGAGTAGATGTGGTAACCCGTTTCGCTTTGGTTGGCGCTTTCTGGTTTAAGTTTCACTTTCGTGCTGCCCCAATCCACAACGCCACCCGGAGTTGGATCCCCACGAACACCCACTACAGGGTTTTTGGTACGATCGTAGCCTGCGGTTCCTGCTTCTTTGGTGTTCATATAAACACGGAACAGAACAGCCACCGAGTCTGTGCCCACCTGACGGAATGGCTTCCAGTCGTAGGCTTTATCGCCCCCTGTACGGTTAAAGAAATGTACACCGCGATCTACATCGCCTGTACCAGCGGCAACGGCATGATCGCTACCATTTTCCCAGCCGTCGCCAAGGCCATCGCCTGCACCCCAGAATTTATACTTAAGGTCTTTGTCTGGATTGGCTTTGAACTGGATTTTCCAATAGTCACCACCCACGTTTACGGGTTTCAGCGTGGTTGCATTATCCCACGTAATATTGTTACCATCCGGCAAGGGACCACCGTTATCCCCACGCACTTGTATCATGCGCTTCACGCCAACGGTATCCCGCGTAGAAGCCATGTTCACCATCAAGGTAACCATCCTGCCCGAAGAAG
>DDTM01000095.1 GCA_002344075.1 Bacteroidetes bacterium UBA2364
TTGAAAATGTCCAGTAGTATGGGAACGGCCTTGGGCTTATCAAAGAAACAGATCGGTTTTAGTTTACAACAATACTACCGGTTTTAATTTTGGTTTTCGTGACCACGCGCCAGAAATACATACCGGATGCCAGATTTTGGGTGGGCAAGATAGCTTCTTCTTCTACCATCATGTGAGTTATTTTCCTGCCTTGCACGTCGAACAACTCCACTTCGGCAATATCGGGCAGTTCGTTGCGGATGTAGAGGGGTTGACCTTTTTCTACCGGATTGGGGTACAAGAAAATATTGCTGCCAATACTCTCTAATCGAATTTCTTGCGTGGGCGAGTATTGAATATTGCCGCTTTTACTCACCATTTTCAAGCGATAATAACGCACGCCTTTATTGGGCTTGCTCTCCACATAGGCATACGATCCGGCAGATTCTGTACCATGATCCGCAATCAGTTCAGCAATTCGAACCCATGTTTTTCCGTCACGACTTTTTTCTACCTCAAATCGATCCAGATTTACTTGAGAAGCCATTTGCCATTCGATCTGCAAGGAATTATTAGGCAAGATACTCAGCGTAAAAGCCGCCAGAGCAATTGGGAGCGAGGTTCCGCTTTCGCCTACAACCAAAAATTGACTAAACGACGTAAATGCTGGATTCCCGAAAGTAACCAATCCGTCGTCACCCGCTGTTGCAGCCGTTCCACTACCTACCGAAGTTCCCCAAGTAGCGCCTTCGTCGCGGGTACCACGTTTATAGAGCTTAAACATTCCAGGATCTACAGCGTCGGCGCTGGAAACATTGCCCACTTGGTCGAAGGTGATCGCATTTGGTGCGGTGATGGTGCTGTTAGATCCATAGTTATGGACGACCCAGTAGCTACGGCTTTTCGGATATGCATTAGGGGACTGATCGGGCTGTGTGTTTATTCGGCTGGCAACCAGTTGGCCATTCGGCAATGTACCAGAAGTAGGAAAATCTATACTGACCCCAGTTCCGGTAAAGGTTTTTACTCCGCCTGATGTCACACTCAGGGCAAAACTGGTCCCAGGGCCAACGGGTGCATGAGAGGTACTACGACTTACCGAGCCGTTCAAAGTTGCATGGGCCGTACCCACACGATCTACCACCTGTCCTTCCGTTTCATTAAACTGATAGTAGCTAACGAGGTCGGCGTCACTCTGTGTACCCGTCAGATGCATGATTTTTCGGATTTCCTCTTGACTAAAGGCACGTTTATAAACCCGCACTTCATCTATCAAACCATTAAAAGTTCTACTGGAGTTGCCGCGGTCGTTTCCAATATTAAAACCATTGATAAAGTTAACGGCGGTATGGGCGGCAGTACGGGTAGCAGCCACGCCGTTCAGGTACAAGGTGGCAGCAGTACTTGTTACCACCAAGGCAATATGCGACCATTGGTTGGCTGGGGCAAATAATCCAGAAGAATAGTTGTAGCTCCCCGATTCGTCCCGCCAATGATATCCTACCTGGTTGTTATTAAAGAGATTTAGGCCTGTTGCGGAAGCACTTGATGAAAAAATGAGACCTGTAGCCCCCGTATGGGTGGTAGAGGGCTTGAACCAACCCATTAAAGTAATGGTATTGGTATTGCCCAATGTGGTGGCAGCACCTATGACATAATTACTTCCCGAAGAGGTGCTAAGTGCATTTCCTGCCAAGGGTTCCGGCGAGCAACCATCCACCAATGTGACAAAATCACTGTAAGTCTGACTATCCGATTGTCCATTCTCCGTGACAGTGAGTGTTGCGCTATAGGTTCCGGAGGTGGCGTATAGCACCGACGGATTTTCGTCGGCCGAGGTAGCGGGGGTACCATTAGGAAAACTCCAACTAAAAGTGGCACTGTTGCCTGCAACCGAAGTGTTAATAAACTGGATCGGTGTACGGGCGCAGGTGGATTGCAATGGCGTTGCCGTAAAGTTTGCTATGGGCGCGGATACCTCGAACAAGTCTCCACGGTGTACACTACGTCCATAGGTTCCAGCGTAGATTTTTTTGTTTACGTAGTCTATAGCCAATTGGCGCGTGGAGACAATGGCCGGAAGCCCGTCATTGTGCATCTGCCAGTCGGAGTGGCTATTATTACGGTAATACACCGTTCTGTTCGTAGCGATATACACCCCGCCGTCTGTTCCGTGTTGGTGTACAATACTGTATATGTATTCATTGTCTAAGGCGGCAGTGGTCAGGTTGGTCCAACTGTCTCCGCCATTGGTCGTTTTGAAAATTTTATTACCGTCGTAGTCATTCCAGCTATACCGGTGGGCCTTGCTCAGCCATAAGGTTTGTGGGTTTTGGGCATCCACCGTAAAATCAAATCCAGCAGCATTAAGCCCCCCGATCGCAGCGTTGGGGGTGATATCGATCCAGTCTATACCTCGGTTGGTAGATTTCCAAAGTTTCCGATCATTATTGGCCAGCGCATCCCCAAACTGTGCTGCATAAATCGTGTTTGGATCGGAAGGGGCGACCTCGATTTTGGTCACGTTCCAGCCATTTCCAAAGTTTTTGATCAGAGAAAACGAACGTCCATCGTCGGTCGTGTACCAAATATTGTCACTTTGGCCCATATAAAAACACGTACCACATTCGGGCGAATATGCCAAATTTCCAGCATCTATGGCCATTGCACCTTGATTCATGGTTTTGGAAACAGAAGCGCTGCTCCACCCACTCATCCGATTTCCCGTGAGGGTATAACGAGTGAGATTCCTGCCAAAAACCGTTCGGTCACTCGCAGGACTGGCCCCTCCAAAATAATCATCTCCCCCGCCAGTATGCACCCATCCGCCATCAAACACATTCCCATCTTTGAGCAAGGTCCCATTATGATACGTTCCGCCCAGCATCACTTCACCGTTTTGTGGACTAATGGCAAATCCCCAAAAGTCGGATGCTTGAATGCCATTATGTTTCTGAACAAATGTGGCGCCATTATCGGGTGAGAAAAAAGCGCCTCCATCACAAGCCACCCAAATAGAACCATCGTTATAGACATTGATGTCGTGTACATCTGCATGGATGTAGCGGTTCGGCTGGTTGGCCCTCCAATACCAGCGTCCGATCAGGTTGTTGAGCGTTGTCCCCCCATCGGTGGACTTCCAGACGGCGATTCCAGCGGTATATACTTCGTCCGCATTTGTCGGAGAGACGGCCAAGGACATATCGTAGTAATATTGCCCATCCTCTTCTGTCCCATCCGAGGAGTATCCCATCACATTCGGGTTACTAAGCGATGCGGGTCCACCCGGCCCAGTTCCACAACATTTGTGCGTCCATGTTTCGCCGCCGTCATCGCTCCGGTAGAGTCCCACTAAGCCAGACCCACCATTCATATCTCCTGAGAGTAAGGCATAGATCCGATTGGGTTCTGCGGGTGTTACCGCAATTTCAGTGCGTTTTTGCTCTTCACTGCTGTTGCCAAAGGACTCGACAATACGATCCATATTTTGGTTCGTAATCCAAGCATAAGTACCAGCCCCTCCACTTATCGTCCCTGCGTTACTCCCCTTACTATCTCCAACATTTGTACCAGCACCTTCGGTAAAGCGCCACTCGTGTAAAAGATTGGCATAATTGGGATGGCCTGCCGGTACATCCGCTGCCCAGTAGGTATCCAGTGTATTTTGCGAAAGTGCGGTATTCCAAATGCGGACATGCGACACATTTGCCGGAAGGTTCCAACCTGCTGTATAACTAAAGAGCCGCAATGTTGACCCATTTTGGGTATTGGTAGTGATATTGGTGGTAGAAGATGCCTTTAGCGTTCCATCCACCCAGAGTTCTTTGGTTCCGGTAGCCCGATACACTACCACCACATGATGCCATTCTGCATCTGCAATGTTTGGCCCACTAAGTGCCACTTGGTTGGTTCCATCCGCTATTCTAAAGTATAGGCTCCCGCCTCCCCCTACACCCAAGGAAACACCTGCCCGTCTGTCGTATTGCCATGCCACGTTTCCGAGGAAAGAACTCCAGTAGGAGCCAGCAGTCTGGCGTACTCGTAGTTCTATGGTAAAGTCTGTATTGCCCCCTGATCCCAGCTCTGGGTCGGAAGTAAACGTTACGCTGGCATTGCTATTATTCGCAAATCCGGAGAAATTGGACGCACTACTGGCACTCCCAATCCCCACCCAGTTGGATGTTTTCACGCTAAAAGTTAGCCCACCATCAGTGGATTTCCAGAACTCGGTATGTTTATCCACTAAGCGCACGCCATAGACAGTATTATCGTCTCCAGGCTTAAACTCCACCTCTTGCCAGTCACCTCCCTTGATACGGCTCCAGGTATTACCGCCGTCGTTTGTTCTGAATAAGCCGTTGTTGGTAGCAGCAAAAAGGATCAGTGGATTGCTGTTTGCCGCCGTAATATCTTGGAATGATACGCCGTAGTCGGAAAAGGTACTCCCTCCCAGTATCGTCCAAGTGGTGCCGCCATTGGTCGTTTTATAGATTTTCTGATCCCGCTTATTACCAAAATAAACCGTATTGGCATTCACCACTGTCAGTGCATACACTTCCGTCACGAGTTCATCTTTCGTTAATAAAAACCAGTTTTCACCTGCATCGGTGGTTTTCCAGACGCCACACGAGGCACAGCCCGCATATACTACACTGGGGTTGTCTGGCGCTCTACGAACAATGTACAGGTGTCCGGAGCCGGGGTTGCCCCAATCGGTAGAAGCAATTTGGTCTGTCCGGAAAGGGCCAACGCCTTCCCAGTTTGCGGTAGATTTTTTAGTGAGGCGTTGTTGTTGAATGGCTTTTAGATAGGCCCTATCTTTTTGTTCCTGTCTCCTCAAGTCTGGCATGGCTACAAATCCTTGATCATTAATACCGTCAATACGGCGCAGCCATCGGCGAAATTCATGGTTCCAAGTATCTTCTCGCCCTTCTTCGCCTTCAAAGCCTTCTTCTATATCGCATTCTCGGTTCTGACACCAGACATCACGAAGCCGTATGACTTCGAGGACATTGGGGGTTTTCGAGCGCATGAGGTGAACCCATTCAGGTGTGGGTTCTTGTGTTTGTGCATGGGCAATGCTTCCGTGTATGACCGGAACAGCCAGCATGAGGATGAAAATAAATCTGAGCATTACAGTTAGGAGGAATGACGGGAGGGTTTAGGTAGGGTCTTTGATTTTACGAAATTTAAGACTGATCCTGAATGATTGATCCATAATTCTAATTTCTCGATTAACAAAACGACAACTCCCCAAAATTGGTAGTACAACACAGGCGTTGCAATGGATCATTATCGCACTGAAAGATGCATCTGGTGGTATGGTGCAAGGGTACTGGCTTGGTAATTCCCCATCCTTTAACAGCAACTAGAGAGTGGAGGCCGTAGTTTTTCAACTTTATTACGCTCCAACACCTTAAACCTCGAACAAACGATATGCAAGATTTGGCCCACCTACGCCGCCGTTGTGCAGATACCATCCGCTTTCTCTCGGCAGATGCGGTACAGAAAGCGAACTCTGGGCATCCCGGAATGCCAATGGGCATGGCCGACGCCGCTGCGGTGCTTTGGACCGAGAGAATGCGTCACAATCCCGCCGATCCAACGTGGTTTAACCGCGACCGCTTTGTTCTTTCAGCAGGTCACGGCTCAATGCTTTTATATAGTTTGCTCCATCTTACTGGCTATGACTTGTCTATGGATCAGATCCGGAGCTTCCGGCAATGGGGCAGTAAAACCGCTGGCCATCCAGAGTATCGCCATACGCCGGGTGTGGAAATGACCACCGGGCCATTGGGACAAGGGATCTCTACGGCGGTTGGCATGGCCATTGCAGAGCGTCATTTAGCGGCACGTTACAATACAATCACCCATCCTATCATTAATCATTATACTTATGTCATTGCTTCTGACGGCGACCTAATGGAAGGGGTCTCGCACGAAGCCTGTGCCATTGCCGGACATTTAGGCTTGGGGAAACTGATCGTGTTATATGATGACAATGGCATTTCGATTGATGGCCCCACCTCGCTTTCATTTACCGAAAACGTACTTAAACGATATGAGGCATATGGATGGCAGACGATAGAGGCAGATGGACACAATCCCGAAGAAGTCTTAGCCGCCATTGACAAGGCCAAGGCAGACACCGATCGCCCAGCCATTATTGCGTGTAAAACCCATATCGGCTTTGGAAGTCCAAACAAGCAAGGAAAATCGAGTGCCCACGGTTCTCCATTAGGAACCGACGAACTTAAACTGGCAAAAGAAACCCTCGGATGGCCCATTGGTCCTGAGTTTTATGTGCCGGATGATGTCTTTGATTACATGCTTTCGGTACGGATCAATGGCAGCAAACTCCAATCTGAATGGGAAGACTTGATGGCCGATTACCGGGCTGAATATCCGGAGCAATCCGTAGAACTCGATCGGGCGATTGCTGGCATCTTACCTACAAATTGGGAAGAGGCCCTACCCAACTTTGCGTTAGGAACCAAAATGGCCACCCGTGAAGCTTCTGGACATGCCCTGAATGCGCTAAAAACAGCAATTCCAAACCTTTTGGGTGGCTCGGCAGACCTCACACCTTCCAACAATACCCGCGCCAAGGCAGATGTAAGTATGAATCATGAAGATTTTAGCGGGCGATATCTGCACTTTGGTGTACGCGAACACGGAATGGGCGCGATTGTAAATGGAATCACTCTACATGGGGGGTTATTGGCTTATACAGGGACTTTTCTGGCCTTTTTAGATTACATGCGTCCCGCCGTTCGGCTGGCAGCGCTTATGGAAATCCCGTCTCTGTTTGTCTTTACCCACGACAGCATTGGCCTTGGTGAAGATGGTCCCACCCACCAGCCCGTAGAGCACTTGGCATCCATTCGAGCGATGCCAAATGTAATCAATTTTCGTCCTGCAGATGCGAATGAGACCGTTGCCGCTTGGAAGTATGCGGTTCAAAGCCACCTTCCCGTCACATTTGCCCTTTCGCGTCAGGGGCTGCCCGTTGTTTCGTCGGGCGAAGGGGTAGCATGTGGCGCCTACGTACTCTCGGATGCACCTGAACCACAGGTCTTATTGCTTTCCACAGGATCTGAGGTACAAATTGCCCTCGATGCACAGAAACTACTTTTGAGCGAAGGGATTTCCAGCCGTGTGGTCTCTATGCCCTGTTGGGAGTTGTTCGAGGCGCAAGACGACGCCTATAAGGCATCCGTCCTTCCGCCCAGCATCACGGCACGTGTGGCTGTCGAAGCGGCCAACCAATTTGGTTGGGAGCGGTATCTTGGAGCAAATGGAGCCTTTGTGGGCATGAAGGGGTTTGGAGCTTCTGCCCCTATAGATGACCTCTACCGCAATTTTGGTATTACCGCATCGGCGGTTGCTCTTGCTGCTAAGACACAACTTGGCTTGGCTTGAGTGGAATTCTGGGGAATGGAGGAAGCCTCCGTCCATTCCCCGCTACATTCACCTTTAGTTCTACATATATGTACACCTTTCTGGCATCGGTTCCACAAAAAGAAGTTTTCGAAACCCTGGCCTCCACCATCGCGGAAATGGGGTTTACAGTTGTCGGCAAAGACGAAAATCGGCCTTGGGGAGGTTTTTTTGTGATCGAAGAAGCCGAGGCCCCTTTGTTTATCGAAGTTTTCTTCCCGCACTTGTCTTTGAAAGACTTTGAAGGATTTGAAAAATTAAGCCCAAAAATTCTGGTGGTTGCACCGGAAAAACGCCTTTCATGGCAATACCATCACCGCCGCGCCGAAATCTGGAAGGTCGTAGGAGGTGTTGCTGGGGTAGTGGTAAGCAATACCGACGAAGAAACACCTCTGCGAAAACTGCAAATGGGCGAGGTGGTGGAGTTACAGCAAGGGGAACGCCACCGCCTGATTGGGCTGGAAATGTGGGGGATAATTGCCGAAATCTGGCAGCATACCGACCGCGAGAACCCATCTGATGAAGCGGATATTGTACGTGTCCAAGATGATTTTGGCCGCTAAGCCAGTACGATAATTTTTAGATCACTAAGTCCAACACTTCGGAAAGCCGTTCTACCCCAATGACTTCCAGTCCTTCGGGGCGGGCAATGCCTTTGAGGTTGGTTTTCGGCAGAACAGCCCGTTCAAACCCTAATTTAGCCGCTTCATTTAGCCTCCGCTCTACATGGCTTACCGTCCGGAGTTCTCCGCCCAACCCCACTTCGCCAATCAAAACGGTACCGGAATCTGCCGGAACATCCCTGAAACTGGATGCAACAGCCACCACCACACCCAAATCCACAGCCGGTTCCTCCAACCGAACACCACCGGCCACATTCAGAAATACATCCTGCTTGCCCAACTGCCAGCCCTCTCGTTTTTCCAAAACGGCCAATAACATCTGCAAGCGACGATTGTCGAAACCAGTGGTTGTGCGTTGTGGGACGCCATAGTTAGAATCCGAGACCAGCGCCTGAATTTCTACCAAGAGTGGTCTTGATCCTTCGACCGAACAAACCACCACCGAGCCACTTTGCCCGTAGCGTCGTTCGGAGAGAAAAATCTCGGAAGGATTTTCCACCTGACGCAGCCCTGTTTCCCGCATCTCAAACAGGCCAATCTCATTTGTAGAACCAAAACGGTTTTTAACGGTGCGCAAAATGCGGTAACTGTGGTGGCGGTCGCCCTCAAAATACAAAACCGTATCCACCATATGCTCCAAAAGGCGCGGCCCCGCAATCTCGCCCGTTTTCGTGACGTGTCCCACGATAAACGTAGCCATTGGGAGCGACTTTGTGAGGTGCATAAGTGCCGCCGCCGATTCCCGCACCTGCGAGACCGAGCCGGGCGCACTCGTGAGATCGGGGCGAAACACGGTTTGGATAGAATCTACAACCATTACTTCTGGCTCGGTGTCTTGTACTGCCGCAATAATTTCTTCTATATTCGTCTCCGGAAACAATAAAAAATTATCTCCACGTACACCCAACCGTTCAGCCCGAAGTTTTACCTGACGCCCAGACTCCTCGCCGGTAACATATAAAATGCGGGTATTTTCCAAATATTTGCCTATTTCCGTCATTAGCGTACTTTTACCAATGCCGGGATCGCCTGCAATAAGGGTAAGGGAGCTTTGCATAATCCCCCCACCCATTACCCGATCAAATTCTAAAACGCCGGTTCTAAGACGGATCTCGTCTGTAAGTTCAAACTCCCGCAGTGGCTTTGGACGTGTCTGATGCCCCAAAGTAGGGCGAATGACCGAGGCTTTTACTTCGGAGCGGGGTTTTTCTTCCACCAATGTATTCCAGTTACCACAACCGGGACAATTACCTTGCCAGCGGGCAGTTTCGTAGCCACATTCCTGACAGACAAATCTGTTTTTTTGCTTTGCCATATTTTTATGTTTACCAGGAAAATACGTCGCTCCAGTGTCAGATGATGTCATACGCACAGGATTTTATCCCAATAGCGGAACCAGACATGTGGAATGGAGGCGAACAGACGGTATTGATGAATACGTACTATCAACAATTGAATGATTCAAGCCCACTAAAGACCAAAAAAGAAGCAGCCCTGTTTTTTTGATGCCGCACAATAGGAATCTTTATGCGGTTCGGATAGTTCTCCACAATACTCAATCAGCTACTATCAATATGACCCGCCGTATTGTATCTTCCAAGCAATCAATCTGTTTGGAAACGCATGAATACCTTTAGAAACAAAGTAGTGGTGCTGACCGGGGCCTCCTCTGGAATTGGCAAAGCACTCGCATTACAATTGGCCGATCAGGGTGCAAAACTCGTCTTAGCGGCACGCGACTTGACAAAATTACAAGAAACCGAAGCCCTGTGTGTAAAAAAAGGTGCACAAACACATGTGGTTTCATTGGATGTGAGCGTTCGCGAAGCATGTTCAGCATTAATCCGCGAGACCATCGAGACGTTTGGGCAGTTGGATGTGCTCATCAACAATGCCGGGGTTACGATGTGGGCACGTTTCGACGAAATTACTGCGCCGGAGACTTTGCTCCGATTAATGGAGGTAAATTTTTGGGGCAGTGTTTGGTGTACATATTATGCCTTACCCCACCTAAAACAATCCAAAGGCAGGGTAGTGGGCGTGGCCAGTCTTACCGGAAAAACGGGTGTTCCAACCCGTAGTATCTATGCTGCCACAAAACATGCTATGGCCGGTTTCTTTGACTCGCTCCGCATAGAACTTGCCGAGAGCGGTGTGGATATCACCATGATCTATCCGGGGTTCGTGCAGTCCGAAATTCGAGGAAGAGCAATTGGTCCGGATGGCAAAGCCATTGGCGATAGCCCAGTAAAGGAACGAGAAGTGATGACGGCAGAAGCATGTGCACGTCAAATCTTGGTTGCAACCGCCGCCCGAAAACGTGAACTAGTGATGACTACCCGTGGAAAATTGGGCCTTTGGATAAAACTTATTGCTCCACGTTTGGTGGATAATATCGCCCGTAAGGCCATTGAAACGGGGAAATAACCAAAAAACGTTCCTTCCCCTCGTCAAAAAAATGATGTCCACCGAAACCTCCTTTATTCTAAGGCGTGCAAAGCGCTTTTGTTCATCGTTTCTCGAAATGTCTTTATGTCTTTGATTTTAATGACATAAGGCCAGTCATTCATTTTAGGCCGCTTATGATGCTCCCCTATACCGAACTTAGTGGTTTTTCGCCCCTTTTCCAGACGTATGTATCAGACTTTGAGGGTTTAGCCGAATACTTTGCTGGAAATCCTGCGAGCACGACCGACTTAAAAGCCGTCGCTGGTTGTGTCGTGGCGCATCCAAGGAACCACCGCCACATGTTAGTGGAAGCACTCCAACGACAAGCAGTAGCGTATGGAGCAGACGAGGCCAGTCGCCGAAACATTGACCTTCTTCTGAAGCCCGATACCCTGACTGTCGTTACTGGACAACAACTGGGACTGGGAGGCGGACCACTTTACACCCTCTTCAAAACCATCACAACCATACAATTGGCCCATTCTCTCAGTAGGCAAACAGGGAAAGCGGTGGTTCCCGTGTTTTGGTTGGAAGGAGAAGACCACGACTTGCCAGAAGCAGGTTATCTGGCACTCCCGACTTCTGCGGGTGTAGAAAAAGTCGCTTATACAGGGCATACATTACCCGAAAAAGGCAATCTTGGCCCAGTTGGTCAGATTGTGTTCAACGAGCAGATCAATGAGGTTTTGGCACAAGTGGAATCGTTGCTGGCCCCCACAGACTTTCGTGCGGAGCTAATGGCATTGTTGCGGACTGTCTATTGGCCGGGAACCACTTTTGGTCTTGCTTTTGCACAATTTATCACCAAGCTTTTTCCTGATAGCGGCTTGGTATTGATCGCACCAAACGATCCCCTTTTGAAACAAGCATCTTTGCCCCTGTTTCAAAAGGCCATTCAGGAGCAGAAGCCATTGTTTGAGGCGCTCACCACCACTTCCGAATCCTTGCAGGCCGCAGGTTTCCATGCCCAAGTTACGCCGCGCCCACTCAACTTGTTTTATGTGTACGAAGGTGCCCGATATGCCATCGAGCCGGACGAAGTGGGCTATCGGTTAAAAGGGCACAACAAAACCTTTTCCGAGCCTGAGCTACTTGCAGCATTAGAGGATACACCAACTTCTTTCAGTCCGAATGTAGTCTTGAGGCCACAAATGCAAGATTGGCTCCTTCCAACGGTGGCCTATGTTGGTGGCCCCGGTGAAGTCGCCTATTTTGCTCAATTCAAAAAAGTTTACGAATGGAGCGGGATCCCGATGCCCATCGTTTATCCACGCGCAAGCGCAACCTTGATGGAAGGAAGAATCCGGAAAATTATAGACAAAAACCAATTACACTGGCCAGACCTTGCAGGTGATTTTGAATCTTTTTTCCAACAATTGGTGAGAGAATCCTCGGGTGGTAAAACCGATGCCGTCTTTAATCAGATGATCCAGAAAGTTTATACTGAACTGGACCACTTGAAGCCCTATGCCCTTGTACACGACGGATCGCTAGATCGGGCAGTAGAAGCTACACGCACAAATTTAACAAACGAATTGGAAAAACTACGAAAACGGGTTTTGCAGGCCGAAAAAAGAAACCACGACACATTACGAGATCAGGCTTGGAAAGCGAAACTGGCACTTTTTCCGGCCAACCTACAAGAGCGAAGCGTTTCATTCTTGTACTTTCTTAACAAATATGGAATTGAATTAATCGCCCGTCTGACAAACGAGTTGACATTGGAAACACACGCACATCAGGTAGTAGCACTATAAGTACCGGCTTTCTGACAACGGAATTTGGCAGTGACATTTAGTTGTTGATTTTGTATTTTTTGAAAAAACCGTTATTCTTATGGTTTCAATACTTCGTACCTGTTATGTTTGTAAAAGTGAAAACATCGTTTTAAACGGCAAAAACAAATCGGGAAATCAACGCTATCGCTGTAAAGCCTGTGGTGTAACCCGAGTTCTTGACTACGTGCATCAATCCAGACACGTTGATATGGAAGCGATTGCCCGAACTTACCAAGAACGAAGTGGTTTTCGTTAAACAGGACGCATCTTTAAAGTGAGTCATGTTACGGTACAAAAATGGTTAAAAAAAGCAGAATCCTTAGCTGATTTTAAGACGACCATTGAACCTGGACCTAAGGATGCTATCTTGGAAACAGGTGAAACCTTTCAATGAATTCTTGAAAGGGCACGTAGAGCAAACTGCCCTATGATTATCTGAAATGTACCAATTTTTCAGACTTTTGGCGGACGTATAATTGTATTCCCGATACGACTCATACAAAAGTGGGCAAAGAAACCGGTGAAACAGCACATGTAGAACGTTTAAATAACACGATTCAGCAGATAGACTATCTGTTCGCCAACGGTTCAACCGTTTGGTTCGTAAAACACTTTCGTTCTCCCAAAAGGAGTATATGCTCAACTTACATTTTAAACTTTGGGCATACTTTTACAATCTTGAACAGGCACAAGACATCAACAATAAATCACCATTACCGAAATTTCCCACGCCTTCCCTGCGGTGAAAGGAGGAAGTTCCTTAGTAGATTTTGGTTTAGGCGCTGATTGGTGCGACTGGCCAGTATACTTTAAGCCGGTGGGACTTTTGTGTTAAGAGGAGAATAGATGAATGGTCTTTTTCTAATCAGATTCTAAAGACCAAAAGGTCAAATAAAAGTATTTTGCACCCCTTCCTAACCCCACGTTTTTTATGTTTACACTCCTCCAGAACAACCTGGGTCGGTTGCGGATCATCGGTTTTATTGAAGGTTGGTCTTACCTGATTTTACTTTTTGTGGCAATGCCGTTAAAGTACATATGGGATATGCCTGATGCCGTCCGTACTACGGGGATGGCACACGGTGTCCTATTTGTGTTTTTTATGCTTTATGTGACCCTTGTTTGGTACGAAGAGCACCGTTCGTGGAACTGGGCTGTAAAGTCTTTTGTGGCCTCTATTGTACCTTTTGGAACTTTCTGGGCAGATAAACACTTGTTCCAGCCCAATACGCCATAAGGTAGGGTTCGTAAGTTTTGGCAACCAAGGGATTTAGAGCACTTGGTTGCCGTTTTTTAATCATGCTTACGCGGCTGGGACAAAGTGATGGTCGCAATATACTTGCATGGCGCGGCTTAAGTAAGCAGCCAATCCCATCCGATACTTCTCATAGTAAGCGGTAAATCGAAGGTCATCCACATAGAGCGAAGCCAGCCCCCGATAAATTTCGGGCGTAACGGTGTAGAAATTTTCAGTCATCTCAAAGTGCTGTTTAACCAAGTTTTGCACGTATTCATCTTCGACATCGTGGGTGGTCATTGCGTTCGCCAATGCTCGGTTTAAGGCATCGGCCTCAGCTTGAACAGCACCCCATTGTTCTTTTCCTGCCGTTATCAGGCGGTTTTTCGAGGCTTCTACGATTTCCGCACCCCATCTTTCTTTTGCTTCAGCCTCATAAACCTCGACGGTTTCACGACCAAAGCCTTTATAAAGGTCTTCAGATTTCATGGTGTTTTGCTTCTTTTTTAAGTACAACAAGGTTTTTCCGAGGGTTTCAAGGAGTATGGTTGTTCGGTGTTGGCGTGCTTCTAGTGCCGCTTTATGAGACTCCAGCGCTATAATTAAATCAAAATCTGGGGCATCCAATACAGAATGAACCTCCGCCAAAGGTAGCCCAAGCTCCTTATAGAACAAGATTTGTTGTAACCGCAACACCTCTGCCTTGCCATAATAGCGATACCCAGAGGCTCGCCGCAGACTGGGCCTGAGAAGCCCAATTTCGTCGTAGTGGCGCAAGGTTCGGAGGCTCACGCCCGCCATTCGAGAAAGTTGAGAAATGGAAACAACTGTCATATTCTTGTTTTTCAGGAAAATAGGCCCTTCCGTAACGAGAGAGTCAAGCCTCTGAAAAAGAAATTTTGTATGAGTTGTGACACCCTCTTGATGGCTTAGTTTGGTGCGACCAATACAAAAAAACTGCCCGATACTTTGTTTTGCTCTACTCTTAATGTGATTTCCTTGATTGATCCATGAATACCTTGGATAAATAGTTTTATGTTTATGAAAAACACCATGATCAATCTTCATCATTACGCTACCCAGATTGTTCTGCAAGATGGGATATATTTTTCAAAGGCAATCGGCGAAATTTCTTACCCAGCAACGGGAAATGAAGATTTTTTTCAGATAGAAGACCACAGTTTCTGGTTTCTTCACCGGAACCAGTGCATTACAGATATGGTGTTACATTATTCTCCTGATCAAGTATTCTTTGACATTGGCGGTGGTAATGGTTTTGTTGCAAAAGGGCTACAACGTGCGGGCATTCAAACGGTATTGGTGGAGCCAGGCCTACAAGGTTGTTTAAATGCAAAGAAAAGAAATATAGAATATATTCTTTGCTCTACACTCGAAAATGCTGCCTTTAACAAAAATACATTGCCAGCAATTGGGCTGTTCGATGTGGTCGAGCATATAGAAAAAGAGACCGATTTCCTACAAACCATTTATGATTTATTACATGTAGAGGGATTGGTTTTTCTAACCGTGCCCGCATATAATGCACTTTGGTCTGATGAAGACATTGTAGCAGGTCATTTTAGGCGATATCGCATAAAGGAGTTGGAAAAAAAACTTGAACAAATTGGATTCAAAGTCGAATATTCCACCTACATTTTCTCCATTCTGGTCATTGCTGTTTTTCTTTTTAGAACTTTACCCTATATCCTTGGGTACGTAAGAAAAAACGTACAAAGGAAAGAAATACATCAAAAAGACCATCAAGAGAAAAAAGGCTGGTTGGGTAAACTTCTTACACTGGTCTGGCATTATGAGATACGCAAAATAAGGAGTAGAAACAAAATACCTTTTGGCGGATCTTGTTTGGTGGTTGCCAGAAAGGTGGTCAAAACGCTTGACCAAGACCCGGTATAAACCGAAATCGAATGCCGTTTGGGAAAAAGGTACCGCCGGGTGCCATTATTTGAACGGCCCAATCGAAGCGAAGAATAAGGTATGCCCACGAGACACGTATCCCAAAACCACCCCCTATCCCCATCTGACGAAAGGCATCAGGTAAAATAAATTTTGCCGAAGCCACTTCAGAAGCATTCCGCCGGTCGTACCAGATATTACCGGTATCCAGAAAAGTGGCAAGCATATAATCGGCACCAAACAAATTTCGTACAAAAACCTGACGATATTCCAAACTGGCTTCGAGCTTTACATCCCCACCAAGTACACCATTTAGACCGTCTTTGGCCGAAGTTGCCGAACCTGGCCCCAGTTCGCCCAATCCCCAAGCACGCAAACTGGAACTGCCACCAATAAAAAACCGCCGTTCATAGGGTACTTCGGCGCGACGACAATCTTGTGCATTGGGGTTTACAACTGATTCGCTACATCGGGTACTGAGGACGCTTCCCACATGCCCCCCCATAGGAAAAGCCCAACCTACAGAAATTTTCCAAGCCAAAGTACCAAAACTGCCCCTTGGCTCGTATTTCCTGAAGTCCAAATTGAAACGTGCATATTGCCGATATGCCAAGCTACTTCCGGCCCGCACACCGGGTAGCGTGCCTTCTATGGTTCCGGGGGTAATGACAAAGCGGTCTAATAAAAATGGCAAATTACCACCAATCTCAGCCCCAAATTCGCTGGAATACCCCTTGTCGCGCCTGAGAGGATCCGCATTTCCACCACGAATAGCATAACGAAAGGCGTTATTAACCTTCCGAACGGTATAGTCTTCTACCGCACGCTGGTATTGAACAGGATCGGTGATGAGGCTCAGAAACAATTCCTCGAAGCCTTCGGCTGGTTTGGGATCACTAAAGGAAAAGTCGAAGAGGTTCAATGTAGAAGTAATGGCACGGTTGTGCCGAAAATCTAACTGATACAACAAAGAGGCCCGGTCACGTGTTAACTTGATTACTTCCCGTTTTTCGTGCAAAAAATTAAGTTGAACCCGGGTGGATGCACTATAAAAGGGAACTCCAAACAATGGCCCCAGCCAAGAAACCCTTCGTCTTAGATAGGGGAAACTCCAGCCAACAGCCGCATCGTATTGCGTAGAACGACTAAAATTGCCCGATTGGGTATTGGGCGAAAGGGTAAACCCGCGTTCTAAGGTTCCGGAGGCGGAAAGGCGTAGCCGCATCTTTTCACCTTGTCCCCACACATTTAAGTCCGACACAGAGGCTCCTGTCCCCAAGCCAATTTCATCACTGGTATTGGTATTAAACCGCTGCAACAAAGAGCCATCCCAACTCACCTCGAATCGTGAACGGGTGCGTAGGTCCACTTCTATCGGAACGTAAGTACGGTCTCCATGTGTTTTACTTGCAGCATACGTCGGAAAAAAATTTGTAAAAGGGAAAAGCCCTGTTTGTTCTAAGAGCAATTTGGTTTGTAATAACTTAGACTGATTGTACCATTCGCCTGGTGTAAACTGCATTAGGGCATTAAGCAAATGTGGGTTCAAGGACGACTCGCCGGTTCGGGTAGCGGTTACATATAGGCGTGGTTGCTCTTCCCGCTCGATCCACTGTAGTGTGTCGCGCTGCGCCTCGCTGCCATCTGGGCCATTTACCCTGAATCGGATATCACCCATCCGATAACGCCTGCCCATGCCCACCAGCATAGAAACGTCAAAAGAGTCTGCCCGTATCGGCGTTACAATCACCCGAATCGAGTCACGGGTAATTTCCGGGTAGCCTTCATCTTGCAAAAACGTGATGATACGCCTGCGTTCTTCGTAGAGTTTGGGTTCAATGTAGCGCTGCCCTGCCCCATCAAATGTAAAAGCTGCAATCGGCATTTTCCCCACACCGAGCAAAGATTCCGAGAGTAGGCGCGACTGCTGGTCTGATGTTAATTTCTCTAATCCCAGATACCGGAAATTTCGGATGAACGTTGGTGCTCCCGGAGTAATGGCGAATTGCACACTGACCTGCGAAGAGTCCGGATTGTTTTTTTGGATCCGTGGCGTTACAACGGCAGCCCGATATCCTTGTTGTCTAAAAAACAACCGGAGTCGGTCGGCATCTTTTTCCATCACCACCAGATCTAAGTAAGCCGGTTTCTCACCGCTTTTGATGATCCCTTCTTTCAGTCGTCGCGGAAGTCTGCTTTTGGTCCCCCAACGATAAATCCACAACCAAGGGGTAATACGGGGTATTCCGAACAACTTTCGGTTTACCTCCGTATTCACCAAAGGAAGAAGTTGAGACTCTGGATTAAAGAGCGACTGGCCTGTAATTTCTATGGAGGCAACGATGGGGCCTGTTTGATAGGGGGCTGATTGTGCATAACCCATTCCTGCAAACACGACATGCAAAAAAACGTAAGCACTTGTTACATAGAAGTGCTTCATGACCTTGCACCAATTGAAATGTCCCTCGCATTGGTGATGCATCAAGAAGGATTTTGCAGGCCCCAAGCGTTTATTCTTCTGTATAGTAGAAGTCGTCGGAACTGGTTGGATAATCTGGCCATATTTCTTGCATGCTTTCGTAGGGCGTTTCGTCCTCTTCGAGCATCTCCAGATTTTCTATAACCTCTTCGGGTGCGCCAGTTCTGGTGGCATAATCTATCAACTCTTCCTTTGTCGCCGGCCACGGTGCGTCGTTCAAATAAGAGGCTAAATCAAAAGTCCAGTACATATTTGTTAGGAGGGGATTATGTTTTGGTGAAAAAAGGGATTTCAAGTGGTTAGCAAGGTAGGCGGACAAATCCCTGGTCATTGATTGAACGGTTGCCATACGAGCCACCCCTCCATAATAAAACGGAACGAGTGGATAGGTTCCCGTTCCGTAAAAAAAAGTGAATGCGTATGAATCAATAATCTAATGTAGCGGATTCACCCTCGGCCCCTTTGATGGCTTCTTTCAGGGTTGCAGGTGACATACTGGGCGCGATGAAGTCCATCGGATTGAATTTTTGTTGTCCGTCGGCGCTTTGTACTTCGTAGTGAAGGTGAGGCCCAGTTGAACTGCCCGAATTTCCGGTATAAGCAATAAGTTGGCCACGCTTTACGGTTTGTCCCTGCGAAACCACATACCGAGAGAGGTGGGCATACAAAGTTGCATAACCACTGTCCCCGTGTTTAATTACCACAGTATGACCGTATCCACCTTTCGTGGCAGCAAAATCAACCGTTCCGTTTGCAGGTGCATAAACAGGTGTACCGATGGGAACAACAATATCCACGCCTTCGTGCATTCTACGGGTGCGAGCAATAGGGTGAATGCGGTAGCCAAATCCTGATGTAAAACGTCCGCCTTCTACTGGAACCATGATGGGCTTATGGGCCAAGTCTGCATTTTTGGTGCGGGCAATAGTGATTAATTCGCGATAGGAAGAGCCTTGGAGATTCATTTGGCGCTCCAATTTATCTAAGGTGGTATTCATTCTTCGCAACAGCCCTCCTGTCTCATTCGAGTACCCATCAAAGGCTTCGTAGGCGTCCGTACCACCCACTCCCACATCGCGCACATCCTTCGAGATCGGATCCACCTGCAAGACCACACGATAGAGTTCACTGTCTTTTTGGTAGAGTTCATCCAATTTATCGAAGACTGCATCCACCCGTTTTTCGGTTTGCCCGAGTTGCGCACGTAGGGCTTCGTTCTCACTCTTCAGTTGGTATTCTTTTGCAGAGCCACCTCCAAGGCCACTAAATAACCAAATTCCAGCAGCGATTAGAACGGTGGCCACCCCAACGGTTATCGCACCCCAACGGAGGGGATTACGTTGTACCGGAGCCGCTTCCACAAACGACATGGTTTCGTGGTCGTAATAGTAATACTTGTTGTCAGACATGATACAATGTTTTTGGACACGTTTGAAGGTGTATTGGAGGGGGCGTGTCATCAAATACCAACAAAAACAAGTCGGTTGGCCGCTGAGAGGGTGGGACAATAAGGAGTGATGAAGGTAGCCTTTTCTCTCAAACGTAATAAATATAAGGGCAAGAAGTAGGGTGTGTCAAACAATCTTCGACTAACACCGATAGACGCTCTGATTTTTCGCAAACGAACTAAGGTTATCCGGGGGCGATGGAACAACAAAACGTGGTACAGGACGTAGCCACAAAGCCATACAGCACACCCTAGAAGCGGATGAAATATTCATCTTTATCAAGCTAAAAACAAGCTAATCCACATTTGAATTTTTAGGCTTTTGGAAAGCATACAACTGTATTCCTTCAAAAACACATACCAATATTGGCAAAGAAACGGGTGAAAGTGCCCATATTGAACACAGAGAGCTTCATAAGCCAAGCACTTGATTCATGGTGGTTTATAAGGGGGCGATTTTAGAATTTATCGGCTTCCACATAAGCATTGATGACTGCCAATTCGCCCGCTTTGTCGGGCATCGAATTGCCATGTTCCATTCCCAGAACCCCCCGAAATCCTTTTTTGTAGATAAACTCGAACACCCTCCGGTAGTTGATTTCGCCCGTGCTAGGCTCGTTGCGTCCGGGGTTGTCGCCAATTTGGAAGTATGCAATTTCGTCCCAGCACTTTTCGATATTCGGGATTAGGTTGCCTTCGGTAATTTGTTGGTGGTAAATATCGAATAAAATTTTGCACGATGGGCTATTGACGGCCCTACACACCAGGTACGCTTGTGGCGAACGGCTGAGGAAAAGCCCAGGATGGTCGCGGAAGGGATTCAGTGGTTCGAGCACCATGATCAGGCCGTGTGGCTCCAAAATTTCGGCGGCACGGCGGAGGGCTTCCACCACATTTGCCGTCTGGTAGTCTAAGGCCAGCCGCTTGTCTAATGCACCGGGCACAACCGTCATCCATTTGGCATTGCAGCGTTTGGCCACCTCGACCGACTCTCGGACTTCGGCGAGGAACTGATCCCGCTTAGCCGAATCGCCGGAGGCCAAATTGGCATCATTCCAAGCAATGTTGTGTGCCACAAAAACACCCATCGTCATACCCAACTGTGCCAAGAGGTCACCAATGGCCTGCTGTTGTCCTACAGGGCGCCCCCGCATTCCATTGTCCTCGAAGGCAGTAAAGCCGGTATCGGCTATAAAGCGAAGCTGATCTAAAACCTCTTTTCCGCCATGATGTCTAAACATCCCTTCGTGGGGCGCATAATGATGTTTAAACGTGTGTTTTCCAACCTTGATGCGTCCTTCCGCAGAAAGGGGACTAGAGAGTCCTGCGGCGGCTACACCGAGCGCACCGGTTTGGATAAAATTTCTTCGGTTCATGATGCTTCCGGGCTATTGTTTAAAAGGCTCAAGGCTAAGGCTTAGATTCAAAAAAATGGCCATATGCCGGACGATTGATTTTGGTAATACCCGGATGGGCAACAGGCGCCACAGGTACATCACCAAAGATCAATTGGGCAGGAGACAAGTCCTGATTGGCATTTAGAAGGTCGTCCCAGGTAATTAGACTCCCTGTATAAGCGGCCTCGCGCCCCATAATGGCCGAGAGATTACTTTCTGCCACTTGTTTTGCCTCATTAATTAGGTTTCCACTTCGGATGGCTTTTACCAAATTGGTGTGTTCGTTTACGTATGGATTTACGTCAGGCCCTGTTCCTTTATACCGCCACGATTGTGCCCCGCGAATGCTGTCTTTGGCATTGCTCGTGCCCTTTGTCCCATAGAAAAATTCGCTCACATTAGACTCTGTTCCATCTTGTTGACGGCACATCGAAAGAATTTTTACACCATTGGCATATTCAAACTCGATGGCAAAATGATCAAAAATGTGACCATATGCCGGATCTACACGTACTTGGCGTCCTCCCATGCCGATGGCTTTTACAGGATGGCCCTTCATTACCCAGTTTGCCACATCTATGTTATGAATGTGTTGCTCCACGATGTGGTCGCCGGAAGTCCATGTAAAGTATAACCAGTTCCGGATTTGCCACTCCATGTCACTCATACCCGGCTTACGGTCATACTTCCACAAACCGCCCTGATTCCAATATACTTGCCCGGTCACAATATCACCGATGGCATTGTCATGCAACCGTTGGATGGTCTCGACATACTTCGGGTCGTGACGACGTTGGGTACCTGCCACCACGCAAAGTTTTTTCTGTACCGAAAGTTCTGCCGCAGCCAGAACCTTCCGGATGCCGGCAGGATCCACAGCAACCGGTTTCTCCATGAAGATGTGTTTTCCCGCATTAACCGCCGCCTCGAAGTGTGCAGGACGAAATCCAGGGGGCGATGCCAAGATGACCACATCTACACCAGAAGCCAAAACTTTTTGATAGGCATCAAAACCCGTAAATTTACGCGCCTCCGGCACTTGAAGTTTATCGCCAATATGTTGTTTTAGCTGGGCATAAGAACTGTCTAAACGATCTTCAAAGAGGTCGCCCATTGCCCATATGGTGATGCCTTCAGATCCGGCAACGCAGTCGCGGGCTGCGCCTGTTCCGCGTCCGCCACAACCAATCAGGCCCACTTTCAGGGTTTCGGCCACGTTGGCCCAAGCAAAATGACCGGAGGCGATTAGTCCGGCAGTGGCCATGGCCGAGGTTTTCAGAAAATCACGTCGGGTATTGTTCATAATTAAGGTGCGTTAAAATGATAAGGGGCTAAAAGACTAAATGTTTACTTATTCTTCCATCGCAAGCCGTAACCCGATGTAAGAAGCATCGGAAAGCCACCAACGGCTTTTGGGAAGTTGCGGGTCGGTCATATTCCATTCAGGGGATTGTGGGGCACGTGCAGTACAGGCAACCGTCGCGGCATCATCCAAATAATGCCCGCCTTTGGTAAAGGGGACTTCTGCATCCGATTGTACCCACTCGGCCACATTCCCCAAGAGGTCTGACAGACCTACTTCATTGGTCGGTTTTGTACCCACTTTCCGCAGTTTGTCGTCCGAGTTTTCCCAAACCCAGCCCTCATCCGTTACCACCGCATTCGGTTTACGGCCCTTTGCGCAGAGGTATTCCCATTCCGGCTCCGTTAATAGCCGAAATTTTTTTCCAGTTTTGGCAGAAAGCCATTGGGTAAACTTATTGGCATGGTAATACGACATGGCCGAGGCCGGAAAACCAAGATGGCCAAAAATACGGCCCGGCAATACATAAGGTTTGCTAGGGCGGGCTACCGCTGCCACTTCTGGGGAGGGGCTGGTGTTTTTGAGGTCCAATCCATACACAAAGATATCAAACAGATCCCAAGTGACTTCGGTTTGGGAAACCCAAAGAACTTTATCGAGGGACCGGGTAACAGACACGCCACCCGATTGGATCGTGACCTGGCCTTGTGGTATCTTGACCATATCGAAGGCAACCACGGTACCCTCTATACGAATGGTTTGTACCTCCGGTGTTTGTTGACTCCACGCTAAACGCGATCCAAAAATGCAACTTAAAAAGATACTTATAATCAGTTTGTTTTTTATATGGGCAGGGTGTGGCATAGGAAACGAAGCACGGGTAAAGAAAACGTTAAAGAAGTTTGAATTTAGGCAACACCACCTTGGGATGCAAGTACGGATTGTATTGTTTTCTGAGGATGAGGCCAAGGCCATTACAGATGCACGCCAAGCATTTGCCGAAATTGACCGCTTGGACGCTATTTTCAGTGATTACCGCGTAGATAGTGAATTGAATATCTTGGTACGACAGGCGGTAGATTCGGCACTGGTGGTAAGCCCAGAACTGTTTTCGGTATTGACGCGGGCACAAGAAATGGCGGCTTGGTCGGACGGAGCCTTCGATGTAACGGTGGGACCACTGTCTCAACTATGGCGAAAAGCACGCCGCTTACAAACCTTACCGACTGCCGATGAATTGGGGCAGGCCAAGCAAAATACAGGATGGCGGCTTATGCGGTTGTTTCCAGCGTCGGGCAAAGTCCTATTACTACGTCACGGCCTTCAATTGGACTTAGGTGGCATTGCGAAGGGTTTTATTGCCGAGGCCGCTTTGAATGAATTGCGCAAAGCCGGATGCCCGCGTGCAATGGTGGAAATCGGAGGCGAGGTGGCCATTGGTGCGCCTCCACCCAGTACAAACGGCTGGTTGGTACACCTTCCAAATGATTCCCAAAAACCACTGCACCTTCTACGAGATGTAACGGTTTCCACAAGTGGCGATACCGAGCAATTTATGGAACTTAATGGCGTGCGGTATTCACACATTCTGGATCCACGAACAGGTTTGGGACTAACCTCCCGCGTCAGCGTTACCGTCATTGCTTCGGATGGCGCACTGTCTGATGCCCTCTCTACCACACTTTCAGTTTTGGGCGAGCAAGCCATCCCTATCGCCCGAAAACGTTTTAAAGGCATAACGGTTTTTTTTCGAAAAGCCACTGGTTGAGTTGGAGTGTATTGCAAAAATGCCATTAGACAGTAAGACACATCTAAGATTAGGCCGGAAGTGCCACTCTAAGGGCCTCGGCTAACGAACATGTGACGGAAGCAGGAATGTATAAAAGCCCCGCAGGAGTGGCATCCTAATAGAAAACCCAGTAAAATACCCCGCCACAAGCCCCATCGGGGCGGCATAAAGTCAATAGGCTTGGATCATATCGCTCCTACGGAGCTGAGCAACTTCTCGCAATAGTCATCCTTCTATGATGATGTTGCTCCTATGAAGCTATCGTTTCGCCTGTCGGGAAGTTGTGAAATATACCCGATTAGGCCACATACGAAAGACCTCTTTGCCTACCGTTGGGGAAGTTGTGAAATGCACCCGGTAAAAACTCAATAGGGTGATGAGTTAAATTTTATTTTCTTGTCAAGTATTTCATTAATTAATGTCTTGAAAGCACCAATAGAAATTCAAGAATGCATCATAATTATCTCATTTGAATTGGGGTTATTCAAACCTCTTCCGCCATCTGGGATATTTTCATCAACTCTCGTGAGGGCTGATGAAATATCGTAATAACCAAACATTTCTTCTCCGTCTTTCAGACATCAATCAAATGAGTCACAAGAGTAATCCACATTAAAACATTTTTCAAAGCCTGCTTTCTTAAACCACTCATAATTAATGTTTTCAAAATCAGATTATTTATATCCTAAATCACCAAAGATTCTTTGAATTCATTTAACATGTTTGCTATTCCAATCGGTTTTTTTGTATTCGCCTTTACTTCCATTTTTTAAGAAAGCAAGCATGGAAAATTTAATTGGTCTCTGGATATTTGTTTGTGAATAAAGTTGATCAATAATCTTGTCTGTATTTTTTAATCTTTTTTTTACTTCATTTAAATTGATTTCTGAAAAATTAGAGTTATCATAACTATGATTTCCAATAATATAACCTTTCTTTATAAAATAAACAGCTTGTTCTATAAATTTATCTAATTCTATTTCTTAATTCTGAGATAAGAAATTTTTTTATCATATATATATATGAAGATTTTATTTATCATAAATAATTTTTTTTAAACTTTGCTTAATGATTTGGGTATTGTTAGTGTCTTTGTCAATATCATTGTTAATGACAGGTATTTTAGATTCTTTAGTGGTTTAGTTATTTGATAAATTTCAATAGAAAATAGAGGGAATAAAGCTTAAATAAAGATTGTCAATACCTATTCATATAGTAATCGTGTGTTTTCGACAGCCTTGTCTTGATGAATTGGGTCTTTATCTCATTCTTTTGACCGATTGGGTAGCATTTCAAAGTGCGACATCCATGCGACAAAGTGCGACATTTGCCCATTTCGGCTTGTTTCTACAATCATTTACTTGTATTATGAAAGCAGCTTAAATCTACTCCGCAGCAAGCACACAAAAGATAGTTGTACAAAACCTTTTTTATCCGACTTTTTTAGTTCTACCTAAACCCATGCGTCGTTCTCTTTTTTTCCTATTTCTTATTTCAATCAGTACGCCCTTACTTGTGGGGCAGTCCATCTATTACGGATATACCCAACGTACTTGGGATATCTCGGATAACCTACCTTCTGGGCAAGTATTGCTCCACTTTCAAACAAAAGACGGATATCTATGGGGGACTTCCGTAGCTGGTTTAACACGAATGGATGGTTTACAGGTTGAAACCTTTAACCAAGAAGACATACCTGAATTAAACAATGAGCGTGTAGGGAAACTCATTTCCGATTTTTCCAAGCAACCGTATCCTGAATCTTTTTGGGGAACAACCGACGGAGATGTGTTTGAATACAAAAATAAGACGATTAAAGTCCTTGCAAGTTTGAATCCAAAAGGAAAAACAAAAACCAAATTAGAAGGAAATAAGGTATTTGGTGGCATTTCTACAAACCCTAACCGTCGCTATGTTGTAACCTCTTCTTATATCTATATCCTAAACGGAGAGGGAAATATCCTTAAAAAAATAGATATAAAGCCTTACATGTACGGCGGGGAAGCAGAAGTGATCGGAAATCAGCTCTGCTTAGATGCGCAAGATAGACTATGGATACAAATTAAGAAAGGAGATGGTCCAAATATAACACATGCTTTCATTATTGTATTACCCAATGAGTCCATTATTTCAGGAATTTGGGATGCACGCATTGATCCTAAACATAGTTACAAATTATATCAGGATAAAAAACAAAACATCTATTTTATGAATGATCAAAAACATGGGTTGATAAAATATAGTGCAAATGGCGTATTTACCCGAGAGCTATCAAATACAATCGTTTTGGACCTTTTAGAAGACAAAAACGGAACATTATGGGCATTGACCGCGCAAGGTGTCCTGAAATATACCCAAAAATGGGAACGGTTAAGTATGCAACCTGAAGACATAGAAACGATTAAATCATTTCATTCATTTGGTCATGTGTTTTTCGATTCAGAACAAAATTTATGGGTGAATTTTCCCACAAAGAAGGATCAATATGTAATAAGCCAATTAATTACCTCTAAAGCCAATAATCCAAATACTTTATGGCGTATAATGGCAATAGGCGCCAGAGGAGATAGTGGTCCTCATAACTTTATAGAAGCACAAGATAAAAGCATTTGGGTTTCGGTACTGGGGGAACATATTTTACAGTTTAAACCTCAAATTTTAGGACAAATACCACTTCCTCCCGCAATTACCGACCCCTTCAGTTTTGGGGCATTTCAAGCGAACGATCAATCGGTTTGGGTGCCTTATTTACGTATGAAAAAAGTGGTTCAGTATAAACAAGATGGCACTTATAAAATATATGAGCTTCCTTCTATAACAGATGAACCTAGGGTTGTTTTTGAACCAAACCCTGGGACAATTTGGGTTATTGCGAATTCTTCATTATATCAATTAAACCAAGACCAATTTGAGCTTGTATCCAATGTACCTGAACCCCTGCTTAGGTTGGTTTACACAGACAAACAAAACAGAACATGGGTGATTGGTGTCAAAGATTCTCAATCTATGATATCCAATTTGTATCAATGGAAAAATGGCACTTGGACTTATGTACAGTCTTTAGAAGGGCAAATTAGATCCATAATCGAAACGCCAAATGGCACAATTTGGCTCGGAAATAATAAAGGTAAAGTATTCGTTTCAAATAAAGGTGGACAAAGCGTTTCGAATCAACCTTTTTTCAAAAAAACAGAAATGGATTTAGGTCGCAAAGTTGCTGATTTGTATGTAGAGGAAAACGGTACGATATGGGCAGGAACTGAAGGGCGAGGCTTATACAAGATTCAAAACGGAAAGGTTGTACAGAAATTTAGTAAAGCACAAGGATTTCCTTTTGAAGTCGTTTGGACGATTTGGCAAGACGAGCGCAAAAACTTTTGGTTTAGCGGCGACAAAGGAATTATGATGATCCCTTATGAACAACTCAATAATTTTCAGCCTCAAACCTTATTAGAGCCGCAGCTCTTTGGCGAAAAAGATGGTATGGCGGGCAAAGAATGCAACGGCGGCGGAAGCCATACAGGTTTTAAAGACAATCAAGGGCGGATTTGGCTACCTTGTGTCAAAGGCACTACGGTGATTGATCCACGTGTTGCCAACAAGATGGAAAGCCGTATTGTAATAAACGATTATCAAGTTAAGGATCATAATCTACTCGTCAATTATAAGCTACAAGGAAGTGCATATTCTTCCATGCTTTTATATCGCATTGGCGGCGAGGAAGGTACTTGGATTCCTACAACGTTGAATGGTAAGTTGAACATCTCACATTTGCCGGGTGGGGATCACCGAATAGATTTCAAAATATATGGAAGTAAGGAAGAAACGCATTTAGATATACAAATTCCAAAATACTGGTATGAAACCATTTGGATACCCTTTATTCTTGTTTTAGGAGGAGGGCTGCTTGTATCAGGACTCGTTTGGTATCGAAACAATGGCGAGAAGTTAGCACAATTGGTAGCAAAGAAAGAGCAGCATGAAGTGGAACTCATTGAGCAAAAAGATCAACTCGAAACGCAAGCAAATGATCTGCGACACGTAAACAAGCGCTTAGAACGAACCCAATCCGATTTGCAAACGAGAACCACTGACCTTGAACAAGCAAATCAACGTTTGGAAGATATAGACCGTGCCAAAAGTGAGTTCTTAGCCCAAATCAACCATGATATTCGCACGCCGCTAAGCACCATTAAATGGACGATGGAAGCCCATTTGGAAAAGGCAGGAAAAACGAATGCCCCCATCCAATATGACGATGTCCAAAACGTATTGATGCAAACGCGGCGTTTGGCGCGGTTTATGGATCAAACAATGGCGAGTTTGCATGACGATTTTGTAGAAGCCAATAAAGTAGAACCCATCAACTTTGAACTAATCCAGTATTTAGAGGATCATATTGTTACGCCTTTTAAGTCGCTTGCCCAACAAAAAGGCATTCGACTACGCTTTGTGCCTTCGCAAGAAACCTTAGCTGTTTGCTTAGACCCCAAAGGCATTGAAGTAATTACGCAGAATATCCTCGAAAACGCGCTGAAATTTACACCTCCACAAGGATTTGTAACGTTTGCAGTGAAATTAGAACAAGATCGCATCGTCTTTGAAGTCAAAGATACAGGCATTGGGATTCCTGAAAAAGAAAGACCTTATGTTTTTGACCGTTTCTATCGAGGCACCCAAGTTCAAACCCAAACCGCAGGAACAGGTTTAGGCTTGGCAATTGTCAAAAACTGGGTAATCTTACAAAAAGGAAGCATCCACATTCACAGTGTAGAAACAGAAGGCACAACCGTTACGGTGTCGCTGCCGTTCATCCCTGCCAATGCGGCAACGCCACTTGAAAGACCTACTTGGGGCGGATGGTTGCAAGAAGAACTGCTCCAAGACCATGAAGGGGATGGTGAGCATGAAGAAGAAGGGCGCATCGAAGGCGCACCCAAACGCACCATTCTTTTGGTAGAAGACGAATTCCAAATACGACAACTGTTGAAACGGTTTTTAGCGGAGCATTATCATGTCTTAGAAGCAAGCAATGGTAAACAAGCCCTGCCGTTGATCCAACAGCATCCCGATATTGATTTGGTGATTACAGATTATATGATGCCTAATATGAATGGCATCGAATTGCTCACCCAGATCAAAGCAGACCCCAAAACGGCGTTACTCCCCATCATTATGCTGACGGCACGTGGAACAGACGAAAGCCGCTTAGAGGCAATAAAAGGACAAGTAGAAGACTACTGCGACAAAATGATTGCCCGAGAAGAGTTCTTGCTCCGCATTGAAAATGTATTGAAGCGCGATGCCCAAAGGAAAGCACAGTATCAGCAACAACTCATGGTAGGCGGGATCGTACTCGAAAAAGGTTCGCCAGCAGGCGAGTGGATCGAAAAAATTGACGCCCTGCTCCAAGAAAGATGCCATGAATCTACGTTTAAAGTACCCCAATTATGCCAAGCCCTGAACATAGACAGGGATGTATTGACGAAGGAACTGAAAAAGAACGGACTTCCCTCTCCGCTCATCCTAATGCGCACGTTCCGCCTCGAACGCGCCAAAAGCCTCTTGGCTGCCCCCAATGCGCGGGTTCAAGACGTTGCCTTGGCAGTGGGCTATGAAAACCATGAGACCTTTACCAAAGACTTCACAAAACAGTTCGGATATAACCCCAGCAAGGTCAAAAAAATGCAAACGACGTAATCACTTTATGCCCGTCCTTTAACTGAAAAAAGCACTTCTATCGCGTAGAGGTGCTTTTTTTGTGTGCAGTCAAGGGTAAAGCTTGGAAAACTTGTCCATTTTTGTTCGAAGTTTGTCCATTTTAGATCCAACAAGTGAATAAGTTTTTATCCCCAAAGCATCAAATACTATTTCTCTTTCATGGAGTATGTTCCCAGCAGCATTAGGTGTGCTAAACAGTGTGATGGATGGTTAAACGCGCTGATATAGATTTAACGATCATGAAAGTAAAGTTTCTAAAACTCTGTACCATGAAATACAACATCATCATAAAATACGTATGTCTCCACGTGCTATTTGCGCTGCTCTATACAGTGCAGGTAAATGCGCAACAGACAAGCTATTCATTGAGTACCACTACATTGTGCGGGAACTACAGCAATATTGCTCGCCTCAAGGTGGATATGAGTATTTCAGGCTCTACTTTGACTTATACCGTTAGAAAGATGTCAAATTTAAGTGTCTGTGACAATAGTTATGCAACCTCTTTTACAACAGGAAGCATGGACTTGTGGGATTCCGCATATATCAAATCCAAAACGTATTCTGGGGGGGCGACAGTAACAGACACTTATACATTACCCTTTACATCTGGCTCTCGAAGCTATTACATCAAAAATACTGGGCTTCCAGGATTGTCAATAGGTCCGTTTACCGTTACGGCAACTACCTTACAGCCCAACATTACTCAATCATCACTATTGACGGTTAGTCCAACAACAGCCAACACCGGGCAAAATGTAGGTGTAAGTTTTAGTTTACGCAATACTGGCACAGCAACAGGTGTCGTTTCAGATCTAACCGTAGCTATTATAAAAAACGGCATTGTACAAGACGAATATGCCTTTGAGAACAATATATCTATAAGTCCAGGAAGCACTTATACCTATAACAAAACACGAACATTTTCAACCACAGGTACATTTCAATTAGAAGCTCGATGGAGAATCAATGGCACATGGTATGGAGAGCAGGCTTTTAGAACAGTAACCATAAATACACCACCGCTTACAATTAACGGAAATATTGTTTCACCCAATACGGGTGCGGTTCAAAATGCAAGTCAGCATAACTTTTTTGCTACGGTTTCTGGCGGCATCAGTGGAGTTGCTTATCAAGTATCCGTTGAGTTTATTAGACCCGATAATACAACCGTAAGTTTACCCATGACGGAAATGGCTGGAGATTTTCCAGGCACATTTGGTTTAGTCAATAAAACATTTGAGTTGAGTGGCACTTATCAATACCGTTATAAGGTTAGTCAAGCAGGAGGCAGTACAACATATTCCCAATATTGGTCTATTAGTGTAGCCCCTCCTTTAAGTTCGGTCATATCCCAGTCGGCAGCATTGACGGTTAGTCCAACAACAGCCAACACCGGGCAAAATGTAGGTGTAAGTTTTAGTTTACGCAATACTGGCACAGCAACAGGTGTCGTTTCAGATCTAACCGTAGCTATTATAAAAAACGGCATTGTACAAGACGAATATGCCTTTGAGAACAATATATCTATAAGTCCAGGAAGCACTTATACCTATAACAAAACACGAACATTTTCAACCACAGGTACATTTCAATTAGAAGCTCGATGGAGAATCAATGGCACATGGTATGGAGAGCAGGCTTTTAGAACAGTAACCATAAATGCTCCTTTCAATTTGACCCTTGTTGGCGTTACACAACCGCCTTCAGGTATCATATACAAGGCAAATGATACACTGCCCATTAGTTGGCAATCATCGAATCAGGCTAAATATCGAATTAGTCTTTTCAAAGGAAGTAGTCTCGTTGGAGAAGTTGCACCTAAAACGGTCTCTACAGCGATTAACTATTTATGGACAGTGCCTTCAAGTGTAGGTGGGCAACCTTTAAGCGGAACGGATTACCGCATGAAAGTCGAAATATGGAACAGCAATGAATCAGAGATGAAAGAAGCTTATAGTCCATATTTCGGGTTTTCCCAGACTTCGGTTTGTGCGACGATAGATAGTGATCCTCTTTTTGCAAATGGAGCGAATGCCTCATGGAAAGAAGCGGCATTATTTCTAATTCAACGCGCTATTGTGGATTGCCCTGCCGCAGGTGCTACGATTCAAGCGAATGCGCCAATTATAAGGCAAGACCTCGCCAAAATCTTATACATTGCGCTTTGGGGAAGTCCTACGACCGCTTCTCCAACTGATAACTTCCCTTCACCTTATACCGATTTGCAAAACACCAACACGGGTTATCATCGGTATGCCAAAGCATTACTTTACTTAGAATATGGAGACGGAATATCTCCTTTTACCCGTGATCGGACGCACTTTTTTCCCGTCCAAAATATCCCAAGACAATATGCTTTAAAGGTGTTCATGGAGGGCTGGCGGATTGCGCCCAGTACAACCGTAAGTACACCACCATTTGCTGATGTCCCGCTTACGACGGATATGGTTCGATACATTGATAAAGCAAAATCTTTAGGTTTGGTTTCCAGTGCCAATACTAATTTTGAACCGAATACCAATTTGATGCGAGGTGATGCTTTTATCATCCTCAAGCGAATGATAGAAGCTACAACAACCGCACCAAAACCCTCCACAGCAGACTTAAATAATCTTGCCAATTATTTCATCCCAAATAATGTTACCCCTCAAACCATGCACAGTGCGCCCGATTTAGCACAAGGCAATTTTAACACCTATGCAAAATCGGCATTTAATATCCCTGATATTGGCTTTGCACTTTCTTTTGAAATGGAGTACAACTCGTATCTAACGGAAATGCCTGCCGAATGGACTGCAATAGAACCATTGGGCAAAGGGTGGTCTCATAATTATATGGCGTATATCTACCATAGTTTGGGCAATGAAGCAACGTCTTCTAATGATGACCGCTATATTGTGAATTGGGGCGGTACTTCTATGATAAACTATAGAACAGATACCCTACAACCTGAAACTGAAGGCGTTTATGACCAACTTAGTATAAGTGGAAATGTGGCAACTTTAACCACGCCGACTCGTGAAATCTATACGTTCCAACGCATAGATGGCGGAACGAATCCCTTTTGGCTAATCTCTATTAAAGACCGAAACAACAACACTTTAACCCTAAACTATAACGCAACACCTTATACAAAAAATATTGGCAATAGAACCCTCACCCTCCGTAACCTAAGTGAGGTGGTTGTACCTTCTGGGCGTAAATTGAGCTTTACCTATCAAAACAACAAATTAATACGGGTTACAGACCCCATCAATCGGCAGGTGAATATTGGGTATGATGTAAATTCTAGGCAAGTAGGTACTTTTACCGATGCAAAGGCTTATACAACGACTTATGCCTATGGAACGGACTTAGAGGCATATCTCTTGAAATCTGTTACCTTGCCCGAAGGAAATGTCATTACCACCCAGTACGATTTAAACCGGAAAGCCAAAAGTGTTAGCTCAAATGGCGAGCAGACCACTATCAACTTTCAGCCCCAATACAACAATCCTACAGCGTTCTTACGCTCTACGGTTACAGAAAAAATAGGCGATAAAACAACAACCTATACCACCGAGTATGCCAAGAACAATACCCTGAAAACCTATGCAGGTCCTAATGGACATAACGTAGGACTAAGCTATAATCATGCAGCTGACCCTACCTTGCCGACGACCATTACAGACTCGCAACTGGGTACAACAACCGTGGGCTACAACACCAAAGGCAATCCAACATCTAGTAGTTGGAATGGGTTGAGCGCAACTATTGCCTATCAAGATGAGATATTTCCACGTGAAATTACAGATGCCAATGGCTTTAAAACCATTATTACCTACGATGGGCGTATGAACCCAGAAACGGTAACCGATGCAGAAGGCTACCAAACCCGTACAAGTTACTACCCCAATGGTTTAGCGCATGTCATAACCAATGCCGCAGGAATTACAACTACTTTGTCCTATAACCAATATGGAAATGTAGAAACGGTTAGCTTGCCCGAAGGCATTAGCACCCAAACAACCTATGATGGGGTAAGCCGCCCAGAACGTAGCACAAATCCATTAGGGCAAATAACCACCGTTGCGTATGATGAAAATGATAATGTTACAAGAGAAGAATTTGGAGGCGCAACTACTTCCTATGGATATGACAAAAACGATAACCTTCGCTGGATTAGAGATGCCTTACAACAAACTACAACCCTAAATTATGATGCCCTTGACCGCTTAAAAGAACAAATCTTTAATGGCAAAACCCGCTCATGGACGTATTTGGAGGGCGTGCTTAAAACTTATACCAGCCCTAATGGCAAAACCTTTATCCATGACTATGATGATGAAGGCAAGGTATTAAGCGATGGCTATGCAACATATAACTACTATGCAGATGGCACCCTACAAACCATTACCAAAGAGGGCAAAAGCATTACCATGGGATATGATGCCCAAAAACGTCCCACCAGTGTAAGCTATGACGGGCAAACGGTTACTTATAGCTATGACAACAACGGAAACGTATTAACGATGACCTACCCTGGCAACAAAGTGGTGCGCTACACCTATTACCGCAACAACTGGCTTAAAAATGTAACCGATTGGAATAACAAGCAAACAACCTATACCTATTACCCCGATGGCAGATTAAAAACCGAAGAGTTACCCAATGGCGTAATGACCACTTACACCTACAATACCGCAGGACGCAACACCAGCATAAGCACAGCAAAAAGCGGTAGCGCTCCTATTACAAGTTACAGCTTTACCTTAGATAAATTGGGGCAGCACACCAGCGTAACCGTAAACGAGCCTTTGGGCGCAGAGCCACCCCTGACCAACCAAACCCAAGCCGCAACGTTTAACAACAACGTACTTGCCACCCTAAACGGAAGTACCACTACCCATGACAACAATGGCGCACTGACACAAGTTGCTGCCCTGCAAGTAAGCTACGACGATAAAGATATGCCTTTAAGCATGAACGCTACAGGTTGGAATGTCCAATATACCTACGACGGACTTAAAAACCGCCGAAGCCGTACCGAAAATGGCGTAGTTACCAAATACATCTTGGATATTTTGGGCATGAGCAATGTTTTGGTAGAAACCGATGCCAATTACACCCCCAAAGCCTATTACGTTTATGGATTGAGCTTGATAAGCCGTATAAAACCCGATGGCACAACCCACTATTACCATGGCGATTTTAGAGGCTCTACCATTGCCCTAACAGATGCCAATGCCACCATAACCCATAAATACCAATATGCCCCCTACGGAGAAGTAGTACAACGCCAAGAACCTGCCAACGATAGCCAACCCTTCTTATATGTGGGCAAGCAAGGCGTGCAGTATGAAGGTAAGGGCATACACTTTATGCGCAACCGCTACTACAACGACACCACAGGACGATTTTTAAGCGAAGACCCCATTTGGCACGCCAATCTGTACCCGTATGCAGACAATAACCCCATTATGGGAATTGACCCAGAGGGGGAGCAAACGCTAACAATTTGCGCAAGGCGGAGTAATGGTATCGAAATATCACAAAATGAATTTATTGATGCAACGTTTACATCTTCTTATGATAAAATTGTTAGTGTACTAAGTAAAAAGGGAGTTATAAAACAAGTTGTTGACTTTGAGATGTTAGGTGATTTGGACTCGATTCGACGATTAGGATGTTCCATGTATGTTGATGGAATTGGTAGTAATGAATTGCAAAAAATAGTTACAGAAATTGCTATCGAAAAAGCAGACGAATATATCTATACCGTCACTGTTAATGCAGTTGGTATATATGTCCCAATTATTTATGGATTAAATGCTCCGATAATTAAATCCAATGGTATTATAGTAGCGCAAAAGTTTGCAGAATTTACTGATAAGCAGTTATCAAAAGTTTGGAATTATCTTGATCGTAAAACAGGGATGGGTAATGCTTTTAAGTACAGTAAAATGGGAAAAGATATCGCCACTTTTTTTAAAAAATACAATATAAGATGATAATGTATCTACTATTTTCGTACAAAAGTATTTAAAATTATAAATTTAGATTATAAAAATAGTCTATACATTTCCTGAAATGTATCCATATAAATTTTACAAAAAAACAACTAAATGAGTGTTCCTAAAATTATCGTAATTACTATTTTATTGATGCCTTTCTGCCTTTTTGCACAAAGTGGTAGCATCCAATATACCTATGACACCCAGAATCGTTTAGAGCGGGTGCAATATCCTTCGGGCAAAACCATTGCTTATACCTACGACCTCAATGGCAACCGTCAAGGTATGGTGGTATCAGGTGGAAGTACAGGATTTGCAATGGTCAACTATGCACTACGTGCAGACTGGAACATGGTTTCCATGCCTGTTTCCATTGAGAATCCTGCACCCACAATGGTATTTAATACCGCGATTGCCAATACGCTTAATGCACGAGAAGGTGGGCATTATGTCCCCAAAGCGATTTTAGAGACCTGTAAAGCGTATTGGTTGAAGTCTTCAGCTATTGCGACCACTGCGGTCTCTGGTACGCCCGTGACGACCTGTCACGCCGACTTAGAAGCAGGTTGGAACATGATAGCTGCACCCAATTGTAGTCTGCCA
>DDTM01000096.1 GCA_002344075.1 Bacteroidetes bacterium UBA2364
GCGGGCGTATAATTGCATTCCTGACACCAGGCATCAACAAGTGGGGAAAGAAACAGGAGAAACGGCTCATGTAGAACGCTTGAACAATACCATTCGACAACGATTCAGCCGTTTAGTACGCAAAACCCTTTCGTTTTCAAAAAAAGAGTATATGTTAAACTTACATTTTAAACTTTGGGCATACTTTTATAATCTCGAACACACATAGAACATCAACTATAGATTTCCACTACCGAAAATTTAAACATTAATTTTTACAAAATTACCAATAAATGGGTGCATTTCAAAAATACCAATCAGACATACGACGTACCTTAGATTTGGTGAATGCTTTACTTACCGCTGAGAAAAGCACCGTAGAAGCGACATCATAATAGAACCCATAGGGGCGATATCGCAATAGAAAACCAAGCACAACCACCTTATTAAAGCTCCGTGTAGGGACGACAATGATGTGAGAACCCATTTGATCGGCGTAAAATGTGAAAGAGGCGTTCACGAGATAATTTGGGAAGTTTTGAAATACACCGTTGATAAATAGGGAATAGATCTTTTTATACAGAGCTAAAGCGTAAATAATACGATGGTAGAATGCCAGATGTATTTTACGAAAGAGTTATATTAGTTGTTTTTTGTGATATGGTGCATCATGCCCGATGATTTGCCTTTGCGTATGCAAACTTGTCTGGTACTTGAGTATTTTTCACGCCTTCGAAGAGTTGAGAGCCGTATCTTTACGGGCTTGTTTGCTTCCGCTAAATATCGCTATGTATTTAAAAAGGTTAACCTTACACGGTTTTAAGAGTTTTGCTCAAAAGACCGAGATTCATTATCATCCGGGTATTACGGCCATTGTAGGCCCAAATGGCTGTGGGAAGTCGAATGTAATTGATGCCGTTCGTTGGGTTTTGGGTGAACAACGGGCGCGGGCCTTGCGTTCCGAAAAGATGGACAATGTTATTTTTAACGGAACGACCAAGCGCCGGGCCTTGGGCTTGGCAGAAGTATCATTACATATCGAAAATAACCGCGGTATTTTGCCTTTAGAATACAGTGAAGTAGTGATTACTCGACGGCTTTACCGGAGCGGAGAGTCGGAGTATTTGCTGAACAATGTGTTGTGCCGCTTGAAAGACATCACCGATTTGTTTATGGATACAGGGATGGGAGCTGGTGCATATTCGGTGATTGAGTTAAAAATGATTGAGGAAATCTTGTCGGAAAGTGTAACCGAACGTAGGCGGCTCTTTGAGGAAGCGGCAGGTATTACAAAATATAAGACTCGACGGAAACAGGCGTTACAAAAGTTAGAAAGCACACAACAAGACCTGGCACGTGTCCAAGACTTGGTGGACGAATTAGAGCGTCAGGTGCGCTCCTTAGCAAATCAGGCGGGAAAAGCCCGCAAATACAAACAGTTTAGAGACCGGTTTACGGAGTTGGAAACCCAATTGGCCTTAAGGGAGTTTGGGCGTCTGCAAACAGAAATTGCGCAATTTGCGGCACGAAAATTAGACGTAGAACATACTTTAGAAGCCCTTCAGGGGGAGTTGATCACATTTGAAGCCCAAGTAGAACAGCACCGCCTTTATCTAACCCATTTGGAGACGAGTTTAGCTGATTTACAACAAGAACGGGCAGCACATTTGGATGTAATCCGTAAAGCCGAAGCGGATCTGCGTGTGGAAAAGGAGCGCCATACACAAGCCCAACGCGCCCTTTCGCGGTTAAAACACGAGGTCGTAGAAGCTGATGTGCGGCATGGACAACTTGTTAAGCATGTAGATTCGTTGTCTATAGCACTCGGAACCGCATTAGAAACGTCCTTAGAGCAGGCGCGTGAACGGGTTGAGGCGCAAAAAAAACAACAAGACGCACAGGCTGGATATGAGCAGGCGTTACAGGAACTGGAGGGATTACGGAGCGCGGAGCGTAAGGTTACCCAAGAACGTTCTTTTTTGCAAGCGGAGTTGGGGCGTCTAACGAATAAATTGGAACTGATGGAAGGCGAGGTCGCACGTTTGGAGCAAGACCGTCAAGCGTATCAACAAAGCCAGATTTCGTTGTTCGAGAAAACACAGTGGGTTGCGGAATCGCTTGAAGAAGCCCAAAAAGCCACGGAACGTGCCCACATGCTTCTTGCTGAAGGAGAAAAACTACACGAGTTAAAAACGGTAGCCCTGAATGACGCACAACAAATGCTCCGTATAACCGAGCAAAAGGCATCGGCCTTAGGAGCAGAAGTTAAGTTGTTGGAAAACTTGGTGGCGAGTTACGAGGAATTTTCTCAGGCGGTGCAATTTTTGGCCAAAAAAACCGATTGGAGTGCTTCGCCGCCCTTAACCGTCTCGGATATCTTGGCATGTGATGTGGCCTATCAGGTTGCGATAGATGCCGCCTTACGAGAATTTGCAGGATGTTTTGTGGTGTCATCGGAAGCCGAGGCGGGTGCGGCAATTGATCTACTGAGGTCGCAGGGTAAGGGCCGTTCTGACTTTTTGTTGCTCAACCGATTGCCAAAGGAGGTGGTTACATCACCCACAGTGGATGGAGCGTTGCCAGCTGTCTCCGTAATTCGGGCCGCACCAGTCTATTATACATTGGCTCAGGTATTGCTGGGAAATGTCTTTCTCGTTGAATCACTTGAGCAGGCGCAAGCATTGGCATTGAAAACCGATGAAGAGGGGCCATATTTACGTTTTATGGCGCCAACTGGCGAATGGGCGGATACAAACGGAACCCTTCATGGAGGAAGTAAAAAACATGCACCGGCAACGGCCAATCGACTCGGAAGGCGTGAGCGTTTGGCACAGGCACACGAGGAGTTACAGGTTTTAGAGCAGCAAAAACAGGTCCAAACGGGGCAATTCCGACAAATTCGGGATGAACTGGCAAGGATAAACTTACCCTTTTTACGGTTAGGGTTGCAAAAAGCGGAACGACAACAAACCGAAGTAGAAAAAGCGAGTGAGCGTGCGCAATTCGAGCACTTGGCATCGGCCAAACGTGCGCAAGAATTGACTGCGCGAGTCGAATTATTGCGGGTCGAGTCGGCAGAAATTCGGAATAAGCATACGGAAAAAGAAGCATTGGTTCGCGTTTTTCAGGTACAAACAGGAGAGACTGAGGTACAACGCCAAGCGGCTGAATTGGTTTTTAAAACCGCAGAAGCCCAACAACGCATGGCCGCGCAAACACTGAACGAAACCAATATTCGAGCCATTCAGGCCGAAAACCACGCCCAAAACCTAAAAAATGAACTTCGCCGAAAACAAGAGGAGGCTGAAATGCTCCGTCGGCGAACACAAAACCGACAGGATGAGATTGGGCAGGTGCAAAAAAATAAAGATGCCGCTATAATCTTACAAGAACAATTAGAGGCCAATCTGGCCATCTGGTACACCCAAAAAACGCAACAGGATGAGGTTATTCACGAAGCGGAATTGAATGTGGTACAGTCACGTGGGGCCATTGCCGCCGATGAGGCGCAAATCCGCGAAGTACGACGAAAAAGGGATGATTTTCAACGAGAAGAAAGCCGCATCGAAGTGCAATTGGCGGAACGCAATACTCGCCTTGATGCATTGATCCAACGTACCTTGGACGAATTGGGGTTGGAGTTGCCTCCGTCCGAGGGGGCTACCGGAGAAATTCCGGTCGTCAACGATGAGATAGACGAAGTATCGGCAAAGAAAGAAGTGGCAGAACTCCGCCAAAAGATCCGTTCCCTTGGTGCGGTGAATGAACTGGCCTTAGAGGATTATGAACGGGAAAAAGAACGCCTATCCTTTATTGAGGGCCAACAAAAAGACCTAAAGTCTGCCGAAGACACGCTACTCGAAACGATACAGGAGATCAATCAAACCGCAACACGACGCTTCAACGAAACGTTTGCCGAAATTAACCGTCACTTTCAATCTCTTTTTGAAGGTCTTTTTAATCCGGGTGATACTGCACAACTACTTTTGGATGATGCAGATCCGTTAGAGGCAGGGATAAAGATTGTAGCCAAACCACGTGGCAAACAACCTTCTGGTATTTCTCAACTTTCAGGGGGCGAAAAAACCCTTACGGCCATTGCACTTCTTTTTGCCATTTATTTGGTAAAACCATCGCCTTTTTGCATTCTTGATGAAGTGGATGCACCGTTAGACGATGCAAATATTGAACGCTTCATGCGATTGATCCGCCAATTTTCCGACACCACGCAATTCATTTTGGTGACACATAATAAATTAACAATGGAGGCTGCCGACCGAATGTACGGCATTACCATGCAAGAAATGGGGATTAGCAAGGTAGTACGTGTGTCTTTCGAAGCGCAAGAAGAAAATACTGGGGCCATAGGGTAAATGCCTCACATGAGGTTTGTGTTTTTTCTGGGCAAGAGGTTCAAAAAACCCGATTACCACTTTCTTTTTTTTCATTATACCGATCTGTTTTCGTAAAAGAAATCGTAATACTTTATAGGTTTAAACTTGTTCAGAGCTTTCGGCAGTGACATTGAGTGCTTTTATATTTTGAATTTTTATATCAAAAATATATCCAAATTTACAAAACCTATGCCCTTCATCTATACTTGTTGGTAATATGTTTTAAATAGACATAAGATATTTTACCCAAAAAAACCTCCCGTCATTCAATCACGATCAGTTATGAAAATGCTCTTGTACCCAAAGAATTTTCTTGTTTTATGGGTTTTCCTAATGCTGGAAATTCCATTAACTCATGCCCAAACTTCTGTATATACCATTGGAAACCCTCTTGTTCAAGAGATCTTTGTGTCGCCTTTGGGCAACGATGCCGCTGCGGGTACATCGGTGGCGCCGCTTCGTACATTGACAGCTGCTTGGAATCGTATTCCGACATCCACCCCCTTGACCATTGGTTACCGGATCCAACTTTTGCCCGGAACGTATCCTGAAGCGAGTATGCCGAATTACATGGAAAAAAAGTATGGGACGTATGCCTTTCCAGTAATCATTCAAGCTGCTCAAGGCAGAGGAACGGTGACGCTACAAGGCGACCTGAATATCTTTGATTGCCGTTATTTGTATTTAATGGATTTACAAATTATTCCAGATCCACCAGGAGACGTCTTACACTTTGAACAAGTAAGATATGGTTTGATTCGAAATAACTTTTTAAAATCTGCTTCAAATGGAAGTCAGGCAGCTCATGAGACCTTGAAGATTAATCAATCCCAGTACATTTATATCGAAGACAACGACATTTCGGGCGCTGATGACAATGCCGTAGATTTAGTGGCGGTACAATACGGGCATATTTTCCGGAATAAAATCCATAATGCGCAAGATTGGTGTTTGTACCTGAAAGGTGGTTCTGCGCAGTTCACCGTCGAGGCCAACGAAGTCTATGATTGTGGTACAGGGGGCATTACCGCAGGACAAGGTACGGGATTTGAGTTTATGGTATCCCCTTGGTTACACTATGAAGCCTACGATATCAAAATTATCAATAACATAATACATGATACGGAGGGGGCAGGACTGGGTGTGAATGGTGGATACAATATTTTGATGGCACACAATACCGCTTATCGGGTTGGTTCCCGATCTCATGTTTTAGAAGTAGTTTTTGGCGGACGGAGTTGTGATGGGGATACCGTCAAGTGCAATGCCAATCGCACAGCCGGAGGATGGGGATACGACCCTTCCTTTAATTTCATTCCAAATCGTAACGTTTTTATTTACAACAACCTATTCTACAATCCTTTAGGGTTTCAATCGCAATGGCAACATTTGGCAATACATGGCCCAGTCACGCCGCCTTCGGGTAGCAATATCCCTAGTCCTGCTATAACCGATGCCAATCTTCATATAAAAGGGAATATATTTTGGAATGGCCCCCCTACCCATGCCCTTGGGATCGGTGGAGGCAGTGACGGGTGTACGCCCTCCAACCCAACCTGCAACGAAACGCAGTTGTTGTCAGAGAATGTATTTAATGTCTTTGAACCCGACTTGATACAGGCTTCCGGTGGAGATTTTCATCCGGTTCCAACTGGTAATATAGCCACTTATACAGCGCAATCTATCCCCGATTTTCAGGGAGGGGATGCGCCCACGACGCCAGCAATCCCCGCTGGAAACCTCTCGAACGGGGTTTGGGGAGATTACGACGGCAATGGCCGTTTCGCCCGCTCCACCGTTGGCGCATTTGGTTATCACCCCAGTACGGCCATAACCGATGAGTCGCCTACATGGTTTATGCTTGGAATGCCCTATCCGAATCCTGTTGGACGTATGGCAAGCGTTGAACTAGCATTACCCAAAAGCCAATATGTCCGATTAAGTATTGTGGATGTCTTAGGACGTACACAAAAGACGCTGTATGAGGGTGTGATGGCATCAGGTGTACAAAAAGTGCCTTTCACCGTTGATGGGCTGCCTAATGGATTCTATTTTCTGCGATTGGTGCAAGGACGAGTTGTTATACATCGGCGGCTGGCGGTTAATCGGTAGGGCCTCATTTGCGGGGCCTTAATTGATTTTCAGATCATATCTTCGTAAGAGTCCGGCAAGGTTGTCCGACGAAAAACGTGCCTTTTTAAGGTAATTTTGTTCCGGATCAATCGAAAAGTGATGTGCAGACCGGAAGTCTGCTCCTGCAAGATGTGTGTGTTCAAAAGCAGCATCAGCTAAGTTGGTGTTTTTAAATACGGACTTTTCTAAATTGGTTTTGAGGAAAAAGGCGCCTTCAAGACTACACGCATCAAAAACAGTTTGCTTGATCACAAGGCCGTTAAAGCATGAGAAGTCAAGTTTACAGTTTATGAAACCAAAAGAGAGCAAGAAGTCGTTGCACATGTCGAACGGCATTCCCAACATCTTACAGGCAATAAATCGGGTTTCCCGAAAGACTGTTCCATTCAGTTGGGCCATACTCAGGTCGCAGTTCTCGAAGGTGCAATCAGAGAATTCGGCACCGGAAAGCGTGGCATTCGGAAGGGAACATTCCATAAATTGACAATTTTCAAATTGGCCACGAATTCGACCATCTGGAAAGTCGTTGCTGTGAAAGGTCTTGTCTTGAAAAGAGGCAGTCATGCAATTATAGGTGCAGGCGTGTTTAGTTTTTCCGGATGACCCCATCGTCCCCGATTTGGATAGGAGCCTCAGGAATGTCTTGTTGGGTAAGGGTTTGGATTTCTCGGAGTGCGCCATGGTCAGGATCTGGTACGGGTTCGCCCTCGCCGATTTGTTTGATAGAGAAAACACGGGCAGATAGGAATTCGCCTTTTTTATTGACAAAAACCTTGATAATGGGTGCCATTCCGGAAACACCTTTTAGGTTAAAGCGGCCATATGTGGCAAAATTACCCAAACTATAGGCAATAAAGCGGTTCTTATAAAGATCAACCGCACGGGTAACGTGTGGGCCGTGCCCAAAAACAATATCCGCACCGGCGTCAATGACTGCGCGAGCAAACGCATAAGGGTTACCTCGGTTCTCACCAACGAATAGCTCGTTTTCTCGTGTGATATTTCGTTTACGGGCACCTTCTGCACCACCGTGGAAAGAGACAATCACCACGTCATTCTTTTCGGCAAGTGCTGCTACGATACGTTTTGCATTGGGAATGTCATTGATGTTAACGGTCCCGTTATTGGGAGAAAAGGCTGCAAAGCCGTATTTGACGCCATCCTGTTCAAAACTGGTGCTGGGATGGCTGAGGAGTCCGGCAAATTTGAGTGGTGTTTTCTCCAATTGACGGACGGTATTTTGCCGTCCGATATCGCCAAAATCCCCCACATGGTTGTTGGCAATGCTCAGGAGATCAAAACCCGCTTCTACAAAATATTCTATGTAGTGATCTGGCGATTTAAAAGCGTAGCACAATGCAGGATTGCTACATTTTTTCATTTGCCCCTCACCTGTCAGGATCACACCTTCTAAGTTCCCAAACGTAAGGTCGGCGTCTTGTAACCAGTGTTGAACGGGTTTAAGTAAGTCCCTTCCGTCATTAGGGGGCAAAAAACCAGCTGGAAAATTGGTACCGAGCATTATGTCACCCACGCCTATCACCGAAATTGTGTCGGCAGGATTATGACGAACATGGTCTGTCGCTAAAGAAACGACCGAAGCAGCAGGTATTGTTTTGATATTGCCTATGTTCTCCTCTTGCTGGCAACCCATCAATACAAGGAGGCTCATTATAAGACCGTTTAAAAATATTAAACGCATGTAATTGCTGGTTTTAATCAAACTGGAACAGGTAGTAAAACTTTCCCTAAACGTAAACCTGCTGTTTTGGGACATGGATCAACAGTAATAAAATACGGTACACGTGGAAGATTAAAAACAGGTTCTTCCATTAAACTCTTTTGTTTGGTCTCGGATCCAGAGAAGTTTACGCCTTTAGCGCTGCACCCAAACAAGTTTGCTTTTTATGCTGATATTAGGGCCAATGGCTTCGATCTGATAATAATACGTCACGCCACTCTGGGTCTTGCTATCCACATACTCCGTTGCTGAGCCAGCGAGTTGCGCGATGGTCTCAACAGTGGGGTTTTTACTGGAATAACGTAAAATGCGGAAAGATTCTACAAAGCCATCTGGTTTCCAAGCCACGCGGATTTTGCCTTTGTCATTTGCTGCAACCACATTTTTAGGCGAGTAAGTCTTTAGGACAGGCGGCGCGGGGGTATTATCCACTGCGATTTCTGCGGAGGGTTCGCTTAATACCCCTTCTGCGGATTTAGAAAGTACCCGATATGTTGCTTTGCCTTTCATGCTTTGGTCTAAATAAAGGTAGCTAGAATCGGCTGAAACCTCTTTTAAATTTATAAAACCAGCCCCTGTATTGCGTTGTAGGATAAAACTGCTCATCGTGCGGGTAAAAGGAGGGTCCCACATCACTTCTACGCCTTCGGTTTTTTTCGTGGCATGGATAAAGGAGGGTTTTTGGGGCTTTGCTGCCTTGCCGCTCATTCCTGCAACAGCGATAGAAGGTTTGCCTTCAATCCCTCGCCCATCTACCGTTACAATGCGATACCAAATGGGATAACCCGGCTTGATAAAGTCTGATTTATCCACCCAGAGCGTATCCGACATGCGATTTTGTGCCAATTCGAAGCCTTCAGCTCCATTTTTAATAGAGCGAAAAATTAAATAACCTGTTGCATCACGGATGGGAGACCAAGAAAGTTCGATACCTTCGGGGTGCGCTTCTGTAGTTAAATCGGATACAGGTAATGTAGGTGGGTTATCCACCCAGGTAGCCTGTGCAATTTCTGATTGGGCCACTGCCACTTCTGTTGAATCCGATTCCAAGGCCAAAATGCCATACGCATAAGGAATGCCGGGGGTGGGGGTGGTATCTATAAAACTACGTGCATCGCCGGTGAGGGGTTTTTTCGTGATGCGAATCGGCTTTTCTTCTATGCTGTTACTTCCTATTCCTTGAATACTGGCTTCGAGGGCTGTTTTGGCTAAAGGTTTCCGAATGACATGAAAGGCTGGTGCGCCCATATCTTGCGCCATTCGCCACTTAATTAAAATCCCTTCTCGGATGGATTTGGCCCCGATGCTATCGGGAGCGGCCAAAATTCGATAGGCCGGTACCATAGCGGAGACAGTTTCTGAGGCTTCACTCAGGTTGTCTGCTATATCGCTGGCCTTGATGGTATAATAATAGGTGGTTCCTGTTTCGATGTTTTCGTCCACAAAGCCGCTGGCTATTGGATTGTCTTCCTCATCGCGCAAAAGAACGATTGGATCGGAATTGATACGGCGAAATCCGTATTCAGGCTCTTCACTCCGATACACATGGTAGTAGAAGGCGAGGTCGGAAATAGAAGGTTGCCAATCTAACCGCACCGAGCCATTGGCATATTTTATCTTTACACTTGTTGGGGGTACAGGAGGGGTAACTGGCTCTGGCAAAACGGTTCCGCGTAGAACAGACGGAGACTCTAAGCCCGTCTCTGAAATCCGTACTACGCGGTAATGGTATTCTACACCCTGCTTTGCCGTCGCATCCCAAAACCGCAGGCCCACGGCTTCGGGTAAGTAAGGGTCCAACAAGGTAAGAAACGAGACTTTTTCATCGGTATTTTCTGCGAGGAAATTCCAGATGGTGGTTGCGTCTTCAGTCTGGAAGAAGTCTTGCCAGCGTTTAAAGTGACGAGTACCGGCAAAATTTTGCAGGGCCTGTGGAGTTGGTTGGAGCGCAATGGGGGTGGGGTTTAGCCATATAAAATTCGCATCATTGGGTCCTTTGCGCTGAATGACATAGCCGATCCAGCGTTCTTGTCCTTGTGGCCTAGCCGTTGAGAGAATTTCACTTTGCCACCAAAGAATGATGCCATTAGGCCCTCTCAGAATGATGCCCGTTCCAACAAGGTCTTTCACTTTTGCTTGCGCGGTATCTTGGGCTTGAGCGTCGAAGGACAACATACACCAAAGCCCTAAAACAAGTATGTATTTCATAAAAGAACGTGGTTTCATGTGAATTACCATTTAAGGCCGTATTTAATGCTACCGTTTTCGGTACGGGCATATACTCCAATGCTAAGCTTTTTGCATACCTTTTTAATTAAAAGGTTGATGCAGGCTTGTACATAGACACTGGCGGAACCGTTCACGTAAAGGGCTTGCCCCTTGGTTTTGTTCATTTCTGCGACTAATGCAAAGCCCATTGACCCCGATACGATAAACAAGTCCACGCCTCCATTAAGAGCATAATAGAATCCACCTGCAAGCGTGTTGATATCTCCCATAAAGTACATGCCTACGCCTCCGCTGGCAGAAATTGGCCACACCTTAAAGCTCGCTCCGACGATGCCACCTGCATAAATGCCGCTAAGCTTGCCTTTGGGGTGAGCAGAGAATTTTTCTGCAATACTGGAGGCTTGGCTTAAGAGTCCGTCTGCGTTCTCGCCAATGAAGACATAAGCCGATGCGTCAATAAGTTTGGCGAGTTTGACATCCAAGCCACCGCCAAAGTACCAATATTTTTCGCCTGTACCGCCCCAAATAACAGCAAAGGACACCGTAGGTTCTCTCTTAAACTCCACCATTTCACGTAAAGCGGGATCACTAAAGCCCGTCATTTTGACGCTCCCTGTAATCCCCACTTCGGTATCAATCACCACCTCTGCTTTTCCAATCTGGGTGGTTTCTTGATAGAGCAAGACTTCGCCTGTGACTTTGATAATGGTTGAGCCGCCACCAAAGGTAACGTTGATGCCGCCTTTAACGGTCAGGTTTCTACCGCCAGAACTAAAGGCCACATCTGTCATGCCTACATTCCAAGTGCTAAAAGCACGGCTCACCGAGAGGGTCGCTCGTTCAAACGTCCATGCGCCAAAGGGAATGGGAGTACCAAAGGTACCAGAAAAAGCAAAGTTTTGTTCATCTTTCCACATGAAAGACGCACCAAACACAAACTTTTTCATGACACTGGCTTTAAAGCCACCGCCGACTGTCCCATCTTTTAGGGTAATACTGATGTCTTCTACGTCCACAGGCCCCAGCGTTGCTTTGCCAGTAATTTTTTCTACTTGGAAATCCCAATTGTTATTTTTGCGCTCTAAATTAATCGCGCCGCCTAAGGTCATTACTGAACCAAATGAGACAGCTCCTTCAAAACCAAGTTTAACAGCTTTTGTAGAGAAGGAATAATTGAACTCCAGCCGCTCCACACTGAGCTTCATCGAATAGACATTGATGGGTTGGGTAAGCCCTAAGTCCATCGTGATTTTTTTGGTGCGTCCGTCGTAGCCCAATTCATTGATGGCTACAGCATTATTCACCTTCGGCAAGGTCAGCCCGCCGCCTATTCGGAAGTAAAAGGCCTCTTCGTAGCCAAACCCAATCCGATCCACCGAGAGCGCCATACCAGCAACGGTAAGGGCTTTGTTGTTCGGGATTTCAAGCTCGCCTACACGGAAGGCAAAGTTTTTCGTTCGCAGCATACAGTCGCGGAAGGTAAATTCATAACCTTCGGTGACATCGCCCGTTGCGCCTTGTGTACGGCTATCAGAGGCGTTAAAAATGGCAGAGCCTTCTTCAAGATAAAAACCGTCGTCGTATAGCTTAAGGTTGCTGATCATCAAATGGAGGAAACGTCCACTGGCTTCATGTTCGATAGAGGCTTCGGCATCATCTATGTTCGGAAACTTCATGGTACGTTTCTTCGGATTAAAGCCCCATTCGGAGAAGAAGGCTTCCATATCTACTTTTACACCAGTCTCTAATTCGGGTAGTTTGAAGCGGCCTGAATAAGAAACACCATCTTCGTCAATTCGTGTGCCGATGATGCTAATAGGGGCATCTTGTAAGAAATGGCTTTTGCCGCCGGGTGCAATTTTTTGGGTAACTTTTTGCCCGGATGCCGATCCAAATTGGAAGTCTTCGCCTTTCTCGTATTCCAATGCACCGCCGAGTAGGTTTTCGCCTGCGGTGATACATAAGGCAGTATCATCGCATTTAGCAGGTGCTGGCCATGGTTCATCCGAGACCATAAAGTTAAAGGTATGTCCTTGGAAAGCTTCTTTAACTTGGAATTGGATTTTGCCTTTTATATACCCTTTTTTGGTTTTGGTATCTTCTTGTACCAATAAAAGCCCTGTATCGCTGAAGATTTTGGCATTAAATCCAAAGGCTTGAACGGCGACCTCGCTGATGCTTAATGAAAAGATCGTTGTAGGGCGTTTTTGGGCGTTTAGGCTTAGGTTATTAAAAGGTAGTTCTAAGTCTTTGTCGAACTTAACCCGTGCATTGGATGGAATATTGATCAAAGAACCTGTTTTAATCGTCCAGCCGCTGGCTGTTTTGGTCAGGTCTGTGGCTTTGTATTTGACGCGAAAGCCATAAATTTCGGTAATATCCGCCTGATTCACCTTAAAATCGGCACCCACTTTGGATTGTCCCGCTTGAAATGCGATGGTTTGCTCTTCGAGTCCATAGCCTTCCGCGTCTGCGACCAATACAGGGTCTAGCAGGCTACTGCCTGCTTTGATGCCCACCACACCAGCGAGGGAATAGGTTCCGTCTTCTTTGGTTACCGCCGAGATATGCGCCATTCCTTTTACATAAATCGTCGCTTTGGATACAGGTTTATTGTCTTGATCCAAAACCTGGCCTGAAACCACCATACCCGTTTGGGCATCTTGGGTAATCTCAAAAATGGGGTTACTACGGCTGCTATACGTTACCCGTACCGAGGTGGGTGGAACCGAATAATTGGCCCCATCGGGTGCAGTGATCGTTAGGTCGTAGGAATCCTCACCGACTTTATCAAAGCTAACTTCTCCGTTTCCGTCGGTATCGGCTTCGTTATCGCCAAAGGCGACAGTGGCTCCGGCAACCGCTTGTCCAGCAGAACGTACCTTGATTTTGACTTTGCCTTCAATTTCTGGCTCTTCGGTACTCCAGACGGTATTGCTTTTGGGGCGTGGCAAAGGAGTTGTTGGGTTTGCGCCACCCGATACCCACTTGGCATCTATTTTAAAGTCTGGGACATCGGTGACGAAATCAACATCGGGCGAAGTCCATGAATAAAGGGCTTTATCCGGTGGAGCAGGGTCTTTGCTGGTGAGCACTTTAGGCGCAATCACCACTTCGACGGTGAAACCAAAATCCCGAATGGCAGCCGAGCAATCCATTGCGGTCATGCCACCAAGACAGAAGTTGTATAGGCCATTTTCGTCTGTTTTTGCCGTAAAGACCTTTGGTGGGGTTTGCTTGGTGGTTAGTTTTAGGGGAATTCCTGCCAAGCCAGTGGTTGCGCCTTGTTTTAATACCTTGCCTTTTAGATAAATAGAAGGATAAGCCGTTTGGCGAATGGTAATGACCGAATCCATCGGGGTTGTTTGTTCGCCGAGCGCATCATTTAGGTCTATGGAAGAAGAAATAAAGATATACGAATCTTGCGCCCGCTCAATGTCCACGTCATTAAAGGTGAAATTTACGGGTTTATTGTTAAGCTTGGCAGCTTGTTTTTGGACTACTTTTAGCCCACTGGTTGCAAATCGGGCTAAAGGATTCGTTTCCCGCCACTCTTGGTATTGGTTCAGGTCGGTTTTTTTGATGGCATAGACAACGGTAGGCTCTTGGGTGATAGGGCCTTTTTTCGGGCGAACGGATACTTGTACGGTGAGCGGTTTAAGCTCCATTTGTACTTCTTTTACGTCCGCTTTTTTGCCTGTTTCTACTTTTACGGAGCCAGTAGGGGGGTACTTTGTGAGGGTTTTGTAACCTGTTTTTTCGATTTTTAAGACATATTCGCCTTCCAATAAGCCGACGGCCAAGAATTTTCCATCTTCGTCAGTCATCACTTTTTTAAGGCGATGCTTTAAGTTTTTGGCTTCATAGACTTCGACCTCGGCCATGCGAACAGGCTTTTTGGCTCCTTTGGAAACGAGCGTTCCGGCGATAACAGCTGCATTCAGCGATTTTAGTTTTAGCAGTAATTTGTTCTGATCGCGCCCATCCAAAGCGCCATTTTCGCTACTCGGTTTATACAGCAGTTTTTGGTCGGGCGTTAGAACGGGCAAGATGGTGAAATTGACGGTGTTTTTGGTTGTTGGGATCTTGCCCGCCGGCAGTTTGACCGTAAACTTGAACTTTCCAGACGCATCACTTTTGACATTTGCTTGTGGCGTTGTTACGCCTTCCACCGCAATTTTAAGTTCGATGCTCGGCACAGGGTCGCTATCGGAGTCTTTGACAGTTCCAGAAACAAAATATTCACCAGCCTTTCGTGCCTGCACGACCATCGTTGGTACATCCACATTTTTCTTATTGAGCATCCCCGTTGCCTCCGCAGAAGTATAGCTTACATCGCCATCTAAGCTCACCGTAAAAGGCAGCGGAGCCGCCCCTTTATTGGTCGGTTGTACTTCAACTGGGAGCTTGAAGGCAAAGACCAAATTTCCATCTTTAAAGGAAGAGGGCTTAAAGGATTTGGTTTGTCGCCCAATTTTGATGTTTAGTTCAGGCTTGATCTTATCCCATTCGGGGGCTGCAATGGCGACGTTTTGGGCATCCTTGACCTCTACTTTGGTTTTTACGGTAAATATGCGGTTGCTGGGGGAGGGTAGGTTATAGTCCAAGAGGATTGGATCAGTATATATTTCCGCTCCGTTGACGTTCCCTCTCAGCACAAAGCCCACTACAGCCCGCTCGGTGGTTTGATCGGGGAAGGTCATGGTGCCCGACTTCAGGGCGAGGTTGGGGATGGGTTGTATCCAAGACTGGAAACCATCGGGAGATTCGTCGGCATCTTCTTCCATTTCGTCAAACGCATCTTCCATTTTGCGGAAGGCAGCCAATACATCCGCAGCTGTGGTATCTTCGGGGGCTAAGTTTTTGAAAAGCCCGATGAGTTCCACGTTTTTCAAAAGGCTTGGAGGGTCGGCCTCGAAGGTAAACGCCTGCTCCCGTTGGCGGATGGTCATGCGTTTCTTATAGCTCTTCATACTGGCCGAGAAGGTGGCTTTGGTCTTGATTTTAAAGTGAACCGGCTTAGAGAAGGATTCGTTTTTATTGCCTGTTCCAAATGCGTTGGTTCCTTTTAAATAGACTCCTTTAAAACGAATCACGGCCCAATAATCGCGGCCCATTTCTTGGAACGTATAAGACGGCACTTCCAATTCACCATTGATGAGCCAACGTGCATTGATTTCTTCTGTACGCATTTTGGTAATAGCCGTTCCTCGTATTTCTTTTTCATTAAAGAGTTTATTGAACTCTTCTTGCGTGGTAACAACATTGGTCGGGAAATCATCCCAGACATAGACCACCTGCATACTTACCCGGTCCCATTTGTCGGTGACTTTCTGGTCATTGTAAACATCCCAAGGGGTTGTTTTGATGCGGAAACTTTGGGTACTGCCTGCATCTGCCGAGGTGGTTGCGTCTGGCTTGGGGTAGGTCTGGATGACGACATATTTAGGTTCAGGGCGGGGAATCTTTAAATCCAAAAAGATAGGGTTACTCTTAAAAACGTCCCCGTTAAACTTTGCACTCACCCAATAGACCAAAGCGGCGCGGAATAAGGTGGTGTCGGTAACGACGAGCTTGCCTTTGCCACTTGCAAAATCCGTAAGGGGCTGCGTCCATGTTTTGTAGGTTGCAGGGAGGGTTTCGTCATTATAGATGACCCCTTCTGTTGCACTCTTTAGATCTATCAATGCCGAAGACATTGCCATCTCGGCATTATCGGGCATAACTTGATAGGCTGCGTTTAGTTTGACCTCTGTTAATTGGCTTAGGATGGTGGAGTTGATGCTGAAATCTTGCGTCTTTTTATTCAAAACCATATTGGGGCGGTAACCTTCGACGGCAATGCTGAAGGTGGCTTTGGTTTTGACCAAAAACCGCGCATAAGAGGTTGCCATGTTTTGCTCGGTCGTTACTCCGTTTCGCTCCGAAACAAAATTTCCTGCAAATCGCACGGCAACCCAATAATCATGCCCCTGCTCCGGTAGAAGTTGTGAAAGGTTCAGGTTGCCACTTGCGTCTGGGATGATGGGGGTTTCTGTGAGGTTTAGTCCTGACTTAGGGTCTTTGGCTGTATTGACCAATTTGGTAAATGCACCTTGATAAAAGGCGGCGTCTTTTTTACGTTGGTCTAAGTCGCCAAAAAGGGTGTTATAGTCTTTTGAGGTTAAAACTTGCAACTTCAAGTCTTTCCAAACACCTTTGCTGTTGTCTGTATTGCCGGGCAAATAGGGGCTAATTTGGCCTGTAAGAGACTCGCTTGTGCCTGCATCGCGGTCATTTTGTCCGCCTCCGTGGCTGGTAAGCGAAGCCAAGGGCTTTAATTTGGGCGTAGATTTGGGGACATATACAATGCCAATATCGGAGCCACAAGGAATGGCCAAACTACAGTCGCTTCTTCTGCCAACATAACGATAAACAGCGTAATAGTCGGCGGCAAGGTTGGGGAGTTCTAGATCACCATGTTTAATATTACCCTGTGCATCCAATGAAACCCCTATACTTGCCGTTTGCACACCTGTACGGCTATAATAACTATTGAAGTTACCTACATCTAACAGAGATGAGGGAGTTATGTTTTGGTCTGTTAAGTAAACTAACTCTAAGGTTAGATTTAACCAGTCTTGTGTGGGATACGCTTGAGCGGCAAAATGATCGCCAACTGGTTCTTCGGAAGCCTTGGTGACAGGAATGCCTGATGGGTTTTTGAGCGTAAGCCCATTTCTGCGCGTGGCGTTTTCCGGCTCTTTGATTTCGTAATGCGCTAGGTCGGAATACCAAGTCGTCTTTTGGGGTAACCCATTGATTTGCCGAACAAAGATGCCTTTAAAGCGAATAGCCACCCAATAATCTTGTCCCAGACGGGCAAACCGATAGGCGGGGAAGGCTAAGGTTGCGTTTTGTTGGAAGTCAGCATACTGGTTAGGCAGTTTGGTTTCTTCAAAGCTTGTTACTTTATGTTCAAATGCGCTCCAGCCTTTCCCTTTTGCCATAAAAGCTTCAAAATCGGAATGCGATTTAATTGTATTGCTGGGAATGGTTGGGTCATAAACCGTGACCGTTTCTAAAGTAATGCTTTCCCATTGCCCTTTGGTTGCTCGTTGGTCTGCTGGAAAGACAGGTTCTGGTTTAGCGGTAAACGATACAAAATCAGGCCCCGCAGTGGCTGTGAAAGGCCCTGCGCCCATCGGCTGTGTGATCGAGAGCCTCGGCTTAAAGCCGCTTGGCTGGTACTCGAAAATAGCAGGTTGGGTGTAAAAGGTATAGTATCCATTGCTTGCTTTAAGCCTAAATCCTACAATCGAATTGCCCAACCACTCGCTGGGAAGCATCATCTGACCTGATTTTGTGGCGGGATTGCTAAGGGTTTGTGTCCATGTGCTAAACCCTGCTGGCGTGGTATTTTGTGCCATCGCCGTTGTCAAGGTATTAAATAGCGCATCTTTGTTGCTGGGGCTTGCTTCATCGGGTGAAAACAATTCTTTATAAAAACCTTCGAGTTGGAAGGTGTAATTCGCCCTCCAAAGGTCTGCATTGTAATCAAATGTAAAATCCAACGCATTGACAGCGGTCTGTAAACGGGGTTGATACCCTGATACATTTAAGGAAAAAGACCCTTTTGACTTGACTTGGATTTTGCCGAATGTGGACTCAAGTTTAATATCGTTGCCGTTTTTATCATAGGTAGCGCCGAATTGATAGAGTACCCAATAATCCTGTCCTATATCTGGGAAACTTTCGCCTAAAACTTGGACTTCGCCCGGAACATTGGGTGAAAGGCCAATATATTTACTGCCTGGCCTTTGCGGAAAGGACAAACTACCGTCATTTACCAAATTACGAATACGGTCAAATTCTTGTTTTGTATTGACATCCGTTGGTTTAAGGCTTGGGTCATAGACAAGGTAATAGACCAGATAGGGGTTTTTCCACATACCACTTCCCGCCGCAGGAACCAGCTTTCCTTTAAAATCAACCGTGCTACCGCCATTGATGCTCATGAGCGTTTGTGTTACTGGGGTAAGCACCTCTAATCGTAGCTCTTCTTTTTGGTACACAAGCGAGATGGGATTTGAGTACACCTTCTGCCCTTTGCTGTTTTTGACGCTAATGCGATAGACCAAAACCGCATTTTCATTCAGGATGGCCGCTGGAAATCCAAAAAAACCTTTGTAATTCCCCTCAAAAACAGTATAACTGGGGGGGCTAAAAGGGGTAAATCCAGCAGGCAAGGCAGGGCTGGCAGGCCGGGGGCCTAAGGTTGCACCTAAGGTATTGATGAGCGCCCGCTTTGCCGTAGCAGACGAGTCTTGCGGGCTTAGGATTTTATACCATCCTTCAAACTGTGGGTCGGAGTAGGTGGATTCTTCATAGGTAAAGGTAAACCGTTGGTAGGTTTCTTGAACCCTTGCGCCTTGCGTATGACCCTCCACTTTTACAACAAGCGGATCTACGGCTTTGACCTCATACCAACCCAAAGGCGAAAAGGCCGTTTGGTCTTGCGATTCATCTCCTATTTCAGCCGAAATTACACCTTTCACCCTAAATACCACCCGATAATCAACCCCGATATTGGCGGTTAGATTGCTTGCGATTCCACTAAAAGAACCATCGGCTTCAAGGGTGGTGGGGAAGCTAAGGCGGGTAAGTTGGACATTAGAACCGGCTTCTGCTTGGGTAAGTAAATTGTCAAAACTGGCTTGCGTCGTGATGGTTTTCGGGGTAATGCTTGGGTCAGTAATGCGGATGGCCTCTATGCGTAAATCATTTCCACGCCATATGCCTTTTGTTGCATTGTTATTGCCTGCATGGAAAGGTGTGAGTGTGCCGCTAAAAGTAACCGGAGTTGAATTAGCTGCCGTTTGGTTGGGCTGACCCGTTGAGGGGGAGTTGAGTGCGATTTCAGGATTAAACTGGGGCAAACTACCATTATAGTAAAGATAAATGGGGGCTGAGTAAAGCTTCTCCCCTGCAAGGTCCCAGACCAAACGATAAACAACTATTGCATTTTTACCTTTAATGGGCAGGCGCATGGTGCCATTTCCTGTGCTGGCATCAATAGGATGCATCCACTCGGTGTAGTCCGAGGGAATGGACGGATTGGCATTGGGGCGACTGAATAAACGGCTAAGTTCATTAAAAGCCCGTTGCCGTCCTGTCATTGTGCTGTCTGCGCCCGTCACTTCTTTATACCAAATAACGGTACTTACAGAGGACTCTGAAAGCAGACTTGCTGGGCTTGCTTGAACGCTAAAGTCTTGTGAACTGCGGCGAATGGTGGCGCGGGGCGTGAAACCATCAACGGCTAAGCTTAGGGTTCGCGGTATTGTTTGAACCTCGATGCGCCCAATGGCAGAGGTGAAGGTCTTGGTATTTTCACTCGATCCGAGTTCGCCAACCAAACGATAGACTACCCAGTAATTTTTGCCTAATTCTGGAAATGGTGGACTGGTGTGGCGTAATTCGCCCATCTGTTCTAAGGTATGTGCTGTTTCGTGTAATAACACGAATTCATCCCCATTATTGGCTTTGGTGACCAATGCGTCAAAATCAGTTTGTGTGGTAATATTGGCTCCTGTGGTTCCCGTTTCCGTGAGGGCAACTATTTGTAACTTCACATTACGCCATCCACCCTGCGGCACGCCTGTTTGGACGGGGGTGAATTTCGCTTCTATGGCTAAGGTTTGTTGGGCTTGAAGCAGTGTTACGCTGTCCGTTGAGGGGCGCACTATTTCGATTTTGGGCTGAGACGTATCGGATGAAGCGCTTGGCAAATAGGCAATTCCCACTTCCGATTTTAGTAAGGGATATAGCTCGTCTGGGATATCCGAAGCATGGAGGGCATTTTTGCCGGTGTACCGAAAAGCAACATACGAAGGAACCCCAATCTGGGGAAAGGTCAACCCGGTTAGCGTAATAGTGCCCGTACCGTCAAACGAAACAAGGCTTTCCAAGATTTCGATACGCTTGGGGCTCGTGGCACTTGGACCACCTTGGTCGCCTGCAAGCCAATAGGTTTCAAACGTGCTTGGGTTACGGAGCGTTTGTACGTCTATATCAGGATCTGTGATCCGAATGGCTTCTAAGTTTAAATCTGACCAAGATGCAATTGGGCTAACCTTTGCCAAAAAGTTTGTGTTTAAAGGCGCACCGCCCAATTGGTTAAAGGCCATAGGCTGGGGATTCGTCAGGGTAATTTTGGCCTTGGTTTTTGGTGGGTCTGGGATGGTGACTGGTAGGGAAACCCCGTCTTCCGGTGTGATAAAAGTAAAAATCTCACTTTGATAGGTCGAAGAAAGAGGTTCTTCAGTACCGTCTAAAGATTCGACCTGCCACGCATATGCCCGATTGGGCAATAATTCAGGTAAGGAGAGGTCGTATCGGTGTTGGGTAATGTTTCTGGTGGTCGCCTCGTAATAAATCCGATTGGTTTTCATGGCCTGTACCGCCGATTGCCCATTCAACACTTCCACAATCCGTAGCCGATAAAGCACTATTGGAATCGGGTAGGATGTAGAAACGGGTGTCCAGCGAAAATCCGGAGTAGTACGGGCCAGCAGCGTCCGTCCATCCGTCGGGAAAAGTAGGCTGGGAGGGGATGGCGTACTGACTGTATAAATTCGTCCGTCATAAGCCAGTGGTGCCCCCCCTGCTTCAGTGACCCATACATACACGGCATGGGTGCCTTCCATAATTTGTCCGGCATTAAGTTTGGATTCCAACTCCGGGGCATATGAGCTACTGAAGTTGTACTCCGACCAAAAGGATTCAAAACTTTTGCTATATGTGAGTGGCCCTGTCAGGGTTACTGGGTCGCTACTGGCAATGGCGATTAAGCGGTTGACAGAGCTACCCGCCACTCCTTGTATGGTAGAAAGGATGGAACTTAGGCCAGGCGCGGTACTATTTACAGGGGTGAGCTTGTTATAATTTGTGTACACCGCAAGGTGGAATTGTACGGTTGCTGGCGAAGCAGCACCATGTACCAAATTCACCCGTGCAGTTTGGCGGTATCCATCCAGAATATCCCGTGTTAGATTGGGTGGAGATACATAAGGGATTCCAGTAATGTTTAGGGACCACTGTGCCGAGGCAGACACCGAAGTCAATAGCCAAAAAATGGCCAGTAAAAATGTTTTACGCATATTCGAAGGGCAATTAAATCTTAGTCTTTAAAACGTGCGGGTATAGGCTGCATTGCCTCGAATTTCCCGAATTGGAGTCGTAAGCGAAGAAAGTTGTACCTTTGTGCCCGTAAAACCCAGTTGGAAAGCATCCTTAGGCGTCAGGTTCCAGGTCGAGTTTAGCCTTCCCGCAAAGCGGAGCGTCTCGGTGGCGTCCTCAATTCCAGCCATTTGGAAATTGCTATGGTCCAGGCTCCCCAAAAGGCTGACACGTAACTTCTTGTTTAATAACGGCTTGATAAACCCTGCATTAAAACCTTGCGTCATTCCATTGGAAAAGGCAGACGAATCCTTCATATAAGTTGCCGATGCCAACAAAGACAAACCCTTTCCGAGCATACTGTTTAGGGAAGCCATGCCACCGACATTGCGGAAATTGGATGCGCCTTGTTGAGGCAATGCCGGAGCGCCAAATTCATTCAGGGTAAAGTTGAAGGATACATTATGCAAACGGCCATTACGTCGGGCGATGGTAAGGGTTGGGCTGAGGTTCCAACTGGTAAACGTTTGTGAGGATGCGGCCTGAATCTCGCCTTCGGTTTTGCTTTCCATACGTTGGAATCCACCAACCAAAGTAACCGCAGGTACAGGTTGAAGTTGGAGATTGGCCGAATATACGTGCCGTTGGGTTGTGCTAAGCAATAGCCCAGATAGATTATTTTGGTTTCGGCTGTATTGACCACTGGCAATGACTTTGCCTTTCGCCAATCCAATATTGGCACCTGCGCTCCAATCGAAAGCATCGCTTATCACGCCTGGCGCACCAAGGGCACTAAATCCGGGTGCGATATATCGCCCCGAACCATTAAGCCCACCGAAAGGCAACCGAATGCGGGTATCGCCTTTTAGGGCATAACTGAGTCCGGTACCTGAGGTTGGTGTAAAGAACTTACTGAGGAAGCTGGTTGCCGATTCTGGAATACCTTGTTCTTTAGAAAATGTGGTGAGATCAATCTTGGAACCAAATTGATTGGGGTTAAAAGCAGAACCTGTGGCCTCACCGTTCAACTGAAAAGCCCCTTTAAACAATTTGATGGAAGTGGAGGTAGATAGACTAAGGTTCTGTTGTGGTTTTATGGTTTGCAGCCTCCCTTCGACCGATGTACTGTCGTCGTTTGCCGAGAAAACTACCACATGCAAGTGGGTTCCATCGGGCTTACCAAGGCCAATTCTTAAGGCCCGGATGTCTTGGGTATAGGCTTCGTATTTTAGGCCACTTTCCAAGTCTTTTTGTTTCCCTACGCCATTGGTTCCCCAACTGCCGGAAACAAATAAACCACCAAGATCCATCTGCGCAGAAAGCCCTTTGACCTTGGTACCATTGAGGCTAAACGTAGAAAGGGTGGGATAATGATCACCCACCGAAAAGGATAGACCACGCCAACGCCCTCGTAACCCCAGTTGGTTAAGGGACTCTTGAAACCTGTTTTGTTCGCTAGAATAAAGGATATTGGACTGTAGTTGTACTTTCCCCAGATGCAGGGTGAAGTCCGAATAAACACGTCCCAATAAATCCGGAGCCGTTTGGCGGACGCGGCTGGTTCGGAAAAAGTCTCCATTCAGCCCCAACGAGCCAGACAAGCGCACCAATGCGGGCCTTTTGCCCCCATTATGAGAGGTCTGAGGTGTGGTTTGTGCATACAAGACCACCGTACTCCATACCACCCACACACACAGGATGGCTAAGAGGTTTCTTTTCATAACTATTTAGCATATGTATCTATATAGAGTAAGGCATATAAAAACCGTTGACGCGATTCTTTTGCCTTAAAGAATTTAAGAAGAAGATGCCTAAGATGGTGTGCTTTCGTGGCCCAATATCCAATAAAGAGGATTGTAAGGACTTGAATACTTGGGCCCATTGGGAAAGTTATCTTAATTCCTCGAATATATCAAAATATTTGGGACGAATACCACTTTTGGAGGGACGAATGAGGGGCATGCTAAAATTTATGGCGCAAAACCCAACCACTACCTTATTTTGTGTGGCGTGATTCGGAATCAAGAATGAAAAAACAATTGATTATACAAAAAAGCAAGCTCGATACGGTTGGCCTAAATAGCCTAAATGCTTTCCCTAATCAGAAATGGCCTCGTTGCATGATTGGGATGCTCATCATGGTATTGCTTTGTGATGTGGCGAACGGTTCCTTGAAGGCCCAACCCATTAGCGAGCTGCGTGCAGTCAAAATAACCAATGTGGACAGCCAGGTCATGTTTGAGGATGAACGAATTGCAGAAGCGATGGATTTCTTGGCTTCGGTTGGCATCAACACCATCGTACCAGTGGTTTGGAACTCAAATAGTGCCAATGGCGACTACCCACTGTATCCAAGTGCCGTTTTTGAACGATATTTTGGCACCTCTATCCATCCACGGTTTGCCGGACGAGATGTCTTGGAACGCATTGTGATAGAGGCACACCGAAATGGGATGGAGGTCTTGCCTTGGTTTGAAATGGGCTTTTCTACCTCCTATTCGCAGAATGGCGGCCATATCCTGCAAAAATATCCGGATTGGGCACTCCGCGACAAAACTGGAAAATTGGTTGTAAAAAATGGCTTCGACTGGATGAGCAACATCCATCCGGGGCCACAAGCCCTAATCCGAGAAATGACGGAAGAAGTGGTGATCAATTATGATGTGGATGGTATAGAATACTCCGACCGGATTCCGGCTATGCCCTATGAGGGTGGCTACGAACCTTATACCGTAGCGCTTTATCAAAAAGAGCATGGCGGCGTAAATCCGCCTGATGATTCCAAAGACCCTGCATGGCTTCGCTGGCGTGCAGATAAGCTCAATGCTTGGTTTAGGAGTGTCCGAGAGGTTGTGAAAAAGCACGGAGCGCACGTTACAGTAGCCGCCAGCCCCAGTTTGTACCCTTGGGCATACGCCGAATACCTACAAGATTCTCCAACATGGATGAAGGATGGCATTGCCGACGAAGTGATTCCCCAACTCTATCGCTACAATCTTAATGATTATGCAAAAGAGTTAAACCTATCATTGCCTTATTACTCTTCCTACCATTCTAAGTATTATGCCGGCGTTTTAATGAAAGTGGGATCGTATCTCATATCGGCAGAGTACCTGTTAAAACTCATCGAGACCAATCGGGCAAAAGGAGTCATGGGCGAGGTTTATTTTTTTTATGAAGGATTCCGCACACAGAACAATGCGCTCGGCAACCTGCTCAAAGAAACGGCTTATAGCAAACCTGCACTTATCCCCATGCGTAGCGGCACCGTATTCCGTCCGCCAGCTACTTTCAGTGCCTCTAAAACACCACTAAACGGTACGTGGAATCCTTTACCCGAAACAGGCTTCAAAAATACGACTCTTTGGCGAAGCGATGAGGCGAATGCACAGATGTTATATTCCTTTTCAGTCCCTTTTTCAGCATGGTTCGATGTATTTGCGCATCAAACTACCGAAGCCGGACAAACCGCCCAAGCACGTTATAAAGTATTTGGAAAAATGGGCGGGGCCGATGTACTGGTAAACCAAACCGACACCCGAAAGGATGGCTGGCAAAAAATCGGGTCTGTTTATTTAGAAAAAGGCACGCAACAAGTCGTCCAATTGGAACGCGGAGGGAGTACACAAGGCGTTTTGTCTGCAGGAGAAGTGATGATTATGATAAACCGAAAAAAATCTCCGGATGTTGTCGTCAATATCTTGGATGAGAAGCCTCTACCTCATAAAAAAAATACTCCTTTTTACGTTTTTCCCAACCCTTCTTCTGGAATAAAAACGATTGAGGTAAACCTCGAAAAAACATCCCACGTCCTTTTGGAAGTTTACGACATAAACGGTTCTAAAATAGCAAAAATAGTCGAAGGAACTCACCCACAGGGGTTTCACAAGTGGCAATGGATGCCGCTTGATTCTTTACCCTCTTCAGTATATCTTTTACGATTAACGCTGGATAATCTGGTGTTAAATCATCGAGTCGTCCATTTTAGAAGTCTTGGCACCAATTCTAAAGAATGATTTTTTGAAATTGCTATTCAAAGAATTTAAAATGATCCACAAAACGATCTCGGAAACTCTTACTTAAAGGGATTAGATGATCTTTTATAGTGATAGAATTGGGATTTATTTCTTCAACAAAACGAATGTTCACAATAAATGAGCGATGAACTTGCATAAAAAAATCTACCGGAAGCATATCCATCATCTTTTGCAAAGTAGTTCTTGCCATTATCCGCCTATTTGGGGTGTAGATCTCTAAATAATTTTTATAAGAC
>DDTM01000097.1 GCA_002344075.1 Bacteroidetes bacterium UBA2364
CTGGGCTTCCACTTTCGCGCCGTCGCTCTCGCGGAGCGTGAGGCGGGTGCTGCCGAGGTGGTCTTTCAGGTAATAATACGCCGTGTAGCTGCTACCCGTCTTTTCCACACGGCCAAACGCCGTGTTCCAATGCTTCAAGGTGCCACTGGACGTGAGGACAGCCACCATTTCACTGCCGTTCATCACGTAATGTTCCACTACCCCATTCACGTTCTTGTAAATCCGTTGCCCGGCGGCGTTGTAGCGGTACGTCGCCGTGCCGCCGTTGATGTGGCTTACTTGCGTCGGCAGGTTGCGCACGTCGTAAGTACTGGTGAACTGTGGTATATACTCTACTTCGTCCAGCACTTGGGTCAGGTTGCCATTGCCGTCATATTGCATCGAGACATAAGAGGCATTGTACGACGGAATATTCGTGTAGCTATAATCAATCAAGGAAGTCAGGCGGTTGCCTTGGTAGAGATAAGTAAGGTTATCTTCGGTTCCACCATATTGGTTCCGCCTGACCAGACTCGTGAGGTTGCCGTTCTTGTCGTAGGTCAGGCTTTTTAGGTCATAGCTATTGGTGACGTTATAGTTTGTATTACTCGTTCCTTGTGCGTAATCTACATCTTTTAAACGGCTTAGGCCATCATAAATATAGGTATAGCGATATTGTGGGTAAACCCCCGATCCGTGTGTACTGCCCGCGTTGCGGAAGGCGCGAAGATTTTATTCAGGTCCGTACCTTTGTTTGGTTATGGCGTTTCCAATAGTTCATCTATTGCCGAAAAGAGATGTTTCCAATCGTATTTGGCCTTTTCACGTTTAACGCCTGCTGTCAGGATTGGGGAGAGATTTTCGTGGAAGAACCGAATGATGGCTTGGGCGAGTGCTTGCGGGTTTTCGGGCGGAACCACCAAGCCCGCTACCCCATCCGGAACCACTTCGACAAGACCACCTACATCGGTTAGAATAGTAGGCTTATCGAATTGAAACGCAATTTGCGCCACGCCGGATTGGGTGGCCGTAATGTAGGGCTGTACCACCACATCTGCCGCCGAGAAATAAACCGGAACACGATCGTTGGGGATATACTCGTTGTGGAGTTCTACGACGTTCCCAATGTTTGAGGCTTCTATTTGTGTTCGATAAGGAGCCTCGTCTTCATAAAACTCGCCCGCCACCAGCAGCTTCACATCGGGCAAGGCGTTTTGCACCAAAGGCATGGCCTCTAACAAAACATGCAAACCCTTATATCGCCGAATAAACCCAAAGAAAAGTAAAACGGGCGTTTTTTCATTCAAATTAAGCTTTTTTCGGGCAGCCTCTAGTGGAATCGAATCTCCAAAAAGGTTATAAATCGGATGTGTCACCAAGCGCACAGGCCTGTTGACCCCCAACTTTTCCACATCTTTTTGTACCGATGCCGACATTACCACCAAGCCTTTACAGGCACGCAACAACCAACGCGAAAGGCTCCAATCTCCCCATCTTTTTTCGTGTGGGATGGCGTTGTCCACAATAACAATCGCGGGGATATGACGTTTGCGCAAGTGCCGTATTACGGTTCCGAAAGCGGGCGCAAAAAAGGGCATCCAATACTTCAGAAGCACCAAGTCGGGGTTTTCGCGGGCAATAAACTGGGCAGTTTTCCACCACGAGACCGGATTTAAGGTGTCCAAGAGGCGGGTAATCCGAAGATCTGTCGGCGGTGGAGCGGTTTCCAGTTGCGTTTTTCCAGGAAAAAGTACTTCCGGATACTGCCTCGTAAAAGTGACCAATTGCACTTCATCTCCCCGATTGATTAGGCCGCGTGCCAATGTTTCCACAAAATGGGTAATCCCTCCACGGTATGGATACGCGGTGCTCAAAAGCAGCACTTTCATGATTCCTCTAAAAAAGTACATCCGGTCACAAATAGCAACCGGATGTAAGTCATTATTTGTTAAATACTTATTTATTCAGGTTTTGTTCAGCGATCCAACCTTTAGAGGCAAAAAATGCCTGAATAAAACAACCGCCATGATCTTCACCCGGTGCTGGATCGGTCAACGTGACGGTTGCCCCATTGGCTTTCAACTTGTTATACGCGAGCTGGCTATTAGACGGTGGTACATCTTGGTCTCCGGAGCAATGATAAAAATGGATTGGCGCTTTGGGTTTCCAATCGTAGCGCTCGTTTTCCTTTAATGCTTTGCGCAAACCATTGTTTGGGTTGCTCTTAAAGTCGTTTAGAAATTCGGTCTTCAAGATATGTAACGGAACATCGGGCAAAGATTGGTTGATTTCGCCTCCGAAATATTTCCGATTATACAAAGGGCGAAGCGTGGTATTATAAGGGGTCTTAAGATAATCCGAATCATTTGGACCAAACTTATAAATATCATTGTATGCCAACAAGAGATAAGGCAAATAAAATGGATTGGGGTGTGGTTTTTCGGCCAGAATCATGTCTGCCATCGCTCCAGCAAGGCTATAAGGGCCAGCCATCGGCGCAGAAGCTGAGACCGAAAACTCGCTACTATATTCGTCGTCCAAACCCCGATGGAGCGCCAAAGCAGAGTATCCGCCTTGCGAGTAACCCGTGATAAAAACTTTCCTATTCCACTTAAAACCCTTCTCGGAAGCCAATTTACGGGCAGCACGCATCAGATCCACGGAGACCGTAACGGTTGTTCCGGCATGAACATAGGGATGGAGGGCTTGTGGGTTATCTCCAAAACCCAAATGATCGGGGACTACCACGATATAGCCGGAAGTGGCATACATCGAGGTTAAAATCGGGTAAAATGATGAGCGTGTAGGGGCTTGATCATCGTGGGTGATGGTTCCGTTAAATTCCACCAGCATCGGGTAATTCTTCAAGGAGCCTGTATTGGTGGGGAACTGTACCAAGCCGGAAGCGATGGTAGCTTTCCCATCTGCATCCACCGTATTATATACAATTTTGTAGGTATCTACACCAAACGTACCCAGTTGGATAGGTAGTTGCTCGTTGTAAGTATTGGTCAGATCATCTTTGGTTTTACTCCAAACGAGCGATGAAGAAACGATACTTCCACGCCCAGATTCATCTGCCGGGCTTAAAAGATCACACCCAGCTTGATACAGCAGGAATACAGCCAGTATTCCACGTAATAAAAGGGAAATACGCAACATATTGATAGATTGGATTGAGGTAATAGAGCGAAAATGAGAACGCAATATACAAATAATACTACCTTAGCACACCATATTTATGGATAGGACAAAGAAGTGGGCACGCCTCACAACAGCCCAACAGGATCCACATCTATGGTCACACGGTACTTTTCTAGGGGATTGCCATACCGAATCTGGGTTTCCCTAAGGATCTGCTGCAAGATGGTTACAGGGATACGCTTAGAGACCTTGAGCAAGGTATGAAACCGAAAAATGCGTTTTATTTTGGGAATCATAGATGGGACTGGCCCATTCACTTCAAACCGTTTTCCGGAAAGTGTTTTTTGGGTTATGATCTCACGGAGGACAGAGGTCCATTCTTCTGCGAGTTTTTGGGTACGTTCCTCGTTAGGCCCACCAAATTCCACCGCCACCAACCTTCCGTAAGGCGGATAATGCAGGCTACTTCGGGCGGGTAATTCGGAAGCAATAAAGTTATGGAAGTCGTGACGCTCGGCATAAAATATGGCCGGATGTCGTGGATTTCGGGTTTGGAAGATCACCTCCCCCCGCAGATCGCCTCGTCCGGCACGTCCGGCCACCTGTGCCAGCAACTGAAAGGTTTGTTCTGCAGCCCGAAAATCCGGAAACAACAGGCCAGTATCGGCATTCACCACCCCAACGAGTGTTACACGGGAGAAGTCTAATCCTTTCGCTACCATTTGAGTACCCAGTAAAATATCAGCCTCTCCACGACCAAATACCGAGAGCAGTTTTTCGTGGGCTTCTTTTCGGCCCGTTGTATCCTGATCCATACGCAGAATACGGGCTTCAGGAAACAAGGTATGTAGTTCTTCCTCCACCCTTTGCGTTCCCACGCCCACCTCTTTCACCAATCGGGAGTGGCACTTCGGGCATTGATGGGGAATGGCTTCGTGGTGTCCGCAATAATGGCACCGAAGTTGGCGGTCGTTTTTATGTAATGTTAGGGTTACAGCACAAGACGGGCAATAGGCCGTCCAGTCGCACGTTGTACACGACAAAACAGGGGCATATCCACGACGGTTTTGGAGCAAAATGACCTGTTCTCCTTTCGAGAGTCGTTGTTGAATGGCGGATTTCAGCGGAAGAGAGATGGATCCTGAAAGGCTCTTTTTTTTCTGCTCAAGGGTTAGGTCTATCGTTTCTATTTCTGGAAGCGGCGCAGCAGCGTGTCCGGCTACTGGAACACGTACAGGCATGGAGAGCAATGTATATTTGCCTTGCTCGGCATTAACATGGCTTTCTATGGAAGGCGTTGCCGAACCCAGCACTACCGTTGCTTGCTCCAAGAAAGCACGATACACCGCAACGTCACGTGCATGATATCGGGGTGCAGGCTCAGACTGTTTGTAACTGGATTCGTGCTCCTCGTCCACGACGATCAATCCAATATTACGAAGAGGAGCAAATACGGCCGAACGCGCCCCGATTACGACATCATAACGCCCTTCGCGCAACAAACGCCATGCATCATAACGTTCTCCATCACTCATGCGCGAGTGCAAAACCGCAACGCGGTCGCCAAAATGTTCCCGAAAGCGCCGGACCATTTGTGGGGTAAGGGCAATTTCGGGAACCAATACCATGCCCGTCTGCTGGCGTGCGAGTACTTTTTTAAGCGCCGCAATATATACCTCAGTTTTTCCGGAACCTGTAACACCATGCAAGAGAAATGAACTAAATATTTTCTTTTCTATGGTTTCTTCTAAGGCATCGAGCGCCAAGCGCTGTGCCGGATGCAAGGCATAAACGGGTGACTGGATAAATCCATTGTCTGGTTCGTCGCCATAAGGCGTCCGGATAACCTCCTTCTCTACTACCTCCAATAGTCCGGCTTCTATCAACGATTTTGCCGTACTCCCCCCCACATTCGCCTCCGCGAGCAATATTTTCTGGGCAGGTTCAGGACGACATGCCCGCACCCATTCATCTAAGACCAAGAGCAATTGCCGCTGTTTCACCCCTTTCACTACTTGCAGAACTTGGGATAAATTGGCTTGCGTGCCCAAGGTAAACCGCAAATGTTTTTCGGTTTTTATACGGACTTTGGCCGCCTCCAAAACCAGTTCAGCGATTAGAATTCCGCGTTGCTCCATTTTCTGCACCAGCGATGCACGTACTTCCGACCCCAAAACACGCGATAATTCCTGTATGGATTGGCCGGGCCGGGCTTTCAATTCCACAAAAACAGCTTGCTCTACCGCTGAATCTCCCGGTTCACTGCCTGCCCGTACATAATACTTGCGTTGACTCACCCGCCCGATGCCATTGGGCAATGCTGCCCGGAGTGCTTCCCCCCAGCCACATACATAATAATCGGCTACCCATTTGGTTAATTCGAGCATAGAGGTATCGCAGACTGGTACCTCGTCTAAGACCTGAAGAATAAATCGAAGTTTGTCCGGATTAAAGGTAGGCACCCATTTTACAGGGCCTTCTGTAACCACCCCCGTGACTTGCCGAGTTCCCAATGGGACCACCACAGCCAATCCCGGTACTATGGAACGTCCATCATCCGGAACAGCATAGGTAAATGGCTCCAAAAAAGGAAGGCCGAGTAAGGCAACTTGAACCGTTATCAAGAAAAGTGAAGGGTTAAATGGGCCGCATATAACCCCTAAAGGCGTGCAACGCGGATATAGTCAACTTCGATTTCCATCGGTGAATTCAGGCCAAAACCAATCCCATTACCAAACAACGGATATACCGGCAGGCTATCCACTTGTTTGCCATTAATCAGAAAATAGAGTTTAAACCCTTTCTTCTGTACGGTTAAGACATTTTCTTGCTTGTCTTTTTTGCGAATGGCTTTTGCATCCTTAAGCGCAATCAGGTCTGTCCACGTCCGGTTTTCAAACCGCGAAACGCGGTATTGGCCGTCTCCGGTAATACCAAAAGCATAAAAGCGGCTCGCGGTGTTGTCTAAGCCCCAGATAACCGCATAACTATTGTTATTGATGCCGGATAATTTGACTAATTTCGTTTCCACAACATAGTCCAAACTATCGGATAGGCCAGGGGCCGAAACATTTGACCAATAAAATGTTTTTTCTGCACGGTTGTTCATCCGATATCGTCCATCAACAATGGCATACGAGCGTCCTGCTTCCTCGCGAATGCTCCATTTATTGTGATTGTCTTCAAACTCCTCACGAAAAACCGAAAAATGCGCCACTGGTGCTCGTGGAGGCGCAACTTTTGCACGCACCGAGTCGGGATTTCGTTTGGGTGGATTATCTTTTAAAAAATCCGGTTTTTCGCAGGAGGAGGCACCTCGAAATAAGACGATAGCCGCCACCAAAGCCAAGGCAAGATACCCAAAAATTTTCTGCATAGGGTTTATGATTAAAGAGCGATTTATCCGGGGGGCCATGCAAAGGAGCGCCCACCCATTAGATGTAAATGCAAGTGAAATACCGTTTGTCCGGCATCTTGGCCACAATTAAACACCGTTCGGTAACCATTGGTTAAGCCTTCGGCAGCGGCCAATTGTTTGGCAACCACAAATAAGTGTCCAACGACGGAGGCATCTTCCGGCATTAAAGCATCAAGGCTTGGAATGGGTTTCCGTGGAACAATCAGCAGGTGCGTTGGTGCTTTGGGGGCAATATCGCGAAAGGCAATACACCACTCGTCTTCGTGTACTATCTGCGCAGGAATCTCGCGTTCCATAATGCGCTGAAATAAAGTTTTTTTTTCCATATTGTTTATTGTTGCCATGCCATTGAGCGATCACAAAAGACCCTTGATCGTTTGATGGAATATACAGCCTTTCCAGCAAGGGTATCACCAGAAACTTATCCCCAACATGCAGGTTGAAGGCGTCATTTACAGAACAAGGCCCATATGCTGTGGTTCCTTGTCCCTTTTGAACTTTTTTCAAACAACCAATTGCCACCTTCAGCAAAGCCAAGTACACCCCGTGTTTATGTAACGCGACAAGTACATTTTAATGCGGCTCACCGCCTCCACAACGCGGCCTTTGATGATGCTTGGAATCAAAAGACCTATGGTCACTGTAACCACCCCAACTGGCACGGGCACAACTACGTTTTGGAAGTTACCCTTGCCGGACCTCCAGATCCAAACACGGGGTACCTTATGGACCTCGGCGAGCTTAACCGGATGCTTCAGGAGCAAATTGTAGCAAAATGTGATCACCGCAACCTAAATATGGACGTGGACTTTTTACAAGGCATCATCCCATCGTCCGAAAATCTGGTAATCGCTTTTTGGAATGAGTTGGCCCGCGTGCTACCTCCTCACCTTCTGCACCGTGTCCGCCTTTGGGAGACCCCCCGCAATATGGCCGAATATTTGGGGGAAACGGCCTGATTTTCATTCACCGAGACAACTTTTTATACATATGTGTGATTTCCGTCCAGAACCCGATGAATTTCGGATCTCCCCATTGCCCAATGGCTACGAGAGAAGCGACACCTATAACGCCGAAACAACCGATCGGATTGCTCAGAATATCCGGCAAAATCTACATCTCTTGGGCGAGGATGCAACACGCGAGGGGTTACAAAAAACGCCGGAGCGGGTGGCCAAGGCCATGCAATTTATGACACAAGGCTACCACCAAGACCCCAAAAAAATCCTTACCTCGGCGCTATTCGAGGAAGACTATAGCGAAATGATTTTGGTCAAGAATATCGAATTTTATTCGATGTGCGAACACCATATGCTCCCTTTTTTTGGCAAAGCACACGTGGCCTATATCCCGAATGGCCGCATTGTGGGCCTGAGCAAAATCCCACGAGTCGTGAATATTTTCGCACGGCGGCTACAAGTACAAGAACGGATGACGCTTCAAATCCGCGATGCCATTCACGAGGTACTTCAACCTTTGGGCGTGGCCGTGGTCTTAGAAGCCCGACATATGTGTATGATGGTTCGGGGCGTGGAAAAACAAGATTCCTCTACCATTACCAGTGCCGTGAGTGGTGAATTTATGAAAGAAGCCACCCGTGCCGAATTTATGAAGCTCATTCGTTCTCATGCAGGGGGCTTATAAGTTTTATCCAAATGCCCGAAGCAGGTTTTCGCAGGCTTCTTCCAATACGTGCCATTCTTTTGCAAAACAGAATCGCAAATAATAACGGCCATCTTCGGGATGATGGAAGAATGAATTCCCCGGTACCGAAGCAACTTTAGCCCGTGTAACGAGCGTTTCGCAAGCGGTCCTATCGTCCGAAAACCCAACCACCTTTTGTGAGAGGTCTTCAAAGTTCGCCAGTATGTAATAAGCCCCCTGCGGCCAGGGCACCTTGAACCCAATGGCTTCCAAAGTCTCGCCCATTCGTTTACGCTTGCGCGTATAGTCTGCCATCATGCGGGTAAAGTAATCATCCGGCATCATAAAGGCTTCGGCAAGGCCATATTGCAAGGGTGCAGGCGCACAGATATAAAACAAGTCATTCAACAAACCCATTTTTTCAACGAGCGGTTCGGGTGCAAGCGCATATCCGAGCCGCCAACCCGTCATGTTATAGGTTTTAGAGAAGCCAGAAAGTGTGATGGTACGTTCATAAGCACCGGGCAACGAAGCAAGGGACACATGCTCGTGGTCGTCATACGTCATATATTCATAAATCTCATCTGTAATGACGTACAAGTCATACGCCTCCGCAAGTGCCAGTATTTCCTCCAATTCCGCATGTGTCCACACTTTCCCACACGGATTTCCGGGGGTATTAATCACAATGGCCTTTGTTTTGGGCGAAAGGGCCGCACGCACCTCGCCAAAATCCACTTCCCAATTTAGGCCACGCATGGTAATGGTTTTGGTAATCACCCCCATCAGCGCCAGCAAGTTACGGTGATACCCATAGAAAGGCTCGAAGAGAATGGCCTCATCACCCTGCTCAAAAAGGGCAAACATAGTGGAAACAAAAGCCCCCGTAGAACCTACACTCACCATTACATCGTTCGAAGAAGGAACGGGAATATGGTTAAAACGGCGGGCTTTTTCGGTAATGGCCGTTCTCAACTCGGGAATACCAGCGTAGGAGGTATAGATACTTCGGTTTTCCTCGATCGCCGCTTCTGCACCTTTTTTAATCGGCTCCGGCGTAGGTAAATCGCAAATACCCTGCCCCAGATTAATGCCGTTTACACGGTTAACGAGAGCGGTAACGGCGCGAATGTCACTCTGGAACAGAGTATCGGTGCGTTTGGAAAGTGGTTTCATGACCAATGAGAAGGGTTCGTCTTTGTAAACAGCAAGATTTATTCAAGAGCATGTAATATAGGGGTTCCACACCGCAGAAATCCACCCTCACCCAATCCCCAACGTATTTAACCCCGAACCCAATTCTCTAATTAAAATTTAATTTCCTATTTATGATCAAAACAATACTAAAATCACAAAAAATATTATAAGGTCATAACGAACTACCTTGTATATCAAAAATGATTTTTATACCTTGATTACACTTACCCCACCGTCTTTCAGCAAGACCGAAGCCTCCCACTAAAGCCTTGCTAAAGAACTCCCACCCCAATAAAACCGAACTGCGCTATCCACGCGGGCTTACGTTTATTCTAAACCGATTATCAAGCACCCTTCGCTAGGGCGGATGGGTGATATATAACCCGACCTCTTGGGGTGGTTTCGGCTTAGGGTTGTACTTAGGACACTGTTTTACGGGTAGTTGCGGTGCATACTACGGACGTTACGTATAATCCACTCGGCTTATAGAGCTTCGGAAGTGGACTGCGTATGACCTCACTCATCCAACCAAAACCAAAATCCTATGTTCAAACCTATGAAAAAGCTGGTCGGTTTGGTTTTTCTTCTTACACCATTTGTGGCCATGGCTCAAAGTGGGAAAGTAGCAGGAAACGTAACCGATGCCAGTTCGGGCGCCCCATTGCCAGGTGCAACCGTCCGATTAGAACCTACACGTCTTGGTACTGCCACTGATAACGCGGGCCGTTATGTGGTATCGCGTGTACCAGATGGCGAATACACCCTCTCTGTCACTTTTATTGGCTATCGCAACTTTAAGCGTGCCGTTACCGTGCGCAATGGCGGCGAAATGGTGGTAAACGTCTCGCTTCAAGAAGACCCCACAGGCCTCGATGAAGTGGTGGTAACAGGTTTGGCCGCTACAAACTCAAAGGCTATTGCTCCCGTTGCTACTTCTAAAGTGGATGTGGGCACGCTGACACAGGACAAGTCTTTCTCGAACGTAAACCAAATGTTAGCGGGTAAAGTCTCCGGCGTTACCGTAGCGTCTTCATCGGGGAACGTGGCGGGAGGATTGCGCTTCGACATTCGTTCCGGTGGCGGCCTTTTTGGTGGCGGTCAGCCGTTGATCATTGTGGATGGCGCACGGATTTTAGACATCCAGAGCCTGACATTCGGCACAGGGGGGCAGTCTATGGGAACGCTTGTCACCCTAAACCCAGATGACATCCAGAACATAGAAGTACTCAAAGGCCCGGCGGGTGGCGCCTTATACGGAACCAGTGGGGCAAACGGTGTGGTCATTATCACCACCAAATCCGGTAGAAAAGCCCAAGGTTCAGGCGGTCTAAAAATTGAATACAAAGGCATTACGGGCTATAACGAGCGTCAAAAAGAATATACCGAAGACATGGCGATGTCATATAAAGGACACAATGCCTTGTACATAAAAGGCCCAATACAACAACATACACTCAGTGCCGCCGGAAGTACAGGTGCCATCAACTACTTCACCTCGTTCGATCAACGCAAAGAAGAAGGAATTCTCCGAAACAACGGCCTTGACCGGACGAGTTTCCGCGCCAACTTCGAAGCATATCCTTCCGATAAGCTCACGGTTCGCGTCTCCTCCAGTTTCTCCAATAGCAAAGCCGATCTTCCGCAAAACGACAACAACATCCTTGGCTATTTGGGCAATACCTTGTTGTTTGGACCTAATTTGACAACCGGTGTGAGACGTGATTGGGGTTTTACCGATAGTTTGGCCGTAGAAAACATCCAAACCCAATCTGAAGTCAACCGCTTTATCGGGTCTATTGGCTTAGATTTTAATCCAGTTCAAGGGCTTTCGCTGAAGGCCACTATGGGCTTTGATGGCTTTGACCAACGCGATGACCAAACCTTCCCTGCAAACTTCCGTTATTCCGGCAGAACAAAAGGGGAGCGCAACGTAGCCATGCGCCGCTATCAATTATTAAACTATGATGCTACGGCACGTTACAGCACCGCCTTCAGCGGCATCACATCCAATACCAGTGTGGGTCTGACCGCATTTGCCAGCACAACATCCAACTTCTTCATCACTAAGCAAAACTTTGCAACCGAACTCACGACCAACGTGGGGGCTGGAGCAGATTTTATTGGCGGTAACGAGGGCTTTGGCGACAACCGCGAAGCCGGCGTTTTTGCACGTCAAGAGATGACCTTTAAAGATGCCATTTTGGTGTATGGTGGTGCGCGGATGGACTTTGCAAGCTCGGTTGGACGTGATGCGCCAAATGCCATCTATCCGCAAGCAGGCGTTTCGGTAAACTTTGAACGCCTCGGTATCATGCCTTCGTTCTTCAACCTCTTGAAATTCCGCACGGCTTATGGTGCTTCGGGGGTATTGCCCGGCTCCTTAGACGGCTATGATCGTCTTTGGACCGCAGTAAACTCTGGCTATGGCGGTGCTGGGGTACTTACCCAAATCGGGAATGCGGGCATTAAACCAGAAAGCCTACAAGAAGTAGAGGCTGGGCTGGATGCCGAATTCTTGAACAGTCGTGTTGGTTTTGAAATTACTGGATTCTATAATTTTGCCACCAACGCCATTATTGGGAAGCCCAATGCACCTTCTACAGGACAGACGGCCTCGAGTGTACCCTTCAATGTGGGTAAACTCAATGGCTGGGGTGTAGAGTCTAAAATCTATGGGACACCCATCAAATCACAAAAGGCCGTTTTAGACCTAACAATGATCTGGAACTACAATGACAATGAGGTGAAAGACATTGGAGACTCGCAACCGATCTATGATGGCTTTAGTCGTAACGTGATTAAAGCAGGACTTACCCGTAGTGCATTCTTCCTGCCAATTGTGATTGGAGCAAACTTCGATGCAAATGGTAAGTACCTAAGCCCGAAGTTTCAAACGGATGCAAAGGGTGTACAAGAGCGCGTTTATGTGGGCCGCCCAACACCCCTGTATAATGGTTCTTTTACCGCAAATCTAAACCTCTTTAAGAGCCTGAATGTGTACGTCCTTACGGACTGGGCCTTGGGCCACAGTGTATTTAATGGGACCCAACAATTCCACAGCAATCCCACATATGGCAATAACAAAGCCTATAACGAACTCCGTGCGCAATTGGGCTTGGTCACCATTCCTAATATCACGGCCCTTGCGGTTGGCTCTACCGAGTACAAAGCCGCTGCCGAAAAGTTGGTGTATATGGAACACAGCGTGATCTCCAACTACATCCAGCCCGCAGACTACTTCAAAATCCGCGAAGTGAGCGTTAGCTACAATGTTGGTCAATTGCTCGCCCAAACAACAGCCAATAAAGTATTGAAAGGTGCGACCCTCTCGGTTGCTGGACGTAACCTCTGGACCTTAACCGATCCAAAATTCAAAGGTGCAGACGTGGAAATCAATGGAACGGGGGCACGTAGCTTGGGTCGTGGACAAGACTTTCTAACGCTCCAAACCCCACGCCAATATTATGCAACCCTTAGCTTGGGCTTTTAAGCCTTGGCAATAGGCATTCTTTTGGATTTTAATATGAAAACCTATATGAAAAAGTACCTTTTAGTGTTAGGACTTGTGTTTGCCATTACTGGTTGCGACAACTGGGTGCAAGACATCGAGAAGCCTATCAACGTAATTACAGAGGAAGACCTGACCACCGAGGCGCAAATCCCGTTCTTGGTATCTGGTGTAAAAGCCCGTTTTTCGTCCACCTATGACCAATTGACCTTCTTATCAGGGGCACTCTCCGACGAGTTGATCTTTGATACCCGTGTTCCCAATGCGACATTCCCGACCTTCGACCAATTGAACAAAGGAGATGTATTGTTGGATAATAACTCGGTTACGGGCGGGATGCTGTCCTTGGGAGAATTGCTCTATTTCTCGGACAATCTCGCCGAGCGGGTGGGGAAAATCACCTTCAAAACCGAAGCCACCAAAAACGATGCACTTTATAATGCAAACCTTTATGGCGCTATTGCACGCTATTTTTGGGGTGCATACTTCGGGCTGAATCCGGAACAAGGTGGGGGGGTGATCAATGCAGGTCCGTTTATTGCTTCCAATCAAATGTATGATGATGCCGTAACCAAACTCAAAACGGCGCTCACTTTCGTGCAAACTAAACCCTACGAAACGAAACTCGTAAACTCGGTGATTGCAAAAATCCTCTTTGCGAAAGGCGACTACGCTGCTGCCAAAGCCCATGCACAGGCAGGCTTAAAAAAAGGAGACAACCCAATGTTGGCCCTTTATGCCACCACTGCCGCGAACGCATGGTATAACAATGCTGGTATTGGCCGTGCTCAGTTGGTTGCCGATCCTCGTTATGCCACCTATGCTGCCGAAACAGGCGAGGCTACACGAGTTCCCCTCACCAAGTTAGGCACTACGTTCGTGTATTACCGCCAAGAGAAGTTCCCTGCACGCGAGTCTTCCATCCCGTTTATAACCTGGCAAGAAAACAACCTGATGCTGGCTGAGGTCGCTGTCCGTGAAGGTGATGGTGCTACTGCCCTCTCGTTGGTAAATGAAGTTCGGACGACGGGCCGGACCATTCCAGCCCTCGCCGAAAACCCAAAATTAGACACCATCCTTGTTGAGCGTGAAAAAGAACTCTTCTGCCAAGGTGTTCGGTTAATAGACCAACGCCGTACCGGAAAATGGCACCTCGGCAATACGCCTGCCGGAACACCAACGTGGCAGTATATGCCGATCACGGAGCGGGAACGCAATGCCAATCCGAATCTGAAATAACACAAAAACTCCTCCTCCTGCTTCAAAGGCCCTGTGTATAACGGGGCCTTTGGTATTTGAGCTATACACATACCTCCAGAACAGAGCATTGGATTATTCAAACCCGTTGAAGGGGAAGTTGAACGACACTATAGAACCCACATACAAAAAGAAACCGATTGATTACCTACAAGCCAGACCTACGCCCCTTTCTGGATACCACCTCTGAAGGCACAAAAACCGGGGAAGCAGGGAAAAGCAAGGCCATGACTTGTCGGATTGCCCAGACGCAAAAGAACGAGAAAAAGGGCGCTGCCAATACATCTATTGTATAATGCACATGTTGCCATAGCAGAAGAAAGGCCACCAGTATCGTCCCAGAAATAAAGGCCAATCGCCAGCGGGCCTCCCGCTCCATAAAAATAAACATGCCTACTGTTGCCGTATGACCAGAGAAAAACAGGTCTTTAATCTTGGGAGCACCCGCATAGACACCTCCCTCCAAAAAAGGATCACGCAAGGCCATAATTGTTTCGGGTGGCTCTAAGGGAACAACGGTCATGGTGATCATTCGGAATAGATTGATCCCTGCATATGCAAAAACAATCCAAAGCACATGGTGTGGTGAGCGGATATTACGTAACACACCCAACAGGCTAACCGAGTAGGTCGCCACAAAAATCCATTCCGAAATATAAACTGGACCTATTAGCGCCAAAACTGGATCATAGATGCGGTGCCCTGTGCGTGCCTCGATGACTTCTAAAAACGGAGGCAAGATCAAAACAATGGCAGTAATGGCGAGCAAGATGCCACAAGCCATCGCCAGAACAAACTTCCAGTCTCTTATAACCTCCGACCAACGCGGATATAAACCATTTCTCATGCAAATTCACTTATCGCTTCTTCGTAGAAGTGCTCTATTTTGCTCATGATCGTCTCCCAGTCATACAACAGGGCACGCTTCGCCGCTTCTCGTGACATATTTTGACGCAGTACAGGATCTTCAAGAATGGCGCGGGTTGCCTTATAAAAAGCGTCCACATCTTTAGGCATTGCCAAAAAACCCGTCACCCCCGGCTCCACCAATTCCTTGCTACCTGTGGCATCGGCACAAACCGTCGGAAGTCCCGAAGCCATCGCCTCAAGGGTTACCAAGCCAAAGGTCTCGGTATCACTCGGAAAGAGAAAGACCTCTGCCGAGGCAAAAGCACGCGCCAAGGCTTCCCCCTTCAGATGACCCGTAAAAACCGCATCAGGAAGCGCCGCACGTAACCCCGGCTCCATCGGGCCAGCCCCCACAAATAACGTTTTGTGTGCTACACCATCCGCAGAAAGGCGTTGCACCACCTCCCGAAAAACATCGAGACCCTTTTCGGTAACCAAACGACTAACAAAGGCCACCACACAGTCTTCATCAGCAAAGCCTAGGCTTCGTCGCCATTCCAACGAGCGTTTTGCGGGGTTAAAACGATCGGCCTCTACACCATGCTCCCAAATACGCATATCGGTCACGATGCCGTTGGCACGGAGGACATCTGCCATAGACTGCGAGGGCACGTACACCTGAAGGCACGATTTGTAAAAACCGCGTAGGTGTCGCCAGATCATTGGCTCCAGCCAACCTAAGCCATAAAAAGACAGATAAGAGCAAAAATTGGTGTGATACGAAGCAACAACAGGGATTTTAGCCTGCTTGGCATAGCGAATGGCGGATTTGCCCAGCATATCGGGCGTAGCCAGATGGATAATATCCGGCCTAAACGCCTTCAGCTGCCGGGCCGCGTCCCCACCCATCCGAATAGGAACACGATATTCTTGCCGGTTACCTACAGGCATTGGAATAGAGGGTACAGAAACATAAGAGCCTGCATGTTTGAGTGCAGGACGATCGCTATGTGGGCCAAAGACCAATACTTCGTACCCACGTGATTCTAAATGGCCTACCAAGCGGTTAAGTGTTAAGGAAACACCATCCGCAATGTGGTTGTAATTGCCGGTGAATAAGGCAACTTTCAATGCAACAATGGTTAAGGGGCTAATCGGGGGAGTGTAACGGACATTGGTGGCTGTTTTATTTAAACAAGCAGTTGGATGACGAAAGACGCCTTGGCAATTAATTGCCGGATCAATGTCACTTACAAGAAAGTCCCGAACAAAAAAGGTAACAAACTTTTTATATTAACACAATACACGACGTACTTCTACTTTGACCATTTTTCAGCAAAAGCACTGTGGATTAAAAAAACCACGTATAATAGTCTTTAAAGGTTGTAAAAAATAAACTGAAAGCGCTTCCAAAATTCATTGAGGCTTCGCAATCTTTTGAAGAGGTGGTAACATAGGAATAACGTTTTAGCAACTTAATATTTATATTTTGAACATATAAACCATCTAACTGACCTGTGTTGGGTCAGGAATCCTCAAACACCAAAACCATTTCCCCCATGTTTAACACCCTCAGGCGTATGTTTGGGTTGGGTCTTTTGTTATTTGGCCTGCTCCATTCTGTTGCCTTATCACAGGTAACCACCGCCGCTTTGTCCGGACAAGTGACGGATGCCAAAGGCCAGGTATTGCCTGGTACCACTGTAAAAGCCATACACCAACCTTCGGGCACCGTGTTTGGAACTGTAACCCGTGCAGACGGGCGCTTCAACTTACCGAATTTACGTATCGGCGGCCCATATATGGTCGAGTTCAGTTTTATCGGATATAAAACCAATCGTACTGAAGGCATCCAACTGTCGTTGGCCCAAAAATTGGATCTCTCCGTTTCGTTAGAAGAATCCGCACAAACCACAACCATAGAAATAACGGCAAATACCGATGCAACCATCAACAAAGAGCGGACTGGAGCAGCCACCTATGTGAATCAAGCACAGATACAGGCATTGCCGACCATCTCTCGCTCGGCCTCGGACTATACACGCCTCACACCCGCTTCGGATGGAAATTCGTTTGGCGGACGGAACGACCAATTCAATAATTTCTCGTTGGATGGCGCCATCTTTAACAATCCCTTCGGTCTGGATGCGGCCACACCAGGCGGCCAGACCGATGCGCAACCGGTTTCGTTGGATGCCATAGACCAGATTCAGGTTTCACTTGCTCCTTACGACGTAACCCAAGCGGGCTTTACAGGTGCAGCCGTAAACGCGGTAACCAAATCCGGAACCAATTCTTTTACAGGAACCATATTTAGTTTTTACCGCAACGAAGCACTCACGGGCAACAAGGTGGGCAGTAGTGAAGTCTTCAAAGGCGATCAATCGCAGTTTCAAGGTGGTTTCGCCATTGGTGGCCCCATCATCCAAAACAAATTATTTTTCTTTGCCAATGCCGAGTTTGAGCGCCGTTCGGACCTCGGCTCCAACTACTTAGCAGCCGCTTCTGGGCGCACGGGCGAGAATGTTTCGCGGGTTTTGGCTTCCGATCTTCAGGCCGTTTCCAATGCACTGAAACAACGGTTTGGCTATGATACGGGCGCATATGAGAATTTTACACACCAAACCCCCAACCAAAAAGGGATTTTGAAGTTAGACTGGAACCTGAGCGAGCGGAGCAAACTGGCGGCCACTTACCAATTCCTCCAAGCCTCTAAAGACAAACCAGCTCACCCGTCTGCAATTGGACGCCGTGGACCCGATTATACCACCTTGCAATTTGAAAACGCTGGCTACCGCATTAACAACAACCTGAACACGGCCATTGTGGAACTCCGTACCCTATTCGGTAATAAAGCCAGCAACAAACTCCAAGCTGGCTTCTCCTCGTTCCGAGATACACGGGATCCGTTTTCTTCACCATTTCCGGTGATCAACATCAATAAAGATGGAATTCGATATATTGTGGCGGGCCACGAACCGTTTTCCATTAATAACCGATTGGACCAAAACGTTTACCAGTTTACCGATAACCTCAACCTCTACTTAGACAAGCACACCCTAACATTTGGGGTTTCCTTAGAAAAATTCGAGTTTGATAACTCCTTCAACTTAGATGCCTTTGGCGGTACCTTTACGCCTGGCTACAATAGTGTTGCAGAATTTATCACCCTCGTCAACTCAGGCGGCTTAGACGCTGCTGTGAATGCAGCCAAGAACACTGCAGCCACCAAAAACGCAAAGGCATGGGGAGATAAAGATGGTTGGGCACTCGCCGAGACCAATATGGGACAATTTGCCCTTTATGCCCAGGACGAATTAGCCGTAAGCCCTACTTTTAACGTCACCTTCGGGGTGCGTGTTGATATGCCTTTATACTTCGATAGCGCCACCAAGGCACAAGAAAATATTGATCGAAACTGCTGTTACGACCCCAATGTAGAATACTTTACCGAAACAGGTGCTAAGATTAAGTTCGACTCTACCCAATTACCCGATCAAAAACCACTGTTTTCGCCCCGTTTTGGCTTTAACTGGGATGTAAAAGGCAATCGGGCCCAACAAGTTCGGGGCGGTAGCGGCCTCTTCACCGGACGTTTCCCCTTCGTTTGGGTGGGTAACCAAATCGCTAATCCGAACTTCTGGTTCTATACCGTAACATCGCCCGATTTTAAATATCCACAAGTTTGGCGCACCAATTTGGGATACGACCAACAATTTGGTCAAGGCTGGACCCTCTCTACCGACTTTATCTATACCCGCGACCTACATGCGATGATGGTGCGAAATTATGGTCTTAATAAACCTTCGGGAACCCTCAAAGGTGTAGACAATCGCCCCATTTATACCGCCGCAGACCGTACCGTGCCCTATGCCAATAATGCCTATGTCTTTACCAATACCGATATCGGCTATACCTTCAACGCCTCGTTCCAATTACAACGCAATTGGGCAAACGGTCTATATACGTCGCTCGGCTATAATTACGGATTGGCGATGGATGCGGCCTCCATTGATGCGGAAATTTCTTCGGATGCCTTCGATCGGAATCCAGCATACGGCAATGTAAACGAGGCCGTACTCGCCCCTTCGCTTTATGGCAACAAACACCGGATTGTGGGCGCGGCCTTTAAGAAATTCAGCTATTCCGATGGCCGGATGGCAACCACCGTCTCGCTCTTCCTGCAAGCAGCCGAAGGCGGTCGCTACAGTTATACGTACTCCGGAGACTTGAATGGCGACACTTCTGGCCTGAACGACCTGATTTTTATCCCCACCGATGCCCAAATTGACCAGATGAAATTCTCTGGCACCACCGCTGCACAGTCTGCACAAAAAGCGGCCCTCAAAGCCTATATTGCCCAAGACGGCTATCTTTCCGCAAACAGAGGCAAGGTGGCAGACAAGTTTGCCACAACCTCACCTTGGTATAGTCAAGTGGATTTACGCCTTCTGCAAGATTTCAACCTAAACATGGGCGGGCAAACCAAAACCTTTCAGGTGAGTTTGGATGTGCTGAACCTCGGCAACCTGATCAATGCAAATTGGGGCGTGCGCCAAATTCCTGTTAATACCCAACCCATTGGGGTGTCGGTAGATGCCAACGGCAATCCTACCTATAGTTTTGATACCAACCTTAAAAATACCTTTGCCGATGACTTCAGCCTGCTTTCGCGCTGGCAAGCTCAATTGGGCATCCGGTTTATTTTCTAATCTGGTACCTTCAAGTAAAAACAAAAAGCCGTCCCGTTCCGGAGCGGCTTTTTGTATATCCAATACCTGTTTAATATGGCGTTTTTTGTATCTCGGCGGCCTCCTGTCCACGCTGGATGACCTCAAAGACCGTTTCCATCAGGGCGGGAATGTCTTTTCGGGTAAGGCCATTGGTTTCCACGACAGGATGAAAAATCACCCGAATCTCGCCCGGAGAGACCAGATAGCGGCGTTCGTCGGCATAGGCATAAAAACCCACAAAAGACATTGGAACGATGGGGACACCTGCCTCAATGGCCACCTCGAATGCGCCCCGCATAAATGGAACCATCTGATTGCTCCAGGTACGTTCTCCTTCTGGATAAACCATAATCGCATGACCTTCCCGTACCATCTTTCCGGCTTGCCGAATGCTCTCGACGGCCTTACGCGGCGTAGAACGATCCACAAAAACACAAAAACGTTGTAAAACCCAACCAACAAACGGCGCTGTTTTAAGTTCTACTTTTGCTAAAAAGCCGAATGGGATAGGCACAAACCCCGTAGAAACAAAAATATCCAACACGTTCTGATGGTTTGCCAAAAAAATATATGGCTTTGTGGGGTCTAACGCAAAAGGCAATGTCACATGAGTCCGTATGCCCATCAAGGCCAGCATACCCCGGCCCCAGCGCCTACTCCAGCGATGAAAGATGATAAGACCCGGCTTAAAAAGGCTGTGAATAAGAACCGCTACACAACAAAAAATGGTATAAAGGCTTCCGGAAAACAAACTCCAGGCCGTCCAACACCAAGTTTTGATAGAGGGCTTTAAAACATCCTCCGAGGTTCTTTTTGGGGCAGAGGACACAGGGACGTTCATGTATAAATTAGGTTAACACCGTAAATATCCGAATCAGGATCCGGTTCTGCAAAAAAATGATCGGTGAAAAACACAAGTACTTGCCCGCAAAATGTCCTCTCCGCTTTACACAGGTACTTGCTTTTCCGCCACCTCGCGAATAACTGATAGCAGATAATCTATGGCTGCATGGTCTTTCCGGTGGTTAATAAGGCAGGCACGTAATGCGAACTGTCCTTTTAGTTTGGTCCCCATGATAAACACACGCCCATCTGCCTCCAGTGCCGGAACCAAACGCTGATTAAATGCGCCCTTTTCGGACTCTGCGACCATCGTGCCCCGATATCGAAAACACCCCACGGCCAACGGCCCCGATGCGAGCCACTCAAAATCGGGTGAAGCCTCCACTTGTGCTTTCAGATATTGGGTAAGGGAAATGTCTTTCCGGATCATCGCCCGAAACCGTTCGAAACCATATACTTTAATAGATGTCCAGACCTTGAACGCTTTGGCATTGCGCGAGAGTTGGAAATAATGGTCGTTAAAATCAAACTGTACCGATGTCCCGTCGAAGTTGTTGTCCAAATAATCCGCATGTTGATGGTAAGAAGCCCGCAGTGTTTGCCAGTCACGCACCAATACACAGCCCACCTCGAAGGGTTGGTATAGCCATTTATGAAAATCCAAGGCAATAGAGTCCGCTAAGGCTATGCCACGGTAGGCCGCCCTTAGTTCTGGAAGACCCGAAGCCAACCCACCATAGGCCCCGTCCACATGAAACCATAATTGGTACTTTTGGGCCAGAAGTGCCAGCGACTCCAATGGATCAATCGCTCCTGTATTCACCGTTCCAGCATTCCCCACAATACAAAAAGGTTGCAAACCAGCCGCCAAATCGGACTTAATCTGCGACTCCAATACATCTAAACGAATGGTGAAATTTGCATGAGTTGGAATTTTGCGTATGTATTTACGCCCCAGCCCCAAAAGGGCCATGCTTTTATCTATACAATTATGGGTTTCTTCTGAAGCATATAGGATAAACGGCTTTACACCAAAAAGCCCCTCATTTTGCACCTCTAAGGTTTTGAAAAACGTATTTCGGGCTACGGTCAATCCAGCTAAATTAGCCTCAGAGCCTGCACTGACCATTGCGCCACCTGCATTGTCGGTAAAACCAATCATGGTAGCAGCCCACTTGACAACACGTCTTTCAATCTCGGTCATGGCTGGGGCTAAGTGCCATTTTGTATTGTTTTGGTTGAGCGTGGTCATGATCAAATCCGCTAAGGTTGAGACCTGATTTCCGCCAGACATTACATACGCATACATGTGTTTACCGAAATTTCCGGTTGCTGTTGCCACCACCTTTTCCCGAATCTCGTCAAAGACCTCTGACAGCGGCTGCGGATCTTCTGGCAAAGGTGCATCGAAAAGGGCGGCCATTTCCTCCGGTGTTCCGGCATTAAACCCTTTAAGCGACTCCATATGCCGATAGAACCCCATCACCATCTGGAAGGTTTGATCCAACATGCCCTGAAACTCATTCAAGGAAAAATCGAGTGTCTGCGTATTATCTTTTGATGGGTACATGTTTTTTTCGTCTAAGATACGACACCCGAAGCAATGTACTGGGGGCTGCATTCAGACATCTCTCTTGTTCCATTTCAATTCTATTCTATCATCCATGATTTGCCTGTTTGATAGACTTCTTATGGAAAAGAACAAATTGTATTAGCCATGCTATCAGAAGATCCGATTCTTAACAACTGCCATTTTTTTATTCATTCATTTTTAAATTGAAACAAGGCTGCAAGTTGATCGTTTTTGTATTAACTTTAAAATACAAAGTTCTTTAAAATATTTATTCACCAATTGAAACCAATACCTTTATGTTGAAAAGAATCATTGCCATCGGCTTCATCTTTATCATGACGGCCATTGCATGGTCCATACTCGGTGCCAATATGTTCATTCGCTCCAACGAGTCCGACCAAAGCCTCACACAAGCCGTTGGGGACCTCTGGGGACGCCCCTTAGAGCAAACGGCCCCACAGGTGTATTGGGAGGAGAAATCCACCAAAACCGTAGTTGAGACATTGGATGGAAGGAATGTATCACGCACTCAAACCGAAACCGAGCGCCACCCTGTGAACCTTGCCGGTTCTACAATTGATGTACGCTTTAAATTAGAACACCGTCAAAAGGGCTTGATGTGGTACCCCACCTACACCCTTTTGTACGACGCCACTTATAGCATCCGAAACGACACTGGCGAGCCACGTACTTTACGATTCCATTACACTTTCCCCTCGTCTTCGGCAGCCTATGATGACTTCACCTTTCAGGTTGGCGATAAAATGCGGGCAGATATGACGGTGGAGGGCAGTGAAATGGTAGAGGACTTGGCTTTGGCCCCTGGCGCTTCTCAAACCATTCGGGTGAAGTACAAAACGCAGGGCATGAAAACCTGGATGTATAACCTTGGTGAAGGCGTAAAACAGGTACGTAACTTCCGCCTAACAGCCCATACCGATTTTGGCAATGTGGACTTTCCGGCAACAGGCGTTTCCCCCACCCAAAAATCTCAGGTCAACGGCGGCTGGAAACTTACGTGGACTTATACAAACCTACTGGCAGACATCAATGTAGGTCTCGTTATGCCCCAAAAACTCAATCCGGGTCCTTGGGTGGCGAAAGTAACTTTTTTTGCCCCCATTTCACTCTTCCTGTTTTTTTTCGTTCTCTTCATCATCACGGTCATCCGGAAGGTGAACATCCACCCCATGAATTATTTCTTTATTGGGGCCTCTTTCTTTAGCTTCCACTTATTACTGGCCTATTTGGTGGATCATATTTCTGTGGAATGGGCCATGCTCATTTGCTCGGTAGTGTCTATCACGCTCACCGTCTCGTACATGCGGCTGGTGGCAGGAAATACGTTTGCATGGCGCGAGGTGGGCCTAAGCCAATTTGTGTACTTGGTCTTGTTTTCTTATACCTTTTTCTTGGAGCACTACGTCGGATTGGCGGTTACGATCCTGTCTATCCTCACGCTCTTTGTGGTAATGCAAATGACAGGCCGCATTAACTGGGACGAGGTATTTACCAAACCTAAAACCGTATCCGGATAAAAAAACGGGGTTTCATTTTATCCGGAGTGGTACACTGTCCCGCTCCGGATTTTTTTTCTCCTTTTACCCAGTGCCCTCAATCCGGTATAAAAATCCTACATAGAGAGGCCCTGATGATGATTCTCTGACCAAGCTCACGACCGATGTACTTTGATCCCGCCCCCTTTTAGAGTAGTTTTTACCCAGATGAATGGCTAACTTCTGACCATTTACCAAGCAGTACCCTACATTCACCACTCCCAACTATCCAAAAACCAAGCCTATACCTTTCATGTCTATCACCCGCGAAAAACTGGCCCAGTCCCTTAAAGCGGAAGCCCTCCGGTTGGGATTCTCGGCATGTGGAATCTCTAAGGCAGACTTCTTGGAAGACGAAGCCCGAAAATTAGAGGCTTGGTTAACAGGTGGACATCAGGCAGGAATGGCCTGGATGGAAGGACATTTCGATAAACGGACGGATCCTCGCAAATTAGTAGTGGGCGCAAAATCGGTGATCTCAGTGATCCATACCTACTATCAACCCATCGAACGCCCCAACCAGCCCACCGCCGGAAAAATCAGCCGATATGCCTGGGGGGACGACTATCACGATGTGCTAAAAGACAAACTCAGAATGCTTTTTCACTGGCTGGAAGACCACGTGGGTACTTTGCATGGCCGGGCATTTGTGGACTCAGCACCCGTCATGGATAAAGTATGGGCGGCCAAAAGTGGATTGGGGTGGATCGGTAAAAACACCAATCTCATTTCTCGCACCTCTGGCTCCTTTTTCTTTATTGGGGAGCTAATCGTGGACCTCGATTTGCCTCCCGATAGCCCAATACCCGATTATTGCGGCTCTTGTACCCATTGCATTGATGCTTGTCCGACCGACGCCATACATCCAACGGGTTTTGTTCAGGCCGAAAAATGTATTTCATATTGGACCATCGAACACAAAGGAACTGAAGCGCCAGTGTCATTAACCAGACAATTTGACCAATGGATTTTCGGGTGCGATGTCTGTCAGGAAGTATGTCCTTGGAATAAGTTCAAGAAACCAACCAAAGAACCACGGTTTGAAGCCAGAAGCGGAATGGCGGATACACCCCTACAAACATGGATGGAGTTGGATTTGGAGGAATTCAGAAAACGTTTCAAAGGCAATCCTATAAAGCGCACCAAGTACGAAGGTTTTAAACGCAATATTCGATGGGTTTTACCGGATAATCCATCTTCATAAAGGCTATTCGGCCCAAGTAAACGCCGCCGTGCCAATGACTCCGCCATTGTACAACGCCTCTTAGCAGCAGGGGCAGGCCCGAACCGTCGCAACCACGAGGGCGCACTGGGCGAAACTGCACTTTGGATCGCTGCCCAAGCCCGTAATAAAGAAATTGTCAGCCAGCTTTTAGGGAAAGGTGCAAAACGGAACCTTGCTTTACATGATGGCAGTACGCCCGACTCGCTTGTTCGCGTATTGATGGGGCAGTAGGAAAATAGAGGATACTTTTAGAGGTTTTATTGGGTATAAATTCCTTTTTCAATCATATCTTTTAAGCCCCATTCGCGCATTTGCTGTACAACAGGCAGCAACGTTTCGCCGTATCTACTAATGGAATACTCAACGCGTGGCGGAATTTCAGCAAAAATCTTGCGTTCAATAATCCCATCTTCTTCCAATTCCCTTAACTGTTGGGTGAGCATTTGCTTGCTAATAACAGGGATCGCCCGTTGTAGCAGCCCAAACCGATTACATTGATGCTGAATCAAGTATAAAATAATGGGTTTCCACTTCCCACCAATTAAGTTTAAGCAATGGGTTACAGGGCATTGATTGGGATTAAAGTCTTTATTTTTTCGCATAAGTCTTTATTTTATTTAATAGTCTTTAAAAAATGACTAATTACTTTATTTTAGACTACTTAAACTTTAGAGACCAATATACGTACTATTTAAATCAAAGCAAGTTTTGTTTATGAAACCTCTTAAAGCTAGTTTTGAATGCAAGCGATCCAATACAAGGCTTATGGAAGCCCTGCTGAAATGCAATTAACCGAGCGCAAACCCGCACCTTTAAAAAGGGGGGAATTGCTCATTGAGATTCATGCCGCTTCGATCAATCCCGTAGATTGGAAAATTCGGCAGGGGGAGATGAAAATGTTGACTGGCAGTTCGTTTCCGCGTGGGATGGGTAGTGATTTTGCGGGAGTCGTTGCTGCGTCTAATGCACCACGCTTTAAGCCAGGTGATGAAGTGTTTGGCTTTATACCCTTCAAAACAGCCCAAGCTTTTGGCGAGCAGGCGGTGGCTTCCGCAGATTTGACGGTGCATAAGCCTGCTGGTTTATCCTTTTCGGCTGCGGCTTGCTTGCCAATGGCGGCAACAACGGCTCTGCGAGCGCTAAAAGAAAAAGGGGGCTTGCAAGCAGGCATGAAGGTTTTAGTCAATGGTTGCACAGGGGGTGTGGGGGTGTTTGCCGTACAAATTGCCAAAGCTTTGGGCGCAGAAGTGGCAGGAACCTGTAATGCTAGCAGCCTTGCACTTGCCAAAGAACTTGGGGCAGATATGGCGCTGGATTATAAAAAAACGGATATTTTGGATTTACCAACCCGTTTTGATCTGGTTTTTGATACGCCCGGTACCCTTTCATTTAGCCAGGCCAAAGCCATTCTACAACCCAAAGGCATTTTCTTGGAATTAAATCCAAAGCCATTAAGCCTTATTTTACAGGTATTTAATAGCAGACTCAAGCCCATCATTACGTCTGTAAGGCAAGAAGACCTGGAAGCCCTTGCCCACCTTGCATCCCAAGGAAAACTGCGTCCTTTTATTGGTCATGAAGTTTCTCTGCAAGATGCGATCCCAACCCTGATCCGTATGGAGGAAGGGGTGCGGACCACAGGTAAAACAGTCATTCGGGTACGATGAAAAAAGCAGTTTTTTGTGGTGCACTTGCTTTTGGTTTAACCCCTTTGTTCATTTTGTCGGGCATAGATTGGGCATGGGCAAAAGGAAGCGAAGCTTGGATTTGGATGCAGTATTTGGGCATTCCAGCTGTTTTTATTGGACTTATTACGCCTATTGCGCTGCCTGTTTGGTATTATCGGAAGCGAGGGATTGGCCTAACGTATGTGCAGCGGGCAAAGGCAGCATTTTATGGATTTGTAATGGCTTGGGGTGTTTCCACTATGTTAAAAGCTTTTACCAATCGTTTGCCCCGTGAACCGTTTGAGGCGTTGGGGGGCCTCGATTTTAGTTCATCTTTTCGGCTTGGGTTTTTGCAAGGAGCCAATTTATGGGAAAGTTTGATCGAAGGTTATCCATCGGGGCATACCATGACTGCTTTTGCAATGTCGGTGGCCTTGTTCCCATTTTTACAAACCCGCCAAGCGAAAAGGTGGGCTTTACTTTATGCGCTATACATTGGATGGGGCGTTTCGGTCACGGTGCATTGGCTTTCGGATGCGGTAGCAGGTGGCTTAATTGGGGTCAGTATCGGCATACTCATTTCAACTTATTTGAAAGATAAGCCATGAAAAAAACAAAAACTTGAAGGCGATGCCCTTCTGTGTAAAGAAGCGGGGCGCAAATCTTTATCGCGCATATCTTTATGGCGCATATCTTTATGGCGCAGATTTATCTTCTGCCGATTTTCGCCATTCAAAATGGGATCGGGAAGTGAAGTTCGGGAAAGGTTTTCGGGGTGAATACACACGGGGCATGGAAACGGCGCAGTGGGAAGGCGCTACGTTCGAGGGGCAAGCAGTGCAATCATGGGAGGAGATGAAGGCGCTGCTGGTGGCGCATGGTTGTTTTAAGAAATGACCACCTGCATAATGTTTAACAAACGCCTTACGATCCACCTTTCGGCGTTCGCAGCACCAAAACAGGGAAGTAGAATTTTCTGCTTGCCTGTTTTGTATCTTGTTCTTTTCCAATTCACTTATCTTAATGCGCGCTTCTTATGTTCAAATATCTTGCTTTCTACTTGCTTTGTGCTTCTTGCGTGTTTGCACAAAACGAAATTCGTTATCAAACGGATTTTCCGCCCGAAGAATTTGCTGCACGATGGGATAAAGTCTATGATAAAATTGGGCAGAACGTTGCGATCATTCAATCGGCTGCCGAGCCATTAGACTATCGCGTGTTTCGTCAATCGAATGATTTTTATTACCTATGTGGACTTGAAACGCCCAATTCATACTTGGTTTTAGATGGTCGCTCGCGTCGCGCAACCTTGTATTTACCCCACCGCGATCAGGGACGAGAGCGTAATGAAGGCAAGCGACTTTCCGCAGAAGATGGCGCAAAAGTGCGCGAATTAACGGGCGTTTTCTCGGTCTGGCCCATTGAGCAATTGGGGCGCGACTGGGTTTGGGGCAACTTGGTTCGACAACCGATGCCCGCGATTTTCACCCCATTCAGCCCTGCCGAAATGGGCAACGATGCCCGCGACCAATCTTTGGCGGCTTTTGCCAATAACAGCGCCGATCCTTGGGATGGTCGCCCTTCCCGTGAAGGCTGGTTCATTGAGCGCTTGCAACAACGTTATCCGCAGTTGGCGGTGAAAGACCTTTCGCCGATCCTTGACGAAATGCGCATGATAAAATCTGAGCGCGAAATTGCCCTTATCCGCCGTGCTTCTGAATTGGCGGCGCATGGCATTATGGAAGCGATGCGCTCTACGGAAGTGGACGTGTATGAGTATCAACTTGAGGCGGCGGCGCGATATATGTATCAAATCAATGGTGCGCGGCGCGAAGGGTATTCTGCCATCGTCGGCGGGGGCAAAAATGCGTGGATGGGGCATTATTTCCACAACGATATGCCGCTTAAAGATGGTGACTTGGTACTATTGGATTATGCGCCTGATTATAAATACTACACTTCCGACATTACCCGAATGTGGCCCGTCAATGGCAAATTTAGCCCCGAGCAGCGCGAATTGTACGGTTTTATTATTGCCTATCGAAATGCACTTTTGAAGCAGATTAGACCGAATCGTACCAGCAATGAAATCATGGATGCGGCGGCGGCAGAAATGAAAACGTACATCGAATCGCGGAAATGGTCGAAGCCCCATTATGAAGTAGCCGTTCGCAATGCGCTTTCGTTTCGTGGACACTTGTCGCATGGGGTGGGCATGAGTGTTCACGATGCGGCGAATTATCGGGCGCTTCCGCTTCAAAAAGGCATGGTGTTCTCTATTGATCCAATGATTTGGGTTCCTGAAGAACTACTCTATGTTCGCATGGAAGAGGTGGTGGTCGTTACCGAAAACGGTGTAGAAAACTTTACGGCTTTCATGCCAACAACGATTGAGGAAATCGAAGCAATGATGAAAGAAACGGGTATTGTGCAGTTCAGAAAAGCACTAAAAAATTAAATAGCCATGCAAAACTTGATTTTCAGCCCTTGTTTAAAAGCAAACGTCCAAACGAAGCATCGCACCAGCGTTTTCCTCGTTGCGAATATTTTTTCTGTTTTATCTATCTTCGTTTCCTCCATTTCCGCACAGCCCAAAGCGTTGTTTGAGGCAACGCCGTTTCCCGAAAAAACGCGCAATTATGATGTGCTGCATTATAAAATTGACATTCGATTGGATTTTGCACAAGAAGCCTTTTTCGGAGAAACAACGGTTTATTTTCGCGCTTTACAAGATGGTCTGAAAAAAATCGAATTGGATGCAGAAACGTTTAGGGTTAAGGATGTACGCGGCTTAGAGGGGAAAATACTGAAATTTGAGTACGCGCCAAGTCCGCAACATCGGCAAGGCGGCTTGCAAATTGAATTGGGTAAATCGTTGAAATATGACGAAAAAGCTGCCGTTACAATTCGATACGAAGCCATCGGTGTAAAGCCCGACCCTACAAAGTTTGGGATGTCGCAAGGATATGACTTAGGCTTAACCTTCAAAAAGGCGACGGAAACGCGCAAGATTTTGGCAAATACGCTCTCGTTTCCCGAGGGTGCGCGGCATTGGTTTCCTTGTAATGACACGCCCAACGACAAAGCAAGTCAGGAACTCATCGCGCACATTCCTGCTTCCATGAAGGCCCTCTCGAATGGCAAGCTGATGTCGAACACGGTAAAAAATGGCATTCGCTCGGTACATTGGAAGCAAGAAAAGCCCCATTCTACCTATCTTTCGGTGCTAGTTGCGGGCGATTATGCGGTTTTGCATGAGCAGTATAAAAAGGTGTCGCTTGGGTATTGGGTGTATCCAAAAGACGTTTCCAATGCGATGCGTTCTTTTAATCAAACGCCTCAAATCATGGCGTTTATGGAAGAACTTTTTGGTACAGCATTTCCTTGGGATAAAAACGATCAAATCACGATTCCGGGCATCGGCGGTGGGGCGGAAAGCACAGGCGCAACGGTTTTGGGCGAAAGCACGATTCACGATGAACGTGCCGATCCCGATTTTCCCAGTCATTGGCTCGTCGCACACGAAGCCGCCCATCAATGGTTCGGCGACCTCATCACCGCACGCGATTGGTCGGAAACATGGCTCAACGAAAGTTTTGCGACCTTTGCCGAAAATGATTATATCCGTCATTCACTTGGCGAAAAAGAAGGGCAAAAATACCGCATGGACAAATGGAATGGCTATTTGCAAGAAACAAGCACGAAATATACGCGCCCCATTCGTTATCGCGGATTTACCATGCCCAACGAGCATTTTGACCGCCATACGTATCACAAAGGCTCAATCGTCTTGCATTATTTGCGTGCTGTCATGGGAAAAGACGCTTTCACGCGATCTTTAGCCCTCTTTTTAAAACGCCACGCATTTCAACCTGCAACGACAGAAGACTTGAAAGATGCCATTAAAGATGCAACAGGGCAAAATCTCGATTGGTTTTTCAATCAATGGATTGACCGCGCAGGACATCCAATTTTGGGTGTGCAGTATAATTGGAGCGAAACCGACAAGCAACTCAACTTGCGGATTCAGCAAAAGCAAACGGTTTCTGATGCAGTACCGTTATTTGAATTGAAAACGCATATCGAAGTCGCATTGCCCCATACAACCAAATCATTCCCGATTCAGATTTCGAGCGCCGATTCGACGTACATTTTAAAACTTCATGAGCCTTCAACGGGAAGGCCGCGCATCCAATTTGATCCGCAAATGACGCTTCCAGCAGAAGTGCAATATGATGTATCCGAAACGGAATGGCGCAATATCCTTCAAACCGGAAGTGTGCGCGACCAGCTTTTGGCGATTGCATATTTTGGAAAAGAGTTTGAAAACTACGCTTCATTGTTACAAGAAACGGCGCAAAAAGATCCGTTTTGGGCAATACGCCAAGCGGCAACACAGGTTTTTGTGCATGCCCCTGATCCCAATCGCTTTGCTGATTTCTTCCGCGCACAACTGAACGATGTGCATTCACGTGTTCGGGTTTCGGCGGTTCGTGGTCTTGCCGCAACGAAGCAAACGATACATGCACCGATCCTCCGCACCCTTTTTGCCAACGACAAGAGCTACTTGGTTCAAGCTGAAGCGCTTCGGGCATTGGGCGCTTGTGGCAACCCATCGGATCTTCCATTATTGGAAGCCGCACGAACAATCGCTTCGCCGCGCAATGTACTTCAAACCGCTGCCGATGAAGCGCTTCGGATCTTGCGCCAGAATTAAGGCGACTCGATACTTTTGCTTGAATAAAACCGCGTCCTGATCCTCGCAATGCGGAACTACCCTTTCGCCCTTCACAAAACTAACCCTATGCCCTTCGTATAAATCTCGCATAAAACCTCGCGTGAAACATCAATCATGCCTAAATTCCGAAGCAACCGTTTCCCATATTTTCCTTAACGATTTAGCACACCAAGACGATGAGAATAGCGATTGGGCAAGACAAGAAAAAAATAAGCGAACACGGAAAAAACGTGTTACAAGGCATATTGAACAATTTAGATGATCTTGCTGACCTTAAATTCGGTAGCTTTTTGCGCGAGGCTTATAAGGACATTCAAGACAAAACGCCCGAACAACACGCTTTTTTATGGCTACAATCCGCGTTAATCCATGCGTGGATTGAATGTTTGCGGCAATATCATAATGATTATGCGTTTGATGTGTCCTTGTACCGAAAAGAAGGCATTCTGGATGTGTTACAAGATCGCTTCGAGATAAACGAGGACTTTTATCAAAAGCCCGATGAACAGCCATTTGTGATCGAAGCGCAACACAGTTTTGAAACATGGTTGCAAAATGAGGATATGGAAGCCCGCTTGAAGAAAAAGTACGTGCTGCAATATCCCACCTTCGTAGCCAAAGCGCTGTACACCGCCTTACAAGCAGATACAAGCCAAAGTGCGTTTATTGATACAGCTTTGAACGATAAGTTTTTGCCGTATCAAAAGCGTGAACTGCGTTGGCGTGAGCAGCAACAAACGTGGAAGCAGCTCTACGAAACCACCGACGCATTTGGGAAAGAATTTGCGCTGAAAGATGCGTACATCATGCCGCGATTCAAACTATTTTCAGGACATAAGCACACCAAAGAAGACGATATTTTCGCTACAAAAACGGTCGAAAACCCACGTCTTCAACAAGAATGGCGACGCAACCGCACCGCACAATACGATTTTATTGAACCCTGCGAAACGCTTGTAAAACAGAATTTACACGATTTCCTACACGCTTTTGCACAAGGAAAATTACACAATTTGGCATTGTCCAAATTAGACAAAGAAGCCGAAAAAGCCCGCTTTCTGCTCTTGCTCGGTCATCCCGGACAAGGCAAAAGTTCCTGCTGTTTGCGGTTTATGCACGATTTGGCGACCCATGAAAGCACCGAAACGAAGCCGCTCTATTTCGTGAAACTACGTAATCTTGAAGACCAAGATACCTTTTGGGGAAACCCTTTGCACACCTTGAAAACATGGTTTGCCCAAAAACACCGCTTCGATGATGCCGATTTTGAATTTAAGGAAGACGGTATCTTGATTTTGGATGGTTTAGACGAGTTGTATATGCAGCAAGGGCGCGGCGATACCGATGTAAAAAGTTTCTTGGATGTGTTGAACGCACAGTTGAAACGCGACGAATACCGCACCTTGCGCGTTTTACTCACCAGCCGCACCATGTATGTGCCATTGCACCAGCTCGAACACCTGAAAACCGATGTATTGGTGGCACATTTGGCGGATTTGAGCTTAGACAAACAGAAAACCTATGTGGAAACCTACCAAAACATTACACAAAAAACCGCCTTGCCTTTAGCGGAGTTCTTACAGAACACGAATAAACAAGAAAACAAACTTTACCAAAATGTAGGCGAATTGCTAGCTCAGCCGCTTTTGTTGCAAATGGTCGCCATGTCTGAAATTGCCATTACGAAGGGCATGAACCGCGCTACTTTGTACGAGGAGTTGTTTAACAAACTCATCCAAAAAAGCATTGAACGCGAACAACCCAAAACGGATAGCAAGGGCAAAAGCCGTTTGGGATCGCTCACACCCAAAATAGAAGCCGAAAAGCATATTGCGCGAAGCTTCCTGCGCGATATGGCCTATTTCATCTTCTTGAACCGCCACGAATACATCCGCCACACCGATTTTGAGGATACCGAAGGGCTTTTGCGTAAAAGCGCCAATACCTTTGCCAAAGCCATTGGGCGCGAAAGTTTTAAAGACTTAGAAGCCAATTTGAGAAGCCTCTTCTCGGCCTTTTATTTCGTGCAAGTACCCACTTCCGCCAAAGATAAAATTGCCGAAGCCACCCAAGCGCAATATGCCATCGAGTTTTTGCACAAGTCGCTTTGGGAATACTTGGCTGCGGAGCGCCTTTTTACGCGGCTGTGCCGCATTTTGACCTTCCAAGACGAGGACGCAAATTTTTATGATGCCCAAACCGTCTTGGCAAAACTACACGAACTCCTTGCCTACAAATGGCTCTCGCCCGAAATCGTACAGTATTTTCATGACATCTGCCACCGATACGCCAATAACCCGAAACACGACACCGAGCGCCACAAAATACGCCAGCGCCTCGCCGAGCTATTGCCCAAACTGATCCGCCGCGACTTCGTTTATGCCCTGACCAACGACGGGCTGCCGCCCATAGAAGCGGCGCTGAATACCTTTTATGGCGTTTGGATCTTGTGTACCAATTTGCTCTCGGGGAAAGAGAAACTAACATGGGATACGTTTGTGGATGCAGAAATGAAAACGTATGAACAAAGCGAAACCGCAAAGGAAGAACGCGCCGAATTAGATAAATTAAGTTATTGGGATTTGACTGAAAAACGCGAGATAATAGAAAAATACCGTGCGCCTTTGTATCAAGGCACCGAAGAAAAGCACCTGGCACTCAAGATGGATGTTTTAATGAATTGCCAAGAATGGGAACGTAACAAAGTTTCGATGCTGTTATTTGCCTTATGCCATCAACATCATCAGTTTATCCAACAAGATTTGGGCGATTGGGACACATGGCAGTTATCCATAGCCTATCAAAACTGGAAAAATGCGAATTGGGCGGGCGCAAATCTTGATAGCGCAAATCTAAAAGGCGCAATTCTTGAAAACGCAAATCTTTATGGCGCAATTCTTGAACGCGCAATTCTTGATAGTGCATATCTTAAATGCGCAATTCTTGAAAACGCAAATCTTGATAGCGCAAATCTTGATAGCGCATATCTTGTAAGCGCAAATCTTGATAGCGCAAATCTTTATCGCGCAAATCTTGTAAGCGCAAATCTTGAAAACGCAATTCTTGAAAACGCAATTCTTGTAAGCGCAAATCTTTATAGCGCAAATCTTGATGGCGCAAATCTTGAAAACGCAAATCTTGAAAACGCAATTCTTGAAAACGCAATTCTTGTAAGCGCAAATCTTGAACGCGCAAATCTTGTAAGCGCAAATCTTGAAAACGCAATTCTTGTAAGCGCAAATCTTGAACGCGCAAATCTTGTAAGCGCAATTCTTGAAAACGCAATTCTTGAAAACGCAATTCTTGAACGCGCAAATCTTGTAAGCGCAAATCTTGATAGCGCATATCTTGATAGCGCATATCTTGTAAGCGCAATTCTTTATGGCGCAGATTTATCTTCTGCCGATTTTCGCCATTCAAAATGGGATCGGGGAGTGAAGTTCGGGAAAGATTTTCGGGGTGAATACACACGGGG
>DDTM01000003.1:0-21618 GCA_002344075.1 Bacteroidetes bacterium UBA2364
TGGTTCCATGCCTAAGTTTTTACTAATAATCTTTTACTTGATGAATTGTATAGCAAAGAGCGAGGCGTGATGGTAGGATTTTTTGGTATTCAGTTAGATGAGGTGTGGTGTTTCGTACAAAACAAGAAGCGTAAATACTGGATTGGGGTGGCACTAAATCCCCACAATCGCCAGATTGTAGCATTTCATGTTGGAGGTCGTTCGAGTAAAGATGCCCAACAGTTTTATGAACAAATATCGGCTGTATTGAAAGGCAAGGTTGGTTTTTTCTCTGATTATTGGCAGGCTTGTATTCGTGCCTTTGAATCAGAAAATCATTTTGGAGTAGGAAAGAATAGCGGTTTGACCTCTTATATTGAGCGCTTTAATGCTACCCTCCGACAAAGGGTTTCAAGATTGGTTCGGAAATCGTTAAGTTTCTCCAGGTTATTACACAACCATATAGGAGCGATAAAGTATTTTTTTTGCCACTATAATTTGAATATGGCAGCATTACATTTATAACACTACTTCATGTCACAAGTTACTCAACGATAGGCAAAGATTTTACCGAATCTAAGGTGCGTCATGTGTCTGATTGGCATTTTTGAAATGAACCTGCTTGTAACTCTATTATCCTACGACCGCGTAGCATCAGTTAATAAATCAACTCAACCATATGTGGCAAAAAATCGTTTGGCCGTTTTTTTTAATACTTAATCTTTATGCTGCTACAGGCACACTAACCTGCGCAACACAAAAAGATTCTACTGCTTGATTTTTACAATAAGCAACAGAGTATTATCATCCAGCCGATCTACGATATGAGGCAAAGGTGAAGCCGTCATGGTGCTGTTCCTGCTCTAATGTGTATATTTTCCCGATTAGGTGGCGATATTCAGGAAAGAATACGTCTGCATCCGGCGACTTGTGTACATGTGTAATTTCCAAGCGATCGCACTCTTCAAGGAGGGCCGTATAAATACTACTCCCGCCACATACGAAAATAGTTTTGTTGGCATGGAAAGTGTTTATCGCTGCTTCAATGGTTTGAAATGTGTGTACATTCTCAAATCTGTATTGCAAATCCGGTGAGCGTGAAACAACAAGGTGTGGTCGTCCTATAAGCGGCCTTCCAAATTGATGTACCAATGAATCAAATGTAACACGCCCCATTAGAAGCGGGTGTTCGGACGTGATGGCCTTAAACCGTCGAAGATCTTCCGGGATGTGCCAAGGCAATTCTAAGCCGCGACCAATTGCCAAGTTTTCTGCTACAGCAGCAATCAACACCAATTCGGGGCGCTTGTCCTCCATGTGTTCTCTTATTTCGTTCAACATCTGAGATGTTCACATATAATATAACAGTAATAGCTATACAGCAACAGGAAGCCAGATAAACGGGTGGGGGTTGTAGTCAACAAGTTGAACATCATCAAACGTCAAATCCAATAAAGGCTTCTTTGCAATTGACAACGTAGGCAGTTCTTTAGGCGTCCGTCCTAACTGCGTTTTAAGCCCTTCTACGTGATCAAGATAAATATGGGCATCAATCATTGTATGAGCGAACTCGCCCGCTTGTAGGCCCATTTCTTGGGCTATAGCAAGGGTCAAGAACGAGTAGCAAGCCAAGTTAAACGGGACACCAAGCCCAATATCGGCGCTTCGTTGTGTTAGGTGACAATTTAGCGTATGTGGGTTGCCTTCATTGTCCGGCTGTACGTTTAGCGCCCATGTATAATGGCATGGTGGAAGTTTACTTGCCGCCGCGTTTGCCGGATGCCATGCGGTTACAACAAGACGACGTGAAAACGGGTTCCGGCGAAGCTCAGATAATAAATACCCGATCTGGTCGAATGAATAAGAACCATCCTGCTCTTGTTGAACATTCGGGTGGGTTTTGTCTAAAAAAACTTCCCCGGCCAATTCCACCCCGCTTGACGGAACAGGAAAGCGCCGCCAGTATCGCCCGTAGGCGGTCTCTAAGTTCCCGTTATCATCCGCCCAGTGATCCCATATCTTTGTATGGCGTCTTAACTCCCGTATATGCTCTTGACCTGATAAATACCACAGGGTTTCTTGTAGCATTGCCTTAAAGTTTACGCTCTTTGTCGTCAAAAGGGGATAGCCCTTTGATAGATCAACCCTATAATTTAGGGCAAAGCAAGAAAGGGTATCAACGCCAGTACGGTTTGCCTTGCGCTTACCGTTTGTAAGGACTGTTTCAATAATGTCTAAGTATGATTGCATAGGCTATAAGGTTGCTTTGATAATAGCAGGGTTTTGAAAATAAAGATAGGTGAATTTTGGGGTGTGTTGTAATTACGCTGGGAACAATATCATCATTATAAAAAGCCAAACATGTTTTAGGTATGGCTTTTTCATCGGCGAAAGGGGGTCGGATTAGTTTTATTCGATGGGCATACCAGCGCTTCCCCACGCTTGAATACCACCGCTGAGGTTGGTCACTGTTTTAAATCCCAGTCCGCTCATCATCTCGGCGGCGCGTGCACTCCGGCTACCCACCGCACAATAGACGAGAACTGGCTTTTCTTTGTCCAAGAGTTGAACTCGATTTTCAAAACCCGGTGCCATGATGTCTATATTACGAGACTGTGGCAAGTGGCCCATTCTAAACTCTTGTGCCGTGCGAACGTCCACAATTTGTACACCTGGTTGTTTGGCGGCTTCTGCAAAAGTGGTCACATCGGCCTCCAGAATACCAGTGGTTGTGCTCCCAGAGGTCGTTTCTGTCGTTTGTGATGGCTTATTACAAGCGGTTACCAAAAGCAAGAAGAGAAGAATAAAAATGCGCATCCTATTGTTTTTTATAACCTTGAGAAATTAATGCCCGCTCCGTTGTGTAAAACAAAGCCGAAGCGGGCATCCCTGTTACCATTAATATAACCAAAATTTATGCAGGTACGGCGTCGTGTGTGAGTTGTAAGCCATTTTCTACTGCATCGTCAATATATATGACTTCATAGCCGCGTCGCTTGAGGTACGAGACCGCCGAGGCTGCACGTGCACCTGATTTACAGTGAACCGCAATGGTACGATCTAGTGGAAGTTCCGAGAGGCGCGGGATAAGCCGCGTGTAAGCCAAGTTGTGGGCATCTGGTAGGTGACCTTCTGCAAATTCACTGGAATACCGAACATCCAATATAAAAGCATTTGTTTTATCCAATGTTGCTGGAAGTTGGTTGAATTTAATGCGTTCGATGTTTTCGGTAGGCTGGAGTTCGTCCACATACTGACCCCAAACTTCGGGGGTAACATAGCCCACGACATCATCCAGGCCGACTCGGACCAAGTCGCGAACGGCTTCATCCACATGATTTTCGGCGATGAGTAAGGCCATTTTTTGTCCTGCCTCTACCAATGATCCTGCAACGGTGTTGAAAGTTTTATTAAACGGAGCATAAATCGCACCCGAAGCATGAGACGCTGCAAAGGCATCGCGATCGAAACGTGTGTCTATCATCACATTTTCGGGATCGGTCAAAAATGCCTTGAGATCAGGCACCGAGAACGCTTTGGGAGCTGGCATTTGGCCTAAAATGTTCCAGCCCTCTTTGTTCATTTTTTTCATCCGAGCAAAATACAAAGGCGGCTCAGGCTGACCATCCAAGATAAAGTCCACAAATTCTTGTTCACTCTTAGCAGCAAAGGATACGGATGTGTTATAACGTTTTTCGTAGCCAACTGTGGTATCCGGAATTGCGCCAAGAGCTTTTCCACATGCCGATCCAGCTCCATGCCCCGGCCAGATCTTTAGGTAGTCGGGCATCTCGAAGAAGCCTTGCAAGGTGTTATACAAGACCCGTGCAGAGCTATCCATGGCACCGACGACACCAGCCGCGCTTTCCAGCAAATCTGGACGACCCACATCTCCCACGAAAATATAATCTCCGGTGGCCATCCCCATGGGTTCTGTAGCACCTCCGCCAATATCGGTCACTAAAAAGCAGACGTGTTCTGGTGTATGACCGGGTGTCTTAATCACTTTAATCTCGATATTGCCTACCCGGAAAACATCGCCATCTTTCACGAACACAGCGTCGTAGGTGTTTTCTTTGGCCCATTCATACTTCCAATTGGCATCTCCCTCGTCCGATACATATACTTTTACGCCTTGAGAAGCCAACTCGCGCATACCGGAAGCAAAATCGGCGTGGATGTGGGTTTCAGCCGCTGCCACCAATTTGAGGCCCTCCGCTGCTGCGGCTTTGTGATAGGTATCCACATCGCGCTCTGGGTCAATAATGAGGGCCTCGCCCGTGCGTTGGCATCCAATCAAAAAGGCGTTCTGCGCCAGCTTTGTGTCGGTGATCATCTTAAAGAACATGGTCGTTAAGGTTTTAATGAGTACATAATTCTTGGGATACGGGCTGTAGCAGATGATGCTTAAATACTTGACATCAATTGTAACAACTTGTAGTAACAAGATACTGTAATAAGTTTGTTAAGTCAAACTTTTTTTATGAAGCGATGACAAAGTAACACTACTGCTTGAACAAGGGCTGGAATTCCTGAACGGCAAGACCACTTTGTACCCGCTCTAACAACATACAGTAGGCAACTTCTTTGTTGTTGTAGAAACGATCCTGTACATAAACGGGTTTTTCGCTGTGTGTGAAAACGGTTCTACGGATGTAAAGTACTGGGTGGCTTTCTGGGATCTTGAGATGACGGGCCACAGCAGGCGGGGTGAAAATCGCTTCGATCTGATAGCGGCCAGAAACCACTTCTATCCCATATTGTTCTTCTAAGATCTGAAAAAGCGTTCGGGTTTCCAGGGCTTTTTGATCCAAAAATTGGCCATACATGAGTGGGAGCCAGGTGGTATCAAAAGCAATTGGACGGTTATCGCCCAGCCGTATGCGATCCAGCCGGACAAGGTCATTGGCGGTGTCTTGCTGAAGTGTCTGACTGATTTCGATAGGGGGCTTTTCACGTCCGAAGCGAAGCACACGGCTCGAAGCCCGCATTCCAGCGGCTGCCATGTCTTCTGCAAAATCGGTGACACGCATCAGGGGCTGTCTAACCGGATGTGGCTTGACAAATGAACCAACCCCTTGTCGGCGGTAAATGAGGGATTCGTTTTCTAAGGTGCGCAGGGCATGACGGACGGTAACACGGCTTACATCAAACCTTCGGCATATTTCACTTTCCGATGGTAATTGGGCATTGGCCGCAAATAACCCACTGCTAATCTGGTTGCGGAGCCAATCCGCCACTTGCTCGTGCCGTGCTTGAGGTAGAACTTCCATCTGTTGTGTGGAGGAAATAAAATTAAAAATACTTGTTATTACAAGTGCAAACGTTTTTATTGAGAAAGGGTTCCCAAAGTCTTTATCGTGTAAAAAGCCAGTCAGCCGGATTGGTTGGGGCATTTTGACGGATCTGGTCTAATGAACACCGCAGTAACTCGCCCATACGGGTGCAGCGCCGGAAAACATCGCTGTTGTAATGTTTGGCCAATTGCTCTCCCAGCAAAGCCACATTCTCTGGATGAGAAATCACATCTAAGGTCATTACATCTAATAAATACTCTAACCTTGTCCGAGAAACCGTCATGCGTTGGCTAATAAGTGCCCGCTCTTCGCGTTGATACTGAAGTGCCGATTTAGTGTCCAATAAGTCTAAACCTAATTTAACTAAAGGTAAATTTTGGGTATAAAACTGTGGAAGATAAACATTTTTTTTCCAATGATATGATTGTTGGTCAAAGTCTATGGCCCGCATCCGATAGTGCCATTTCTCGAAGTCCTTGGTCATATCCACGACGAAATTACCAGAGTGCATATCCCCCAATAATCGCACAAAGCAACGTTCATTGAACTTGACAAACTCTTTTGCCAACCTCACTTGGTCGAAACGGCTGGGTGGGATGTTCTCTCGCATAAAGGCATCTGCCGGAATCCCAATAATATGCTCTTCGATCACGGTTGTACCATGAATAAAATAATTCAGCCGATTGGGAGACAAGATGTGCTCCAGTTCAAGCCCATAAATCCGATTGGCATCGGTGCGTTTTACGTAATAATAGTCTATATTATCATTCATCCGATTGATCACGCGAATGCGGAAAGGCATGGTGTTTCCGTACAGGCATAAATCCACACGGTCAATATCTAAGTGTTCAATGATGTTTCGGTCACGATGACCATATAAAATAGCATAAGTAATACGAAGACTGTCATATATTTCGATCATTTCATTGGGCGCATAATATACGGTGGACCATAGGGTGTCTTTACCCGTTTCATCGCATTGGGCAATCGAATTATCAAACCGTAGCAGGTCGTCATACCGAATGCCTTCCCGGAAAATGCGTCCGTATTTAACCAGATAGTCATGAAAATTCTTCTGGATCGGGTAAACCGCTTTTTTCTTGCTTATCAGGTTTTTTTTCATGAAGTAGGGTAACGAGGTGAGACATACAGGCATACAATCCGAAACCAATTTAAACTTCAAACGTAAGGAAGTGACGTTACCCCAAAAAAAACCTCAACTTTTAACCAAATACCACCATGAACATCACCGGAACCATTTCGTATCAAGACTTTGAAGGCGGGTTTTGGGGCATTATCGGCGATAACGACCAAAAATATTACCCCGTAGAGGGCATTCCAGAAAATTTGCAGACCGATGGCTTGCGCGTTGAAGCAGAAATTGAACCCACCAATGTCATCACCTTTGTAATGTGGGGGCAAGCCGTAATTCTACTGATGATTCGTCGTATCTAAATTTTTAATAGACCTCAATCCTTATAGATAGCCACATGAACTTAACCGATCAAACCACGTTGTTGGCCATTATTGCATGCTTGGGCATTGCTTGGGAAGGCAGTAAGGCAACTGGAAAAAATCCACTCTTAATATTATCTGCTGGGGTATTGCTGATTTTTGTGACGGCGAAGCATTTATTTGGGGATATGACCCTTATACTGGCCGTTCCTGCATTGTTGAAAGATCTTGGCTTGGGTTTGTTGGCGGGTGGTGCAATGCTGGTTTGGCGAAAAGCGGCCAGTCGCTCTTTTTTATTGGGTGGCATGGCCCTATTGGGAATGGCAGGAGCCAGTTATGGGGCTTGGTATCTTTTCCAAAATACACGGCAAATATTGGTAGAACTGGGGCCGGATGACCGGATTACAGAGGTGATGCCGCTTTTGGTGCGTTATGGTGTTTCGTATGAACGGGCATTTCCAGAGGTTTCTATAGATGAAGATGAGAATCTGGCACAGTATTACCTTCTTACTGGAACGGCTTCCGTTATGGATAACGTCTTGGCCGGGTTGAAATCCGATCAAGAAAATGTGGACAGCGTCGAGTGGAACAATGTGGTATCGCTGGAGCCTGAAATTCCATTAGAAGCGGTGCCCAATGGCGGTATTCAGTCGAATGATCCCAAAGCAGGAGAACAATGGGCACTTAAAGCGATCTATGCAAACGAAGCTTTCGCGCTGCTTAAGTCTGCCCAACCCAAACGTAAAGCCATCGTTGCCATCTTAGATACGGGTGTGGATAGCGGTCACGAAGACCTGAAAAGCATCTTTAAAAAATCTTCGGGAGATAAGGATTTACATGGACACGGTACTCATTGCGCTGGAATAGCAGGAGCCGCAACAAACAATGGAATTGGTATCGCTTCACTTAATTGGGAAGGACGATTTATCGAAATTCGTGGATACCATGCCTTAAATGGCGGCGGCTCAGGCACCAACGAATCCATTGCACAAGCGATGATCAGCGCAGTAGAAGAAGGTGCCGACATCCTTTCTATGTCTTTGGGCGGCTATTCGCCTTCTGCGCCAAAGGTGATCCGGGATGCGGTGCAGTTTGCTCTTAAACGCCAGATAGTGGTAATTGCGGCTGCCGGAAACTCCAATGACACGGCAAAAAACCACAGCCCAGCCAATATCAATGGTGTTATTACGGTCTCTGCAGTAGATTCGGGAAAGAAAAAAGCGGGCTTCTCAAACACAAACACTGGCCTGAAACGCCCAATTGCCGCTCCGGGCGTGGATATCCTCTCCACCAAGCCGGGAGGTATGTATATGGCCCACTCTGGAACCTCGATGGCCACACCTTTGGTAGCAGGCTTGGTTGGCGTCCTACGCTCTTTCAGACCAGAACTGAAGCCGGATGAGTTGTATCAAATCCTGTACCGTACCGGACAAAATGTCCCTGATACAGGAAAAGTGGGTCGCGTGATTAATGCTGAAGCTGCAATTCGAGTGGTATTGCCCTGATCCCATCTATTAACCTTTGTTTGTCGGGAGGCATTATACATCAATAAGGATGGATTATGCCTCTTTGCCGATATACCCTCATCATAGGTCTCGATGATGGCTGCTCATACCTTAAAAATTCTGTGATTTAAAGCGGGTTAGGTCTCAGCGCAATGCCCCGTCTTGGTTTATTGGGGTTGTGTTTTCTACGAAGATTTAAGGTTACGCCAAAAAATACCTTTCACAAATAACCACCTCTTGAGTTGGCTTAATGTGTTTGTCATTAGATTGGCTTATCGGCGCAGGACTGTTTCTTTCTATCATCAGGTTATGGCTACATTCAATGTTATAAATATTGCGATAAAGAATCCGTATGGAGGAGAAAGGCATTCCTGTAAAATTCTGCCCTATTGTTGGATTGGTCGCAATTACGTCGTAACATAATACGGGACTAAATACCATGTCTCAAAGATTAATAAACAGCTTAACTATTTGTTTTTATGGACGTAAATCTCCATCAGAAAAAAGGGATAGAACATTTGGCAAAGGTCTTACGCTACTATCCGATGGTTCAGGAAGGACAACAGGCCGTTGTAGGACTGACCCGTGAGGACTGGCATGTGTTGTGTGATACCTTGTTTCATATGAATACACCAAGAGAAGCCATTCCTGTAGAAGTCTTATCGTGGCGGTTTTCGGAAAATGGCGAACAGATGGTTTTGGAAACACAACAAGGTGTTACCGTTTTGGTGGAAATGTTTTAAACCCCAGAAACTATGATGCAAACTCGTATTACTAAATTATTTAACATCCAATACCCTATTGTCCAGGCTGGAATGATTTGGACAAGTGGATGGAAGTTGGCAGCAGCAGCAGCGAAAGCGGGTGCATTGGGGTTAATCGGGGCAGGGTCTATGCATCCAGATAATCTTCGACACCATATTCAGTCTGCAAAGCAAGCGCTCGCTGGAACAAAAGGTGTTTTTGGGGTAAATGTGCCTCTGTTGTATCCGCAGATCAGCGAAATCATGGGCATCATCATGGATGAAGGGGTAAGAGTGGTCTTTACGTCGGCGGGGAGTCCTGCCGCTTGGACCAAGCCTTTGCAGGCAGCAGGGTGTAAGGTTGTGCATGTGACCGCTTCCACCAAGTTTGCTTGTAAAGCCCGCGACGCCGGATGCGATGCCGTGGTGGCCGAGGGTTTTGAAGCAGGTGGCCACAATGGCCGGGAAGAAACAACGACGTTGGTTCTAATCCCTTTGGTCGTAGAGGCCGTTGGAGAGGATATTCCGGTGATTGCAGCAGGCGGGATCGGGACGGGTTCGCAAATGGCGGCTGCGCTTGCGTTAGGAGCAGAGGGCGTACAGGTGGGTAGCCGATTCGCAGCAACCCAAGAAGCCAGTTGTCATCCCGCTTTTAAAACCCGCATCGTGGCGGCGCAAGAAGGTGACACGGTATTGGCTCTCAAGAAAACCGTTCCGGTTCGCTTGCTCCGGAACGAATTTCAACAAGCGGTATTGGCCGCAGAGGCTCGTGGCGCCAATAACGAGGAACTAAATACGTTATTGGGAAAAGGGCGTGCCAAGCGGGGTATGTTCGAGGGTGACTTAATAGAGGGCGAGTTAGAAATTGGACAGGTGGCTGCTGCCATTCATGATATCCCGACCGCTGACACTGTCGTTCACCGCTTGATGACCGATTGTCAGGCAACCTTAATGCGCCTCGTAAAATGGACGGTGTGAACAAGACCACGGCAGACACCGAGGGGCAGTTTTAATCCACCACTTTCACTAAAACCATGTTTGTTTTGCCCTTTGCAGGAATGGGCATACCAGCGGTTATCACAATTTTATCTCCCGAAACCACAACCCCGCGCTCTTTTAGAACTTGTTGAACCGTAGCAATGGCGTCATCGGTGTTGTGCTGGAATGGAATACGCACACCCTGTGCCCCCCAAAGCAAAGACAATTGTGCGACCACCAATGGGCTGACCGTACAAGCATAGATGGGGACTTCAGGGCGATGTTGGGCAATGTTAAAGGCTGTGTTTCCAGAGTAGGTAAGACATACAATGGCCTTTGCTTCCATGTCTTTTGCCATACGACACGCCGAAAGGCTCACACTTTCTGTAACATCGCTAGGGTTAATAATGGCTTTCGATGCCCGTCGAGAGATTAATGGGCTTGCTTCGATGGTACGTGCAATTTCGTCCATCACCCGAACGGTCTCTATTGGATAATTTCCTGAGGCTGTTTCTGCCGAGAGCATGATGGCGTCTGTGCCATCCCACACCGCATTGGCTACATCACTGGCTTCTGCACGGGTAGGGCGAGGGTTGTGGATCATGCTTTCCAACATTTGGGTTGCAGTGATAACAGGCTTGGCGGCATTGAGGCAAAGGCGGATAATTTTTTTCTGAACAATCGGCAGTTCCGCCATTTTTGCTTCTATGCCCAAGTCTCCACGTGCCACCATAATCCCATCAGAAATGGCAATAATTTCCTCTAAATTAGTGACGGCTTCCGGTTTTTCAATTTTTGCAATGATCTTCACTTGGCTATCTGGCTTGAAAGTCCGGATAGACTCCCGCAAATAGGCCACATCTTTTGCTGCCCGAACAAACGAGAGCGCTACCCAGTCCACCCCTGCTTCTAAACCAAATTTCAGATCATTCAGGTCTTTCTCGGTTAGGGCGGGTTGTTTGGCCGCAATATTGGGCAAATTCACGCCTTTTCGTGACTTTAGCGCGTTACCTGAACGAACCCTAACCTTTAGGTCCGTATGATTTATGATCTCAGTGACTTCAAGTTCCACATTCCCGTCATCTACCAAGATGATATTGCCGATGACAGCCTCTTGCGCCAGCGAAGGGTAGCTGACGTAAATTCGCTCTTTGGTGCAGATCTCTAGTGGCTCGGTTGTTAAAACCAGTTCCTCATCCATCGAAATTGGAAATTCTTCGTTCAGTAAACGTCCAAGGCGGATTTTAGGGCCTTGTAAATCCTGTAGAATTGCAATTTCTTTCCCGATATCCTTAGATACTTTCCGAATTCGGATGATGCGATCCCAGTGTTCGTCATGGGTTCCATGAGAGAAATTGAGACGAGCGACATCCATGCCAACCGCAACGAGTTCGGTTAATTTTTCATAGCTTTGGGAGGCAGGGCCAATGGTGCAAACAATTTTTGTCCGACGCTTCATGCAAAAGGAGGATAAGGTTAAAGAATGTAGAGAATGCAAGATAGTAAAATTACGGTCGTTTCGGTATGAGGTATATAAGGTGACAACTGCTTTTTAATCATTTGTTTTTATAGGCTTTAACGATAGTCCTAACTTTTTTGGAAGTTAAGTCTTGTTTTCATTTGATGGAAGCGATTCCAGAAAAAAGTGTGAAGCCGGACAAAAAATACAGGGCCTGTTCACAAGCCAATAAAATAAAACCCGTAAGACCTTCTTTATCTTACGGGTTTTGTACATATAGTTTGGATTATGCGCCAAAGAGTGCTGCTTCTCCAGCATTAGGGGCACCATCTCCACCACGACTGGGTTCTTCGGGGGTAGGTGGTTCATGTGGATGTAATTCCATAGGTGCAAAAGGACGCTCACCCAAAATTTCGACTAAGTCTTTGGCGGTCAGAATTTCCTTCTTTAGCAAGGCTTGGGCCAACATTTCCAATTGTGCTTGCTTCTCTCGCAGCAACTGAAGCGTACGCTCCCGCACGTCATGGATCAAATTTTTTGCCTCAATATCAATTTCTAAGGCCGTTGCTTCCGAAAATGGTTTTGTGATAAAAGGATTGTCTTCCCTACTGCTCATATTGTAACTCACATAACCGATTTTTTCGCTCATCCCATAATCCACGACCATTGCATATGCCAGTTTTGTAATGCGTTCGAGGTCGTTTTGGGCGCCTGTAGAAATCCGACCAAAGATAATTTCCTCTGCTACTCGGCCACCCATAGACATCACCATCCGATCTATAAGGGCTTCTTTGGTGTAAAGATAGCGCTCCTCAGGCAAATACTGTGCATAGCCCAAGGCGGCCAATCCGCGTGGGATGATGGAAACTTTTACAATTGGGTCAGCATATTCCGAGTACCAACCTGCAATGGCATGGCCAGCTTCGTGATAAGCCACAATTTTCTTTTCTTCCGGAGAAATGAGTTTGTTTTTCTTTTCAAGACCCGCAATGACCCGATCTATTGCCTGTTCAAAGTCGACCATTAAGATGGCATTCCGGTTGAGTCGGGCTGCAAGAAGTGCTGCCTCGTTACATACATTGGCAATTTCCGCACCAGCAAAACCAGGCGTTTGGCCTGCAAGTGCGTATAAATCTATGTCATCACCAAGGGTAAGGTGTCGCGTATGTACCTTGAAAATTTCAAAACGCTCTTTGCGGTCGGGACGGTCTATTAAAATTTGGCGGTCAAAACGTCCTGGACGCAATAAAGCCGGATCTAAAATATCCGGACGGTTGGTTGCCGCCATAATAATGACGCCTTTATCGGTATTAAACCCATCCATCTCGACCAAGATCTGGTTGAGTGTATTTTCTCGTTCATCATTTCCGCCCATCACCAATCCTTTTGCACGCGAGCGGCCAATGGCATCAATTTCGTCAATAAAAATGATACAGGGGGCTTTTTCTTTTGCCTGAGCAAAGAGGTCGCGTACTCGAGCAGCACCTACGCCCACAAACATTTCCACAAAGTCGGAACCGGAAAGCGAGAAAAAAGGCACATTTGCTTCGCCAGCTACGGCTTTTGCCAAGAGGGTTTTACCTGTACCGGGAGGGCCAACCAGCAGCACCCCTTTGGGGAGTTTACCGCCCAATTTGGTAAAACGTTTAGGACTTTTGAGAAATTCCACCACTTCCTGAACTTCTGCTTTTGGTTCATTGAGGCCTGCCACATCTGCAAAGGTAATGCGCCTGTCGGAGTTGGCATCAAACAAAACAGCTTTATTTTTGCCAATACTCAAAACCTGTTGCCCCGGATTCATCCTGCGAAACATAAAAACCCAAAGCCCCACAATCAGTAGTAGAGGAAAAATCCAAGTCATCAGAGTACCAAGCCAGTTGTCTTCACGGCGGACGCTAAATACCACTTGGGACCCTTCTTTTTGTGCCCGATTGTGGTTTTCCACAAATGCGGTTAATTGATGGTCAAGGGGTTTGGTGGTGGTAAACCGACGCCGGGCCTTTTGTGCATCTTCCGAGTTCCAAATACTTTGCTGTACTTCATTCGGCGTCACTTTTTTCTCATTCAAGGCTTTTTGTGTGTATAAGCCAGAAATACGGGAGTCATTGATCAATTCGACTTGCTCAATGTAGCCTTTTTCAATGAAACTGAGAAAAGTACTATAATCCAACCGATTTGGATTTGTAGAACCCATTAGATAGATATTGATAGCGCCAAGAATAATAAAAATAATGGCATAAATCCAAATCGGGGACCTGTTCCGAGATTCGGGAGATCGTTTTTCCGGAGGCGTGGATTGCTCTTCGGGGTTGATGCGCGGTTCTTGCGCCATAAGCGTTGCCTGATTTAAAGTGAATAGATGCTTTTTTATTGGTTGCTTTACGCTAAGGTCAAAGGTTTGGTTCCGTTAAAGACCCGTAAAGCCAGTCATACAGTATGTTATGGCAGACAAGAATAGGTAAAGAAATCCGACGATGATAAGTAGCAAGCGAAGGTGCCTTGAAGTGTACACATTGCAAGATGGATTGATTATAACAAAATTCGGTATTTCTAAATATGTTGAAATTATATCCGGATATTAAAAAGTTTAACTAATCATTTATGGTGTATAATGATTAAATAAGCGAATTTAGTATAATGCTTAAAATGTTTTCATAAAAACCCTTGCACCAATGACCTTAACGGCTACATCCGAATCGGAGGCGCCTCCAATCCTTACCGCCTATGAAAAGGCTGCTTCGGAAGGGATAGACCCTCGTTGTATTCCCCAGCACCTGGAAATCCCACCTCCAATAGGTCAAGATATCTTCGCTCCTTCATACACGGATGCCGAACACCGCATCTGGCAACATCTTTTTGAGCGCCAAATGGCCCTTTTGCCCGGACGAGCAAGTAGGGCATATTTGGAGGGGGTGGCGGTCTTGGGCTTTCATGCACAACAACTGCCGCCTCTCCGAGACCTAAGCGAAAAACTTTTTGCTGCGACGGGGTGGCAAATTGCTCGGATTCCTGGACTGTTACATCCTACCGACTTTTTTGAACTCCTCTCTCGGCGCATATTTCCCTGTACCGATTATATCCGAAAAGCCTCTGAATTGGACTATACGCCCGCACCAGATTGCTTTCACGATATTTTTGGTCACCTTCCGATGATTACCAATCCGCATTTTGCTAATTTCTATCAAGACTTTGGGCGTGCAGCCTTGAGGGCTACACCAGAACAGCAAGTGGGCTTGGAGCGTCTGCATTGGTTTTGTGTGGAATTTGGCTTGGTTCAGGAAGATGGTGGGAGGCGGATTTTTGGCGCTGGGGTTTTGTCCTCAAAAGAAGAAGTGCTTCATGCCCTTTCGGATGAGGTCTTGGTACTGGATTTTGACCCTGACCGTATCGTTGCGCAAGATTACCAAGTTTGGCATCTGCAAAATACACTTTTTACCCATGCTTCCTATGCTGCATTAGAAGCCGGGTTCCGACGGTGGTGCAGCAGCCAAAACCTGTTGTAGAAATAATTGGCGATAACAAAAAAACCTCGGTACAAAAAAAGTACCGAGGCTTGAGATCCGAAGGGTAAACCCTTGGTTGGGACTATTTCAGCAAAGTCGCAACTTTGGTTTGCGCGAACGTTGCACCTTGTACACGGTAGAAGTACAAACCACTTGGCAAGCCTGCTGCATTCAACTTAAACGGAGTTGTTCCTGCAGAAAGGGTTCCGTTGTGCAACAACCGTACTTCTTGGCCAAGTATGTTGTACACCGAAACGCGAACCTGTTGGGCAAAGGGGAGCGTGAGTTCAAATGTGGTGCTGGGGTTAAACGGGTTGGGATAAGCACTGCCAAGTGCATAACCTTCGGGCAATTCATCGCGGTCAGAGGTCGTGGCCACCAGATCACTCCAAGCTGTGGAAATACGAATACCACCTATTTTTCCACTATTTGTGTTGCTTCCCTGACGAATGGCAATGTGTCTAATATTTGCCCCGTCTGCGGTAGTGCTCGCACCATTTACCGCCGTAGGAGTAGTAGGTTCTATGTTTGGTATGGTTTCTCCTGGCTTAAAGACAAAAAGCGAACAGGTGTCATTCACTGTTCCATCAACGAAAGTATATTTTAATACAACCAGATTCGTTTCATTATAAGCATACGTAGTAGCAGGGTAAACTGCGGTATCACTTGATCCTTTGCTTACGCCCAGCTTTAATACGCCCCCTTCATCTTTTAAATGCATTCGACATAAAAAAGTGGTACTGAGGGGGGTGCCTTCAGCGGAGGAACCCATATGGAGAACATAGTCGGTGGTCGTAGCAGCTGTTGCAACATTTACCATAGCAGCGGCATAGACCGATCCAGTGGTCGCGGTAGCAAAACTGCGGTGAACATCTTCTCGGGTACTCCCGCTCGCGCTTAGGAAAGTTACAGACTTACTCCCAGATAATCCGTAACCCGTAAAGGCTAATTGATCTGCCAAGACATTAACCGTATTAAGCCCTTGTCCACTATGGGCTACCCATAATCCGCCGGATTGAGTAATCAAGTCTCCCGTATTGTAGTTAAACGTCTCAGACATCAATATGGTCTGCGCAGACGCTATAGGCATGAAGAACAGTGCGATTGCACAAATATGTATCCACTTTTTCATGGTCTCTCCTGTTTTGGTGAATAAGATTACTAAAGTTAATGGAAAGTGCGGGAGGTAGCAAGTTTTGGGTGTTACATTTTTGCAATCAGGTTTTTTTTCTTGGGAAAAATTCCCGCAAAAGGTTCATTTTTTGACTATAACCAATTCTAACCGCCGGTTCTTGGCGCGGCCCTCCTCTGTTGTATTATCACCAATTGGTTTGTCGGGGCCAAATCCTTCGGTATGGACAATACGTGTCCCAACAATGCCTGCTGCCACCAACTGGCTCTTCACAGCATTTGCACGTCTTAGCGAGAGGGCTTTATTATGCAAAACAGAACCCACATTGTCTGTATGTCCTTCTAAAGCAACCGCCGCATTTGGGTACGCCTTTAAAATGGCAACTAAATCCTGAACTGTTTTTTTTGATTCTGGAGTCAAGACGGTGTTTCCGAATTCAAAATTTAAATTGTCAAATACAAACGTTTTTGGCGTGGTGGTAGTGTTACTTGCCAGAAATTCGGAAACTGCGTAGTTAATGGTTCCCGCCATAAGGTCTAATCGAACGCCATCCGGTAACATAACTTGCTTGGTTCTTGTGGATAATTCATCAGCCTGATGAGCAGAAACCAAAGGGTGGGCTATCGGCTTGATTGCCTGTAGGCTGCCAAAAGGAGCATAAAGAACAAGTGCTGTCAAAATAAAGCCAATAAAAAGTGCTGGCAGGCCAAAACGCTTTAAAATAGTATTTCCTGTGGCTACTACATTGGTCGTCATAGGAACCGAGGCGGCAGAAACAGGGGCCATTATTTGGTTCAGCCCTAATAACCCCACTAATGAGGCAGGAAGTAATGGGAGCAAAGCATTTTTTTGAGAAACCAAATAGCCCGTTAGTGCCAGAGGATTCGTTCCTCCCACTTCACGTTGTAAAAAAGCCAACGTCCACGGTGCAAGTAAGCTGGTTAGACTCAAACTTGAAAAATTACGGATACCGCTCGACTTGGCGATCTCGTTCACCATACGGTCTGCCCGCTGTTGGCCGCCTAAGACATGGCGCAATAGAGAACGTCCATGCTTAATGAGGCCCCTTGCCTTCATCTCTTCTTGAACCGATTGCGGGATGTCTGAGAGGAGGGAGGTAGGGTATTGGCCGTCTTGTAAAAGTTCCGATAAGCGCTTAGAACCCTCTGGCGTTTCTGCCATATGAATCAAACCGCCAATTAAAGATGGGATGGCTTCTTCTATTGCTTTTTGTGTCTTGGTGGCTTGTTCTCCAAATAAAAGAGCAATCCTATGAACGACTTCAGGTGGCAAATAAGCCTTAAATTGTTCAACGATATGTACTGGCATAATGATTGGGTTAACATAATACAGCCTAAAAACAGGACTTATAGAAAGAAGTTACCTCAAACACAGTGCTCGGTCCATTGAATTTTAGCGGATTCATGAAAGCCCTAAGCCTCTGGAGGTAAAGCAGACCCCGGTCTGTATTTACGCAGTAAGACCATTAGCACCGAGATATCTGCTGGTGAGACCCCTGAAATGCGTGAGGCTTGCCCAAGATTTTGTGGCCGCACCTTAGACAACTTCTCTCTGGCCTCTAAAGTAATATTCTTAACTTCCGTAAAATTAAATGTATCTGGAATCGTCCACCGTTCCTTCTCGACGGATAAACCCACCAACTCCCGCTCTTTTTCCATGTATCCGGCGTACTTAATCTCTATTTCAGCAAGTTCTGCAGTGTTTTCCATTCCTGCCACTGGAGTAACCACCGTGTCGTATATACCCATAGCCATCAAAAGGTCGGAAACGACAACCTGCGGACGCAGCGCCAGACGCTCTAAACGGGTAGGGGTTTGAATGGGAGCCGTGCCTACAGACTCCAAGTAAGCATTAACCGCCTCCGGTTGGGCATTGATCGCCCGGAGGTGGTATAAAGTAGCCTCAAGTGCTGCTTTCTTCTGCTGCATTCGCACGAGTCGCTCTTTTGAAGCCAAGCCTAAACGATAACCAGTTTCGGTGAGCCTAAGGTCAGCGGTATCTTGCCGGAGGGTAAGGCGGTGTTCGGCGCGGCTCGTAAACATTCGGTAGGGTTCATCCGTACCCTTGGCCACCAAATCATCAACCAATACCCCGATGTAGGCCCGTGAACGATCGAAAATGACCGGATCTTTCCCGCTAAGTTTTTGTACTGCATTGATGCCCGCCATCATCCCTTGAACCGCTGCTTCTTCGTATCCGGTGGTACCATTTATCTGGCCTGCAAAATATAACCCTTCAATGCGCTTGGTCTCCAAAGAATAACGCAGTTGATAGGGAGGGAAATAATCATACTCAATTGCATATCCGGGGCGCAGTAAGTGAACGTTTTCCATACCCGGAATCAGCCGTAGCGCATGAAATTGTACGTCTTCCGGCAAACTGGTCGAAAAACCATTCACATAAACCTCGTGTGTATTTAATCCTTCTGGCTCTACAAAAATCTGATGTCGGTCTTTATCCGCAAAACGATTTATTTTGTCTTCAATGGAGGGACAATAGCGTGGACCACGCCCGCCAATCGTACCGTTAAACATAGGACTTCGGTCAAACCCCGTTCGCAGCATTTCATGAACCGACAAGCTGGTGTAAGTCAACCAACATGATCGTGTTTCGTTTGGCAAGGCATCGGTCATAAATGAAAATGGTCGCGGCGCTGGATCGCCTTTTTGTTCTTCCATCGCTGCATAGTTGATTGTTCGCCCATCTACACGAGGTGGTGTGCCCGTTTTGAGGCGGCCCACCTCAAAACCCAATTTCACCAAAGAAGCCGTAAGACCAGTTGCCGCCCGCTCACCACTTCGCCCACCACCATATTGGTTGTCGCCTATATGGATCGTCCCATTTAGAAAAGTCCCATTCGTCAGGATAACCGTTGGCGCAAAAAAAGATTGCCCGGTTTGTACACGTACACCCTGAACCCGCCCGCCTTCTGAGAGTATCTCTGTGGCCATATCCTGACGCATAAAGAGGTTTGGGAGTTGTTCCAATGCTTCACGTATGGATAGGGCATACGCCATCCGATCGGACTGTGCGCGTGGGCTCCAAACAGCAGGCCCTTTTGATCGGTTTAGCATCTTAAATTGTATCTCTGTCTGGTCTGTCACAAGGCCCATTAAGCCACCTAATGCATCTATCTCACGAACCAATTGACCTTTCCCAATCCCACCTATTGCCGGATTGCACGACATCTGCCCGATGGTGTTAAGGTTCATGGTAATTAATAAAGTGCGAGCGCCCATGATACTTGCCGCCCAAGCCGCCTCGGCGCCAGCATGACCCGCACCAACAACGATTACCTCGTAATGAAAATAACTATTCACCATTTTATTTACTGATTAAGCGGACTTCCACGCCTTGTCCTGTACTCTGTTTCCAATATTATAGCATTTACCTTGGATTTTTTATAGGATCAAGCAGGCTAATAAAGACTATTTAGGCGCAAAACCAAAGGGACATTCCCTCGAATGCCCCTTCTTCATGTATTTATTACCGCCCATCCCGCTTAACACCATCGTCTCGCTTTGGGGTCGTTGGCGGAGGAATCGGAGGAATATCTGCCGGGGGACGTATTTCCTCTTCTTCTTGTGTGTCACGAGGATTCGCAGGCGTTTCGTTCGGGTCTGGCTCTTCAACCGGAGGATTCCCCAAGAATACCCGAACCACATCGTTTATACGAAGTCGAGAGCCTGGGCCTGGAGACTGCGACGTAATGGAGGTCGTTTTTCCATCATTATAGGCTACACTAATACGTAACTGGTACTTCCTTAATAATGTTTGGGCTTCGGTCAACGAACGACCTGAAAGGTCTGGAATCGGTGGTGTTTTATAATTAATACTGACCCAAAGTGTAATGGGGGTACCCGTCTTTACCGAAACGCGAGGCTGAGGATCCTGACGGATAACCGTTCCCTTAGATAATTGAGACGTAGAATCCTGACGAACTTGGCCAATCTGAAGCCCCATTTCTTTAAGCCGCATTTCCGCTTGTTGATCCAATAGCATGGTTACATTTGGTACTTCCACAAATCGTCTGGACTCGCTATTGACAAATAAAATAATGTGGCGTCCAGGCTTGACATGGCTTTGGGCAACTGGACGTTGCTCTCCAACCACGCCAACCGGAAAAGCTGGATTATGGAACTGTTCTCTGGTTTCAACGATGAACCCAGCGTCCTCTAGCACTGCCATCGCTCGCTCCTTAGGCATATTGACCACGTTAGGTACTTCCATGGAGCGGCCCTGCATCGTGTACCAAGGCAAAATCAAGAAATGCATAAGGATAAAAAGTCCAATAAGAACGCCGATAGTGCCGAAAATACCAAGCCAGAACGTTTTGGTTTTCAGTACTTCTTTTATATCGTCCCAAGTAACTTCTCCTACGGAGGAAAGGTTTAGGAAGTTGGTCTTTAAGCGCATGAGAAACAGAATACAAAGTGGATGGATATCAAAGAACTTAATATAAGAACATCCCTCGCACAATAACTTTGAAAAAGCAATGCCATTAGATCTTCCAGAATCATTTTAAGTACACACAAAGACGAAGGCTTGGTGAATGAAGGATAAAGAGACGTAAAGGAAAACGTTTTTCGTGGAGAGGCGATTAAGGAATGGCAAAGGTTGTGTTTGGAATGGAGGTGTTGTTTGCATCAGTTGTGCCCGATGTCGTATTATCGCAGTCCGTCTAAATAACGGCGGGGCAGCTAAAAAGCCATAAACTCTTTGGAAAGATGAAATGAAACATGAAGTGAAAAAGAAGTTCAAAATACTCCTTGACTTCATGGTTTAAAATATCTTACATTACTGTTCTGTTTAAAAATTGTTCTATAGAAAAGCAATCAGTTGCGAAAAAATAATTTTTGAAACGATTGTGAATCACAAAAAAATACTTGACTTCAAGTTTTATAAAGTGTATCTTTCTTTTCTGAACAAAAATGCGACAAAAAAATAGTTCTTGATAAGTTTGTTAGGTTTTGCAAATGTGTTTTGAGTAGTTTTGTCAAACTTGAAGTGATTGTGAATCACGAAAAAATGTTTGACAATGTGATTTTAAAGTTGTACATTGCAAGCCCTGAACAAAATGTCAAAACTTTTACAAGTTTGACACATCAGAAAACAGTTCTTTGATAAGATTGGAGATATAGCGAGGCTCAGTCAATTTAAATAAAGAAAATTGGCAAATAGCAAAAAAATACTTTACATCGGAGAGTTTGATCCTGGCTCAGGACGAACGCTGGCGGCGGGCCTAACACATGCAAGTCAAACGAGCAGTCCTTCGGGATGGGCGAGTGGCGCACGGGTGAGTAACACGTAGAGAATCTACCCTTAAGTGGGGAATAACCACTGGAAACGGTGGCTAATACCGCATATTGACTTTATATCACATGATATTTAGTTGAAAGCCTTTGGGTGCTTAAGGATGACTCTGCGGCGGATTAGCTAGTTGGTGAGGTAATGGCTCACCAAGGCGACGATCCGTAGCTGGTCTGAGAGGATGATCAGCCACACTGGCACTGACACACGGGCCAGACTCCTACGGGAGGCAGCAG
>DDTM01000003.1:21714-21880 GCA_002344075.1 Bacteroidetes bacterium UBA2364
AGGGTGCAAGCGTTGTCCGGAATCATTGGGTGTAAAGGGTGCGTAGGCGGATTGGTAAGTCAGAGGTGAAAGCCCGTAGCTCAACTACGGAATTGCCTTTGATACTGCCAGTCTTGAGTCCTGGAGAGGTTACTGGAATTCGTGGTGTAGCAGTGAAATGCGTAGA
>DDTM01000003.1:21929-22200 GCA_002344075.1 Bacteroidetes bacterium UBA2364
GTAGTCCACGCTGTAAACGATGAACACTCGACGTTGGCTCTGTATAGGGTCAGTGTCTAAGCTAACGCGTTAAGTGTTCCACCTGGGGAGTACGATCGCAAGGTTGAAACTCAAAGGAATTGACGGGGGCCCGCACAAGCGGTGGAGCATGTTGCTTAATTCGATGCAACGCGAGGAACCTTATCCTGGATTCAACGTAGCCGGACAGTCTGTGAAAGCAGATTTTCTTCGGACTGGCTACGCGGTGCTGCATGGCTGTCGTCAGCTCGTG
>DDTM01000003.1:22246-25187 GCA_002344075.1 Bacteroidetes bacterium UBA2364
CTCATGGCCTTTATGTCCAGGGCTGCAAACGTGCTACAATGGATGGTACAATGGGTTGCCACTCTGCGAAGAGGCGCTAATCCTCAAAGCCATCCTCAGTTCGGATCGGAGTCTGCAACTCGACTCCGTGAAGTTGGAATCGCTAGTAATCGCGCATCAGAACGGCGCGGTGAATACGTTCCCGGGCCTTGTACACACCGCCCGTCAAGCCATGGAAGCTGGGGGTGCCCGAAGTCCGTAGCCTAACCGAAAGGAGGGGGCGGCCGAAGGTAAAATCAGTGACTGGGGCTAAGTCGTAACAAGGTAGCCGTACCGGAAGGTGCGGCTGGATTACCTCCTTAAAGAGCAAAGCGTATTTATACGCAAAATAGGGTGGTACACACTTCTCCGAGTGTGATACTGCCGGTCTAATTGCTTAATTTTCTAAACCTTGATGAAAATCGGTTTTAGTTGATTGGGTCTCGCTATATCTCTCTCTTATTAAATATTGTTCTTTTTTTGAACGTGAGGGGTTGCATACCAATTTTTTGGGATTGTAGCTCAGGTGGTTAGAGCGCACGCCTGATAAGCGTGAGGTCGGAGGTTCAACTCCTCCCAGTCCCACAGTGCAGTTTCTGCACGACCTCTTTCTGAGGGCCGCAATCAGGCGGGGATATAGCTCAGTTGGTAGAGCACCTGCTTTGCACGCAGGGGGTCAGGAGTTCGAGTCTCCTTATCTCCACTCATCTGTTGAAAGACAGATACGTTCTTTGACGTAATGTAAGGTTCTGCAAAAAGTAAAGATTGCGCTTCATAAGATTTAATTTTGATATCATAACGGTATCTTTCATAATCTTTGAGGAGTAGCATTCATCGAGTAAGAGTTCTTAGTAACGTACCGCTCTAAGCGGTATGATAATAAACAAGTGAGAATCTGAGGCGTATAAAGAGGCATAGTTAAGTTACTAAGGGCACATGGGGGATGTCTTGGCATGAACAGGCGATGAAGGACGTGATAAGCTGCGATAAGCTACGGGGAGTTGCACAAAGACTGTGATCCGTAGATTTCCGAATGGGGCAACCCGGCAAGTTGAAGACTTGTCATCTCGAAAGAGAAGCGAACCCAGGGAACTGAAACATCTAAGTACCTGGAGGAAGAGAAAACAATAGTGATTCCCTGAGTAGTGGCGAGCGAAATGGGAACAGCCCAAACCAAAAAGTTTCCGGATTTTTTGGGGTTGTAGGACTCACATAACGCGACTACTAATCCAAATTGAAGTCGTCTGGAAAGCGACACCATAGAAGGTGATAGTCCTGTAAGTATAAGAAAAGTAGCGTAGTGAGATTCCTGAGTACCACGGGACCGGAGAAATCCTGTGGGAATCCGCCAGCACCATCTGGCAAGGCTAAATACTCGTTCATGACCGATAGTGTACCAGTACCGTGAGGGAAAGATGAAAAGAACGCTTAGTAAGCGAGTCAAAAGTACCTGAAACCATGTGCCTACAACCAGTCGGAGCCCCTATGTGGGGTGACGGCGTGCCTTTTGCATAATGAGCCTACGAGTTGCGCTTGACTGGCAAGGTTAAGACCTTAAGGGTTGAAGCCGAAGCGAAAGCGAGTCTGAATAGGGCGTATAGTCAGTTGAGGCAGACGCGAAACCGGGTGAGCTACCCATGACCAGGATGAAGTAGTGGTAACACACTATGGAGGTCCGAACCAGTGAACGTTGAAAAGTTCTTGGATGAGTTGTGGGTAGGGGTGAAAGGCCAACCAAACCCGGAAATAGCTCGTTCTCCCCGAAATGTATTTTGGTACAGCGTCGTATTAGTGTACGGAAGGTAGAGCACTGATAAGGCTAGGGCCCTTCGCAGGGTACCAAACCTTGACAAACTCCGAATGTCCGATACATGGTGTACGGCAGTGAGGGCACGGGAGATAAGTTCCGTGTCCGAGAGGGAAAGAACCCAGATCATCAGCTAAGGTCCCTAAGTACAAACTAAGTTGAACAAAGGATGTTCGACTGCTTAGACAACTAGGATGTTGGCTTAGAAGCAGCCATTCATTTAAAGAGTGCGTAATAGCTCACTAGTCGAGCGGTTGAGCGCCGAAAATAATCGGGCATCAAGTTTGTCACCGAAGCTATGGGCTTCTTTTAAGAAGCGGTAGGGGAGCATTCCAGCGACGCAGAAGTCGTAAGCGTGAGCTACGGTGGAGTTTCTGGAAACGAAGATGTAGGCATGAGTAACGATAAGACGGGCGAAAAACCCGTCCGCCGTAAGCCCAAGGGTTCCTGATCAACGTTAATCGAATCAGGGTTAGTCGGGTCCTAAGGTGAGGCCGATAGGCGTAACCGATGGAAAACAGGTTAATATTCCTGTACCACCCAAAAACGTTAACTTAAGGCGGGACACAACCGTGTAGCATCCGCGAACAGACGGATGTTCGTTGAAGCCGTGTAGGGCGTAGCGTAGGCAAATCCGCGCTGCAATAGCCTGAGCGTTGCGACAGTAGCTGGAATCTTCGGAGGATGGCATAGTGGTGTAAAGCGGTTGTCTAGAAAAGCGTCGTAAGTTGTTTAGGGTGTCCGTACCGTAAACCGACACAGGTGGGCGAGGAGAGTATCCTCAGGCGCTCGAGTGATGTACGGCTAAGGAACTCGGCAAATTAGCCCCGTAACTTCGGGATAAGGGGCGCCCCCCCACATATAAAAGCGTGAGGGGGCCGCAGTGAAAAGATCCAGGCGACTGTTTAACAAAAACACAGCTCTCTGCTAAATCGCAAGATGACGTATAGGGAGTGACACCTGCCCGGTGCTGGAAGGTTAATTGAGGTGCTTAGCGCAAGCGAAGGTGCTGATCGAAGCCCCAGTAAACGGCGGCCGTAACTATAACGGTCCTAAGGTAGCGAAATTCCTTGTCGGGTAAGTTCCGACCTGCACGAATGGTGTAACGATCTGGGC
>DDTM01000048.1 GCA_002344075.1 Bacteroidetes bacterium UBA2364
TTGAGAACGAGGCGGCGGCGATTGCGGAAGAAACCTATCGGGTGCTGTCGGCGAATATGAAGGTACAGTTCAAGCATAAAATCCCCATCTATTTTTCGGATGAGGACGAGATTATGAATGGGTTTGCCACGCCGCTTCTGGGGAAATACAGTTGTATTTGGGTCAATATCAACGAGTCGGGACAGTTTGCAACAGGCGAGGTGAAGTGGCTGCGCAAGGTTTTATCGCATGAATTGGTGCATCTCTTTCATTATCAAGCCATTAGCGCTCCAAAGGTCAATTTTATTTGGACAAACTTATTTGGAACGCAAATGGAGCGGCATTGGGCGGAAGGCTTGGCGCAATATTACACCGAAAAATGGGATGCGGCGCGGGGCGACCGTTGGCTTCGGCGGGCGATTTTGGAAGACCGTCCTAGTTATGAAGATGGGGATGCCTTGGACAATGGGCGGGTTTTATATGCCGTTGGGAATGCCCAAGTTCGATATTTCGCCACTCAATACGGCGATAGCACCTTGGCAAAGCTATTGGCGTGGCGAAAAAAAACACCTTTGGGCTTTAAAGTTCACGACTTCCCCAAAGCCTTTAAAGCCACAACAGGCAAGCCTTATGCAAGGTTCAATGCTGATTGGCGACGTTTTACCAATATCATGTATAACACGATGGCGGCGTACCAAGAAACCCCCGATTCGCTCGGTGGCAAAAAGCTAAAATTAGCCGGCCAGTTTATTTCTGATATACAACCCAATCCTGCCGACACATCACAGGTCGCCCTGATTGGGATGGCTTCTTTGAAGGAGCCAATAGAGCGCTTGCTTTTGCTTCGCCCCAAAAAAGCTCCCAAAATCTTGGCCGAAGGTTCCTTAAATGCGCCGTTTGCTTGGCGGCATTTTGGAAAAGAGATTGTGTTTTCGCGGAATGGACGGGTCGCCAATGGCAGTTGGATCAACGATTTATTTATGGTACAGGTGGAATCGGGGCGAGAAACACGCCTGACAACCAACCGCCGTGCCATTTCGCCCACATTTTCGCCTAAAGGAGACCAGTTGGCTTACATTGCAGCAGAAGGGCAAACCGCCAATGTTTGGATTCGGGAGATGGCGACCGGTAAAGAGCGCCAGTTGACCTCGTTCAGGGGAGATGTGCAGGGCATTCACTTGACTTGGCATCCGAACGGGCATGTTTTAGCCTATGCTTATTTTGATGCAGCAGGCCACCGTCCNNCCGTTTGGCCTTGACTTCGCTGAAAGATGATGTACCAAACGTATTTATGATGGACGTGGCAACACGAAAAATAGAACGGGTCACTCGCTTGGCAAATGGGGCTTCGGTGACAGCATGGGCTGGTAGTGAGTTATATGCCATTGTACAAAACAGCCGTTCCCAAGACGAAGCCTACCGTTTTCCCGCGACCAAAACCGCCCGCGAAATTAAGCCCCCCGTACCAAGCGCTTATACGGCATGGAAAACCCATCGCCCCCCGTTGGATGTGGGCTGGGCAATTCCTGCCAATCCAACGCTGGTACAAAAGCGAAGTGCCTATAATAGCTTTGCCCATATTCGGCACATGTTTAGCTTCCTCTTGCCCGTCCCGCAATCGTTTAGCGGCATTACGGTCTTTAGCGAACCGCTGGGTAAACATCAGATTATTGGCGCTTTTGCCTTGAATTTATTGGATTTAAAAAATGAAGAACCCTTCTTGTGGTTTTCGTATGCCAATAATCAACTTCGCCCTTCGCTTATGTTTTCGGCGGTCAATGGCAACCTAAATTGGACGAATCAAGGCTATCGCGAAAATCGGACGGAGCTAAAATTGGATGCGACCTTCCCGATAGATCGCTGGTTTCGGCCTTTCCGTAACACTACGTTTACGGCCTCCTTGGGGTTTACGGATCGTCGCCCTTATTTGACCGAAAGATGGAATCTTGACGACATGGAAACTCCGATTGAGATTCCAAACTTAGGCCCACCTTTAGTAGGAAAAGAAGCCATTTTGGATTTGGTCTTTCGCTATCGTTTGCAAAAACCTCATGCCCTAAATGCCATTTTTCCCAAAGTTGGGACGGGCGTACAAGTTCGGGCAAAAAATGTTTTAGGGATGGGTGGAAATGCAAAAAACCATATTTATACCGATGCCCAAGCCTATCATATTCTTCCTTTACCAGTGGGGCACTTGCTCGTGAGTGGGCGGATGCAATCACGCTCTGGAAAAAGCCTCCCGCAAGACCATCTCGGATTGGCTGATCGGTTTAGCTGGCGGGTGGGCCTACCAATCGAGGAGGGCGGCTCGCCGATAAATCGCTTAGACATTGGAGATCGTGTTTGGGTACGAGGTTCTAATGAAAGCGCGTTGGGAGATCGGGTGGCTTTTGGCAGCACTGCGTTCCGGCTACCACCTTTAAACCTCCAAACGACTATTTTAGGCGGTGTGTTAGGTTTAGGCGGTGTTTCTCCAACAGTGTTTATGGATGTCGGTGCAACATGGCGAAAAACTTCATTTTCGGATCGGGTGGTGCAAGCACATGCAGGCTGGGAGGTGCAAGGACAGGTGATTGTATTTGGCTTGCCGATTGTAGCGGGGGGGGGATGGTCGTGGAAGGTCCAAGACTGGAATGCGGCTCCACGTTGGTTCTGGCGTGTTCAAACCATCCTGCCCTTTTAAGAAACAATACTTCGCAACAGAAAGACCTACCAAAAGGACCATCACATAGACGAAGTCCAAAGTCTTGCATTTGAGGAATGGAGCTAAGGACTGTTTTACCTTTCAAAGCCGTTTTAGGGCCATTCAGAAGGCCAAATGAACCAATGGCGTGAAAAGCAATTCTGGATTAAAAAATTGTTACACACACACTATAAGAGAGATTGTATCTTGTAGAGACACTAACTTGCAGTCCTGCCCTCCTCACCCATGCTGCAAAATCTTATACACGCCTTCCGTTTCGCAGCCGAGCGCGAAGCCTCTAATCCTGATTTTGAAGCCGAACTGGCACGATTGGTTCGGTTAGGTTTGTTTATTGCTGGTATTTTAGGGCTTTTTGGAACCATTGCCAACCTTTTGGGATGGTATTATGCCGGACTAAAACTGACCCTCTGGTACAATTTGGCGGACCCGGCAAACCATGTCGCATTACCAGATAAAATATTGATTGTGGTCCTATGTACCCTATCCATCTATCTTTCGCGTGTATTAACCCATCCACAAAAAGGCCGTTTCCTGATGGGGTTTATGGTCTTGACTATTTGTTTTTTCAGTATGCTGGATGACCTGATTCGGGGCGATTTAAGCGGGACTTCTGAATGGTTAGTGTTGTTTTTGATCGTTGGGACGGGGGCGGTTCCTTTTAGGCCCAAGCAGGTTCTTTTTATATGTATTGCGGTTATTTTCTTGTATTCTGGTTTGTTGCAATTACACATCTTAGATGGAGTGGCATCGGCAAATAGTCGGGTTTTTATTACGGCAGACCTTACCTATATGACCATTGTTAGTGCCGTTTTTTTGGTGATTAACACCGTATTGCATAATACCCGCTATCAACAGTTTAAAGCCCTGCAACAAGCCGAGGTTCTGCACAAAAAATCTGAACACCAAGCCCAAGAACTCATTCAGTTGCAACGCCAGAGAAGCCGTTTATTTGCCAATATCAGCCACGAATTTCAGACCCCCCTTACCCTGATTTATGGCCCTATTCGGGATGCCCTGAATGCAAATCCGAACTTGCCTCAGCCAGTGAAAGCGAACCTTGAATTGGCAGAACGAAGCAGTAATGAAATTCACCGACTTGTCCGCGAATTGATCGAAGTAGAAAAAATGGATGCGGGTGAACTGACCTTCTCCCCCACCGTTTTTGATTGGGTGGTGTTTATCGAAGAAATTGTACACTTTTTTCAGCCATTAGCGGTGCAGAAAGAAGTTACACTCTATTTTGACGGCCATCATTCTTCGTTACCGATTTTCGCCGATAGATCCATGATGCAAAAAATTGTGCAAAACTTGGTCTCCAATGCGATTAAGTTTTCACCTACATCGGGGTACGTTCGGCTTGTACTCGATCAAGAGATTAATCCGGATGGCATTGTAGCCATGCTAGAGGTACAAGACCAGGGTGTGGGAATCCGTAAAGAAGACTTGGAGGCTATCTTTGACCGACATTATCAGGCAGAGCAAGAAAAATATCTGGGCGGTTTTGGTATTGGGCTTTCGTTTGCACGCGAGTTGGTTCAGAAACATGGTGGTAGCCTGACGGTGGAGAGTACATTTGGAAAAGGCAGTACCTTCCGCGTGTCTCTCCCCATTCAAACAACACAGATTGAGGCTTCCCCAAAGATTGCTGAAGTTCGCGAAACGCCCTTTATGTCGGAGGCAGTAACCGAAACAAAGGAAGTCGTTACAGCGAATCCGCCCCTTCTTAAACATGGGGGCATACCGAAGGCAACAATTTTATTGGTGGACGACCAGCCAGAACTACGTGCCTACCTTCGGCGTATGCTCGAAACGGATTATCAGGTATTGGAAGCAGGGGATGGCGAAGAAGCGACCCGCCTTCTCCAACAGTACACCGCCGACCTGGTCATTAGCGACATCAACATGCCCCAAATGGATGGTTTTGGCCTCCTGAAAACCATTAGGTCGCATCCGGATTGGCAACGGATTCCGGTTATTCTCCTGACAAATCGTTCAGCGGAGGAAGACATGGAGGCAGGATATGCCCTGCTGGCGGATGAGTATTTGGCCAAACCATTTAACAGTGAGATGCTGTTGCGTAGGGTGGAAAACCTGATTCATATTCGGCGCTTGTTGTTGGGCACTCCTGTACCAGACCAACAAGCCCCTGCGACCCGCTTCATGACAATAGAAGATCGAGAGTGGCTGGAGCACCTCCGAAAACATATTTCGGAACAAATGGGTTCTTCGCTGATGGGTGTGGAATGGTTGGCCGATGTAATGGCCATGAGTTCTCGGAATATGGGAAGGCGGGTAAAACAACTCACTGGATTAACGACAAACGGCTTGGTACGGCTAATGCAGATGGAACGCGCAGCGGAACTCCTAATCAATACTTCAAAAAGTGTCGTAGAAATTGCTGGTTTGGTGGGCTATCAAGACACCAAGTATTTTTCAGCGGTTTTCTCTCAAGTATATGCAAAGCCTCCATCCGAGTATCGGCGCAGCAACCGACCTGCTTGAGGAAAAGAATAAGCGCCCCGAGAATTTCTCAGAGCGCTTCAAAAGCGTTTACCAAAAAACCGTTAGTTCGATTTGCCCGTCAGGCGTTCAATCTCATCACGAAGCCGTGCTGCTTTTTCATACTCCTCGTCCTCAATGGCTTTTTGTAGCTCGGCCTGCATTCGTTCTATATTGGATTTTGGCGAAGCGGGCTTTTCTTTCGGTTTGGGTTCGGAAGAACGCACCGGAACCGAAGGGCTTTCACCGTCTTCTTCGGTAGGTATGCCTGCCTCTTCCAAAACCTTGACTTCCACGTATATAGGGACATCCACACGAACAGCCAAGGCAACCGCATCACTGGGGCGGGCATCCAGCTCTTGTTCTTCCCCCTCGAATTCATAGCGAATTTTGGCATAAAACGTACCTTCCCGTAGTTCATCTATTACGATTTCCGAAACATTCGCACGAACAGAGCGGAAAACATCGCGGAGGAGATCATGCGTCATAGGACGGGGCGGGTCTATTTTTTCCAGCTCTAAGGCTATTGCTTGTGCTTCAGATGCGCCAATAATGATTGGAAGGCGTCTATTTCCACCCACTTCACCCAAAACCAATGCGTATGCCCCACCGCTTGAAGGGCTGGTGGATAAACCGATGATATCTACCTGAATTAAATCCATTGGACTCCAATTTTAAAAACCACTAAAGGTACAAAAAAACCGGAGCAAGATTCACCGTTCTTCTTCCCTCAACACGATTTTAATGGCTTCCAAAAATCGGTCGTTTTCCTCCGGCGTTCCGGCATTCACCCGCAAAAAATTGTTTAGTTCCACATATCCGCTCATGTTGCGCAGAAGAATACCTTTTTCCGACATTGCATCCATAACCTTTTTTGCTGGCAGGTTTGTCTTGAAGAGCATAAAATTGGCTTCGGTTGGCAAAAGCTGAATGATCCCCGGGACTTCTTTCAGGGCTTGTTGCAATCGTTGGGTTTCCGAAACGATTTCGCGCACTTTCTCTCGCATCCAGTCTGCATGTTGTAGTACGGTCACCCCAATCCGCTCTGTAAGATGGTCCACCATAAACGGAATACGGTATTTGAGGATTTCACGCAGAACAGCCGGATGCCCTAAAAGATAACCGATCCGGATGCCCGCCAGCGCAAACGATTTAGAGAAAGTCCGCAGGATCAACAGATTGGGATACTGTGCCAGTGCAGCCTGCATTCCCCTGCCATCGCCCACAAATTCTGCATAGGCTTCATCTATAAGAACAAAGCCGGAAGAAATCTCCAATATATCCAAAAGGTCTTCTTTCGAGACATGGGCACCTGTTGGGTTATTGGGAGCGCCTATGACCGTTAGTACGGGGTTGTTGGTTCGAATGGCTTCCCGAATGGCCGGAAGATCGAAGCCGAAATCTGGCAGACAAGCCACCGAAATGATTTGGCCTTCGCAGAGCCGAACAATTTTCTCGTACAACGAAAATAGAGGCGTTGGCAAAACCACAGGGGTGTCTTTACCAATCAAAACTGAGCCAATAGAAAGCATCATTTCATTAGAGCCATTCGAGACCAATACTTGGTCGGGAGACAGCCCCACATAATCCGCAATGGCTTTTTGTAAAAGTACAGGCTGATCATTTGGATAACGGTTCCAAGGAATGGTTAGAAACGAATCGAACAACTGGGCCTTAATATCGGATGGCCAATCATAAGGATTTTCATTCTGATTTAACTTGGTGGCAATGTGTGCTTCTAATCCCACCAAATAGGCGTGCTCTGCCCGGATATTGGGCCGGATTTTGTCTATAAGATGGATTAAGACTTCGGGCTGGATTGCTCTTTCCGTCATGAGATCTTTGTGATTAAGAATGGGTGCATGTGGCATAAAATGCAAACGCGAAGCCTGTATTACAAATCATTCGGCGTTTAATTCATATAAGTATCAATAAATTTTATCAAACGGAAAAGGCTTCGATCATTGTGAGGAGGATGCCTAATATTTCCAAATAAAAAAAGCCGGACAAAGATTTATCCGGCCTCGATACGTTCATTACTACAGCCACTTATTGGTCGTCTTCCGGTAAAAACTTGTCGGAAAAGACATCATCATCAAACCGGAATGGATCTGAAGACGATTGGTCGGTATCCGAAAAAGTAACCGACTCTGGAAGCCCGCGCATGTCGGCATCCGGCATTCTTTCCCGGATGTGTTCTACGACTTCGTGGAAGGCACGGAAAAACTTACCAAAGTCCTCTTTATAGAGGAAAATTTTGTGCTTCTCGTACCGGTCTTCCGAAACACGCTTGCTCTCGGTAATGGTGATGAAGAAATCTTCGCCGGATCGGGTAGATTTTACATCAAAAAAGTAGGTTCTTTTTCCGGCAGGTACGCGTTTGGAAAAAACTTCTTCCCGATCGCGGGAGCGCGGCCTGTCGTCGTAGCGGCGATCATAGGAATCGTCAGTATTGCGGTAACTCATCAATCTTCGCGGTTTACTCTTGGTGTTTGTCAAAAACAATGGTGGAACCGGGCAAGGGTTTCCGGTCGAGAAACTACAAAATAAAAAAGTTTTTCGTTTGACCAAGCATTATTTTTGCGATGTAGTTGTTTTTTTCATCTATAGGCTTTCACAAGGGCATTCATTTCTTGTACAGCACGTTCCAAACCCACCAGAACAGCCCGTGCGATGATCGCAAAACCAATAGAGACCTCTTGTACATGGGGCACTTGCTGGCGGAAGAGGTACCAATTATGGTAGTCTAAGCCATGTCCGGCATGAACCTTGAGTCCCAGTTCATTTGCGAGGCAGGCTCCCTGTCCTAATTTATGTGCCTGTGCTATCTGAGACTCCGGGGTTCGTGCATTCGCAAAATCTCCAGTGTGCAGTTCAATGCAGGTAGCCCCCACCTCTGCGGCGGCGGCAATTTGCACAGGGTCGGGATCGAGGAATAAACTCACTTCGATGCCTGCATCTTGGAGTTTTTTGGTGGTGGCCAAGACCGCTCCCCGATTTCCTACAACATCCAAGCCGCCTTCGGTGGTTACTTCCTCACGCTTTTCTGGTACCAAGGTAGCGAGGTGCGGCTTTACGCTACAACAGATGTCCACAATTTCGGATGCCAACGAGAGTTCAAAATCCAATTTACCCCGAACAGTTTCTTTTAACAAAAACACATCTCGCTCCCCAATATGACGACGGTCTTCGCGAAGGTGAAACACAATGCCGTCTGCACCGGCGAGTTCGCACAAAACAGCCGCATGAACGGGATCGGGGAAGGTCTCCCGACGCGCATTTCTCAGGGTAGCAATGTGGTCAATATTAATCAGAAGATTGGTCATGCATCAAAATACTAAACATTTTAGAAAAACGGCCATAATTTACGAATGAAATGGCAAGTACCCCAAATTACACAACAACAAATCAAATAGAAGCCTTGTATTTTGCCTGAAGGGCCATTATTTTGATATTCCAGCCTTTTCGATTTTTGCCCATCGTGGGCAGTATTTTGCTACCTGGCCTTATATAGCATGGAATCCCGAAATATCATTGGTATAGAACTTTCCGGCGATACCCTCCGGTACGCCGAGGTACAACGACAAGCCCAATCCTGGCAGTTGGTTCGGTTGGGAAGTTGTGGCTTTGATTTTAACGTTGCAGAAGCACTATTAGGACACGAAAGCCACCCGGAAGCATTGGAGACGTTACGTCTTGCACTAAACAATGTTTTTGGTGAAGGTTATTCCGCTGAAGTTCGCTTGGCTTTGCACCCCAATCAGGGGTATTCTTTTTATGTACCCGTCTCTTCTGGTCTTGATGAAGCTGCTCGAGCACGGGTGTTTTTGCAGGAGGCCCGAACAATTGTCGGTACCGAGACACCCAAATTACACTTTTGGCCACAACCACTTTATGTAGAGGAATTTGAAAACGGGGAAACGGTAACCTGGTATCACATCAGTGTTGTGTTCAAGGATGTGTATAACCGGTTTGCCGCTTGCCTTCAGGATTTTAATCGGGTGCGCTACCAATTCGTCAGTCTGGAAACATCGGTAGCAAAGGTTATCAGCGAACGCATGGCCAACGAGACCGAACAGGGGCGGCAGCGGCTTCCCTTCATTTTGGCATTGGGCTGCTACGAAAGCCATACCGAGTTTCTCCTTTGCAGGCTCTCCAATTTACATTTCAGTACCTTTGCCGAGGGCATCAAACCAGAAGAAAGCACACGCCATAGCCTACAAATGATGGAGCGACTCCACTTCTTGCCCACTATGGTCGGAAGCATTTTTATCTATGGCAATCCAGTGGACATTACGGCCTTTGCCAGCCTAACATATGCCTTTGGTGTCACCCCAAAGTTGCTTAATCCCATGACTTTGATGGGAGACCTGTCGGATCGCCTGTTAGACACCAATACGAGCCTTAGTCCGTTTGTACCTTGCCTTGGTGCGGCGCTTCTTTCTTGATTTGCCTATTGGAAACCTTTACATCTTCGTATTAAATTGCAAATCACCCAATTTCTTTTGTGGTGTCGTTTTCTCGTACTCTTTTCCTGTCTCACCCCACTTACTTCATGAAAACCTTTAACACATTTCGCTACGCATCGCTCTTAGTGTTGGCGTTGTTGCCTTTGGGCTGTAAAGAAAAAGGCGTTGAGCGCGGACGTGACCCTTGGGTATTCCGTTCAGTATTGGATTTACAACCGCGTATAGTGACAATTGCCCTTCACAAAGACCTGTGGGCGGCCTATGATGCCGAAAATGGTTCTTTTTTCCGACTGTGGAAAGAAGGGGTAAACTTTGACGGGCCTGTCTATACCCAAAATCATGGTCCACAGCCCACCAGTATTGGCCCTGCGTATTTTATCAGCGAAAACCGGACCCCGTGGCTCTTACAATTGGATGGCCAAGATACCAAGCCACGAGTGCAATACAAAGGCCATCGCTTTCAGAACGGGCAAGTAACCCTGCGTTACGAATTGACAGGTCCGGATGGAAAAGTGGTTACCGTCAGAGAAACGCCAGAATACACCGAAAAAGATGGCAAGGTTGGATTTGAACGGACTTGGGAGACTGAGAACGTTCCAAATGGAACTTCGGTGGCTTTGGCACTCCAAATGAACTCGTTGGCAGACGCTAAAGGTTACGAGACGGACGGTAAGTTTGAAGTACTGCCCAACACCGAAAAAATGACCAATGCCGCATCTGGTAGGCTCTACCTCAAAGCCAATACCAAAACGAAACTAACGGCTTGGCTGGCAGCGGCGCCAAAGGTATATGCCGCGACGCCCAAGGACTCTTCCGGCGTAAAGCACCCCGCAGTGGTTCTTATGGAAAAAACAGACTGCTATACGTGCCATAACGAAAGTGTCCAAACGGTTGGGCCAGCCTTTCGGGCCATTGCCGAGAAATACAAATACACCAATACCAGTATCAATACGTTGGTGGGCAAAGTGGTAAAGGGTGGTGCAGGTGTATGGGGAGAGGCTGCAATGACGCCACACCCCAACTTGCCAACAGCCGATGTGAAGGCCATGATTGAATACATATTATCGCTGGATGGCGAAGAGTTACATGAAGACCCCTTAGACAAAGGCCCCACCTTCTCTCTGATGAAGTCGGTCCCCAATCAAAAAAACGAAGGATTGGCCGTCAATATTTATCGTTTTGCTTCTTTGGAAGATTATCCCACATTGACAGACCAAGACGCGCCTGTCTATGCGGGCGTGGTACCGAGTGTACATGCCACCACACCAGAAGATTTTGGAGATCTCGACGAAAATTTCTATACCGAATTTACAGGCTTTATTCAAATTCCTGAATCCAAAAATTATGTCTTCCGGACAATTAGTGATGATGGCTCGGAATTGTACATTGACGGAAAAAAAGTGGTGGATAATGGCGGGCTACATGGCCCAGACCCAAAGGACGGAGAGGTACAACTTAAACAAGGCCGCTACCCTATTCGCCTGCGGTTTTTTCAGGGCGGCGGCGGAAAGGCAATCTCTTTGCAGTGGATTCGCCACGGGGAAGAGGCATTTTCGGTCATTCCGTCTTCTTTACTCAGTTATGACCCCAAAGACTTAAAAAAGACCAAACCGTATGTGGCACCAGAACCTATAATCATCGGAAGGCCTGGCGACGCCGCACCCTTGTTAGATGTACATCCAGGCTTCACCCTCGAAACAATAAGGCCCAAAGATTTTAAACCAATGGTGGGAGGCTTGGATGTTGCACCCGACGGAACGGTTTATGTTAGTACATGGGACGAGATAGGCGGGGTTTATAAACTAGAAAATGTAAACAATGGTAATCCCGAACAGATTAAAGTGACGCTTATAGCCTCTGGCTTGGCTGAACCATTGGGTCTTAAACTCGTGAATGGCGAAATATATGTCCTTCAAAAACATGAACTTACAAAATTAATTGACCATGATAAGGATGGTATAACCGATGAATATCTGACAGTGAGCAACCAGTGGCAGGTATCGCCGAATTTTCATGAATTTGCTTTTGGACTTACCTATAAGGATGGATTCTTTTACGCCACTCTTGCAACGGCTATATTACCCGGTGGCGCAAGTGCAGACCCACAAATACCGGATCGCGGGAAAGTGGCCAAAATCAACCCCCAAAATGGTTCGGTAGCATTTATTGCATCGGGTCTTAGGACGCCCAATGGCATCGGCTTTGGGGTGGATGGAGAAATGTTTATTGCAGATAACCAAGGAGATTGGTTGCCTTCCTCCAAGATTGTGCATGTAAAGCAAGGAGCTTTTTATGGTTCAAGATCCGTAGATTTTGCTGGAACAGCCAATACACCCGTAATGCAGCCTGTGGTTTGGTTGCCACAAGACGAGATCGGAAATTCGCCAAGCCAACCTTTACCATTAGCGGCGGGTCCATACAAAGGGCAAATGATGCATGGCGAGGTTACGCATGGCGGCTTAAAACGAGTCTTTGTAGAAAAAATTGAAGACGAGTATCAGGGAGTAGTATTCCGGTTTATCCAAGGACTGGAGGCTGGTGTAAACCGCTCGATTCTGGGGGCGGATGGTAAATACTATGTAGGCGGTATCGGAAATCCGGGTAACTGGGGACAAACGGGTAAACTATGGTATGGCCTCCAACGCCTCACGTACAACGGAAAATCTGCCTTTGAAATGTTGGCCGTTCGTGCAAAAAGCAACGGGATGGAGATCGAGTTTACTGAACCTTTGGGCGTAAACGATGGATTTGATCCGTCCGAGTACCTCATTCAACAATGGTGGTACAAACCTACCATTGAATATGGCGGACCGAAAATGGATCTACAAACCATGAAGGTCAGTCGGGTGGCTGTTTCTGAAGACCGTAAAAAGGTATTTCTCGAAATTCCTGGCCTCAAACCACAACATGTGGTGTATATCCGTTTGATGCAACCTTGGGTGAGCCAAAAAGGAAATAGTTTGTGGAGTACCGAAGCTTGGTACACCTTGAACCGAATTCCCCAAAACACTCCAGGGTTCGCCGCCTCCGCCGTTGCAGAAATTCGCAAACCCAATACCCTGACTTCGGCAGAGAAAACGGCTGGGTGGCAGTTGTTGTTTGATGGCAAAACGACCAATGGCTGGAGAAGTTATGGCAAACAAAGCATCGGATCTGCCTGGAAAGCCCTGAACGGTACCCTCTCGCTGGGCGGGGCCAAGTCCGACTGGCAAACGCAAGATGGTGGCGACATTGTGACCAACGAAGAATATGAAAACTTTGAACTGAATCTTGAGTGGAAAATCTCGGAAGGAGGAAACTCTGGCATCATGTACTTGGTGGTGGAAGATGCCAAATACAAATATCCTTGGCTAACAGGTCCGGAAATGCAAGTCCTCGATATCGCCAAACATCCGGATGGCCGCATACCCAAACACCGTGCCGGAGACCTTTACGACCTGATCGGGAGTCCGTTTTATCCGACAAAACCGGTTGGAGAATGGAATTTTGTCCGGATTGTCCTGAACAAAGGGAAGTTAGAGCATTGGCTAAATGGCATTAAAGTGGTTTCTACAACCCTCTGGACGCCAGAGTGGAATGCTTTGGTAAAAGGCTCTAAATTCATTGAAATGCCAGACTTTGCCAAAGCACGGAAGGGCCGCATTGCTTTACAAGACCACGGCGACCCAGTCTGGTATCGGAATATCAAGATTCGAAAATTATAACCTTGCAAGATAACTCCTGAAAAGGGCCAACGATTGCGGTTGGCCCTTTTCGCTTGAAAACCCTTTCTTATGTTCCGACTGCTTCTTTTCTTGTTTCCTGTAATGACCCTTTCGCAATCTTTGCCGCAAAAGCTACAAGCTGTGCTTAACGCACATTTCATCCCTCATGAACCAGGCATAGCCCTTTTGGTGATGGATGCAGGGAAGGTGGTCTTGAGCAAAGGGTATGGAATGGCGTACACCAGAAAACCAATGGCTATTACCCCTAAAACCGCATTCCGGATGGCCTCGGTCTCCAAACAGTTTACAGCAATGGCCATTTTATTATTGGAAAAAGAAGGAAGACTGCGTTTATCCGACCCCTTAAGTCGCTACTTTCCGGAACTTCCGGCCTGGAGCCAACAGGTGACAATCCGCCATATGATTACCCATACCTCCGGGATCATAGATGGAGAAAGCCTCCTGACCAATGAAGAAGGGCGTATGCTACCGGAAAACCCGTGGGTGCATAATCTGCTTGACACCAACTATCAACACCTTCGCCAAATTGAAGACCGGGATCATCTCCGGCTTCTACAGGCGACAGATTCTACATACTTTGTGCCCGGATCACAATTCAGATACAGCAATTCAGCTTATTGTTTGCTCGCACTTATAGTGGAAAAAACGGCACGGACGCCCTTTGCGGCATTTTTAACGGAGAGGATATTTAAACCACTGGGCATGAAGGGTGCGATGGCCTTTCAACCGCCTGCCCCTATTCCGAATAGGGCCTTTGGATATGCCAGAGACGGGTCTGAAAAGTGGTACTTTAACGACCAAAGCCAAACAAGTGCTACCTTGGGGGATGGAGGCGTGTATCTTTCTTTAAACGACTACGCCCGCTGGTATAGCGCTTTGCTAAACGATACCCTAATCCCCATTAAGAAGGTGCAGGAAACGTTGTTTTCTGTGGCTGGGCCACAACACCGCTATGGAGCAGGGTGGTTTTTCGATACAGAGATGTGGTTTCACTCAGGCTCCACCTGCGGATTTTCAAACTTTGTAATAGCCATGCCTGCTTCCGGTAAATTGGTGGCGTGGTTTAGTAACCGTGCCGATGACTACGCCGCTTTTCGGAAAATACAGACCTTGCTTATTGAGGAAGGTTTCTTGAAAGAAGCGGTTTGGCATTGGCACGAGCAGACTCAGTGAGGGTTCAAATAATGATCGTACCGCATAACCAAAGGCCATGCAGTACGATCATTTATTACATCTTTACAGGAACGGTTATGCCGTTTGTTTAATGCCTAATGCGCGGTAAACGTCCAATATTCTGGCTTTTGGCCCCTCGCTCATCGGAACAAGAGGCAAGCGCATGAGCGGATTCATCAGACCCATTTCGCCCAATAGGGTCTTAATGGGGATTGGGTTAGATTCGTAGAAACAAGCCCGCATGATGTCTAACAATTCGTAGTGGATAGACTTGGCCGCAGCAAAATTTCCATCAAGGCACAGTCTGACAAAATCTGTAAAAGGTTGCACGACGGCATTGGCGAGCACCGAAATTACACCATCTCCGCCCAGCGCCGCAATCGGTAGCACCAACTCATCATCACCAGCATACACAGCGAATCCTTCGGGGCGGTTGCGAATAATATCTGAGATCTGGGCGAGATCTGCCGAGGCTTCTTTTACCGCAACAACCGTCGGAACTTGTTCGGCAATCGCCAACATGGTCTCCGCCTTGATGTTTGATCCGGTACGACCGGGAACATTATAGGCGATAATAGGGCAATCTGTGGTGTCTGCGACAGCAGCAAAATGGGCAATATAGCCGTTATGTGTGGGTTTGTTGTAATAAGGGCCTACGATAAGAAGGGCATCGGCGCCAGCGGCGGCAGCCTCACGGGAATAGCGAATACAATCTGAAGTATCGTTGGTTCCTGTTCCAATGATAACAGGGATGCGTTGGTTGGTATGCTCGATCGCCGTTTCTACAATTCTGCGTCGCTCTTCACCTGTTATGGTAGGATTTTCTCCGGTGGTTCCGAGAAGCACAAGGGCTTCTACACCGCCCGAAATCACAAAGTCAATATGTCTGCGCAATGCCTCCAAGTCTAATTGGTTATCAGCCGAAAAAGGCGTTACCATTGCAGGCGCTGTTCCTCTGAAGATCATGTTTTTTTGATGGTTAAATGTTGTTGTGATTTGTTTGTGTGGCATAGATGAGTGCCTTGTTGTAGTTGCGCTTTTGCTTGCGTGGGTTGGGCTTGATCATTATAATGCAACAAATTTAAGGTTATGTTTTTGCTTAAACGAGTCAAAGACAAACGTAATGGCATCATTTACAATACGAATCCGATCATTAATTTGCAAACAAGACCCTCTTGCAAATCATATTTCATAAAGGATGTTTATGCGGGTTTTGTCTATAAATTCCCCGAAACACTCTCAGCCCACACCTTAGATTTCTTTGAATACAGTTTGGAATGGTAAAAAAATAGTTTCTTCAGTACAGACCATAGTAAGGGGGCTTGTTTTGGGTGTATAAGATTATTATCTTCAATGTGTTTGAAAATTTTCAAACATAAAGAACGTTTCTTTTCCAAAGTTACCTTTTGCTGTAAGTTCATGTTTGCTTTTGCGGACAGGAACGCGCATGGCAAAAGAAAACCCTATTTTGAAATGTTCCCGCCACAAAAGTATCCCCAACTGCTATTATCCTAACGATTAATCAACAAAAAGAACGTATGCAACAGAGACTCGCAGACAAGGTGGCCATCATTACGGGTGGCAGTCAAGGGATTGGCCGGGCAACGGCCGAACGATTTGTACAGGAGGGCGCACGTGTGGTTGTGGCCGATGTAAACGTAGAAAAAGGAGAAGCGTTTGTCACCGAATTAAAGGAACAGGGTTATCAGGCCGCGTTTATCAAAGTTGATGTGACGCAAAGAACGGAAACCGATGCGATGGCCGCATTCGCCCATCGAACCTTTGGTCAGGTGGATATTTTGGTAAACAATGCTGGTATTACCAAAGACAGTACCCTTGTCAAAATGACAGAGGAAGCGTTTGACCGGGTGATTGCCGTAAATCTAAAAGGCGTGTTCAACAGCACACAATCTACCGTCCCTTATATGATTGAGGGCGGTTATGGTCGTGTACTGAATGCGGCTTCGGTTGTGGCACTTTATGGGAATTTTGGACAAACCAATTATGTGGCTACAAAAGCAGGCGTAATTGGAATGACCAAAACTTGGGCCAGAGAACTGGGTCGCAGAGGGATCACGGTTAATGCGGTTGCGCCTGGATTTATTGCGACGGATATGGTCAGCACCATTCCAGACAAGGTATTGGACATGTTTCGCGAAAAAACACCTGTTCTGCGGCTTGGTGAAGCCTTAGATATTGCCAATGCCTATCTGTTTCTGGCCAGCGAAGAGGCTTCTTTTATTACTGGCGTCACATTAAGTGTGGATGGAGGACTTACCCTCTAAAAAACCGAGGCATAGAACACAAGGGCTTTGGGAGAAAGGCCCTTTGTGTTACACCTCATAATCCACGCAGGTACGTCCGGAAACTAAACTTTTTATGCGTGGAATGCCTGCTTGATGTGCCGGGTGGTTTTGATACGCTTCTAAGCTAGCGCGGTCTTCAAATTCAGAGAACAAGGCAACATCCCAGTTTGTATCGGGTGTTTCGGGAAGGTTAATCCCCACTTCAAGATGCAGAATGGAAGGAATCTGACCCACAAGACCTTCAAGTAGGTCTTTAATTTCTTGTGCATGAACTGCTTTTTCAGGATCGTTCGCGGGCAACGACCATAGGACAATGTGTCTGATCATATTTGTTCTCATTTAGGAAAGGAGAGAAATTGTTTTCTGAAAACGCCAAAAAATGCGAGAAATCTCGGCACTCGCATGTTGTGCATAAAAGGTATATGGCCCTACCCAAGGGATGACACTAAACGTATGTCCATGATCCTTCTGATCCCTCAGACAACGTCTGAGCAAAACCGCACCAATCCCCAATTTGCGTTCGGTAGGGTCTGTACCCATTGGCCCAAACCACGGGAGGCCAGTATGGGTTCCGTCATATGCTGCAAATCCGAGGAGTTGCCCATTACGCAAGCCTAGATGTACGGCAATAGGGTTTTTACGAAACGAAGCTGCCACCTCAAACTGCCAAGGTTTAAAATTTTGCTCCAAAAAGGCCATCACAGGTTCAAAATCGGACGATGTGGCACGCCGAGTCGTTAAACCTTGTTTTTCCAATAAGGCCTCTGCCTCATCGGTTTTCCAATCCTCTGCCAATAAGTCGCAGTGCATATGGTAGCCCTCGCTAAATTTTTCGTACCCGTTTTTCTGAAAAAAAGCTATGGCGGACGTGTATCGAGGATCAATGCCGGGGATGAAATAAGCGGGCGGAGCCTCACCCACCCGGATGGTACGGGCACCCAATGCGGAAAGGGCCGTTTCCATACGAAGTAAGAGCATCTTTCCCACTTTTTGCCTACGGTAGGTTTTAGAAACCAGCATCATCTTGATATACCCAATACCACTCGAACGCACGACACCCATGACAAAAGCAATTGGTTGGGTTCCTGCAAAAACGACTAATGTGTGCTGAGGTGCAAAATCTGGGTCTTGATAAACAAATTCCTGCCAAAGATCCGGCGTAAGCGGGTCATAATCTGCTGAGGCATTCCACATTTCTAAAAGGGCATCATCATCTGCGCCAGAAGAGTCTATCGGACGCAAGGTCATTTCGGGGTTTATAAAAGTCGTCATCATCACACCGATTAACGATTAAAGGGCTTGAGAATTTTTCAATGTACAAAAAAAAGCCGCCTCCGGATTGGGAAGCGGCTTAGGATATTTACGTAGCCAGATCAAGTTCCTGCAGCATAATCGGTGGCATAGGCCACTTGCTCTTCTGTCAGGCTATCAATCTCAAGACCCATCGTTTCGAGTTTAATCCGTGCGATTTCTTGATCCAATTCTTCGGGCAAGTCAATAACACGCGGGCTAAGATCGCCACCATTTTCATGGGCCTGAATAAGGTTCAGGTGTGCCATAAATTGGTTAGCAAAACTCATGTCCATCACCTCGGAAGGATGTCCTTCGGCAGCAGCCAGATTAACGAGACGGCCATCGGCAAGTACATAGATTTTTCGACCATTTTCAAGCGTGTATTCAATATTATTATCGCGAATAGTGCGGGCATCTACAGCCAATTCACGTAATTCTACTAAGTTCAATTCCACGTCGTAGTGGCCAGTATTAGACACAATGGCTCCTTCTTTCATCGAGAGGAAGTGCTCGCCACGGATAATATCTCGCATACCAGTTGCGGTAACAAAAATATCCCCAATTTTGGCAGCCTCTTCCATGGTCATGACGCGATGGCCTTCCAAAATAGCTTTTAGGGCCGCCGTTGGCTTTACCTCTGTCACAATCACATTAGCACCCATTCCTTTTGCGCGCATGGCTACGCCGCGTCCACAATGGCCGTATCCGGCAACTACAAAGTTTTTGCCAGCCAGCATCACACTCGAAGCACGGAGGATTCCATCTAAAGTAGATTGTCCGGTTCCGTACACGTTATCGAAGTCCCACTTGGTCTCGGCATCGTTTACGGCGTAAACGGGATAGAGTAATTTGCCGTCCTCCGCCATCGCACGCAGACGGTGTACGCCCGTCGTGGTTTCTTCAGAGCCGCCAATGATGTGGTCTGCAAGATGCGGATATTTGTGATGAACCGTGAAGATCAGGTCTGCGCCGTCATCCAATGTTGTATGCGGTGGTTTGTCTATGGAGCGCTCGATGCACCAATAAAATTCTTCGGTATCCATCCCGTGCCATGCATAAATTTCAATTCCAGCTTCTGCTAAAGCTGCGGCCACTTCGTCATTGGTTGAGAGTGGGTTGCAACCACTCCAGGCGACCTCGGCTCCACAAGCCGCAAGGGTTTCGATTAGAACCGCCGTTTCTTTGGTTACGTGCAAACATCCGGTAATCTTATATCCGGCAAAGGGTTTGAGTTTGGCGTATTTTTCGCGCAAGCTCATGAGGACGGGCATACGACTTTCGGCCCATTCAATGCGCAACCGTCCCTGAGGAGCTAAACTCAGATCGCGGACTTTGTAGGCGCCTTCTTTGTGATCCATATAATTGTAATAGTTGTATTTAAGTAAAGAATGTTACGATTAATTTTGGGGGACTCCGGCGCGTTTTGCAGCAGCAGCTTTCAGCGCATCCACATAATTTAGTTGTTCCCATGAAAACATTTCCCGGCCAAAATGACCGTATGCAGCGGTTTGTTGGTATCCTGGCTTTAATAAATCCAACCGTTGGATGATTGCACTTGGCCGCAAGTCAAATACTTCGGTCACCAATTCACCCAACACCACATCCGAATATTTTCCCGTTCCATAAGCATTTACATTCACCGAAACGGGGTCTGCGACACCAATGGCATAAGCCACTTGTACCAAAGCCTGTTCTGCCAATCCCGCCGCAACTAAATTTTTGGCAACATGCCGTGCGGCATAGGCTGCAGAACGATCCACTTTTGAGGGGTCTTTTCCGGAGAATGCGCCTCCCCCGTGTGCCCCCCATCCGCCATAGGTATCTACAATAATCTTCCGGCCTGTCAACCCCGTATCACCATGCGGCCCCCCAATCACAAATCGTCCCGTAGGATTTACATGCAGAATGAGTTGATCGTCTAACATCACTGCCGGAATCACTGCCGGAATCACGTATTTGCGGACGTCTGACGCGATCTGTTCTTGGGACACCTCTTCGTCATGTTGCGTGGATAATACGATCGTGTGTACCCGCAACGGTTTAGAACGGTCGTTGGTATATTCAATGGTTACTTGGCTTTTTGCATCCGGACGCAAATAGGGCATCCAATTGGTTTCCTTGCGGATGCGAGCCAGTTCCTGCACCAGGCGATGGGAAAACTGGATAGACATGGGCATGTATTCTGGAGTCTCGGTACAAGCAAAGCCAAACATCATGCCTTGGTCACCAGCGCCTTGCTCTTCATGTAAGCCTACTCCTTCGTCCACCCCCTGCGCGATGTCGGGGCTTTGGGCGTGAATCGAAGAAATCACACCGCAAGACTCGGCGTCAAAACGGAGTAAAGGATCAGTGTATCCAATTTTGCGGATGACCTGACGGGCAACTTCCTGAACATCCACATAAGCATTGGTGGTTACTTCGCCCGACAATACAACCAAGCCAGTTGTCACCAGGGTTTCTACTGCTACACGACTTTTGGGATCTTGCTCCAAAAGGGCATCCAAAATAGCATCCGAGATTTGATCGGCCACTTTGTCCGGATGACCTTCCGAAACCGACTCCGAGGTAAAAAGATACGCCATAAAAACTTGTCAAGAATATTTGATTGGTTACATGAGAGTAGCGAAAAGGCCGCTAAAAAGTAAAATTAGGAAAAAAAAACC
>DDTM01000049.1 GCA_002344075.1 Bacteroidetes bacterium UBA2364
ACCCGAAGGTGCAATTAAAAGCGTCCTTCCATTGTAAGCCGTAAACGGTGGTGTAGGATTTCAATACCCGAAGGTGCAATTAAAAGTCCTATCAAACATCACCTTAAAGTGATCGGTCCGCTATTTCAATACCCGAAGGTGCAATTAAAAGCCTTCCGAAACTCGGCTAATTCGCGCTTCGCTTCGGATTTCAATACCCGAAGGTGCAATTAAAAGCAAGTAAACACTATGCTGCTTCAAAGCGGGCAGCGTATTTCAATACCCGAAGGTGCAATTAAAAGTGCGTATGTGGCGGTTAATTTAGGATAAACTTTAATATTTCAATACCCGAAGGTGCAATTAAAAGGATCATTTTGTTGCATTTGTTTAAGCGCCCTTAATGCATTTCAATACCCGAAGGTGCAATTAAAAGTATGGGACCTATAAGCATCAGTCCCTCGCGATCGCTATTTCAATACCCGAAGGTGCAATTAAAAGCGCGTCGTTTAAGCATGTTGGCGATGCGCTTGTGAATTTCAATACCCGAAGGTGCAATTAAAAGCCGAAATCGCGCCTTTGAGTTCATAAAACTTCCCTAATTTCAATACCCGAAGGTGCAATTAAAAGTCCTATCAAACATCACCTTAAAGTGATCGGTCCGCTATTTCAATACCCGAAGGTGCAATTAAAAGAGGATCTGTTTAAATTCTATATACCCTTCTTGCCACAATTTCAATACCCGAAGGTGCAATTAAAAGCGGAAACCACCACGTGTCTTCGTCATACTCAAGGTATTTCAATACCCGAAGGTGCAATTAAAAGCACCTGTTGAAATGATGACTTTTGGTTGGGGTTCTTCATTTCAATACCCGAAGGTGCAATTAAAAGGCGACAACGGCGTGAGCAAGCGCATGGCGCTCACGCATTTCAATACCCGAAGGTGCAATTAAAAGTTTTTAAAACAACACAGGGGATCCATTCCTTTAAAGATTTCAATACCCGAAGGTGCAATTAAAAGACATCGGTGGGGCGATTGAACAAATAAAATTCTTTGATTTCAATACCCGAAGGTGCAATTAAAAGAATATAGGCGGTTTCATTTGGGTTCAATCGTTGTAAATTTCAATACCCGAAGGTGCAATTAAAAGCACTTGACCAAACCGAGAAAACAGGGCTTTTTGTCGTATTTCAATACCCGAAGGTGCAATTAAAAGCATTAAAGTATTTGATTAGAGTTAGCGTAAAAAATAATTTCAATACCCGAAGGTGCAATTAAAAGCGATAAACCATTCACATTTATCGGGATGTTTATAATATTTCAATACCCGAAGGTGCAATTAAAAGTAACAATTCTTGCAACCGCCGCCCGTATTCCGTTGTATTTCAATACCCGAAGGTGCAATTAAAAGATTGAACGGGCGAACATTGAAGCTGCTGCCGAAAGATATTTCAATACCCGAAGGTGCAATTAAAAGTTGGTCTTTTAGCGCTTTCTCAATCACAAAAGTGATATTTCAATACCCGAAGGTGCAATTAAAAGCCGCCAAAAAGTCGTGGTGAAACAGCGAATTTGACTCAAAATAAGCGATTTAGTAGAGGAATGCAAGAAAAAAAGTCGTCGAGTAGCCATAATGTAAAAGCGTTTAGTATCCGACGACTCATAGAAAACAAGGACTTATCTAAAATAAGCTCTTGTTTTACGCCTTAAAAGTCTAAAAACATAATCGTTATCCTCCGCTCGACGATTAGATAAAGCGGCTATGTTCTTCTTTTTCAAGGCCTAATGCCTCGCGCCGAACATACTTTTCGTGGCCCAATTGGTAAAAAACCACACTGTCTGTAAGCGGGTTCATCACCTTACTGGCACGTTGTTGTAAGGTTTTGTATTGAGACTCCGTTAACTCACCTTCAAATACAGAGTTTTGCACCCAAACCATGTATTGGCGGAAAAGTTTTAGCATCTTGGCACAACGCTTGGCTTCAACGTCATAAACTGCTATAACAAACATCTCATGCTTTTTATTTATTAAAGAATATTACCACCACATCTTAAAACCTTTATAAGGTTCATTGTTAGGGTCTATTAAATGGCGAATAAGGGAGTAGCAATCTAATCGGATAAGGCGCTCGTAACTAACCTTTCGGTTCAAGGCTCGATGTTGGATAACGGTTCTTAGCCGCTCATCCCAATGCTGAACAAATAGTTGTCTGCCGCTTTCTTTCAGATACACCCCACCCAGCCGTGCTTCAAAATGCTTGGGTTGTATGATGTTGGTTTTAAGGAGCTTAAAGATGGCGCGATCCACCAAAAGCGGCTTAAAAACCTCGCTTAGGTCTAAGGCTAAAGAAAACCGACGGTCTCCCGGCTCGTGCAAATAGCTAATGGTCGGGTCTAATGCGGTGCGGTAGATTTGCCGAAGTACCGATCCATAACAAAGGGCATTACCAAAACTAATAAGGGCATTTAGTTCATTGGATGGCGGGTTTCGTTCTCGCTTATCAAACGGAAACCTTTCGGTGATGCCTTGCCCCAGAATAGCAGGCCAGAGGCTGTAATATGTATCCCGTATATTACCCTCGATGCCCATGAGCGCAGGGACCTCCTTCATCACGTCCAATTGCCCGCGCAGCATTTCGATGCGTTCAATACCAGCCTGTAAACGGATCTGGTCTTCTCCTGATTGACGGGTCTGGTAATACTTGAGCACCCGAAGGATGTTATATGCCGCTGCTTCCACAAAGACCCGTGCCAGTTTCATCCGCCAAGCTGGTTTAAGGTAATGCTGTGCTTGGCTTACCCTAAGTCTGCCCGAAAGCAGGCTGTCTCTCGGATACAGCGTACCCGTGAAATTACCGTAGTAGTCAAAGAAAAAGATGGGCACATGATGCTGGCATAGAAAGGTGATCAGTTTGGTATTTAAATCCATCTCACCAAAACAATACAAGGCTTCCACCTGCTCAATCGGAATCGCAGATTTGTCGGTCAGGCAAAGCCCGGAAGGTGCGCCATCGGATAGTGGGTGGTCATCCGGTTCTCGGCTCCCATCCATTTTATAAAGGTAAAGGGTGTTGTCTTTGCGTTTTAAACGCCCACTTGAAAAAATATAATAAGGTCTTTTCACTTTTTTTCGACAAATTAAGTTATGTTTTGCAATCTCATGTGTTTATAAGAGTAAGCGGATGATTTCCGTCTGTTTATTAATCATAAAACCAAAATATTATGCCAAACCTTCCTTCTACGGTGGCTTTTACGGAAGCAGACCGAATCGCTTTAGTACAAAAGGTAGATGAGATCTACACCGCATTAAACTTTATGGTAACACTAACCAATGAAGAACGAAAAAGTATCAAGCAAATCAGTGACAAACACTATGGTTTTATGACCAAGTTAATTGATCATGCAACGCAGCATCCGGAATTCCGCCCAATGCATATGGATATGGATAAATTGAGTCATTATTATGACCTTGTTCTTAAGCTCAATACAATCAGAAGCAGGGTTGAGCAACTTGAGATTCAACTGTCTGATACCATTGCGCTAATGGGTTCCGAAGCCGATGCCGAAGCACGTAAGTATTACAAAATGGTTCATGTCGCAGCCAAAGACGGTGTGGCTGGCGCGCAACCTATATATGATGACCTGCGCAGTCGTTTTCCGGTTGGAAACAGAACCAATAACGAAGCCCCCAAACCGTAGAACTTAGGTTTTGGTATCATGATCGGGTGCCCTGCAACAGGCAGGGTACCCGTTTTTTTGAGACGCCGTTTTAAAGGGCATACGGTTAGCCCACATAGGCATGGTGCTTATGATAAGGAGGTTGTACACGGTCGAGCAGTGAGGTTGAGCTTATGATAAGGAGGTTGTACGTGGTCGAGCAGTGAGATTGAGTTTATAATAAGGAGGTTGTACATGGTCGAGCAGTCAGGTTGAGCTTATAATAAGGAGGTTGTACACGGTAGAGCAGTCAGGTTGAGCTTATCATAAGGAGATTTGAGCTTATGATAAGCTGATAGCGTATGTTGTGGCATCTATCCATAGCAACATTCCTCGAAGGAACATTTGGCACAAAGCTTCCTGTTGGGATTGCGGTCGGGTGGGGTAGGAGACCGAAATAGTGCAGCGATGGCATGAACCATTTCACCAAGGCGGACTTCATCTTCCGGATGCAGGACAACGGGCTGGGTCTTTTTGAGTAGGGGATATTGGATTAAGCCTGTATAATTTGGGCAACCTACCAATTTAAGTAGCCATAGGTAAAACTTTGTTTGCCAGATATGGCTTTCTTCAGCGGCTTTGCTTTTCTTTACTTCATATAATACCCCATCTTTCAGGTTGGCTCCGTCTAATTTACCTACCAAGGAAATGCCAGCATAAACCGCTTCTAACATCAGGTCTTTAGGGGTGCGCTCATAAGCCTGCTCATGCAAAAGCCGCCCCAAAGCCACAACCTCGCTTTCCTGCTCCATATCAATGCCCTGTTGTTTAAGCCATGCTTTTCTATGGCATAGGGCATAGTATCCAATACTATAACCTGAAATATTCATGGTGGGCAAGATGGGCGTATTAAGGAGAGATCTCTTAAAAATGGGGCATCCTCTTTTTTAAGGAGATGCCCCATCGGAGTCAAAGCACATTACAACCAACAACTAAAACGGAGAACATGACGATTATAGACTGTGCTTTGAATTATACGTCGTATGGGTAAGATGAAAGTAATTCAATGAGCTTAACTTCTGCATCTTCCAATGCATCATCAGACCCACGAACACCTTCTACATAACCGCCACAGGCAGGCATAGTAAAGAGGTCAACTCCTTTGACTTCTCGAACAATTGGTGTGGCAGCCTGTCGGGCGCTTTCTTCTTTTAAATCACCTCGAATTGCACTTACAAGACGGTTTGGATTTGTACTAATTGCAAAAACAAGCGTTTCTTGCGGACTATAAGTGCGGGATTGATTTGTAGAAACACGCCAATTTACCAGAGCATGTGCTAATGCAGGAATAATTTTTTCCCGACGTTCTTTAGGGCACACAATGCGAAGCTTGTCATTTGAGATTTTCCATCCTTTCTCTAATAAACCATCAATCTTCTCTTGAGTGATCTCAGGATCATGCTGATTAATTGAGACACTAAAAAGAGTGCTAAGATCAATTGCAATATCAAATACAAAAAGCCCTGAAGCCCGTGTATTATCGGGAATCCAAAGACGGCGTGGAAGGGCGCGGTTATTAGACTGAAGAAATGTAAGAATGTCTTCAGAACTCATTTCCTCACCTCTCTCATTCAGCACACGTACCGGATGTTGATCGGGGCGTTCGCTCCGATCAAAAGTTAGATTTTCCTTAGGTAAGGATGAGAGAAGAGGGTGTAAAGGGCGCATTGCCGAAATTGAAAGTGGGCTTCTGCGTTTTACCGTTACAACCCCAGGGCGTGCCTGCATCCAGCCACCCAGTAGCTGATCCGTAAATTGAGGATCGCAAGGAGACCATGGTTCTTTGTTTTCAATGGCTTTTTCTTTATTGACTTGGTAATTGAAGGTGATGGGGGCCTGCGGTTCATCCAATATATCTAATAGGGTATTGAGCAATGAACGCTTGACTTGTTGCCCACTTGAATATGGCACGGATCGTCCAAAAATGGGATCGTAATAGTTCTTTTGCCCGTTTTCGACAACAAAGACGGTATGGTCAACATGGCGCAAACCGCGAAGGAATAGGTATTTCATGGTTATAACTCCTATTTGTTAAATAAGTATTTGATTTAGTATTGGAATTTGGGCGAGCAACTACTTGTTGCTTTCAATGGCATACTTGAAACGAATCAAGGTCATAAAAAGCGGAAAATGATCTGCTGGCATGAACATGATTTCCGTTACAATGTCATCAAAGAATTGATCATCAAGGCTACCAGATAGAATTGCTTCTTTCACATTCTCAATGAATGCTTTTCGGCTATTCGCATCAAGAATCTTATCCACTAAATTCTTCCGTGTCGTTTTGCCTTGGCGGTCTTCCCGTACAAAATCACGTAAGTGCTTGGCGATTTCTTGGGACTTTTCCAAAAGTTGCTTGTTGTCTAACATGGCTGTAATCCAAGTTTGATAAATGGTAAATGTAATGGCTGTTGCTTCGTCCTTAGGCGGCTTGAAGTTCTTCTTGCCTGTCATGATTTCACGCAACTTGGAAGGCTCTAAAGCACGCAATCCAATGTTGCCAAGCATACAGGCTCGTTTAAAACTGAACTCTGTGTCATAGACATCTTCTAGCTGTTGTTGTGCAATCTCAAACTCAGATAACTTAACAAGATGTAAATAAATCTCATTTAAGCGTTTAACCTGAGGTAAGTTGATTTGGATAAACCCTATGGTCTTATTCATTTGTCCAAGACTATACACATAGGCAATAAGGTTTTGATTGGGGTGTTGGTTAGCCAAGGCAAAGATAACTTTAATCCATGATTGGGTTTTTACTCCTGCTTGGTCTCCTTTTGATTGGAACATGGAGTAGTCAAAGCCTAACATGGGAGACCCCGAATTAAACCTTTTGTTTAAGCAATGAGAAAGCCAGACGCCGTTCCATGTGTTTATCTGGTTACCCTTCTGGTTGGGGGTATCTTTTAATCTGTTTCGATATTGCTTCCAGCCCTCATAAGTCGCCCAAATCACTTCATTACTGTCAATGAGTATTGAATAGCCTCCTTCAAGACCAATGCCTAAGCCAGCACCAATCCAAGAAGCATAAGAATCCTCTGTACTTAGACCTAGGTTCAAGGATGTTACCTGACCTGATGTTGTACCATCAACACCAGATGCTGCTGCTCCTACAAAGGTGCTTCCATTTGGAGCAACCGTTTGAATGAGTTTGTGCAATTCTATTTTGGTGTTCTTTCGTTTAATTGGGTCATGAGCAAACTTTGCATGTTGAAAGGGAAGCGCGTTATGCACATGGAGGAGATAGCGCGCGTCATCAAAAAAGAGTGGATAAAAAACAGTATCAAAGAATGCTTCGACATTCAAGTTTGTGCCTTTTCTTTGATTATAGAGGGTTACTAATTTTCGCCCAATGTATGCTGTGTACATAAATCAGATGCTCCGCATATTAAAGGGTTCTGTAGGATCTGTTTTGGGAAGCTGAAGCCCAACTTGTTTATTATACCAGTCATCAGGCACAACCAAAGGTGAGTGTCCTATTTTCTTTAGAGGATTCTCTGGTACACCTTCTAATGCAGGCATTTTTCCATATAGGTGCCTTATTGAATTCCACGTGACTGGTATTTCAAGGTTTTGTCTAAACTCACTACGTGGCTTGCGGTACGAGCCAACATCTTTATGCCGAATCACGCAAGCTGATTCTACTTCCAATACGTCCATAAGTACAGTTCTTGGGTGGTGGCATAGATTATAAATGACCCATTGATCTTGTTGGAAAATCAAATGCCCATCTATACTTACCAGATTAAAAGTTTCATCCGGATAAACGCGATCAATTAAAGATTGCAGTTTTGTTTCCTCTAATAATCCCCCGTGATCTGGCAAGACTTCAAAACTGCGATCCAGAATGTCTTTCTGATAAGGCAGAGCGCTTTTGGGGGCTTCTGGAGGTGCAATCACATGTACAGGTTTGTAATGTCCAATGCTTTGTTTGGTACGTTTTCTGTTCACACGGCCAAAACGTTGAATAAGCGCATCCAATGGTGCACAAGCTGTTATCATTCGATCAAAGCTAATGTCTAAGCTGACTTCTACAACTTGGGTAGCACACACGATACAAGGACCAGTTTTTTTGTTAAACTCTTGAATATCATCCTCTAACCTTGCACGATCTTTGCGTCTGAACCGACTATGAATCAGCATTGAGGGGACATCCGGATACTTGTTTTTTAACTCTGTAAACCAAAACTGAGCATCCATTACCCTGTTTTGAACAATTAAGATTCGTTCCTTACTTGTGATAGCCTCTTCTACGATATCATAGATATGTTCATGCTTTTCAACTTTATAGACCTGATGTCTATTGAATTGTGTCAGCACATGATCAGGCAAAGTGACTTCAAGTACGTTCTCATGCCCGCCCAATAAGTCAATAATATGATTTTTGAGCAGTGTTGGAATTGTAGCGGTACCTACATGGATCCTACATCCCAAAGCCTTTAAGGTCTTAATAATCTCAAGTACCATTGCTTGGGACTCTTCCCGATAAACATGCACTTCATCTAAGATTACATCTTTCTCCGCGACATCTAATGCAACGGCTTCGTAACCGTTCATTCCAAAAATCAAGCAGGCTAATTGATGCGGCGTCATAACCTTTATGCTTGCACCCGGATGTCTTTGAAGGTGTGTTTCTTCCAACGTGTTATCCTTATTCACCGTAATTCTTGAAGCGGCATGAACCCGTCGAATATCTGTATCAGGTAAATCGTGACGTATTCTATCAAACATTGCATTGATAGAAGCTTGAAATGGGAGGGTGTAAAAAAGCCGACCTTGGCATCGTCTTAATAGATAGTCTGTTTTACCTGCACCAGTTGGAGCAATGACAAGTGTGTGTGGTTTTTGGCTCGAAGCAGGGAGGAGTGAAAGAGGATAGAGGTTGTCTTTTCGATTTTCATAATATGACAGGTCTGGTTGTTTATAGAAGCAACTTACAGCGTCCATTGTTTTGTGCATACGATCTGATGCAAAATGATCCGCTCCCATCAATAAACCTCTCCATCGTGACCAACCTATTTGTAAGTTGTCACAATAATCAAGGGTATAGTTAAACGCTTCCTTAGCTTCTTGAATAGAAATAGGATTTGTTTGAATGTTGAACTCCTTTGCAACCCGTAAAGCTTTGGGCATCCATGTTTCCCAGTCTTGAGCATGTCGGTTAAAAACAGTTTGTTCGCCTCCAATAATTTTTTCAACTAAGTCCAATAATCCTCTCTCTCTTCTATCATGTTGAACGGATTTATGATGCCCAATAACCATTTCAATGAGCACATCCCATTCTTCTTTGGGGAAAAGAGGAAGGAATAAGATTGAGGAAATTTCATGGCGATGAGGGCAGGCTGTATTCTCTGCCAAGTCCATTTCGGTTAACTGATCTGAAACCACTTTTTGAAAAAAAGGATGGGCTTTGCCTAAATCATGCAAGATGGCTCCTTTCTTAGCCAATGAAACGTCAAAGCCATGCACAGGGCTTAAATGAAAACTCATATATTCAATGGCTTGCATGACATGCAAGGTGTGATCGAATAAGGATAGATTACCCTGATCAATGCTTTTTGCTAATAGAGGCTTCATGATCGGGTTCATGAGTTTTTATCTAATGGGTTTCCTGAAATTCTTAAACTCCCATACATGGGTTCTGCTTCTTTAAAGCGGTTAAAGCCAACAAGGAAAGACGTATCTGATTGCCCAAATAAGAGTTCAAAGCCGCTTAGCGCATTAAATTCTTCAGGGGTCATGATAAATACCTCCTCTTCTGGTAACATCACATCTTCGTTTCGACAAAGGCAAAGATGTTGCAATGTTGCTTTTTTAGCATCATCAACGGTTGGAAAAGCCAGATACAATACAGGTTCAATCATAACACCCCTCTTTAGAATAGAACGATGGCGACTAACTGTCATGATTTTATCCGTGCCTTTGCCAGAGCTTTTTTTCGTGCTTCCTTTAGGCTGGGTCTGTTCTTGCTGAATAGCAATATTGATATAAGAAATACAATGGCGAAGAATGTCTGAGACTTCTAGCTTGATCTTCATACCTTCAATAATGCTTGGTGTGAGGAATTGTTGGGTTAATGTTTCCTCATCTCTTACGGCTGTCCATGGTTTGATAAATCCAAATGGCCCCGTGTATTTAACGACGTAGTATTTCATGGTCATTAGGTTATAAGTTTGCACATCATTGAATTACCGCAGAGCGCCAAAGCCACTGCCGGTGAGGTCTCCTAAGCCCGTTAGCCAGACAAAGTTCAGGGTTTCTGGTGTGCCGTGTACCCATACTGGGCAATTACTGCCTTTATGCTTTAGGTTCTTGTATTGAATAAGGCGAGGTTTAGCTTTTGGGTAGGCGCGGTCAAAAGCCACTTGCACCTTTAAGTGGTCTCCGGTAAAGCCTGCTTTCTCTAATTTGCGGCGGAGGGACATGGTGAGTAGTTCATCTGCTTTTGGGTTATCAAAGAGCAGATACGCTTTTGTGTTATCGGGTCGTTTGTCTCGTATCAGGATAGGGCTATCGGTGTTAAAGCGGTAAGGAGAGCCAAAATTGGGTGTAGGGCATTCTTGTACTTCAATAACGCGAATTCCTTGGAACATGTCTGGATCGCGAATAATGCCCATAAGGACTCTTTTTGCTACTTCAATATCCCAAAAGCTTATCTGCCAAGAAACACCATGATCGAACCTTAGCTGGTTGCCAACTTTTCGGCCACCATTTAATTGTCCGAAGCTATAAAAGGACTGGTCGTTGTGCAGTTGTTCATCATAGCCCATCCATTTGTGGAGCACGCCTTTTAATTTATACGTATAGTCAAAGTCTAATCCATTTCTTGGGGGGCTTGCTTTAAGTAGGATTCTCATAGTGATACCCTAAGGTTTGATTAATGGGTTTAAGAGTGATTTAAGAGCAATAAGGAGCGCGTGTAGGTAGTCATATACTTTATGACAACTGTTTTTCACCTTTCATAACTTTCCATTACAGATTTTGCCTCTTCCAAAAGCCTTATTTGCATTTTCTTGGGTTGGATCACCTTTATCTTTGCTCCCCAAGAGCGGAGGAAGGCCGCTACCTCGTCGTCGTTGGTGACCAAGAACTTAACAATTAGGCTCCCGTCCTCATTTTCGGCAAGTACTTCTTGCGAGGCATGGTATTTTTTGGTTTTAAAGTAGGTTGCAACTTCTTTCAAAGCCTGAATTGTCAGGGTGTAGCGGGTATTTCCGGCCAATTGGCTAAAGCGGTCTTTATAGTGCTGGTCGGGATCGAACGCACGAATTTGGGCATCTTCCATTTCTGGCTCCACGTTTAGGACCCGCGAGAATTTAAAATCGAGGTACTTCTTGCGCTGATGACACCATGCTACAAATGTCCATGAAGGAAGGTCTATCATCACCGGATCCACCTTTCGGTCTTGGCTTATCTGTCCACTTTTTCCGGTTTGATAGGTGATGGTTAGGGTTTTATATTCTTTTTTGGCCTTATGGACAGCGAAGAATACTTCGGGACGCATGTTTTCGAGGGGTGGGTCTCCAAACCGGAAGTGGGCTAAGTCTTCGTGTATTTCGGTTTTCGTATCTGCGTCCAATTCCATTTGTTGGTTCAATGCTGCCAGTAACCGGTTGATGTCCTTTGCCAGAGGCGTTCGCATCAGTTGTTGCCGTGCAGCATTCAGGGCCATCAATAAAACCAATTGTTCATTTTTGGTAGCCCGAATGAGGGATAAAGATGGTTCACGTTTATCCGCATTGAGTACATAAAAAACCTGTTTGCCCTTTTTTACTTTATTTATCATACCTTGCTTCAATAGGTCGTTGAGGTAGCGATCCAATTGACGAGGAGAACAGCCTACTAAATCAATTAAATCTTGGCGTGAAAGATTTTCTTCTTGGATAATGAACCTTTTGGTTTGCTCGAAATCGCTCATGGGTTCTCTATGTTTTACTATCTGGCCCCGTCATAGCTGAATATAGTATGGATGGGAACAGAACATTAGACTGCTGCATTCGATGTTTGTCTATTGTTGTATTTGGTTGGTATTTTTTTGGGGCTATTACAAATTAAGCTGTTTAGGTATAAGAATAAAGTAGGGATAAAAATATTTTGGCAATTTGTAGTCACTTTTCCTATAAGTCGTTAAAAACTGATTACTCTCAGCCAGAAGGTACTTTTGGAGAAGCTGCCCATCTCCACTGTGTACAGTGTTTTGCATGAAAGAAAAGTCTTTACGGAACGTCTTTTTGGAGCATTGGCTCCATTGAAGCCTGTTTATGAGAAGCCCTACTTTGAAAAAACACCCGGATACATCAAGCCCACAAGAACTTAATGAAGCAGTAATAAGCCAAGACTTATTTTGATGTATAAACTCAATGCCATATAATCAATTCTTCCAAACCATTGTTTATTAAAGATGAAGCATATTTTATTTTTGAAAAGGAGTCTTCACTTATCGGCAGTGATGACCTTGGCATTTGCGGTAATTCCTCATTCGAATGCACAAAGCCCCGTTTGGCCGGATACAGTCGTCATTACAGCCACGCGGTATCCGGTGGACAAGCGGCTTACTGGAAGGCGGGTAGAGGTGGTTAGTGCCGAGCAACTCAGAAGCCTTCCCGCAGCGACGGTAGATGAAGTCCTGCGCAGTGTGGGGGGAATGGAGGTACAATCGCGGGGTGGTTTTGGCGTACAAAGTGATTTTACGATACGCGGATCGGGATTTAATGGCGTCCTGATTTTGATTGACGGTGTTCGGTTTAACGATCCTCAAACCGGTCATTTTGCTTCCGATTTGCCTATCCCTGTGTCGGAGATTGAGCGGATTGAAGTATTGCGTGGGCCTGCTTCGGCACTTTATGGCCCCGATGCCCTTGGTGGTGTGGTACACATTATCACCAAAACGGCGGCCAATCCAAGGCCCAAAGCACAGGCTCACGCCACGTATGGTAGTAACGATTATCGAAGCTATGGTGGGTTTTATAGTTATAAATTGTTTAATACCCGCTTAGGAGGGGCACACCAAAGCCAGCGAAGTGACGGCCAAGTGATTGCAAAGGCCGACGGATCTCCGGTTTTACGACAGGGTGTACCACTACGTACCGATTTCGACCAGCGGGCCTCGACGTTCGCCGTTCGCCATCGTTTCGAGAGTAGTGTTCTTAATTTTCGGACGGCGTATGACAAGCGGGATTTTAGTGCATGGCACTTTTATTCTGCTTCTCCCGCAGACAGTGCCCGCGAAGCGACCAAAACTTGGTGGAACCAACTGAGTTTATCTCGCGATTTGGGTGACGGCTCTTGGACACTTTCCGGTGCATACCGCAAGCATTGGGATGAGTACCGCTTTAATCCGATTAGTCTTGCAAATGAAAGTACCAGCCGGCAGTGGGTGATAAACTGGACAGTCTTGCAGCCAATAGGCGACAAACTCACGGTTTCTGGTGGCATTACAGGTGAGCAGCGCAGCATAGAAAGCAATAGTTTGGGCAAGCATTCAGACCAGCAGGGAGGGGTTTTTGCGACTATATTGGCCACACCGTTCGAACATATCAGTATAACACTTGGAGGTCGAGCAGATTATGATCCGAATTATGGGTTTCAAACTTCGCCTGCTGCCAGTTTGGCATATGTTTTGAATAAAGCCACCCTACGTGCCCATGTTGGTCGGGCGATCCGTGCGCCGGGATATACCGAACGGTTTTTAAACAGTACCCTGAGCAACCCAATCGGTCGAAATATTGGCAATCCGGATTTGAAACCAGAGTCTGCTTGGTCGCGGGAAGTCGGGGTTGATTATTATGCCACCCCTGTGCTTACCCTTCAGGCCACCGTTTTTTTGCGGGATACCGAGGATTTGATTGATTACACCAAAACGGGTGCCGGAGACCTGAACTGGGTTGCACGGAACATTGTTTCGGTTCAGACGAAAGGGTTTGAGATGGATGCCCAATACCAGAAGAAATTAGGCCGCCGTAGTGATTTACAGTTGAGTGGGAGTTATACGTTTCTGGATGCCAATTTTCAGCAAGAACCGGGTGTTTCCTATAAATATGTTTTGAGCAATGCCCGTCAAATATTACAAGCTCAGGGGCGTTATACCCGCAACCGAATGACTTACTCGTTACAACAATTATGGAAAGAACCCCTTGTTGGGAAGCGGTATGCGGTAACCAACCTGCGAGCGGAACTGAAGCCATTTAGATTGTTTGGTATTCGGTTCTACGGAGAAGTCCGTAACTTGACGAACGAAAAATACACGGAAATATTTGATGCGCCCATGCCGCAGCGTTGGTGGATGTTTGGCATCCGTTATTAATAATACTTCACAACCCTAACCCCTTGTTTTACATGCGCCTATTTTCCTTCTTGGTTTTTTTCCCAATCTTCGTTTTGGCCCAGTATCCCGACATGCAAACCGGACAAATTCGCACGACCGACGCTACGGAGTTGGTGCGCGACCTTACGACCCGCGTGGTTGTTTCCAATATTCCCAAGAAACAAAAACTGCCTGTAATTACTTGTGTTCAAACAAATCCGAGTGATGACTCACAGTGGGTTTGGACCAAATGGGAAGGACGATTTGGGTATGTATCGGTTAAAACGATTTCACCTGAGCGTGGTACCAAATTAGAATGTCGGCCATTTCAGCGGCTCGCCCAGGCTGTTTATGACATTGAGCAACCGAAAATTGAAACAGAAGCGGCCCTACGCAGCAATCAAGAACTTCCGTTTTTAGATACCTACCTTTCGTTTGTATGGAATACTTATTTATCGGATGGCATGCCCGTGATTCAGGAAATGAATGTTTATGCAGGCGATAAGGCAAATACCCTGAACTTGTATTTTAAAACCTTGAATTGTCATCCTAAACAGCCCGTTAAGAACCTGAAACTCTGGGTGACACCCATAGATCATAAAAACAAAATCCTTACTGCGGCCACTAAAACGATGACGGCGAAAGGGCCACTGGATCCAGGCTGCGCTACTTCTGAATTTAAATTCATGGGTATTCCCGCGGGTAAGAATCCGAAAGATGCCAAATTAACCCGTATTGAATTTGAATATGCCGATGGTAAAAAAGTGCAGCTACGAAATAAAGATGTGGAAAAGGTATTGGGTTGTGGGTTGAAAAAAGAAATTTGTTTGGCCGCCTTTGATCGGGAATATGGCGAATGAGTTTTAGGGCATTAATGCATGGAAAAGTTCCATAGGAGCCGCATCATACGAGAATCCATCTGATCAGCATAAAACGTGAAAGAGGTATTCTCTTGGTAATTCAGGGGGGGCCCTCGCTAAGGGGGGAGACAATGCTACTCCGCTGAAGTTGAGTGAACCATAACCTTCCTTGAGGGATCAGTCCGAATTAACAATTTCGTGCAGGTAAAATGGGCAATGTCTCCAACATGGTTTCGATTGCTTTCGCTGATGCGGTCACAGAAAGCCCGCCAAGATTGGTACATCGAAGGGTGTAGTGAATTTGATCTCCAACAGCCTTCATGGTTTCGATCACTTCGTCTAAAGGAATCAATGCTGCAAAATCCGACAGGGCCATATTGGCACAGGCCAAGGCATTAGAGGCCGCCATCACATTACGTCCTAAGCAGGGCGCCTCCACGCGGTTGCCGATGGGGTCGCATATGACGCCCAAGGCGTTTTGTAAGGCCAAAGAAGCCGCAGCAAGCGCTTGTTCCAGTGTTCCTCCACGCAATCCAACAATTGCTGCTGCTGCCATTCCGCCACCAGAGCCTGTCTCGGCCATACATCCCCCTACTTCGGCAGCAAAAGTGGCATGGGCTGCAATAAAGACACCAATAAGTCCGGCGGCCAACATGGCTTTAACAATCTCGTCTTCCTCCACCTGTAGACCATGCGCAGTACCCAATACCGCACCCGGCAATGCGCCACAAGATCCTGCCGTCGGGGCGGCGACAATCACACCCATAGAACTTTTAACCTCCATCATCGCCGTTACATAGAGGATAATCCGGTTGTTAAGGTCACCTCCCACCAACTGCTGGGTGTCCATTTTTTGTTTGAACAAGGGTGACTGGCTGCCGAGTATGCGATCTTCGTAATGAGTTCCTTGGAGTCCCTGTTCAATTGCCGCACCCATAATGCGGGTAATTTCGCGCATTTTCTCAAAAACCTCGGTAGGGGAGATTTGGCCGCGTGCGCTTTCGTAATCAACCGCAAGTTCCCAAAGTGATTTATTCTGGTGCGTATTATAGGCCAACATTTCGTTACAGGTAATAAACGGTACTTCCAAGTTCTTTCGGGCTTTAATGGGAAGTACCGGATGGATAAACTTGATGTCCGTCACATCTTCCATTGCACGCAAACAGTCGCAGATTGAGGTATCCGGAAATGCTTGCGCTTTGATTTTAATAAAAAGTGATTCGCCTTCGTGAAAAGTGAGTTCGTCATACGAAATACAGGATTTGAGGAAGGCCAATACCTTTTTTGGTCGTTCGCAAAAGATCAGGGTTTCAAAATAATCTCCTGCCATCGAAACAGCCGCGCCATCAATTGAAAGCACTTCTATCATGCCGCCTCCAGTTGAAATCGCAATTAACTGATGAACTTCTTTCTTGTTATGGAGCGTAATTTTGTACGTATTGGGATGATTGGCTCCTATGTCATGGATTTGAAAATATAGTTCGATCCCAGCCATATCAAGGTATTTTTCAGACTCTGGTAACCGCTCATCGAATGCTTCCCAGCCCAGAAATCCTCCAAACAGACCCATATCCGAGCCTTGGCTTTTATGTGTGGTGGCCAATGAGCCGTTGGGGTCAAATTCGATTAAGATGCGCTGAATAGAATGCCCCATCAGATCTCGGCAAATGCGGGCAATGCGGAGAGATGCCGCACAATGAGAACTTGAAGGGCCTCGCATTACAGGGCCAATGACGTCGTTAAAGATGCTGGGATACGTTGTCATAGGGCATGGTTATTTTTAGAGTGGTGCTTCTGAAGTTACTTCGTAGGGTTTGGTGGAAGGTGGCTAAAATCTGAAAGAACAGTCATATACTGCCGGAGTGATTAAAGCCACAAGCAATATACCACTCCTTGTTGCATAAGGACAAATAATCCGATTAACAGCCAAATGGGAACGGGTGTATTTCAAAAATGCCAATTAACATGCGACGCACCTTAGATTCGATGACATCTTTGCCTATCGTCGAGCAAGCTGTGACATGCGCCTGATATGGAAGCAGAAATACATAGAAAAACCCCGTAGGGGTGACATCATACGAATGAGGAGAAAAAACATTAACTATGTATGTTTGATGAAAAGGGTTTCACCAAACATTTTTGTTTTTTCAAGTTCCAAAATTGTATCATTCAGTAAACCATTTTTGGTGCTTTAGCAATAGTATCGCACACCAATCAGGAGAACGATGAGTGTATATTCTTTAAAAAACTTCTTAGACCACAGCAGTCAAGATGCCGATTTGCCGGAGGCTTTTCAGTTGGAAAGCCCTTACATGCTCAAGGTGGATCTTAAAGGCATGGTTTGGATCAAAGCAGGTTCTATGACCGCTTATCGGGGGAACATTGGTTTCAAACGAGAGGGAATGTTGGAGCGGGGCTTGGGCATGTTCGTTAAAAAAGCCTTAACCGGAGAGGGGGCCTCCTTGACCAAAGCAGAAGGACAAGGAGAGTTGTTTCTGGCGGATCGGGGGAAGAAGATTTCGGTCATTCACTTAGAGAATGAAGCAATTTGTGTGAATGGAAATGATGTCCTTGCTTTCGATCCGGATATTCGGTATAACATCACCATGCTCAAAAAAGTGGCCGGCATGTTGGCCGGAGGTTTGTTTAATATCCGACTTGAAGGAACTGGTTATATTGCGATTACCACACATTACGAACCTTTGACCCTGCGCGTATCGCCAGGGATGCCTGTTATTACGGATCCCAACGCAACTGTGGCTTGGGCCGCAAGCCTTCAGCCGGAAATCCGGACCGATTTTTCCGTCGGCACGTTTCTGGGACGGGGTAGCGGGGAAAGTGTTCAGATGGTGTTTTCTGGAGAAGGTTTTGTGGTGGTACAGCCCTATGAAGAAGTGTATTTGCAAGAAACAACCTGAAAAACTTCATCTGCCGGGCTGCCTCATGGAGAAAATGGCTTACAACCAATGGTGACCTAAAATAGTGAAAACCACGCTTTTGCGGTGTGGGGTGTTGTTTTGCACTATGACGATAGAACATAGTGTTGAATTTGCGACTGACTAAAAAACTTATAAGATGCGTGTTCGATTTGCTCCCAGTCCAACGGGGTTTTTACACATTGGCGGTCTGCGGACAGCCCTCTATAATTATTTGTTGGCAAAACGCCACAACGGGAAATTTATTCTCCGTATCGAAGACACCGATCAAGCAAGGTTTGTCCCGGAGGCAGAGGCTGATATCCTTCGTTCCTTAGCATGGGCTGGCTTGGACTTTGACGAAGGACCGGGCAAAGAAGCTGGTCATGGCCCTTATTACCAGTCACAGCGCAGCGAGGTATATCGTGAATATGTACAACAGCTTTTGGATAAGGGTCATGCCTATTACGCCTTTGACTCTTCGGCTGATCTGGAACATATGCGTGAACGACTTAAAACGGCTGAAAATCCACAGCCCAAATATGACGCTGTCACCCGATTGCATATGAGGAACAGTTTTTCCATGTCTAAAGAAGCGGTGGATGCTGCCCTTCAGTCGGGTGAACCGCATGTCATCCGGATGGCATTGCCCGCACAAACGGTTGTTCGGTTTAAAGACCAAATACGGGGTGAAGTTGAAATTGGAACCGATCAGTTGGATGATCAAGTGCTGATGAAATCTGATGGTTTACCTACTTACCATTTGGCCAATGTTGTGGATGACCACCTTATGGGTATAACCCATGTTGTGCGTGGGGAAGAATGGCTGCCCTCGACGCCTAAACACGTGTTATTATATCGGTTTCTTGGATGGGAAGCGCCGGAGTTTGCCCATTTACCGCTGATTCTAAGTCCGAGTGGGGGGAAACTTTCGAAGCGCAAGGCCGAGGAAGCAGGTATCCCAGTCTCGGTGAAGGAATACATCGAAGCGGGATATGAGCCGGATGCTTTGATAAACTTTCTGGCGCTCTTGGGTTGGAGTCCTGGAACCGATCAGGAAATTTTCCCCCTTTCAGTACTTTCTTCCATTTTTTCTTTAGACCGCGTAGGTCAATCGGGGGTTCAATTTAGTATGGATAAACTCCGCTGGTTTAATGCACACTACCTTCGGATGCGTTCTCCTGCCGAACTTGCGGAACGGCTTCGGCCTTATGCAGCGGACAAAAATTTGACCCCTTCCGCATTAGAAGCCATTGCCCGAATGATGCAAGAACGAATTCATTTCGCTTCCGAAGCCATCGAACAATCGTCTTTTTTGTTTGCTCCCCCTTTGCGTTATGAGGACAAGCCCCTTAAAAAGGCATGGAAGGCGCATACGCCTGAATTATTAACCGCCTTTTCGGATGCTTTAGAACGAGAGACAGATTTTACGTCTGAACACTTAAACGATTTCTTACACCAGTTCGCCGAATCAAGGCAAGTGGGCTTGGGTGCGGTGATGTTGCCCGTGCGCTTGGCTTTAACGGGAGCAGGAGGAGGCCCAAGCCTCTTTGAAATTATGGCCTTTTTGGGTAAAGCCGAAACCATAAACCGTATTTCAATGGCTTTCACACAGATGCCAAACCAATTATCCACAGGTCTTGTATCTGGCATTTGATTGGGTTCATTTTTATTTGTACCTTAATGTATGCCTCCATTGTTAAACAAATAATCATCATGAAAAAAATACTGTATTTAATCCCTCTGTTGTTGCTCACTTTTTTAGTGCAAGGCGCGTTGGCTCAAAGCCCAGTGGGCAAATGGCGCACCATTGACGATGAAGAGCAAGGAAAAGAAAAATCCGTGGTTAAACTCTACGAAAAAGATGGCGTGATCTATGGGGTGGTCGAAAAACTAACCGACCCCAAAGCCAAGCGTATTTGTGATGCCTGTTCTGGCGATAAAAAAAACAAGCAGATCGAAGGAATGCAAATACTTTGGGGACTGAAAAAAACTGGAAAGGAATGGGGAGATGGATATATTCTGGACCCTAAAAATGGTAAAATCTACAAAGCCCGTGTTTGGGTAGAAGGCCAAAACCTGAAGGTAAGGGGCTATATTGGGCCTTTCTTCCGAACGCAAACATGGTATCCGGTGAAATAATCCAGTCTGACAAGAACCCCGGTGCAGTTGCCGGGGTTCTGCATTAAAGCCCTATAGGGTGGAATAAAATGAATACATTTCAACAATATCACTACCTCTGGCGCTAAATTGAAATATGAAGGACATCATTCTGTCATTGTATTGTTCCTACAGAACGGTATCTTCACCTTTCAGGAAGTTCTGCATACACATCCAATGAATAGGCTTCTCATATCGCTTCCCTATAGTTGAAATCCCATAACCGCCATCACTCTGTTTATTCATCGTTTGTATTTGAGATCTATAAGCGTAAGATTTAAAGTTGCCTGAGGTACAATTGTGCTTGTTGATCATTAGGATTCAGGCCTAGAACTTTTTGGAACATTTCTTTGGCTTTCGCTTTATTTCCTTTTTGCAAATAGATGTACCCAATATTACCATAAATACTGGGATTTTGACTGTCCACCCGCGAGGCTCGTTCTAAATACCCAAGCGCAGTATCGGGTTGTTTTGTCAGAATGAGTGCTCCGCCGAGGTTCACCAATGCCTTTGTATGATTTGGGTCTAACTGGACTGCCTTTGTTAATGCTTGTACCGCCGACGGATAATTTTGCTTTTGCATGTATAAGAAGCCAAGGTTATTCCATAGGTCGGCAAAATGGATTGGATTTTTTTGAAGTGCCCTCTGGATAACTGCAATGGCTTCATCTAAATTTCCGGTAAGTGCAAGTGCATTGGCATATTTACGCTGTGCTTCTATGAATAAGGGCTGCAGAGTTGCCGCAGACTTATAGGCAGCCAATGCGCCCGAAGAATCGTTTTTCTTCTCCCGCGCAACCCCAAGCCAATAGGCCATAAATGCATTTTGAGGCTCTTCCCGAATACCTTTCTCTAAGGTACTAATGGCATTGTTCAGGTTGTTTTGTTCAAGATAAGCACGACCTAATGATAGCCGTGCCTCCTGAAGACTTCCGCCCTCCGCAAACCCTTCGGTGGCGTAACGAATGACAATGGGTAAATAATCTTTTAATCGGTGCTTCAAGTCGTAGTACTTGAAGTACGCAACCGCTGCTTCCAACTTGGCTTGCCCATTTGTTAGTTTTAGGGATTTGAGGTCATTGTTCTCAATTTTGATTAAAGTAAATGGGGTTGTACGTTGTTTACTTTGTTCCATCTCTGTAATAGAGAGATTTTTCTTCTCTTTAGGCAAGCTCTGACGGATCCAGTGGTCGGTAAACGTGACATGTGGAATATCTGAAGTTCCGGATTTCTGCATATGGCACGAGATACAGTTGCCAGTCATCGCTATTTTGGGGTCATTTTTCCCTTCTGGCCGTTCACATACCACATCTTGTTGGTGGCATGAGATACACTTCTGATTAAAGAAATCTGCCTTCAGCTCCCGTACAGGAACATGTGGATCGTGGCAAGTGGTACATGTCATGGTGCTTTTGGTATAACATGCGCTTTGTGCCAAACGAACACCATGAGAGGCAATACCAAATGTTTCCGGATCTTTCACCTGTTCTTCGGCGACAAAAACACTTCGATGCGTGGAGAGGGGCATCCCAGCCCTAAATGTCATTGGGGTGTGTTGTTCTTGAAAAACCATTGTGCCATCCACATGACATTGTTGACACACCGAAAGTTGTGCTGTTCTACTCAGTTCTGGACCATTTATAATCGTGGGGTCAGGTTTGCCTTTTGGTGGTTCAAAACCCGTAAGCCTGTCTTCTACATGTCTGCTACCCGGACCATGACAACGCTCGCACCCAATACCCAAAGCCACCTCAGAAAAGTGATTTTGGGTGAATGCTGTTCCAGGGGAAAAGTTGTTATGACAGGTCATGCATTCCAAGTTGATGGGCCGCTCAAACCGCTCATTCCGCTGGGTATAGCCCGGACTCATGTCCCATTTTGCTCTTTTAACATACCACGTAAGAGGCATTTCGGTTACGTATCCATTCACGTTCATCATATAGGAACGGGTAGCATTGCCCGAACCCACCACATAGTCGGCGCGGTGAATACGTTCATGGATGACTTTTCCAGCGGCATCTTTTTGATATTCTCGCTGGTATAACGAGTCATTTCGGATGAATGCTTCGTAATATAGCTTATTCTTAGGATCATAGATGGGTGGGCCACCGAACTTCTCAGGAGCGGTTTTAGCCTCAAAGACAGAAACCGATTGCCCCATACCGGTTCGTTTGTACGAGGCATACAAGTCTTCATGACAACCCTCACAAGCCTTGTCTCCAACAAAGTTGGCTTGAAGAATGGCACCATTTACAGCGGCGCTTTCGGGCTTCTTACAGGCAGAAAATGCCAGAAATAACAGAAGTAGGAACCCTGCAAGGGGGATATTTTTACTTTTGGTCGTTTGTTGCATCTATTACACGGAATAAATAAAGCAATTTGTCGAAATATAGGCTTCTGTATGTTTGATCACAACGAAATTCCATCATACAGCCTACCGTTATTCGCTTTTTTGTTCGGGCTTCTGATAAGTACCTTGTTTTTTTTGTGGATTAAAAAGCGGAGATGGGACCGGTTCTATGTTTCAAGAGCGGTCGTCTCTCAACAACTTGCCGCATACGAAGACCAAATCAATCAGATCAACCCTATAAAAAAGTCAGCTACTGGGTCATCTGCAACACACGCTGAAAAGGAGCGTTTTGCAGCAGAGAATCCAATAGAGGAGAGGGCTGAATATATGAAATCGCTACCTTCACAAATAGATTCTTTAAAAATGGAGCCGGATATGCCTCCTGAAACCATGCCTCCACCGCCTTTTTTGTCTCTTTCGACCCTCAGTATATCGCCTGAGCTATCCCAGTTGAACGGAGATAACCTTACCCTCATTCGGGGAATTACGCCCGAAATGGCTTTGCAACTGAACCGTATTGGTATTACGTCTTTCCGCCAAATCGCGGAATGGACCAGCCTGGATGTGCGTCGTGTGGCTGCCGTACTGAATTTGGATAATCGCATTTTTCAGGAAAACTGGATCGTACAAGCACAATCGCTCTACTTCGAGCGCGTCCATAATAGATTTCGTTTTGGGAAATAATGTTTAGGAATAATGTTTGGTGTTTAGGAAAAGGGAAGCCCGGTGTCCAATAGAATAGATGCCGGGCTTGCTTGTTCAAATAGTGTTAGATGGCTTCGTACACCTCTTCCGGAATCGCTCCCAGCATCCTGAATCGGTCTGCCCGATGAATGATTTCGCTTCGGGTAAGGTGTAAAAGGCGGTCTGGGCCAAACGCTTCTACATTGAAAGAAGCCATTGTAGAGCCATAAATCACCGCCAATTTTAATGATTCAAAGTCATAATTCCGTACAGAGGCCAAGTAACCCACAAACCCACCTGCAAACGAATCTCCGGCACCTGTTGGATCTACTACGTCTTCGATGGGTAGGGCTGGTGCCGAGAAAATGGCCTCTTCACCAAAGAGCAGGGCACCATGTTCTCCTTTCTTGATGACCAAGTATCTCGGCCCCATTGCACGAATGATGCGTGCGGCCTTAATCAGGTTCGGAACATTTGCCAATTGTCGAGCTTCTGCGTCGTTGATAATTAACACATCCGCCCGTTCTAATACAGCGCGTAATTTTTCCGGCGTCCGCTCAATCCAATAATTCATGGTGTCTAAAACCACGAGTTCCGGTTGATGGAGTTGGTTCAAAACATTTAATTGAATACTTGGGTCTAAATTCCCTAAGCATACAATTTCGCTGTTCAAATAGGAATTGGGTAGTTTGGGGTCAAAAGTGGCGAGAACATTTAGGTCCGTTTGGAGGGTGTCCCGATTGTTCAGGTCCATATGATATTTACCAGACCAAAAAAATGTTTTCCCGGCCGGATCTATGATTAGACCATCGGTATTGATTCCATTTTCATGAAACAGGGCTATATCCGATTGCGGGAAGTCGTGTCCTACCACTGCCGAAAGCCGGATTTCATTTGTGAAATACCGAGCAGCTAAGGTAATATAGGTAGCACTCCCACCGAGAATCCGGTCAACTTTACCGAAAGGGGTTTCTATTGCGTCGAAGGCAACTGTGCCAATGGCCAAAATGCTCATGATAAAGCAAGGGGTAGTTGAAAGAATGCGGCACCGAGTTGTGCCTGTTAAATCTAAGGCGTGTATTGGATAGTATTAAATAAGTTTAAGTAAAAAAGGACGGGGCACCGAGTTGAAAAGAGGGGCAGTATGGACAAAATTTTGAAAGAAAGTTAGCATGAAGCAAATGTTTTCTGCCTTACCTTCTCTCAATTGCCTTTTTCCATTAACTCATTATTTCTTCAAGATATGTTTAAAGACCTTATGCCGCCCGTCAATGGTAGCAAAATCACCATCTCGGATGGTGTTCTCCAAGTCCCAAACGATCCTATTATCCCATTCATCGAGGGAGATGGAACCGGGCGTGATATTTGGCGAGCATCTCAGTATGTTTTTGATAGAACCGTTGAAAAAGTGTATGGCGGTTCGCGGAAAATTAACTGGTTTGAGGTATATGCAGGCGAAAAAGCCTTTAATCAGTTTAATAACTGGATGCCCGAAGACACCTTAACCGCGATTCGGGAGTACTTGGTAGCCATTAAAGGACCATTGACCACGCCTGTAGGTGGCGGGATTCGCTCGCTGAATGTGGCGTTAAGGCAAGAGTTGGATCTTTATGCCTGTGTACGTCCGGTGCAATACTTCACAGGTGTCCCTTCTCCGGTAAAACAACCGGAATTGGTGGATATGATTATCTTTCGCGAGAACTCAGAAGATATTTATGCTGGTATTGAATATCAGGCTGCAACACCGGAAGTGAAAAAAGTGATAACCTTTCTCCAAAACGAAATGGGCGTTAAAAAAATCCGCTTCCCGGAAACCAGTGGAATAGGAATTAAGCCCGTTTCCCAAGAAGGAACGTACCGCTTGGTTCGCGCCGCTATCGAATATGCGCTTAACAACAATCGCAAATCGGTGACTTTGGTACATAAGGGCAATATCATGAAATATACCGAAGGCGGGTTCCGTGATTGGGGGTACCAGATTGCGAAAGAAGAATTTGGCGCGGTGGATTTGGATGGAGGGCCTTGGCAGGTTTTGCCTAATGGTCTCATCATCAAAGACGCCATTGCGGATGCCTTCTTACAACAAATCTTGCTCCGCCCTTCGGAATACGATGTAATTGCAACACTAAACCTGAATGGGGATTATCTCTCGGATGCTTTGGCTGCACAGGTGGGAGGTATTGGGATTGCACCGGGGGCCAATATTAACTACGTCACCGGACATGCCATTTTTGAAGCAACCCACGGAACGGCGCCTAAATACGCTGATCAGGACAAGGTAAACCCCGGATCGGTCATTCTTTCAGGCGAGATGATGTTCCGTTATATGGGTTGGAACGAGGCCGCAGATGCGATCCTGGCTTCTCTCTCCAAAACAATCGGGCAAAAAACCGTTACTTATGACTTCCATCGCTTGATGGAAGATGCCAAACTGCTGAAATGCTCGGAATTTGGCGAGGCAATGGTGGCCAATCTCTAACCTATGCACTGTTCCCAACAAACGCCCTTCTTCTATTTGGAAGCAGGGCGTTTTTTTTTAGTCAAAAGTGGGGTAGGTTATAAGAATATTGTTTTATGCGACGAATGGTTTTTGTAAATATGAACGGAAATTTCCTTTGCTCATATCAAGATAGGGCCTTCGTGTAGAGTTGGGACTGAAAAAGGATGAGGGTACAAAAAAAGCCGCCCCAAAGGAACGGCTTAATTAAGCAATGTAAGCAATGGCCTAAACTTAGTTGCCGGTAGCGGGCTTCGGCGTACTGGCTGGAGGGGTCGTTGTCGTTGCGGGTGGTGTTACCGGAGGCGTGGTCGTTGTTGGCCGTGAAGCTGGAGCCGTTGTTGTCGTTGGCGCCTGAAGAACACGCTGGGTATCGGTTTTATTGACTGCCAGAGGAGCCAATATGCAGCACAAGATGAAAATTCCTGCGCCTACCCAAGTTGCTTTTTCTAAAACATCCGGCGCTTGACGAGATCCGAGTAATTGGGTGGTGTATCCAGCAGCGGCCACCCCGGCAAGTCCATCTCCTTTCCCGCTTTGCAGTAAGACAACCGCAATAATGAACAAGGCTGTAAGCGCAATAAAAACAATCAGTAAGGTGTACATTTTTTCAGATTTTGGGCGTTTGATACGCAAAGAAAAAATCAATTGGTATATGTAGCTTTTTAAAATAAGAATTTTATGACTGATTTACAAGCGGTAAGGAAAAATATATCCATTTAAATTAGGGAGCTCATAAATTAAGGTGCTCATTTTTTTCGTAGCCAGATGTCTCCATTAATGGAAGAAAGTTTGATGGGAGTATTTCCATTGCCAATAGTACCTTTTATAACCCGTTGACCCCAGCCTGTGGGTTGGTTATTCCGGATGATTCTGAAATCGGAATTAATTTCACCCTTGTAGGTCTGAAGATTAACCGTAGCCTGTAATCCGGGGGGCATGGTAACATCCACATCTCCGTTCATGGAAACGAGGCTGATGCTTTTGCTGGCGAGTACGCGGTTGAAAGAAGCGACAATATCTCCGTTTTGGGTATTCACCAATACTGAATTCGCCATATCAAACAGCGAGACCTTGCCGTTTTTATTCGTCACTTCTACATCTCCTTGGATCCTTCGTATGGTGATAGGGCCACCCAGTGAGGAGAGGACGAGTTTGGCATTCGAGGGCATCTGTACATCTACCGACATGGGGTCGCTAAAATCGCGTCGGTGGGCTGGCCGGATAATGCGTAGCACGTTGGCCGCTTCCGAAAACTCCAAATCGGTACTACGTGCCGTTCTGGAAACCCCATTTCCGGTTGAAGCCAATGGTTTTTCTTCTACCTTGTACACCACGATAACTTTTTTTCCCTGTGTTCCTGTTATGGTCACATCGCCGTACCATAATTCCATGCGGACCGTTCCGGGTTTATTAGCATTACTAAACGTGACTTCGCGCCTAAATGTTTGGGCTTTTGCGGTGTTCTGAAAAAGGATGGAGACCCCAAAGACAAGCAGTAAAGGGATAAAAACATAACGTCTTAGCTCGTGTGCTTGATAGAGAGGTTTCAAAAACATCAACTGATTCATAGGTGCGATTACGGTTGTTGTGGCGCTTTAAGCGTTTGAAGGCGTTGACTAATTTGCTCCCGAAGGATGGGTTCGCTGGTTTGGTCTTGCACTTCTTCCAGCATACGAACCGAGGATTTTTCTTTTGATTGAGCCAGCATTTCGATCAGCACACTCTGCACAATAGGCGAAGGTTGTTTGCTAAAACTTTCTTCTACTTGCTTGATTAAAGCAGGGTTTCCGTGAACATAATACATCAACGCATCAGCCGCAGAGAGTCGGACGTTGACATTTGGGTCGTTATTTAACAAGCGAAGCAGTGCCGAAGTTGCAGCTGGTTCCGGGATGTTAATGGTACGTATCCGATCTATACCAGCGAGTCGGTCTGAAGCAGAGGCTTGTTGCAACATGGAGGCGGCCATTTGGTCTTGTAGTGTATAGACATCTCGTCTAAGTTGCTCAAAATCTCCTTCGGTATTGGCTGGGGAAAACGTCACACGCCCAATCAACAACCCTGTGCAAATACATGCCGCCCCAAAGGCCAATTGCCATCCCATTCTGGGACTAAATATGCGTGTTATCTGATGCTTGATTTTATGCCACAAAGGCAGTTGGAGCCTGTGGAGAGGCGATAGAAGTCGCTGTTTCTGGGTTTCTTCCTGCAAAAGACGGTAAAAACGTACAGAAACTTGTGGGGAAGGGTTTTCATCGGGCCAATCACTTAAGATTGACCATAAAAAATGATACTCCTGTAACCGTTTTACATCTTCGGAGGAATATTGATCGGGATTAATCTGCTCACGGAGCCAATGATCGGGCCATTCGTGTTCTTGCAAAGTTTTCATAGGTTTCTCGCTCCTTTAATGCCCTTGTTCGCGGGTTAGAGTCAGGTAGTGGGTTCTGAGGGCTTTCATTGCACGGTGTACCCGCACTTTAACAGCCGCCACGGAGCAATTAAGCATCGTGGCAATTTCTTCGTATTTCATGTCGTGGTAACGGCTCAAGACCAAAACTTCGCGGTAATCGGGCGAAAGCCGGGTAAGGGCTAATCGGATGAAGTGTGCTGCTTGGCTATTTTCTAATGTACCCTCCCAGTTTTCATCAGGAATTTGGGCCAGAGTTTGTTCTTCAATGCCGTTGATCTCGCGTTTGGTTTTCCTAAAATGATCCATGCAGATATTTCGGGCGAGATTAAAAATCCAGCCCTTAAAAGTTCCCTCTCCACGATAAGTGTGTCGGTATTTTAGAACCCGTATAAAGACATCTTGAACAAAATCCTCACTTATCGCCCGATCATTGGTCAGGCGAAGGAAGAAATTAAACAGAGGTATTTGATATCTTTCGAACAAGGTGCTGAGGTGGTGCAGTTCGCCCTCCCGAATGGCCAGCATCAGTTCGTTCTCATTAATTTCACTCACGTTTTTGGGTGGAAAGTGAACTTTACGGTCTGGACGCCTTTACCAAGCAGATGGTTACAACCCCATATGGAGCGCCTGTAATTATCGTGGAAAAATCACCACGCAGATGAAGTGCCGAAAATGATTTTTCCTATCTTCAATGGCGTATCATCTTTTAAAAAAGGAATGAATGGAAAAACTTGTTATTGAAGGCGGATCCCGATTAGGAGGAGAAATTTCTGTATCTGGCTCCAAAAATACAGCGCTTACCTTGATGTCAGCAGCCCTTTTGGCTGATGGACCGATGAAACTGTCAAACATCCCGGCTTTGCGGGATATTAACACTTTTGCGCAGGTGATTGGTTTTACGGGCGCAGAAATACGGTATGATCCGATAACGCATGAGCTTGAAATGGATCCTTCTTCTCTGACAAGGTTTGAAGCGCCTTATGAATTAGTGAAGAAGATGCGTGCTTCGTTTTATATGCTTGGTGCGCTGTTAGGCAAGGGGGGGGCCGCCCGTGTCTCCTTGCCGGGTGGGTGTGCTTGGGGGCCTCGACCAGTGGACTTGCACCTGAGGGGGTTGGAGGCTTTGGGTGCTGAAATTAAATTTGAACATGGAAATGTGGTGGCTCATGCGTTGGGTGGAAGGTTGCGTGGCGGTGTTTTTCGATTCGAACCATCAAGTGTTGGGGCAACGGTGAACCTCTTACTGGCTGCCGTAACGGCCAAAGGGTATTCGCGTCTTGAAAACGCTGCTTGTGAACCAGATGTGGTTGTTTTTTGTGAACTACTTACCGCAATGGGTGCGAAGATTGGCGGTATCGGTACTCATACATTAGAAGTAGAAGGCGTTCCGATGCTTCGGGCGGCTGACTTTACCAATTGCCCAGACCGCATAGAACTGGGTACGTTTATGTTGACAGCTGCCATGGCGGGTAAGTCCGGTGAAGTCCTCCGGATGACGGGCGCAGAACCGAAACATTTGGGTGATGCATTCTTGACGGCTTTCACCCAAACAGGAACCCCTTTCAGTTGGGGGACTAACTTTGTAGAAGTGGTCGTGCCAGAGAAAATCCAGCCTGTAAATGTAGAAACCGGAATTTACCCTGGCTTTCCAACCGATCTTCAGGCGCAGTGGACGGTGATGATGACGCAGGCAGACGGCAATTCCAAACTTCGAGACACCGTTTATACCGACCGATTCAAACACATCCCAGAATTGATGCGCATGGGCGCCAATGCCATCGTGGTAGGGAACGAGGTGGTTATTCAGGGCAATACGGCTTTGCAAGGTGCACATGTGATGAGTACCGATCTTCGGGCCAGTGTTTCCTTGGTCATGGGGGCCTTGGTTGCCGAAGGTGAAACACATGTGCATCGGATTTATCACCTTGATCGAGGGTATGAAGATATTGAAGGTAAACTTACACGAGCAGGGGCAGTCATCAGAAGAGAAAAATATGATGAGTGGGCTGGCCCCGATGAAGGAAATGAAGGTTGAACTATGATGCAGGACGTGCTTTTTAGCCAACCCATGGACCCCGTTGCAGATTTTGTATTTGATGAACGGGTTGTGGCGGTTTTCCCGGACATGATCCAGCGATCCGTTCCGGGATATACACACGTACTGGCCATGAGTGGGGTATTGGCCGGATATTTTGCGCAACCACATACCCAATTATATGACTTAGGCTCCTCGTTGGGTGCAACTTGCAGGGCTGTTCAGGCACATGTAAACGCAGGAGGTTGTGTATTAACGGGGGTGGATAATGCCAAGGCAATGGTGGAGGCTTGTATTCAGCAATTTCCCGCAACCGATGGTAAAATTCCGGTTCGTTTTGTTTGCGAAGACATACGCGAAACTACCATTTTCAATGCCTCGGTGGTGACGATGAACTTTACGTTACAGTTTGTACCACTTGGCGATAGGGAAGCCTTACTTCGTAAAATCTATGCAGGAATAGTACCGGGTGGCGTTTTCATTATGTCAGAAAAAACAGCTTTTGATGATGAAAATAAACAAAGGCTATTTACTGAATTACATCATCATTTTAAACGGTGTAATGGATATTCTGAGCTGGAAATTGCTCAGAAAAGGGCTGCTATTGAACAAGTAATGATTCCTGAAACCACTGAAATACATCTGAAAAGGCTTGAAGAAATAGGTTTTAAAACCTGCGAGATTTGGTTTCAGAGCCTAAACTTTTCCGCTTTTCTTGCGATCAAATAAACCACTGGATGCTGCATCTTAACGCCCATTCTTTTTTGCAATCGGCCTATCAATACTTGGCGGGGGTATTGCCTGAAACGCCATTACAAAAATGGGATTTTAGGCAGGACATAAACATGTTGAAGGTCTTTCGTCACGGAGATTTTCCTCGTTGGTCATATGTTTTAAATGAGGTTCAGCATGTGGCCACCCATTGGGAAGCACAAGGCCCAATTGCCCTATTTGGAGAAAACCCGTTATCACCTGAAGAGGAAGAGTCGTTCATTCGACAACTTCAAGAGCTTCATCCTTGGCGCAAAGGCCCTTATGAACTTTTTGGTGTCAAGGTCGAGACCGAATGGCGCTCAGATATGAAATGGAGTCGTATTTATCCCCACTTATCGCCTCTAAATGACCGGATGGTTTTGGATGTAGGGAGTGGGAATGGGTTTTATGGCTGGCATATGATCAAGGCAGGAGCAAGACAAGTTTTGGGGGTAGATCCATTTCTTTTATTCGTTTTGCAGTGGGCATTGATCGCAAAAATGATACCGCTTGCCGATCGTTTCCGAAATGTAGTTTTGCCGTTTGGTGTAGAGGCCATCCCCAAAAACTGCATGGCTTTCGATACGGTGTTTTCTATGGGGGTACTGTATCATCGTCGGGATACAAAGCAGCACCTTTCAGAATTGTTGGGATTTCTGCGGGATGGAGGTGAAGTGGTATTGGAAACGTTGATTTTGGAAGGAGATGATAAAAGATGTTTATATCCACCTAATCGCTATGCTAAAATGCGTAATGTATGGGCTATTCCAACGATTCCACTTTTGAAACAATGGATGTATGGGGTAGGTTTTCAAAATGTTAGAACGGTGGATGTAACACGAACAACCGTTCAAGAACAACGTAGGACAGACTGGATGACCTTCGAATCTCTATCGGATTTTTTGGATCCGGAAGATGCACAAAAAACCATTGAGGGGCATCCGGCACCCGTTCGGGCAGTGTTGCTGGCCAATCGTTAAGCCTTTTCGGCCCCAATCTGGTGGGAACAATCGCCAAGACGTTGGGCTTTCAGGTTGAAATTCATCAACCATTTTCCGAATAGAAATATGCCAAAAGCAATTGTAATCGGTTCAGGCTTCGGCGGCTTGGGTGTAGCAATACGTTTACAGGCCCGTGGATTCAAGACCGTTATTGTAGAGAAAAATGCCAAAGTAGGCGGACATGCCTATCAGTTCATTAAAGATGGGTATGTTTTTGATATGGGGCCTTCCCTCATTACTGCGCCCGATATTATTCGCTCGGTCTTTGCTACCGCTGGTGAGCGCATGGAGGATTATTTGGATCTTATCCCTTTAGACCCTTTTTACCGCGTCTATTTCCATGACGGGACATACTTGGATTATAATGGAGATGAGTCTAATATGAAAACGCAAATGGCACGTTATAACCAAAAAGATGCCGATGAAGGCTATGATCGGTTTATGAAAAAGAGTAAGGCACTTTACGAGGCGGTTATTTTGGAAGGTCTTGGCTCTTCCCCTTTTATGACCGCAAAATCTATGTTGGATTTTACACCCAGAGCCATAAAATTGGGGGCTTATAGAACTTCATACGGTATGGCAAAAACTTATTTTAAAGACTTTAGACATCGGTTTATGTTTTCATTCCATCCGTTATTTATTGGTGGAAATCCATTCCGTGCGCCTGCGGTTTATCAAATGATTCCTTATCTCGAAAAAGAAGGCGGTGTTTGGTTCACAAAAGGAGGAATGTATAGTGTAATTCAGGCCTTAGAAAAGGTTTTTCGGAAACTGGGCGGGGAAATAAAAACAAATGCGGAAGTACGGAAAATTTTGGTGGAAAACAGCCATGTCACAGGTGTACAAACCGCACATGAAACATTGGAAGCAGATCTGGTGGTCTCTAATGCCGATATTTTGCATACATACCGAGATTTGATTGACCCACAGTGGAGAAAAAAATGGCATAATACCAAGATAGACAAGACAGACGTGGCAATGGCTTGTTTTCTGATGTACATAGGGACTAAAAAGCAGTTTCCAAAACTCTTGCATCATACCTTGATTTTGTCTGAGCGGTATAAACCCCTTATTCAAGACATCTTTGACAAAAAAATTCTTCCTGATGATTTTTCCATGTATCTCCATGCGCCCACACGTACAGATCCAGATATGGCGCCTCCTGGATCTGAAAGCCTGTATGTGCTGATTCCTGTGGCGAATAACCTTTCTGGTATTGATTGGGAAAGTAAAAAACAACCATTTGCCGATAAAATCCTCCACTTCTTAGAACATGATTTTGGCATGGAGGGTTTGGCAGAGCATTTAGAGGTCTTGGAGCTTTTCACACCCAACGATTTTCAGAAATTCAGAAATAGCACCTTTGGTTCTGCTTGGGGAGTAGAACCAAAACTTACCCAAACAGCCGTTTTCCGGCCACACAACCGAAGTGAAGATGTCGCTGGATTATACTTTGTAGGTGCAAGTACCCACCCCGGAGCTGGTGTTCCGGGTGTACTCCTAACCGCCGAAACAACGGAAAAAGTGATTTTGGAAGATTTTGCTGAAGTTGCATAAGTTTGTATAAAAGCCATGATTAAAAGTTGAAGAGCCAATGCGGAGGAGGTGAAATCAGTATCAAAAAAAATGGTTTGTCTTTACTTGTTACTACAAGTTGGTATTTTGTTTCTATAAACAAAAATAAAACAGACCAATTATGAAAATACTGATTGTTGGTGGCGTTGCAGGTGGAGCAACAGCCGCCGCCCGGATGCGTCGGATCGGAGAAGCACACGAAATTGTCTTGTTCGAAAGAGGTGGCTACGTGAGCTTTGCAAATTGTGGTCTTCCCTATTACATTGGGGACGTCATAAAAGATCGTGACAAACTATTACTTCAGACTCCCGAAAGCCTGAAAGAACGGTACGGATTGGATGTTCGGATTCGTCAGGAAGTACTCGCTATTGATCCGGAAAATAAAAATATACTGGTTAAGAACCTTTCAACAGGTGAGACTTATACCGAATCTTACGACAAACTGTTATTATCCCCCGGTGCTGCACCGTTCATTCCGCCAATCCCAGGCATTGAGTCTCACAAAATCTTAACCTTGCGAAATATCCATGACATGGATAAAATCGTAGAATCTACCCAAAAAGCTAAGCATGTGGTAGTGGTGGGAGGTGGGTTTATAGGTTTGGAAGTAGCCGAAAACCTGATTGAAACAGGAAAAGAAGTGATACTCGTAGAGTTGAGTAATCAGGTGATGGCGCCAGTAGATTATGAGTTTGCGCGTATGGTAGAAGGTGTGGCCAAATCTCACGGATTAACAATAAAATTAGATACGGGTGTCACGGCTTTTCAAGAATCGGCGAATGGCGTTTTGGTCTCACTGAATACAGGTGAAAGTATCGAAACAGATTTTGTGGTATTTGCCATCGGGGTTCGTCCGGAAAATGCTTTGGCACGTCAGGCTGGCCTTGAAATTGGGCAAACGGGTGGAATTAAGGTAAACCCTTATCTTCAAACCTCTCAGTCGGATATTTACGCGGTTGGGGATGCCATAGAAGTGTCACATTTTGTGGGAGGCCAAAAAGTACTGATACCGTTGGCTTGGCCTGCGAATCGTCAAGGCCGGATTGTGGCGGATAACATGATCCAAGGCCATCGTTTTGCATTTAATGGTGCACTGGGAACTTCGATCCTGAAATTTTTTGATTATACTGTAGCAGCTACAGGGCTAAATGAGAAGACCTTAAAACGCTGGAATATCCCATATAAGACCATCACGGTGACGAGGGGCAATCATGCCGGATATTACCCGGGATCAACCAATATCGTTCTAAAACTGAATTTCTCCGAAAAGGGGACACTCTTGGGTGCACAGGCATTTGGAAAAGAAGGTGTGGACAAACGGATTGATGTGATATCTACGGCCATCAGGGGGCAATTAACGGTTTATGACCTCGCCGATATTGAAGTGGCCTATGCACCTCCATACAACTCGGCGAAGGATCCGGTTAATATTGCAGGGTACGCCGCCCAGAACCTATTAGAGGGCACGTTAAATACCATTAATATAGAAAATCTACCTGCATTTCTTGAGCAGGATGGGGTGGTCTTGGTTGATGTCCGTACTGCCAAAGAGTTTAATAATGGGCATATTCCCGGTGCGATCAACTTGGAATTGGATACCTTAAGAGAAAATATTTCTTTCTTTGATCCTTCTAAAACATATGTTCTTACCTGTCAGGTGGGGCTACGAGGCTATTTGGCACACCGTATTTTACAACATCATGGCATTGTCTCATACAGTTTAAATGGTGGTTATGGGCTTTGGCAGATGGTCAATGAAGGGGGAGTACATTAACTATTTCGCCCTTCATTGGTACCCAAACCGCACCATTCAAAAGAGGAATTTAACGCCTCTTTTCATTTCGGCCCTTCAGCTAAGTTGTTGAGTTGCTCAATCATTTTTTCTGCCAGCGCCGTCCAAGAGAATTGCTGGGCATATGCAAGCAGTGCGTTACGTTGTTCAACAGAAATACCCTTCAGAGTTGCTTCTTTTGCTTTTGTTACCCAATGTTCAGGAGCATCCGAAAAGACACAAAAGGGAAGGTCTGGCATTTCGCCGGGCGATGAGTGGGTGGTGGAGAGAAAAGGTACTCCATAAGACAGTGATTTTAATAGCTTGAGTTTGGAACCTGTTGCATATGGGAATGGAAGAATAGAAAAAGTCGCCTTCTGATACAACTGCATTAGTTCAGTATCAGAGACATTGGCAAAAAGGTTCCATCCTTGGTCGTCACAGAGGTTTTGAACAGCCACCGTTGGATGGCTTCCGACGACGGATATTTCTAAACTATTTCCAAAGGCAACTTTTAGGGCTGGTAGGAATTGGTCGCGAAACGTACAAAGTGCATCGAAATTCATGGTTACACTCAAAGAACCCGTAAAAATAAGGTGTAGGTTATCTGTTGGAGGCAATGCATCGGCGTACTCTGTTTGTATATCCACGCCAACGGGCATTACAAAAGAGTGGTGACATGGGCTTGCAGCGGCATACCCGGCCTGATCCCTTTCTGTACAATGAAAGAACCAGTAATCCAACGCATGTTTCCGCATAAATTGTGTGGTCCAATTTTTCGAGGCTAATGCCGCTAATCGTGCAGGAAGATTAGCGGCATGGTTTGCCAAATGTTGGAACCATTGGAAGTCATCATTGTGAGACTGAATGATGACAAAACGCTCTTTCCCAGTAAAATTGAACAAGGTTGTACTCCATAAATGACTACAAACAATATTCTGAAAGATAGGATCGGCCAAATATTCGTTAGCAACTTGGCGATATCTGGGTGTTAAGAATTTTTCTATCAGATAATGAGAGCGCTTCAATAACGTTCTTAATCCAGCAATTTTCGAATTTCGGAATGTGTTCTCAAAAGTGCTTTGATGTACAATGTGGCCATCTTCATACCTTGTAATCGTGTCTGCTCCTAAGATGATGACATAAGGTATATAGCGACTTAAAGGACCCCAATGCTCTACCACCCCAATATCACCTCCATTTCGTAGCGGATAAAGCAAGTGTGGGGCAAGAACCAATAAGGGTGATTTAGTATGGAAAGGCGTTAAGGACTGGCTCATGGAAAAGGGTATATGTAGAGGTAAGTATTTTTTAGATAGAATTAAAAATATTAATGCATACGATGCTGGTTATGTATTTTGGGGAACTCAAAAATAAAGATAAGCGCATACAAGTGGCGTCTATAATTAATTTTATGTAGTGGGTTGGTAGAATTTAATGATAAAGAAGCAATGTCTCCGACCAGCCTTTTGGATGAACGAGTAGGATAGAAGCCAGTAGGGATGAACAAAAAAGCCGCTCCTTAATAAAAAGAAGCGGCTTGAAGTAATAGAATCACACGCTCAATGGTGCCTTTCATACACAGCAGCGAGAGCCAATTCTACAGCACCCATTACCTCGTTTATGCGACGGATAATTTGGCTGTTTAATTGTGGTTTCGCCTGAGATTCTGGCATAGAAACGGTGGCTTCAACCAAACTGTTCTTAAAGAACGAGATGGAGTTGAGCATATCTGGCAAGGACATTTTGCCACGTACCATGATTTCGCCATAATGACGGCCAATTTCTTCTGCTTGATCTAAGAGGCGATGGGCTTGGAGGTCTTCTGCGCTAATAAACTGCATCATTACATCCATCAACTGCTTGCCAAGGCGGCGTAGTTCGATGGACGTTTCGGAGCCAAAGCGACTAGACCATGTGGAGCGCGTCATGTGGATGGCGTCCCGAGTGTGGTTTAGTGCGTGGCGTTGCCAACTATCTTCGATCCCTTCGCGAATGTAATGACGACGGTGTTTACGAGCAAACTCTTCCAAGTCTTCAGGGGAGAAGCGGCGGTGACCGCCCGGCGTTAATAAGGTTGGAATTGCTCCTTGATCAACCCAACGACGAACAGTAGTAAAATGCACGCCAAGTTGGTCGGCTGCCTCTTGGAGGCTTAGCCATTTTTTTTGTCTGTTACCTGCCATGGTAATGTTGTTTAGAATGACTTAAAGTGGGTTAAAGTAGTAATTTGGGGGATGCTGTATAAGAAATGAGTATAACCCCACTGGAATTAAATTCCTTACTTAAAAATAAATTACAACAATAATGTACCAAAGTAAAGTATAAACGAAAAAGTGTGGAAAAAAAACTTTGTTTTGGAAGATAGAAAGCCATTTTGATTGAGCAGGTTAACTTTTTTCAATACGGTTAGTTCACAAACCCAGACCGTTTCTCTTTGATATTATGGCATGGTGTAACCTCTTTTATGCGGTAATTCGCTAAAACCTGCTCAATTCACGAGTGGAGTGTTGGAACACACGGTTAAGGTCTTACCTTTAAGAGATGAAGCCCTACCAGTTCTACATTTTGTCCTTGGGTAAGAATAGTTAAGGTCTTGTCTTACCTTATTATAAAGGTAGAGTGGTTGAGTTGTGCATTGATGGATACATAATAAATTGTTTTATCAAGACTTAAGCGGTATGCGAAAAGAAAAAAACACCATAGAACAATTTCGAGATCGCCTGATTTCTCAATATAACCAAAATCGGCCCAATACAGATCAGGTCAGTCGTTGGTTTATGATAGTCGTTGCTGTCTTTATTTCTTTGTTGCTTTGGTTCACCCTTAATATGCGTAAATCATATACTTATGCAGTATCCCTTCCTGTTGTTTTGCAGGAACTACCCGAAGGGTATATACCCCTAAACTCTTTTCCGAAAGAAATACAGGTGGAAGTATCGGGGGTGGGTTGGCAACTCTTGCAATTGTCTCAGCAACCGCCGCCAATTGGTGTGGATGTGAAAAATGTGGGAAGTGCACGGCGGATTGATTTTCAGAAACTCATTCAGCCTCGACAGTTTCCAATAGGGGTGAGTATTGTGAAGATTACACCTGCACAAACTATCTTGGAATTGGACAGAAAAGCGACAAAGCGGGTTCCTGTTCATTTCCGAGGGAAAATTTCATTTAGTACAACCTATGAAGCGGTGCGTAAACCTATTTTTGAACCCGCTTATGTGACAGTAGTGGGGCCAGAACAGATTTTGCGAAATCTTTCGGCTTGGCCAATGAAAGAACAAAACTTCAAAAATGTACGTGCGTCCATAAATGAAATGGTGCAACTATCCGACACCTTATCGGGCTTGGTGGAGTCAAATATATCAGACGTGGCGCTGATTGTTCCTGTGGAGCAATTTACGGAATCCTCCCGCAGTCTTCGTGTAGAAGTTACGGATCTCCCCGCAAATGTGAGTCGGGTTCAGTTTAACCCACCTCAGGTTGAGGTTGTGTACCGTGTACCCGTTTCTCAATTTAAGCAAGCAGAAGAATCGGAGGGGTTCAGAGCTTATGTCTCCTATGACCGCATAGCCGCTGACTATTCTGATGGCACGGTAACGGCGACTATCGAAACACCGAAAGGGCTGAATGTACGTTTGAGCCGGGTAATACACCGAAAATTGTCATACTTTATTGTCCGTGATGAAGGCAACTAAACTTAAAACCTAATCTTACCAATCAATACATGTTTTTAAAAGGTCGTTATATCCTGCTTGGGGTGGCAGCCATTGTGCTGCTCATTTTCGGATCGGTGATCGGGTGGTCTATGCGTGGGATTACGTTTGGGCTGAACGGCGGACAAGTTCGGGAAGTGGTTATGAGAACCTTGCAAGTGGAGGCAGATACCACCTATCTCATTACTGGTTATCTTGGCATGGAAGTCACCAAAAAAATTTCGGACGATAAAACACTTTGGGGCATTCCTATGGGTACAACCGAAGTTCAGGTACGTGTCCCCGGACGAGTAACCTACGGCTTTCCTATTGGGCAAATTACCTCGAAAGATATAGAGGTAAATGGTGAAAATATAACTGTTTACATTCCACCGGTAGGAGTTTTTTCGGTGGAGCCAGAATTGAATAAGATGGATGTTCAGACTAAAGTGGGATGGGCAAGGTTTCATGCTTATAGTGGAAAACACTTAGAGCACAAGGCGATTCGAAGCATACCAAACGAGATGCGCCAAATTGGTGAAGAGCGTTTGATAAAAGCAGAAGGCAAGGCTTCCGAAAACACGGTGAAAGCAATTCGTCGTATATTAGCACCTGTACTTATCGCAACCGGGATGCAAAATCCAAACATTCAGGTTCGATTAAAGCGTGAATCTATCTTGCCAAAAGGATAAAGTAAAACCACAATGAACCAATTTCAGTTTACAGCGGGTGAGGCTGCATTAGAAAACTTAGAAACTACCGTGTATGTAGATACCCCACGCGGCATATTTGTACCTTCTTCGGGCATTCAATTTTCGGTCACTGAGGCTGAATTGGAGAAGAGAGTAGGAGAAGTCTTACATCTAAAACCGTTGACATCTTTAATCCCTTTGGTTTCTGAGTGGCATAAAACTGGTAGTACTGTAGCGCTTTGGGTCTTACCTCTCTTGCTACTGGTACTCCCCCTTTATCCCCTTTCTCTAACATTGTCGTTAATGACTTGGTTGCTCTGGGAATTATATGCCCCGCCTGCAATCAGTGAGGCCAAAATGCGGATACTTAAACTATTAGGCAAGCCCTGGCTAACACTAATAGTAAACCTTGCTATATGGCTCGCACTGGCCAACTGGTATCGCTTAACGAACCAAATTGGGACTGTTGAGGGTATTTTGATGGGGCTGATTGGCTATGTTCTTTTACGCTTCCAACTATTGTATAAAATGGTCGAGAACTGGTTACACCGTAGTTGGGAGAAAAAATTTGGGATGCCCATCGCAGATTTTTTGTTAAGAACCCTGCTTTATAAGGAAGCCGTAAACCATAACATCGGTGTTGAAAAAGCACGTATGCTTGTAGAAGATAAGAACTGAGGATTTTGAGGTATATGACGACAATTTATTTAACCCGGCATGGTGAGACAGATTTAAACCGTGCTGGCATTGTGCAGGGGAGAGGAGTGAATGCCCCTTTGAACGAAAACGGATTAATTCAGGCGGAGGCACTTCGGGAACGCTTATCCAACGTTTGGCTGGATGCTGTATATTGTAGCCCGCTACTTCGGGCTGTACAAACAGCAGAAACCGTGGTTCGGTCACATCCCTATCTTAATCCACGTAAAATGACAGATCTCGAAGAAATATCGTGGGGAATTTGTGAGGGAAAACGCCTAGATGAAGTCCTTCGTAAGGCATTTGATAACGTTCGGTTGCAATGGCAAAATGGTGATTTTGAAGCAAAAATATCCGGTGGAGAGTCGGCAAGTGAAGTCGAGAAACGGGCCAAACGTGCGCTTATGAATATAGTTTCTCAGCATCTCGGAGAATCGGTTCTTATTGTAACGCATGGCCGATTTTTACGGGTTTTGCTAGCCGGGATCCTTGCTGGCTACGGACTTTCCAAAATGGAACAGATTAAGCATACCAATACATCGCTCAATGTTCTGACGTTTGATGGGAAAAAATTTCGGGCAGAACTGCTTCATGATACGCTCCATCTTAAACATATTACCCATTTGGTTCATTCCTGATTTTGCTTTAGCCCCTTTTGGTAGGCGTTTATGAAAGTAGTGTCTGTCGTCTGGTCACGAAAGCAGGGTGTAAATCTTTTTTTATAGGGAATTGAGATTGATACAAAAAGGGTTTAACTTCTAAAAATGGACATAACCAAGAACGAACCCCAGTTGTTATGAAGTTAACCTTGCTTAAAAGATCTATCCTCTTTTGGATCTTGTGCCTGATCAAGCTAAATGCGCAACAACTTCCAGCAGGTCTAACGGATTTGGAAGATTATGTGGAAGCAGCAATGACCGAATGGAAAGTTCCCGGCTTATCATTGGCCATCGTTCATAGAGGAAAATTGGTCTATGCCAAAGGGTTTGGCGTTCGGGAAATTGGAAAGCCTGAAAAAGTTGACCCTGAAACCATTTTTGCGGTTGGCTCTAATACCAAGGCATTTACCGCACTGATGGTATCCCAACTTGCCTATGAAGGAAAGTTAAGTCTTGAAGACCCAGTCCAAAAACACCTCCCCTACTTCACATTAAACAACCCTCATGCAACAGCTTTAGTTACAGTTCGTGATTTATTGTGCCATCGAATTGGTCTTGGAACTTGGCATGGAGATTTGGTGGCTTGGGGAAGCCGGTACGACCGTACCGAAATTCTCCGGCGCTATCAGTACATTAAACCGATTTATGGATTTCGTTCTGGATTTGGCTACCAAAACGTGCCATTCATGGCAGCTGGTGAATTGGCAGGTGCCGCTGCCGGAAGTAGCTGGGACGAGTGGGTGGTTCAGCGAATTTTTAGGCCATTGGATATGTCCCGAAGCGCCACAAGGCATGACGCCCTGTCTGAATTTGAAAATGTTGCTATGCCACATACAATCAATATAGAAGGTCATTTGGCAGCCATATCTTATCGAAATATTGACAATATTGGGCCTGCTGGCTCAATCACTTCGTCGGCGGGAGATATGGCGCGTTGGCTTATTCTACAGGCCGACTCTTTGGGAAAGGTAGATGGGAAGGAGATTTTTAAACGAGATGTGATTCGGAGAACACATTATCCCAACAATTTGATTGCATATATGCCATACGATAATCCGGAATTTCCTGAAACGCATCTTGGTGGGTATGCATTGGGTTGGTTTATTCGAGATTATGATGGTAAAGTTTTATTCGAACACGGCGGAGGCGTGGACGGTATGATTTCTCAAACCGGATTTATGCCAGAATTAAACCTCGGTTGGGTAATTCTAAGTAATCTGGATACTGGAAACTCTTTGCCAACTGCTTTAATGTACCATATTGTAGATGCCTACCTTAACCGATCCAGAAAAGATTGGAGTAGGCATTTTTTGAATGAACAAAAACAACAAGATGCACAAAATGCGAGAATTTGGCAAAACGAAGAAAATCGTAAAAATCTGGAAAAAAAGCCAAGTTTTACATTGGCATCTATGTCAGGAGTTTATGAAAATGAACTTTATGGTCAAATTCAAATAGAAGCATTGGAGGACAAAATCCAACTCCAATTGTTGGCACATCCCGGTATTGTAGGTACGCTGGAGCATTGGAATAACGATCGGTTTCTGGTCAGATTTAATGATCCAGCATTTGGACGGGCCTTCATTCCTTTTAAATCCGAAAAAGGTGCGGTAAAGTCTTTTACAATACAAATTCGTCCGGATTTTTTAGACCCGTTGGTGTATTTTTTCACAAAAAAGATGGAATAATGAGAGGATGAACAGACGAAACGTTTTTATGGCCATTGGCGCTGCCGCTTCCGGTTTTGGGTTCTCAACTCAAACTTCTACAGTAGGCGAAATGAATCGGGGTGCTTTTTCGCAAGATGGGAACCAGCTTACGTTTTACCATGATCAGATTAGAGAGCCTTTTAAGGTGATGGCGACGGCGGATACCCACCTGTTTCGCGATGATGAAAGGGGGGAGCCGTTTAAAGCGTATAGTGGCCGAATGGCTAAAGCATACAACCAGACGCGGCATGTGAAGACAGGAAATATCACGAATCCTGAAACTTGCTTTCTCGAAACACTCGCCATCGCACGTCAGGAGCAGGTTGCATTTGTGGCCCTCTTGGGCGATATTTTTAGTTTTCCGTCCGAAGCAGCAATCGAATGGGCTGAAGCACAACTGAAAGAAAGCCAACTCTCTTATGTATATGTGGCCGGAAACCATGATTGGCACTACGAAGGTATGGAAGGTTCCTTAGAATCGTTGAGGCGTAAGTGGGTGAATAATCGCCTGCTCCGGCTATACCAAGGGGGAAATCCACTGATGCAGGTGCGGGAGGTTGCGGGTGTACAATTTGTTGTGCTCGATAATTCTTATTACGAGATATTGCCAGAACAACTGGCTTTCACGAGAAGGATACTCCGTTCTAAGAGACCAATCGTTTTGATGATGCACATTCCTTTGTATGCAATGGGGCGAAAAGTGGGGTATGGGTGCGGGCACCCTGGTTGGAATGCTCAAAATGACAGGAGCTATCAATTGGAGCGACGTGAACAATGGCCTGAAAAAGGGCATTCTGCCACAACCTTTCAGTTTTACAGAGAGGTGACGCAAGCACCAAATGTGTTGGCTACAATAAGCGGACATATTCATGAACCAACGCTTGACCTCATTAATGGAATGCCCAGTGTTGTCACGGATGCCAATGCCCAGGGTGGGTATTTGAAATTGTTTTTCGCACCGTCTGGTAAAGGATAAGCTATTGCCGATAGAAATCTTGCATGTGTTTGTACTCTTTCTTATATTTTTAGGTGCATAAAAACATTAGGTTAAACAAGACCTAATCTGTTACATAGCGCTACATTTTTAATGTAACCAAACTCCATGATAAAGGCATGTACTGGTGACACCGAGATAGTTGGATGCCTAAAAACACTTTATCCTATGTCCAAAATAATACCTTACTTATTCATAATTATAAGTATCTTCTTTCCTGTTGCTTTTGCCCAATCGCCACCAGATCTAACAGATGATATTGCTTGGAGTGCTGGAACCTCGACAGTTACCGATATTACTAATGCGTTTAATGCTGGACGAAGGGGGGAAGAAACACAGTTGGGACTTACCAGTAACGTGCTCGGTAACCTCGTAATGCCCAGTCAGGCCACCTGGGATGCCATGAGCTTCAACGCAAAGGGACTTTACTTGGTGAACGCAGAGAGAACTGCCCGCGCCAATGTCAATTATGGGGGCACGGTCGTGAAGGGGCTGCCGCTGGAAGGCATCAATGATGAACTTACAACTACAGCACAATCTTATGCCGATTATTTAATCACGGTTAACCAATTTACACACACTGCAACTCCAGCGCATTCATTAGGATTAGATCCATTTACACGGGTTGAGAATACGATTCCGGCAAATTGCAGAGAGTTTATTGCCTACTCCGAGAATCTTGCGGCGTTCTGGACTTCGGGTAGCTCAAACCCTTTGCCCATTGAGCGTGCTATTTTTGGATGGATTTATGAAGACAAAAACTCCTCATGGGGGCATCGCAGATTGGTTTTGATCCAAGACTTCCAGTTGGGAGGAAGTCTAGGAGACACATCTGGATTTGACAACAACTATGGATCATCAACTTCAGAAGGGTTTTTGGGTTTTGCCGTTGCGAATGATGCTGCGTACAATCCATTTGGCTTTATGGGTATGAATATGGGAACCGTTATTGTAATGTTGATTTTTGATCCTAAACCTACATGTTCGGTACCTCTGCCAGTTACCCTAACCTCCTTCACCAGTATTTTTGAAAATCAGCGTGTGGGCTTAAAATGGGAAACAATGTCAGAACCAAACTTCGATGGTTTTTGGGTCGAAATGACGGAATTGACACAGCAAGGGGGAGGGACTGCAATTGGGACGTTTCGACCTATAGCCTTTTTTCCAGCCAAAGGAACGCCGGAAACCGGAGCTATTTACAGTTATGAGTCAAGCGACTTGGTCTCCGGAATCTATTTTTTCCGGCTTAAAAAAGTGGATAAGAATGGCTTTATCTCCTATACATCTGCCCAACGCATCGAAGTCTCTAATCTGCCAGAGGGCTATCAGATCGGCGGAGTTTACCCCAATCCGTTTGATGAAAACCTGACCATTGAGGTTACGGTGGCCAGAGAGCAAAAAATTGACTTTCAGGTATTGGACTTGCAGGGCCGCGAACTGTTTTTCGTAGATCCACAAGAAGTATCCCCTCTGGTTCGTTATCAAAAAAGATTGGTCCTAAATGGGTTTGCGCAAGGCACATATTTCTTACGTATCCGTGGAGAAACATTTACCAAAACATTGCCAATTACCCACGTTAAGAAAACGCAATGACGGTTTAACTTTAGATGCATAAATGAAAAAAAATACGGCAGCGACGATTATTATGGTGCTCTGGTCGGTGTTTGGTATGGGATGTTTTTCAGAATCGAAGAATGGTCCACAAAACGAGTCAGCCGCTGCTCCCATTCGACGTATAGCCGTAACAAATCCTGTCGTAGAACGCCTCATTTCAGCAGCAATTGAGCAGGTTGGTCTTACAACTGGATATGACCCCGCTTATCGGACGCTGTCATATCCGAATGGAGATGTACCCATTCATACCGGGGTATGTTCGGATGTCCTAATTCGTGCATTTCGGTTTATTGACATGGACTTCCAAAAAGAAGTGCACGAAGACATGCGAAAGGGTTTTGGAAAATATCCCCAACTTTGGAATATGTCCAGACCCGATCCAAACATAGACCACCGCCGGGTACCCAATCTGATGCGGTTTTTTCAACGAAAAGGCTGGGAAATACCCATATCCGATGAAGCACGTCATTATAAGCCTGGTGATATCGTCACTTGGATTATCCCACCAAACCTCACCCACATAGGACTCGTTACAAACCGGATTGCGAATGGAGATCGGCTCATGGTGGTACATAACTATGGGTTCGGAACGGTCGAAAATGATGCCTTATTCCTCTGGAAACAGACCGGACATTTTCGGATAAGCCAGAATTAGCATATTTAAGCCACTTGTTACGAAGTAGTATTCATTTTAAATTCATCTTAACACTGTTAACTTATTATGCTGCATTGCGTTAAATTATTCAAAAAGCCCTTTCATATGTGGACAACCCGCTCGAAGGGCGCAATGTTGTATAGATTTTTTCATTTTCCACCGCTTATCCAATATGACCATGATGCAGACAGCCCCAACCGGTGAACTTCTAAAAGGAGGAATGTTTCTAACCGTTTCTGGTTCTTCTGAAGAGGTTTTTATACCGGAAGAATTAAACGAAGAACAACAAATGGTTTTGCAGATGACCAAAGATTTTTTGGAGCAAGAGGTTTTTCCTCAGCGGGAACAGATCGAAAAGCAGGCAGAAGGAGTTACGCCTGCTTTGCTTCGGAAAATGGGAGAACTGGGGCTATTGGGTGCACACATGCCCGAAATGTATGGTGGAACAGCCTTGGATACCAACACCAACACCCTTATTGCAGATGTAATGGGGCCAGCAGGCTCTTTTAGTGTTGCCTTGGCGGCCCATACAGGGATTGGGATGTTGCCCATTCTCTATTTCGGTACAGATGCACAGAAAGAAAAATATTTACCCGGATTAATTTCCGGCGAACTGAAAGCGGCTTATTGTCTTACAGAACCAGCAAGTGGCTCGGATGCCTTGGCTGCTAAAACCCATGCGGTTTTAAGCGATGATGGTTCCCATTATATGCTGAATGGTCAGAAAATGTGGATTACCAATTCCGGATTTGCGGATGTATTTATTGTATTTGCAAAAATAGATGGTGAGAAATTTACAGGCTTTATCGTAGAAAAGGATTCTGCCGGTCTTACTTTGGGCGCGGAAGAAGACAAGATGGGCATCAAGGGGTCTTCTACGCGTCAGGTATTTTTCGAGAATGTGGCAGTTCCCGTAGATCAGGTGTTGGGGGAAATTGGGAAGGGCCATTTGATAGCCTTCAATGTACTCAATATCGGTCGTTATAAACTAGGTGTACTTTGCACGGGAGGGAGTAAGGGTGTTTTGACAGAAGCCACCCGTTATGCCAATGAGCGCTTCCAGTTTGGGCAACCGATTGCTAATTTTGGTGCCATTCAGTATAAGTTAGGGGAAATGGCCACACGGATTTTTGCCAGCGAGAGTGCCATTTATCGCGCCTCCAACCAAATGCACCTGCAAAAAGAAGCCTCTGTGAGTTCTGGAAAATCATATGCCGAGGCAATGTTAGATGCTGCTGAGGAATACGCCATCGAGTGCTCTATCCTTAAAATTCTGGGATCAGAAGTATTGGATTATTGCGTGGACGAGAACGTACAAATACATGGTGGAATAGGTTTTAGTGAAGAATATCCAGCGGCAAGGGCATATCGCGATAGTCGAATTAACCGCATATTTGAGGGTACAAACGAAATCAACCGCTTATTAATGGTGGATATGCTGCTTCGTCGTTTTATGAAAGGCGAAATAGATTTGTTAACCCCAATTTTTGAAGTACAAGATGAGGTATCGTTAGGTAATTTGGGTGAAAACCGTCCTAAAGAACGATATGCCGCAGCGCAATTCCAGGTGGCCCAATTTAAGAAGGTATTTCTGCTCACCATTGGTCATGCACTGACGGCACAGACAGAGGGTAAGTTGAACCTGAAAGAAGAGCAAGAAATTCTAATGAATATTGCGGATATCATTACCGAAATCTATACCGTAGAATCGGTTCTATTGAGAATTGAAAAATTACATCAAATAAAGCCGGACGAAGATTTTTCGGTCTATGAAGCCATGCTGGATCTGGTCTTGTTAGAGGGATCGCGCAAATGCCGTAACTTTGCAACAGATGCCTTGGCTGCTTTTACTGACGCTGAACTGCTCGAGGGTGTTTTGGTTGGTATCGAAGGTTATACGCGAATGCCTGCAATCAATGTAAAGGCTGCACGTCGTCAGGTTGCAGGTCAGTTATGCAAGCAAGGTGGTTGGTGTTTTGGAGTTCGGTAAATCCAGCGTAACGGGTGATACTGATGTAAAAGGAATATTGAAAGAAACTAAAGGGTGGCTTGGTTCTAACAGGCTTGCCCTTTTTCTTTTTCGTTTTTGAATTCTTAACGCCACCTTTGGGCGGAAAGGTGCTATTTTTGGATAAAAGCAAGCCACAAATATCCGAGCATGAGACTACCCTTACCAGACGTTGATACCTTTTGCGATGGCATTCTTTCCGGAAATCGTATGATTTTAAGTCGTGCGATTACCTTAATGGAAAGTACTTCGGCGACCCATCAAGAGTTGGGTCAGCATGTACTGGAGCGGTGTGTTCCTTATACGGGCAAGAGTATTCGGGTTGGTATTTCCGGGGTTCCGGGTGTTGGGAAAAGTACCTTCATCGAAGCTGTTGGATTGTATGTGGCGTCTCTTGGTCATCATGTTGCGGTTTTGGCCATAGACCCACGTAGCGAAAAAACACGGGGTAGTATTTTGGGTGATAAGACTCGTATGGAAGCCTTGTCAAATCACCCTCGAGCATTTATCAGACCCACTTCTTCCGGAGGGGCTTTGGGCGGGGTAGCACCGAAAACCCGTGAAGTGATGTTATTGTGTGAGGCTGCTGGTTTCGATGTGGTTTTTGTGGAAACTGTCGGAGTTGGGCAATCCGAGACGCAGGTAGCATCTATGGTAGATTTTTTTCTGCTGCTGATGCTGGCTGGTGCAGGAGATGAATTACAGGGCATCAAGAGGGGAATAATGGAACTGGCCGATGGTGTTGTGATTAATAAAGCCGATGGGAGCAATAAAGTGGCTGCCGAGGCGGCGCGGGTTTCTTATAAACGTGCGCTGCATCTGTTTAGAGAAAACGAGTCCGGATGGTCTCCTAAAGTAAAAACGTGCTCCGCCTTGGAGAGTACAGGTATTGCGGAGGTTTGGGATATGATTCTTGCACACCACGAATGTGTGGAAAAAAACGGCTGGCTGGCTTTAAAACGCACCGAACAATCAGCATTTTGGTTACATCAGATCGTCGAAAATGCGCTAAAAAACCATTTTTACCACCACCCCGCCATTCGGGAAACTTTTCCAGAGTACGAACAAGCAGTAAAAGAAGGCAAAACCGTTCCAGGAGTTGCCGCTAATGCGCTATTACGCCGTTATCGAGAAGCCCCCTGACCCGAAAATAGCTTTAGTTGTTGCGCCAGCCCGTATAAAGCAATCCCGTAAGCGACTGATACATTTAGAGATTGTTTTACGCCAAATTGTGGCAGTTCAAGTGCAAAATCACACTGTCTCATGGCTGCGTCCGAGACTCCAAATACTTCGTGGCCCACCACCAATGCTAAAGGGAATTCTTCTTGTCTTATATCTTGAACCAACCGCGATACATTGGCAATTTCTAAAGCGGCAATGTTGTAATGGCGATCTCGTAGATTTTGCAAAACAAGAGATGTTTCAGGATGGTAAGACCAAGGAACTGTATCTTGTGCGCCTAAGGCTGTTTTTTGAATTTCTGGATGTGTATCCGGTGTAGCCGTTATTCCACAGAGGTACAGATGTTCCACCAATATGGCATCGGAAGTTCTGAAAATAGCACCAACATTATGAACCGACCGTATATTGTCTAAGACTGCCACGATTGGATGTCGTCGTAACGAAGAAATTTCGGGCAAAGAGGGCCTTGGAATTTCAGCATGGCTTAATTTACGCAATAAAGTCGTTTCTTGGACGGTTTTAGATTGGGCGTCGAGCCCTGTTTTATCTTTTATCATTATAATGTAAAGCAAATGAAAAATCAATACACATTTGGAAGACTTCGACTCTTAATGCTGTCCGTCTGGTTACTGTCGTTGCCCGCCTGTCAGAATCTACAACAGTTATCCAGTCTTAAACTGATGAAGTTTGATCTGGATCGGGTAAGCAATGTACGACTTGCTGGCATTGATGTCCTCAATCTTAAGTCTGCACGTGATCTCGGTGCATTAGACCTCTTGCGGGTCACACAAGCCATCGCAAGGCGTGATGTACCACTTTCTTTTAACCTACATGTGGCTGCTGAGGCCCCCCAGAATTTGCCTGTTACGGCAAAACTTTCTACGATGGAGTGGACCCTTTTCTTGCAAAACAAAGAAGCCGTGTCGGGCCTTCTAAATCAGTCCATTTCCTTGCCTGCTGGCCAGCGTGTGGACATTCCTGTGGAAATTAAGCTCAATGCAGTGGACTTTGTTGAAGGGAATGCCCAAAATCTTGTTGAACTTGTAAAAAACCTCATAGGGTCAGGGGATAATCCTGTAAACCTTAGGCTAAGTGCTCGGCCCACCATTCAGACGCCATTAGGCCCATTTCGTTTTCCTAATGCAATAGATGTTGTAAGCAAGACTTACGGTCCGCAGCCTTAAAAGTGAAGAATTTAGGTAATTATTTGCCTGCTCCTGATGAGAAGCAGGCTTTTTTGTATATTCTCAGGCTGTAAAACAAATTACAACATCTTGATTATTGCCATTGATGGGCCTGCTGGCTCCGGAAAAAGTACAACTGCAAAATTGGTCGCAAAAGCCTTGGGGCTCTTGTATCTGGATACGGGAGCCATGTATCGGGCAATTGCTTATGCTTGTTTAAAAGTTGATCTGGACGTGGAGGATGTTGCCTTTTCTACTTTTGTAGAGAATTTGCAATTGGCAATAACGCCGGCGTCTGACGAAATGCAGGTATGGGTTTCCGGTCAAAATGTGACATCCAAGATACGAACACAAGAAGTGACGGGTATGGCAAGTAAAGTGGCAACACAAGCCATCGTTCGCAATAAATTGGTTGCTCTACAACGTCAGACAGCGCAAAAGCAGCTAATCCAGAAAGGAGGGGTGGTCTTGGACGGGCGTGATATTGGAACCGTCGTATTTCCGGATGCGGATCTGAAGATCTTTTTAACCGCAGACCCCAAGATTCGTGCAAAACGGCGTGTTGCTGAGATGAATGCAAAAGGCATTGATGTGGATTTTGAAGCGATACGATTAGAAATTGAGTTGCGAGATGCACAGGATAGCACCAGGGCAATAGCGCCCCTGCAAAAAGCAGATGATGCCATTGTATTGGACACCACGTCGCTCGGTATTTCTGAACAAGTAAACCAAGTAATCGCACAAGCCAAATTGAAAACAACTTAATTCACTGTTTTATAAATCTTTAGACCCCGTATGTTGTCGTTCGGGACACGCGCAAACGGGAGCAATGTAGGAGAAGGGTACCTAAGACTGTCTCGCCTGTAAAGGAAAGTCCACGATGCCCGAAAATTTTTATGAGTGATGAACTGAACAATGTTCAACCTGCCGAAGACGAAACCGCGCAGGATACCACAAACGAAGTGGTTGTAGCAACAGCGGATGACGCTGTCGTGGAATCTGTACCCGTAGTGGAGACCGCAATGGAGGCGTCGCCCGTAGCGGAAACTGCACCTGTTGTGGAAGATGCAGGATTGTCAGACGCCGCCAGTATGGACGAAGTCTTGCGTCCGGTCTCACCCAAGACAGTAAAGAAAGGGTATTATGGGAAGCGTGAAGGCCGGGTTTATAACCTTGACGAACTGAATGCTTTGGATGAAGAACAAAGCGATGCGGATAGGGCATTTTTGGAAATGCTCGCTCAGTACGATCCAGTCAAAGTGGACTTCACGGAAGGGGATATCCTGACGGGTAAAGTGGTGAGTATTGGTGAAAAAGATGTAGTGGTGGACATCGGTTTTAAATCGGATGGGGTGGTTTCCAAAAACGAATTTGATGGCCCAATTGCCATTGGAGACGATGTGGATGTTTTCCTTGAAAGGCTTGAAGACCGCCAAGGACAGCCAATGTTGTCGCGTCGTCGCGCCACCGAATTGCGTCGTTGGCAACGGATTGACGAAGCCTTCAAGAATGATGAAGTGATCGAAGGTCTGATTATTCGCCGGATAAAAGGTGGTATGATTGTAGATCTCTTCGGAAAGGAAGCCTTCTTGCCGGGTTCACAAATTGACGTTCGCCCGGTACGTGACTTCGATGCATACCTTGATAAGCGAATGGAGTTCAAGATTGTGAAGTTGAACGAGCAAAATGGCAATGTGGTGGTCTCCCATAAAGCACTTATTGAAAAAGACCTCGAAAACCAACGCTCGCGCATTCTGGATAAGATGGAACCAGGTCAGGTTCTGGAAGGAACCGTTAAAAACATTACCGATTTTGGTGTGTTTATTGACCTTGGTGGTGTAGATGGTCTTTTGCATATCACCGATCTTTCTTGGGGTCGGGTTTCGCACCCCAGCGAAGTGGTTGAATTAGACCAAAAGATCCAAGTAGTTGTGTTGGACTACGACAAAGACCGTCACCGTATCTCTCTTGGGATGAAACAATTGCAAGCTCATCCGTGGGATCAGATTGCCGAGAACTTCAAAGAAAGCCAAGATGTGGAAGGAAAAGTGGTTTCGATCACCGATTATGGTGCATTCGTGGAATTAGATAAAGGGATTGAAGGATTGGTGCATATCAGTGAAATGAGTTGGCGCCAACACATCAAGCATCCCACCCAAATGGTTTCTTTAGGTGACGATGTAAAGGTTAAAATCCTGAGTATTGATTCCGAAAATAGAAAGATTTCGTTGGGAATGAAGCAACTCGAACCCGATCCATGGACCGAGATCGAAGCGCGTTTCCCGGCTGGAACCGTTACTAAGGGGGTTGTACGCAATCTGACCAACTTTGGGGTATTTGTTGAAATTGAAGCGGGTGTAGATGGTTTGGTACATGTTTCTGACTTGTCTTGGACAAAGAAGATTCGTCATCCTGGAGAAGTGGTTAAAAAAGGAGACGAAATTGATGTGGTGGTGTTGGATATAGACCAACAAAACCGTCGTCTCTCCTTAGGACATAAGCAGGTCTCGACTGATCCGTGGAGCCAATTTGAAAATGCTTATGCCGTTGGGACGGATGTAGAGGTGAAGGTGGTTCGTTTTAATGAAAACGGGGTTATTGTAGAAATGCCGCTCGATGTGGAAGCCTTTATTCCCGCCGGGCATTTGGCAAAACCTGCCAAGAACCCTGAAGAATCTTACAAACCGGGCGATATGCTTACGGTGCGGGTGATTGAATTCAATAAAGCGGATAAGCGCATTATTCTAAGCGAGAAGGCCATTCTTCAAGCGGCCAAACAAGCTGAGAAAGATGCACAGGATGCGGTAAAAGACAAAGAGAAGAGTCAAGAGCGTAAAGCACTGGAGGAGTATCAGGCCAATGCGGGCACTAGCGGTCCGGCTACCCTTGGTGAAATTGCGGGGCTTGGTAACCTCAAGTTTGATGATTGACGTATGCTTAGTCTATGAGCTAATGAAGCAGCCTCTTTACGGGGCTGCTTTTTTTGTATCTTAACGAAAAAAAGATGAGAAGCACGCTTTATACCTCCTTATTGATTTTCGGGTTACTGGCCTTTGTGGCCGGATGTAAAGAAAAAACCGTATCGTCCGACGAGAAAAAACCAATCTCTTTGCCTCATTACGAGGTGATTTCGGAATCGGAAACTCCTATGGGAAAAGCGGTTGCGCTCTTAGTACCTGGTACTCACTCTAAAGAAACGTACGTTGGCCTTGTAAAAGCCGTTCTAACAAAACTCGCCCCCTCAAACCTACAGATTTACACCAGCAAGGCAGCTTTTGAAGCAGTCAAAAAACCGGATGTAAATGATGCTTACCGGAAGGGATTTATTTTGGTTTTCCGCAAAGAAGCCCAAACTGCGGGCGAAATTTGGTGGATGCAAGAAGACGGGCCTTTGGCCGCATTAAGCGGAACTGTTACGCGGCTTTAAGCATATACCTTTCATCCTTTTTTATACGGACCAATATGATGTATCACACACGCCGATCACTGTGGTTTTTTTTATTCTTTTTTGGGTGGAACGTACAAGCCCAAGACCTTATGAAGGATTCTCTCTTTGTACAACGTGCAATGAGGGGGGTGGATGCGGCCTATGACATGCGTTTTACGGAGGCAGACCGTATTTTCTCGGATATAGAGCGGCAATATCCACAACACCCTGCTGGCCCCTTTCTCAAAGCGCTTTCCCGTTGGTGGCTAATCCTCGCTAATGTTGGTGATACGGCCATTGATGATGTCTTTCATCAAGAAATGACACAGGTGAGTCAGCGAAGTGACCGGATGTTGGCACGAAATCCCAATAGCTATGATGCTGTTCTCTTTAAAGGAATGGCCGTAGGATTTAGAAGTCGGCTGTACGCCAATCGCTCTGAATGGATCAAATCGTTCAAATATGGCAAAGAAGCCGTTGACTATGTGACGAGGGCTGCTCAGATTGCACCGGAAAACAACGACTATTATTTTGGGTGGGGGGTGTATGATTATTTTGCAGATATTTTGCCTCGGAAATATCCTGCCATGAAATATGCCATGTGGTTTTTACCAAGAGGAAGTCGCGAGAGAGGATTGGAAGAGATCAAGCGCACCTTTAATCGTGGTTCATTTATGCGTGCAGAAGCGGCGTATTACTTGTTTCAAATCAATTATGTCTATGAGCCACGATATGAAGGTGCCAATTATTATATCGGCTGGTTGCGTACTCGTTATCCAAACAATGCCTTTTACCATATTTTACATGCCAGAACCGAAAATTATTTTGGATATAGTGAACGTGCAAAAGAATTATTCCATGAGGTGGCTGCCCGACACGAACGGAAACAATCCGGATATACACCTGCCGTTGCTGAGCAGGCGTATTATTACCTGAGTGGGTTGTATCTCTTTAAAGGTGACTATGGAAATGCAAAAGGAGTCGCTACAAAGTTGTTGCTTTTGGATACCAAGGCAAAGAAAAAATCGGACTTTCACATACTGGGACGACTTCGTTTAGGCATGACCTACGATGCAATGGGAGATCGCAATAAAGCAAAAGAGATGTACCAATTGGTACTGCGGTTGCCGGATGTACAAAGGTCTCGGGATCGTGCAAAGGAATTTCTTCAAAACCCATACCGAGGGATCAAATGAACACTGCTGATGCCTTGTCTTCTGGCAAATCCGACTTCTTGTTTCGTTACACCCAGTGGATGGAGGCTGTACATGGGAACTCTGTAGGGACATCAAACAAATTGATGGACCTCTTCCAGCAATTATTGATGATGACAGCTGGAAATGTGGAAGAAGCCCTACAATGGTTAACGGAGTTGGACCAAAGATACCACTTGGCTGATGACCGTTATAGCATAGGAAACTTGATCGAAGATTTAAAGCGTCAGGGGCTTTTGGAGGAAGATGCGCAAAGTGGAAAAATGAGCCTCACCAAGAAGGCTGAAAAGGGCTTACGACAAAAATCGCTGGAGGAAGTTTTTAAAAATTTGAAGGCTGGAAAAACAGGCCAACACAAAACACAAGATACTGGAAAAGGGGATGAACGGCATCCCGAGACCAGGTCGTGGCAGTTCGGTGACGACCTGAACCGCTTGGATCTGACGGGTACTTTATCAAATACTTACCGACGTTCAGGCGCGGATGGCTGGGAATTGAAAGAAGAGGATTTTGAAGTTTTTGAATCTGATTATCATACCTCAACATCTACTGTCTTGATGATTGACCTTTCCCACTCCATGATATTGTATGGGGAAGACCGCATCACACCTGCACGGAAAACGGCTATGGCATTAGCAGAGTTGATTATGACCCGTTACCCCAAAGACACTTTAGATATTGTCGCATTTGGAAACGAAGCATGGGAAGTTTCGGTTAAAGATTTACCATACCTTCAGGTGGGGCCTTTTCACACCAATACACGTGCGGGTTTGCAGCGGGCACGTATGATCCTTAGCCGTCGTAAAAACCGGAACAAGCAAATTTTTATGATTACCGACGGAAAGCCCAGTTGTCATCATGAATTTGGGCGGCTTTATAAAAATCCATATGGTTTAGATCGGAAAATTGTGAATAAGGTGCTGGACGAAGCGGTGATTTGCCGACGCGAAGGCATTACCATCACCACATTTATGATTGCACACGATGGTTATCTTCAACATTTTATCCAAGAAATGACGGAAGCAAATGCAGGCCGAGCGTACTATTCTAAGCTCGATCAATTGGGCACGTTTATCTTTGAAGACTATACCCGAAACCGCAAAAAACGTAACATCCGATGATACGTTTCCTTTTCAGATTCTTGTAATTCTTGAAGCAAATAAGCCCATTATTTCTTTGGAAGCCACATGGTTGTTTTAAAGAGGATTAATTGATTCCGTCGTATAATAAATAGTGCATTTCAAAAATGTCAATAG
>DDTM01000038.1 GCA_002344075.1 Bacteroidetes bacterium UBA2364
CCATCGTGGAATACGATTAAGGCCGATCAAAAATCGTCTAATGGATATCTCCAACCTCCGTAAAAACGCCTTTATAGGACATGCTTGATAAAAGCCTACACCAAGAAATAGCGGCACGCTATGCCTTTTTTCGGCTTAAGACGCCAAATTTAAACAAAGCGTATTTTATAATGACGATTAGTTCATGGAAGACCGCACCTTGTTCATCCGTTTGGCCAGTTTAGGTTGAAAGCGCCGCGAAACGGGAATTGGCGTTGGGATATCCTTTAATTTCAGCCGATAGCCTTGCGCATTTCCAATCACTTCCTCCACTTTTTCCAAATTTACAATATAGGCACGATGACACCGGAAGAAATTACACAGGTCTTCCAGTTCCAGTTCAACTTTCTTGAGCGTGCTTCGGAACAGGTATTGAGACAAAACACCTTGCTCGTTTAAATAGTGTACCTGTACATAATTATCGGCAGCCACCATATAACGCAAACAGGTGGGCGCTACCTCGAAAGATTCTTTCATGTTTTCGGAATTCAGTACCACCACGTTCTGTGGTTTGCAAGGCACGTCAGGTGTTTGTGCAATGGGTGCGGGGAGTGGTATCTCCTCCTTTAGAGGCGATTTCTGCACTACTACCGAATTATGCTCTGCCAAATGTGCCGACCAGATCTGCGCCTGACGAATGTGTGCCTGTAGGGTACGCAAGTATAACCACATCAAAAAAAGGCCCGCTGGAATGATGGTGATGGCGCCCAACTTAAGGCTTCCCATAACAACAAAATGCCAGTCGGGTGACGTTATGCCAGCAAAATATGCGTAAATCATCAGCGCCACAACCACTGTCCCAAAAGACCAGATGGTATAGAGCAGTGCCGAGGACACTTTCCAGTTTTGCTCGTCAAGTCCATGACCGAACCACACTCGAAGACCAAGTCCATTCAAGGAAACGACTACAAAACTGATAATGATTGCTTCCAAGGCACGATGGAAATACAATGAAGAGTGAAATATATCTACTCCAAAAGGCTTGAAAACACTTACAAAAATAAATACAAAAAGCAGAAATCCAGCATTCATCCATAACTGATCACGCATTCTGCTAATAACAGGAAAAGGCTTGTTTAGAAAAGACCACATAAGAAAAGACTATCACAAATAAGAATATTAAGATACAATGTTTTGGTTGTTGATATTGAGGTCAGAATGAAATCAAACAGGATTCATGAAGATTTATTCATAAACAAAATTCCCTCTGTAGATGCTCCTTACCTTATGTTTTCATTCAAATCATATACACTCCCATCGTTTATGGCCTCACGTAAGGTATTGATTTTATTGTCTTTTTCTGCAATTTATCTTATTTGGGGATCAACCTTTCTGGCCGTGCATGTAGCTTTAAAGGAAATCCCGCCATTTATTTTGTCGGGTGGTCGGTACTTTATAAGTGGTGTGTTGATATTGCTTTGGGCCTCTCTGAAGGGCCTTCCTCGTCCTACGCTCCGACAAACCGGCAATGCGGCTTTTGTTGGCGTTTTGTTGCTTGCGGGCGGAAACGGACTGCTTGCATGGAGTATGCAACGGGTTCCATCGGGCATGGCTTCGTTAATTGTGACGGCAGGCCCAATGTGGCTGGTACTCATTCAATGGTATTGGAAACGCACCGAAAGGCCCTCCCTTCAAACATGGAGTGGGTTACTAATCGGTATGGTGGGCATGGCGGTTCTTATTGGGCCGGATTCTTTGTACCACCTTCCACAAGTACGGCCAATAGATATTGCCATGATGCTGGTGGCCAGTTTGTTTTGGAATTTTGGTGCGGTGTATTCGACAGATGCCGATATGCCCGCCAATCCATTTATGATGACGGGGATCGAAATGCTGGTCGGCGGATTTGCTCAATTTATTATCGGATTGTTTACAGGTGATTGGCTACGCTTCCATCCAACTACGGTTTCCACCGAATCTTGGATGTGGCTTGTCTATCTCGTAGTTTTCGGCTCGGTCATAGGTTTTACTTCTTATGCATGGCTGATTCGCAATGTCAACCCAGTAAAAGTAGCCACACACACGTTTGTAAATCCCATTGTGGCGGTTTGTTTGGGTTGGTTGGTGGCAGGTGAACCCTTTACCCCCCATATGGCAACCTCAGCCATACTGATGGTAGGTGCAGTGGCGCTCCTAACAATAGAAAAGTTGCGAAAAGCCCCCAAGCTGAATCCTGCTTGATTGTACGGATGGATCTATTTCATCCGTAACTTGAACCCCTAACCCTTTAATCTGTAAGCAATATGCAACGTTTTTTATATCTCCTTGTATTCTGTATAAGTTGTTTGGGTAACATCAACGCCCAGACGTGTACCATCCCTACCACCGTCATTTTGGTGCGTCATGCCGAGAAAGCGCTCGATCAGGGCAATGATCCCTCGTTGACTGAATTTGGAAAAGCAAGGGCAAACCAACTGGTAGATCGTTTGACAGATGCTAATATCGCCGCACTTTATGCTACACAATTTAAACGAACACAAGAAACCCTTCTCCCATTAGGTCAAAGACACGCTTTGCCCATTGTGGTTTTGGACGTCTCTCAGAGCAATTGGGAACTCTTTCCCGAAACCTTGAAAAAGCATATTTTAGCGAACCATTGCGGCAAAGTCGCGGTGGTAGCACATCATTCCAATACCATTCCACGCATTATTAATGCGTGGACAGGGACAAACATGAAAGACATAGAGGAGACCGATTATGGCAATTTGTTTCTCCTAACGCTTCAACCCCATAGTAAGGCAACCCTGATTCGTGCCCGCTTTTGAGTATGCGCCCCCTTTCAATCTGGTTTATCTATTTTATCATTGGCTCGATCTTTGGCTTGGGCGGATGTGCCACGCCCGTTGCTCCGACGGGTGGCAAACCAAGCACTATTCCGCCCAAACTTATCTCGTCTCAACCGGCAAACCAAGCTGTTCAGGTAAATAGTACAAGTATTAAACTGCTATTTAGCGACTATTTGGATCTGGCCAGTTTCCCCAAAGCCCTCAGCATCACACCGTCTTTCCGACAACCGATGCGGGTGCGGTGGCAAGGGCGAGAAGCAGAAGTAATTTTCCCAGAGCCACTCCGCACGGGAACCACCTATGTACTTCAATTGGGAACCGATTTGCGGGATTGGAATGGCGTAGCACTCAAAGAGCCAATTGTCATCGCTTTTTCTACGGGCGAAAAACTAAACAAGGCTGAACTAAGTGGTTTGGTTTTGGAACCAAAGCAGGGAAACCCCATGCCGCAGGCCGATGTTTTTGCATGGCTGGGTACGGATAAGCCCGATTTTTCCCGCGACCCCGACTACCACGCCCAATCCGGTGGCGATGGTCGTTTTACGTTCCATTATTTGCCGGAGTCTCCGGTTTTTGTAGTCGCAACACAAGACCGCAACCGCAACCGCCGTCTTGACCCCAACGAACCACTCGGTCTTCCACCTTTTCGGGTGTTACGTGCTGAAATTCCCGACACAACGACCAGTAGCCCCCCAAAACCTTTGGGGCGGTACAATCCACTGCCGCCTTTTAATCGTCTACCAGCTGACAGCACCACAGGACGCCTGCTTATACCCAATGCCCCATCCAAGCCTCTACGTTGGTTTTTGGCTAAGTCCGACACCACTGCACCCGTTTTTCGCTCTGTCCGTATGCTTTCGGCCAAACGCTTGGCCCTTACGTTCTCGGAACCGGTCACTTTTTTAGATTCTAAACGGGGAAGATGGCACCTTACTGACTCGGTGCGGAATACGCCTGTCGGCATACGTACATCATATCAACTACCTACAAACCCCAGAGTGGTCTATGTTGTGGCAGACTCCATGATAGCGCATCGCCATCGGCTTACGTTTGCGGATCTTGCAGACAGTACGGGCAACCGTCTACGAGAGGCCTCCTTTGGCTTTTCAGGCACCTCACAGGCCGATACATTACGCATGAGATTCATCGGGTTTGGACCAGAACCACCCGTAAAATTGGTACGGAATGTAGCCTTGCTATGGGCAGATGCGTGGCCCAAATTGCAGTTTAGCCTTCCACCGGATACCAATTTTTTAGCACGCTATGTGTCTGTCACTGATACACTTGGGGCTGAAAAACCATATACATGGCGCACCGACGATGGAACCACCATACACATTCTACCCCAATCCCTTGAGCCTGGCGTACCCGTCCGCATCACTGTAGATGCCCACTTTCAGCAAAGAAAACAGCCGTTTGTCCGTACTTTCGAGCGACTCCGGAACGACGAACGCGGTAGCATTGTCGGAAAAATTCAGGGTGCTGGAACCTCGCCCGTTTGGGTAGAACTGATTCCAGTACCTCCTTCTCGGTTAGACTTGGCTTTTTATCGTACCCAAACAGACTCCAGCGGTCAGTATGTGTTTAAAAATCTGCCAGAGGGTACCTATCGCTTGAGGGCCTTTCGGGACGTGAACCTAAATGGAAAATGGGATGGGGGCAGCTTAGAGCCTTTTGCACCTGCCGAACATATCGTCTGGAGCAAAGAACCCATCGCACTTCGTACTCGTTGGGAAAATGAGGCCCCTCCCATGATTTTTGAGGAGGAATAAATACCCATGCTTTCCACCCCTGAAGAAACAGACGCCGTGCTTACCGCTTCTCGGTTGCGGCTCCGCCTCAAGTCTCCTTTCTTTGCCACACTTGCGCTTTTTGCCGAATACCGTATAGACGAGTCTTTAGAAACGGCTGCAACTGATGGGAAAGATATTCTAATCAACCCCACCTATGCCGCATCTCTTACAAGCGAGGCATTAGATGGCCTCTTGCTCCACGAGATCCTACACGCAGCCCTCCGACATACCATACGGCTAAGGGAACGCGACGGGTATTTGTGGAATATTGCTGCCGACGTGGTGGTGAATGGCATTATTGCCCGTCACGGTGGTTTTACACTTCCTGAAGGTGCAATTCGGATGGAAAAATGGGAAGCCTTTTCGGTGGAGGAAGTCTATGACTTACTCATGAAGCGCACCAAGAAAACCACCTTGCCTATGCCAGATTTGCGTTATCACCGCGCCATTGAAATGGGAGGCCAGGGCGCGGACGAACTGGAGGCACATTGGCAACATGCACTTGAACAAGCCAATGCAGTAGCGGTAATGGGGCGCGGAAACAATGGACTGGGAATCCACCGCGAATTTAGAAAACTCTCTGCACCACCTTTAGATTGGCGAACCCATCTCAGCCGCTTTTTAATCCGTACCCCACACGACTTTGAGGGATTTGATCGGCGGTTTATAGGAAAAGGTTTGTATTTAGATAGTTTAGATGGCCAAAGTCTGCGCATATTTATTGTAATAGACACTTCCGGATCGGTCACGGATGGAGACTTGGGTCGTTTTTTGGCCGAAGTTCAAGGGATATTGGGAACATACCCGCACATCCTTGCCGACCTGTATTATTTGGACGCAACCCTCTATGGCCCGTTTTCCCTCTATGATCCAACCACCACCCCGCCACCGATGGGCGCTGGAGGAACATCCTTTATTCCGTTCTTCGACCACATAGCCCGTTTGGACGAGGCACAACAACAAAATGCGGTCGTGGTTTTTCTTACGGACGGCGAGGGGCTTTTCCCCGAAAGACCGCCACTATTACCCGTACTTTGGGTTGTTACAACTGGCGGGCGGCCCAGCGAGCGTTTCCCTTTTGGCGAAGTATTGCGGATGACAGGGTAAGCGCCATTAGACCGAAGCGATTTGCTTTTTTTCGCCCCAATTCTTAGATCAGACATTTCTCCTTGTAAATCAACATTCATCAGGTCTTAAGATGTTTACTTCATATCCGTCCATCGAAAAAGAACCCTATGTACTGCTTGATTGAGCCCTTTTACAATAAGTTTATCCATCCATAAAATACCAATAATTATTTTCCTTCAGTGGATCTATATTTCAGTTTATCGTAAAATCTTTTCCATTTTTCTTCCTTTTGCCAATTCATCTACTAATTTATCCAAAAATCTTACCTTTTTGGTTAATGGATTATCAATCTCTTCAATCCTATAACCACAAATGCTTCCTTTAATAAGGGGGGCATTAGTAGGATGTAAAAAGGCATATTTAAAAAATGTTTCAAATGTTACCCTTTCATCTATAAGTTCTTTAATTTTCATATCGTTAAACCCGGTCAACCATTCTATAACTTGGTGTAGTTCTTTCTTTGTTCTGCCTTTCTTCTCAACTTTAGACAAGTAATGAGGATAAACCGATGCAAATATCATTTGTGCTATTCGTAGATTATGTTCGACCGTTGTTTTCATTTTTATTTATTGCTTTTTTGAATGATTTAATATTGTCTTATCCTGGTTAATCTTTGTCCAAAGAAGATTATTTGGCGAGCGTATTTCAAAAATGCCAATATACAGATGACCCACTTAGATTAGGTGAATCTTTACTTGCCGTTGAGAAAAGCTCCGTAGGAGCGGCATCATAACAGAACCCGTAAGGGCGATACCACATGAGAAGACATCTGATCAGCATAAAATGTGAAAGAGGTGTTCATAAGGTAATTTGGGAAGTTTTGAAATACATCCTTATTTGGCTGTATTTACCAAGCGTTAGCGTTTATCTATGGTTTAACCTAAAAAGAAACTACAGAAAACAATCTTGAAAGTCAAAACTTATAGCCTCTACCAGACGGTCCTCTACTGGAGCCTTTTCTCTTTGAGGCCTTGGTAATAATAAACCAAGAATACAACTTTCATTTTTAATAAAACCAAATTAAGTTTGGTGTAAAGTGTAAATAACAATACATTGTTCTGAGAAAATGAACTTGCGTCAATTATTATTCTTTCGCAAAAAAACAGCGAAGTTTCGCTTCTTAAATAAAATCACATCTGAAAGTGGTTTGCATCCCGTAGTTTCTATGCCTGAAAAAATAGTCAATCAAGGTAAGAACGCAATGATGAAGGCAAATCCATACTTCGTGTACAAATTTGGCGGAACTTCTGTCTCCGATGCCGAGCGAATCCGAGAAGTGGTTCGTTTGGTTGTGAAAACCCCTCATGAGGGCCGCAAGGTAGTAGTGGCTTCTGCACTGGGCAAACTCAAAGACGATCCTAACCCCAAAGTCACCGATCAACTCTTGATGTGTATAGCCCTTGCCCAAGACCGCGATACTGGTTATAACACCGTTTTAGAACAACTACAAAGCAGACACGAAGCCATTTTGCAAACTTTGGTTTCTGACACCGCCGACCAAAACGCTATCCGCACCCACCTGGGCACCCTTTGGCATTATTTGGGCGAACTTTTGGACGGTGTTTACCTCCTCCGCGAATGTTCTTCCCGAACTTGGGCAGCGATTGTGGCGATGGGCGAGCGCCTCTCGGTACCCATTATTGCGGGCGCCTTTCGGGCAGCTGGCTACAAAGCCATTGCCATAGAAGCCACCCAGCTCATTCGAACAGGTCCGCAATTTTTAGAAGCAGAGGTGGATTTCAGGATGTCTGGTGAACTGATTCGAAAAAACCTGTGGTCATTGGGGGACGAGATCATCCCCATTGTCACTGGATTTATTGGTGCTACCGAAGATGGTGTCCTCACCACATTGGGACGCTCTGGCTCAGACTATTCCGCCACCATTCTCGCATACGCCTTAGATGCAAAAGAGGTGGTGATATGGTCGGATGTGGATGGAGTACTTACAGCCGACCCTCGCATTGTGCCAGATGCTTTTCCTTTGGCAAATCTCACCTATCAGGAAGCCAGTGAACTCGCCTATTTTGGTGCAAATGTGCTACATCCCCGTACCATGTTGCCGCTCATAGAGAAAAGCATCCCCCTGCGGTCCAAAAACACCCTAAATCCGGATCATCCCGGAACCCTCATCTCCACCGACACCCAAGACACGCCCAGCAAGGTGAAGGGCGTTACTTCCATCCGTGACATGGCTTTGCTGATGGTAGAAGGCTCTGGATTGGCTGGCGTACCGGGGATTACAGCCCGTGGGTTTGTATCGCTGGCCGATGCTGGCATTAATGTGGTGATGGTTTCACAGGCTTCTTCCGAGCAAAGTGTCTGTTTTGCCGTGCGGCAGACGGATGCTAAAACCGCCCACCAACGGCTTTTGGATGCCTTTGCACGAGAGCTGGACCGAGGCGAAGTGGCCGAAGTGAGCCGGCGTGATGGGTGCGCCGTTGTTGCTATTGTAGGAGATAATATGCGCAACTCGCCCGGTATTGCGGGAAAAATGATGCAAGCCCTCGGAAAATGCGGGATCAACATTTTGTCTATTGCCCAAGGAGCTTCCGAACGGAATATATCGGTTGCCGTCTTAGATCGCGACGCCGTACCTGCGGTTCAGGTCTTGCACGAAACGTTTGCGATGAACCGCCGCCGCGTCCACCTCTTCCAAATTGGTACTGGAGTTGTCGGGCAAACGATGCTACAACTCTTGAAAAAACAAGATGAATACCTACGTAATATGCTTAGGCTCAATTTCCGAATTGTGGGGGTGGCTAACTCGCGACAGATGTTTTTTGACCCCAAAGGCGTTACACACGATGCCGTGGACGAACGGTTAGACATGGGAGATCCTTCCAATTTAGACAAAATTATCTCGCACTTTAAGGAAAACCGCCTCGAACATGCGGTCGTGATAGACATTACCGCCAGTGAAAAAGTGGCCCGCATGTATCCTAAATTCTTAGCTGCCGGAATTGCTGTCGTTACGCCCAATAAACGCGCCAATACCTTAGAGCAATCGTTCTACGATGAAATCTATCGCGTGTATAGCCAAAACCCGGTTCCCTACTTCTATGAAACCACCGTGGGCGCAGGGTTACCCATTATTTCCACCCTTCGGGACTTGGTGGAAACGGGCGACCAAATCAACCGCATAGAGGGCGTACTTTCTGGGACATTGGCCTATATCTTTAACCGGATGTCTGAGGGTGTGACATTCTCCAAAGCACTTTTTGAAGCCCGCGATCTTGGTTATACGGAACCAGACCCTCGTGACGACCTCATGGGGGAGGATGTTGCACGAAAAATCGTGATCCTCGCACGGGAAGCAGGATTCCGGCTCAACCTCGAAGACGTAGTGCAAGAATCGCTTGTACCCAAAGCCTACCGCACCCTTTCGGTGGAGGAGTTTATGGAGAAAGTACCAGAATTGGATGCCGGATGGCAAGTCCGAATGGCCGAGTGGCAGGCACAAGGGCTGCGTCCGCAATATGTGGGTGTGATCAATGGCGATGGCTCTTGCTCTGTGGGGATTCAGGCGGTGGACGTGGATTCTCCGCTCCATTACTTGCGTGGAACCGATAATATTGTATCCTTCAATACCCAACGATATTTCAATACGCCGATGGTGGTGCGCGGCCCGGGTGCTGGTCCAGAACTTACCTCTTCTATCATACTGGCCGATACGATCAAAACCGCAGAAACCTTCCGATAGCTGAAAAAAATGCTTTGGTCTTGTTTTATTTGGGTACATTTAAAAAATGCCAATAGATATACGATACACCTTAGGTTAGGCGAAATCTCTGCCTACTGTAGAGAAATCTATGACACATCAAATGCGCCTTATACGGAAAGTAGCAATACATGAAAAAAGCCTCATAGGGGCGACATCATACGAAAACCCATAGGGCCATGCGAGATAGGTGTTCACGTGGTACTTGGGGAAGGAGGTATAAGGCCTGTATTTTTTGGATAACTCCAGTTGATACGTAAAAATCAGGTGGAAAAGAGTGTCGGTGCGCATCGTTTTGGGGCTATAAAGCCAATACACGCGATGCAAAAAACGAAGAAAATTAGTGTGGATAAATAAAATTGGTCAACTGCTTTGGGTTTTTATCAGGCAAAAAGTGGCGAATGGGCATTAAGAAGACATGAAAGGCGTCCACGATTGTAACCCACTACATGGAAGAAGCATTAGACCTTTCTTAATATCAGATTAGACTATTCTTAATACTGAAACATGACCCGTCTCCAGCCGTTTAGGTTTCGTTCTGAAAACTAAACAGATTTTAAAATGGATCAAACTTGGCTATGGATTGGCTTCAACCTCTTCATTTTAATAATGTTAGCCTTAGACCTCGGGGTTTTTAATCGGGACAACCATGAGGTAAGTATTCGAGAAGCCCTCATATGGAGTGGAATTTGGGTTGCATTGGCAATGGTATTCAATTTTGGTGTTTATACCTTCATGGGGGAAGAAAAGGGGATTGCGTTTCTAACTGGATACCTGATTGAGAAGTCGCTCAGTGTGGACAATATTTTTGTTTTTGTCCTCATTTTCTCGTATTTCAGCGTACCGCCCCGATATCAACACCGAATTTTATTTTGGGGGATACTGGGAGCATTAGTAATGCGTGCCATTTTTATCTTTGCAGGAGTTGCTCTTATTAAACAATTTCATTGGGTAATTTATGTCTTTGGGGCATTTCTTATCTTTACGGGACTCAAAATGATGTTCCAGAAAGAGAAACAACTTGAGCCAGACAAAAACCCCTTGGTCAAAATTTTTAAGAAGTTCATGCCCGTTACATCACACCTGCATGGTCAAAGGTTTTTTGTCATCGAAAATGGGGTGCGTCATGCAACACCACTTTTTATTGTATTGTTATTGATAGAAGTAACCGATCTAATTTTTGCGGTGGACTCCATACCCGCCATTCTCGCTATTACCGATGATGCCTTTATTGTTTATACCTCCAATGTGTTTGCCATTTTAGGGCTTCGCTCGCTGTATTTTGCATTGGCTGGTATCACACAATACTTCCATTATCTCAAGTATGGTCTGGCGGCGGTGCTAATGTTTGTAGGTACCAAAATGGTTATGGTGGATTATTACAAAGTTCCGACGGAAATTTCACTTGCAGTGATTGCTATTATCTTGGCTTTCTCGGTTTTGGCCTCTATCTTGTATCCACCAAAAGAAGTGGAACAAGTTGTAGAAACCCAATGACCTTTAGCGATCAACTGAGCCGAGTAATCCGTACAATCCCCGACTTCCCCAAGCCGGGGATCCAGTTCAAGGATATTACGCCTATTTTACAAGACCCTGCGCTTCTCCGTGCCACTGCCGATGCCCTTGCCGAGCCATACCGGAATAGGGGAATCGAAAAAGTGGTAGGGATAGAGTCTCGGGGTTTTTTGTTTGCCCTAATGATTGCCGAGCGGCTGGAAGCTGGTTTTGTTCCTGTACGAAAACCAGGAAAATTACCCGCAAAAACCATTCAAGCCTCTTATGCATTAGAATATGGATTTGACACCCTTGAAATGCACGAAGATGCCTTAAAAACCAATGAAGTGGTATTGATACATGACGATGTTCTGGCAACGGGTGGTACCGCACAGGCCGTTGCCGGTTTGGTTACGCAACTTGGGGCCAATGTAGTTGGATATTCCTTTCTGATTGAATTGGGATTTTTAAATGGTCGGGATCGTATCGGAGAAATCACCGTTGAAGCGTTGATCCGTTATTAAACCAAGCTAAAGACCATGAATCGTTGGATGTATCGCCTCGGAGGGCTATTAAGCCTACTGTTTTTGTTGACGTCGAGTGGATGTGATCCAGTTGGACCTACCGATACTGTCACGTTAACCGCCAATAAAGAGTTTTTCTTTACATTTGCAAGTGGTGACGGGCAGACGAAAACCCGCTCTCTGACGTCTGATAACAAAATTGACATCACGGACGTACTTACTGCCCAAAATTTTACCAAAGCTGCTCTTTCTTCTGGAACATTAGATTCGGCTGTTTTGGAAGTGATTTTCCCAACAGGCATACCCGTCTCATTTTTAAAAACGGTGACTCTCAGTTTCTCGGCGCCGGGTCTTTCGACGCTTGTGGTCGCGACCCAAACGAATTTTCCTTCCGGTGCAAATGATGACACCGTAACGTTAAGCATAGATGCGTTAAAAGATATTACCCCATTTTTGCGTGAAGATTCTTTTTCCGGAAACCTCAACCTTACGGCTAACTCGTTATTATTAAACCGTGAGTATGAGTTAAATGTGCGGCTTAAGTTGTTAGCAAGGGTCAATTTCTGATTCAAAAAAAACATTTATAAAGCGACTACCATTGGGATAATCGCTTTATAAATACAGTGTTTGTCCGTTGTTATACATGAGCAGCAATACAGGAAATCTCAACTTTTACCCCACGTGGGAGTTTAGAAACCTCTACCGTGACGCGGGCAGGCGGTGACTCGTTGAAGTAGCGCGAATAAACCTCGTTCATTTGCGCAAAATCGTCCATTGAGGCCAAAAATACCTCACACCGTGCCACGTCGCGATACGACATGCCAGAGGCCTTGAGTACTGCACCTATATTTTCCAAAACCTGTATGGTCTGGTTTTCGATGTCAGCATCCGTAAGAACGATATTGGTTTTGGGATCAATCGGAATTTGACCAGAGCAATATAGGGTTTTTCCAACCTGTATGGCTTGGCTGTAAGGCCCAATGGCAGCAGGCGCGTGGGGTGTATTGATTACTTCTCGTTTCATATAGATTATAGCGTTAGGGGTTGTACATGAACCCTAACAGTACCAAAAACGGACTTCCAAAAAAGCCAATTATCAACGAAAATGGATTTAGGACTTCAAGGAAAAGTAGCTTTTGTATCCGGCGCAAGTACTGGTCTGGGATTTGCGGTTGCCCAAACCCTCTACAACGAAGGAGCAAAGGTTGCCATTTGTGGCCGAGACATGGAAAGAATTGAACAAGCAGCGGCCCAAATAGGGAATGGCGTTTTGCCGATATGTTGTGATGTGACCCAAGAACAGCAGGTCCAGACTACGATGGCTCAAATCTCACATCATTTTGGCAAACTTAATATCTTGATAACGAACGCAGGAGGGCCGCCATCTGGCTTTATCGGTGATTTTTCGGCACAAGACTGGCAACATGCACTAGATCTGAACCTGATGAGTACCATAAATTTGTGTCGATATGCACTACCGGCACTTAAACAGGCTGCAAAACAGGAAGCCCATGCCCGGATTTTGATGATTACCTCCATCTCGGCAAAACAGCCCATCCCCAATCTTTACCTCTCGAATGTAGCACGTGCGGGTGTACAAGGGTTTGCAAAAAGCCTCTCTGAAGAAGTTGGGTCACTCGGCATTACGGTCAATACCCTCTTGCCCGGTTATACCAAAACGGAGCGACTAAGTGCGCTACGTCAGGCAACTGAACAGCAGACGGGGCAATCAGGTGAGGCTATTGAGGCCAGTTGGGCAGCAGCCAATGCACTCAAAAGGCTTGGGGAACCGGAAGAATTTGCAGCTGTGGCCACTTTTCTGGCTTCAAAACCTGCGGCCTATATCACAGGAATTGCGCTTCCTGTGGATGGTGGTCGCGCAAAAGGATTGATGTAATGAAGCAGCCCTCATTATCGGCCCCTTCTTTGGTAACTTGGACACGTTATACCTTCTATGGATGGTTTTTAGGGGTCATTCTGATTTTATTGTTCTCGTCGGTGTTCGATGGGGTAGGTGTAGAAGGGATGCAGTTCTACTTGGGCCTTGCTATGGGAGCAGGCATTGGTGTCATGCAATGGTGGCTCCTCAAAAAACATGGAGGCATCAGCCTAAAGTGGGTCTGGTTTCTGATCCTCGGTCTTACAATCCCTTTTATTGCCTTCGACTTGCTATTCCAAGCCATGCTCCCATATAAGTTGGCTGTTTGTCTTACACTGGGTGCTATTCTATCTGGAGGATTGCAAACATTTGTCCTTCTGGATTACAGTCCTAAAGCCAAATGGTGGGTAATTTACGCATGTAGCGGCTGGATGTTGGCCCTGGGAAGCATTTTAGCGCTGGACTACACCAAACTACTTTCCCCATATGCCAACAACTTACTCATTGCTTTTTTGAATCTCTTGCTGATACTTGCCGGAGGATTTATTTTGGGTGTGGTGACGGGAACCGGATTGCGCAAAATACTGCACGTCTGAACTTCATATTTGCCTGATTTTTCGACAAATACAGGAGCAGATTAATGTATTATAAAAAGCTATACTAAACCTAAACAATCACTCCCTATGAGCAATCGTACCTTAACCATTTTAAAACCAGACTGCGTTCGTAAAAACCTGATTGGTGCTGTTACTAAACATGTAGAAGAGGCGGGATTCAAAATTCTGGCCATGAAGTTGGTTAAACTGACCAAAGCCGAAGCGGAAGGCTTCTATGGAGTACATCGTGGCCGCCCGTTCTTTGAAGAACTGACTACTTTTATGTCCAGCGGACCTTGTGTGCCAATGATCCTTGAAAAAGAGAATGCCGTGGCCGCATTTCGTACATTGATCGGGGCGACCAACCCCGCCAATGCCGATGAAGGAACCATTCGACGCCTATATGCAGATTCGGTAGGTGAGAACATTATTCATGGTTCCGACTCAGATGAAAACGCCTTAATCGAGGGCAATTACTTTTTTCCCGGCATGGAACTTGCTGGTAATTGGTAAGAAAAGCCTTCCGGCTCTAATATTATGCCAATAAAAATCGTTGATATTGACCGGAGTCGTTTCTTGTTCCTACGATTCCGGTTTTTCCTTTCTTAAACCACTTCACTAATGAAAAGCATTCTTTCTCTATGTTGCTTCTCTATTTTGTTTTTGGTCTTTAAGGCAGATCCAATATCTGCTCAGATCCTAATGGGGGCCGAACGGCTTGCAATGTACAATTTTGAATTATTACAAGGGAAGCGAGTGGGGTTGATTACCAATCACACGGCAGTCGTCAATGGACAACATGTTATAGATTTATTTTATCGTTCGCCCAATGTAAAACTCACCACGCTTTTTGGCCCAGAGCATGGAATCCGAGGACTTGCCGATGCCGGAGCCGCTGTCACAAATGGAAGAGATCCCCAGACCAATTTGCCTGTATATAGTCTGTATGGTGCAACAAAAAAACCAACGGCCCAGATGCTCCAAAATGTGGATGCACTGGTTTTTGATATTCAGGACGTAGGCGCACGATTCTACACTTATATCTCGACCATGGCTTTGGCGATGCAGGCTGCTGCCGAAAATGACATTCCATTTTTTGTTTTAGATCGTCCGAATCCTCTGGGAGGAATGCGGGTGTCTGGCTTTATGCTGGAACCAAGGTTCACGTCTTTTGTTGGACAGTTTGCGATACCAATTCAACATGGCATGACGGTGGGGGAATTGGCCCAAATGATACGCGGAGAAAAATTAATGCCCGGTGTAGAGTCGCTAAGACTCACCGTAGTCAAGATGCAAGGCTGGTACCGAACAATGCTCTGGGGAGAAACCCAGTTGCCTTGGGTCCGCACAAGCCCCAATATTCCGGATGTAGAAACAGCCTATTTGTATCCGGGTATGTGCTTTTTTGAAGGAACCAACCTCAGCGAAGGACGGGGAACACAACAGCCTTTCAAAACCGTTGGGGCGCCTTGGGCCAATGCACAACAGTTAGCAAATACACTCAACGCCAAGCGTCTGCCCGGTGTCGTATTCCAAGCAACCGACTTTGTGCCCAAAAGTATTCCCAATATGGCCACATCACCCAAACTGCAAGGCCGGAAATTATATGGAGTACAGTTGAAAGTGACCGATCCATTGGCCCTACAATCCGTAGAAGTGGGCATCCATACGCTGGCCGCCTTTTATGCGCAAGCAACACCCACTATCCGAAAAACATTCTTTATCCGCGATTTTATGGGCAAATTAGCCGGAACCAATCGCTTGATTGAGATGCTGGAAGCAGGGAAAAGCCCTGAACAGATTATCCAGTCCTGGCAACAGGAACTCGCGGCCTTTCAGCAAAAAAGAATGCCTTATTTATTGTATTGACGAAACCAATCTGATTAAAACATAAAGCCGGAGGATGCTTGTCTTCCGGCCTTATGTTGATGTGCGCTACTTGGGAAAACGACTTCTTGGAAGCCTGTTTGGCCCAATATGATCTTCAAATAACTTTAGGATTCGTCGGTATTCATCTGTCCAACTGGAAGGTTCCACAAAGCCATGATCTTCCACAGGATACAAGGCCATCTCCCAGTTGTCTTTTTCCAATTCGATCAACTTTTGGGACAACCGCACCACGTCCTGAAAATGCACATTGGTATCTACCACACCATGACAAATCAACAGCGGGTCTTCGAGGCCACTGGCAAAATTAATCGGCGAAGAACGGGCGTATGACAGCGAGTCTTGTGCTGGTGTGTTCAGAATGTTGGCCGTATAGGGATGGTTATAGTGCGCCCAATCGGTTACAGATCGAAGCGCAGCCCCTGCTCCAAAATGCTTAGACTCCGTAAACAAGGCCATCAAAGTAATGAATCCCCCATACGAGCCACCATAAATCCCAATGCGATCGGGCTGGATACGATGGTTCTGGGTTAAATATCGAGAGGCGTCCACAAAGTCCTGCAAGTCTCTTCCACCCATGTGCCGATAAATGGCCGTCCGCCAATCCCTACCATATCCTTCCGAAGCGCGATAATCCACATCTAACACCGTGTAGCCCATGTCGGCCAATAGGTTATGAAACATGTATTCACGAAAATACGTGCTCCACCAGCGATGTACATTTTGTAAATACCCCGCGCCATGAACAAATAACACCCCAGCACCATTTGATTTTTTGGGCTTGTACAAGCGTGCAGGAACTTGTTTTCCGTCAGAAGCCCGAATCATGATAATTTCCGGATCCCTCCACGCATAACGCAACCACTCGTCAGTGGGCGAGGAAGTGATTTGCACAGGTGCTTTACCTATTTCCTGTAGGTAAATTTCAGGCGGTTTATTACTATAAGAGTACAAAATGGCCATTCTTTTCTCGTCTGGACTGAGCGCCACTTCATTTTTTCCAATAAGAGTGGTCAATTTTTCTCGTTTCCCGCCGTGTACGGGCATTCGATAAAAATGGCGCTCAAATGGCGTTTCCTCGCTACTCGTGAAATACCAATACTGTCCGTCTTTAGAGATATACGGGTCAAAAATCTCGAAACTGCCAGATGTGAGGGCCTTAGTCTCTTGTGTGTTTACATTGTACACATACAAGTGGCTATACCCCGTTTTCTCGCTCTGGAAGTACACATGTTGCTGATCCGGCAACCATCCTGTTTCACCTGAGCCTCCTGCCCAGGATATGCCTGGGCCAGCAATCCAAGCCTCATCGTATTGGTGGTCTATGATCTTAAGTTCACCACTTTCGGGATTGAGCAGCGCAAGCCACCGATCTTTGTTATCGGTTGTGCGGATCTCGATATAGGCATGTGTTCCGGCGAGGTTCCATAACGGGCCATATGGAATAAATCCACGTTTATGGATGCCCTCCAACTTTTTGACTCCTTGCTCGGTCAGATATTGCGGAACCCGATCGGCTCCAGGTAGATGTGCAAACGATACACTATAGGTGGTATCACGTTTTGTATCCATAATCCACATCTCGTAGGAATCAGCAGGTTGTCCCACCTTGGCACGTGTTCTGATAGAGCCAGCATATCCGTCTTCACTTACGTAAGTACCGACAGCCGTGTTTTTGGTCTGATTGCTTCGGGTAATTAAGTTCAAGACGACAAAACGATTTTGCCCGTCGTAGGAGAGGCTCCGAAGGTTTCTTTTCCCTAAATAGAAGGGGGATGGAAATAGTTGGGTCGCTTTGTCTTCTCGCTTATTAAAGGCTTCAGAATATTCCGAGCGTTCGGTTTTATCACGAATTACTTTAAACAAGTTACGTTGTTGTTGTAGGAGAAACTTGTCTTGCTCGTTATACTTAGGTGGTGGTGGGGGGGGCTCACCTGTTCTGATGTCGGTCATCTGGCTTACCGAGCCTGTTTTCAATGAAAGCCAGAAGAGGTTTTGTTCTTTTTGGAAGTACACGTATTGCCCATCCATAGAGAAAGCAGGGTCGGACTCAGAGCTTATGGTTTGGGTAAGTTGGGTTATGGCTTGCGTTTTGGTATCTAAAAGATATAAATCCCCACGATGTGTAAAGACTTTTTTTGAAAAGTCTGGATTATACAAGCTATATGTGTGGTGCCAACCAGAAAAACTTGGGCGGATACTTCGCCTTTCTTGCGTTGTGAGTTGTTGGGGAGTAGGGACCATAGGCGAGGTTTTATACAGGGAGTCTGCTCTATACTTGCCTTTGGGGTTCCAGTTAAAATAAACAGTTTTCCCATCCTCTGCCCAGTATGGCATTCCCGGCCATGCACCAATCCATGTTTTTGGATCGCGCATAATTTTACCTACTGTCAGTGGAGAAGTCTGGCCCAGACTATTAATGGTAGAGAATGCCGCAATACATAAAATCAGCCATCGTTTCATGTTATGTGAGGGTTTCGTTGTGAAAATAGACAACATCCTTGAAGGACGTACTTCAAGAATGAATGTAACGAAAAAGGGGAAGCTCCGTTGGAACCTCCCCTTTTCAATCAAACCTTATCGCGGAAAATTAGCGAACAATCACTGCTTCTACACGACGATTGCGGCGGCAACCACGACCTGGATCTTCTTTATCACAGTTATTAGGATCAACACCTGCGCCACGAACGGAGACACGGCTGGCATCAATGCCCTTCGAAATCATGTAGTCTGCAATGGCTTTTGCACGGCGTTGTGCAATCGTCATGCTGTTTTCTACAGAGTCGCTATAACCCGTAACAACAATCTTCAGCTTCGGACAATCTTTGAGTGCCGTAATGTTTTCATCAATCAGGCTCATCGCTTGGGCATCAATGGTGGATGCACCATAGTTGAAATAAACTGAATTAAGTTCCGTAATCTTGGCACAAGGATCAGCAGGTGGCGGTGGCGGTGGCGGTGCAGGCGCATTGACCGTAACGCGGAAGGTGCGGGTATCACTTCCGGCAGCATTCTTGGCAGTTACTTTAACCGTGTAGGTTCCCGGTGTAGAGAAGCTATACGAAGCATTCGCTGTTGAAGCTGTAGCACCATTGCCGAAGTCCCAAGCATATGTCACTTGACAAGAACCCGAGGTACTGGCGGTAAAGGATCCACTTTTCCCACTCTCTAAATTCGAAGGCGCATTCGCAGCTGAAATTTTAGCAGGATTGCTCGCACATGGATCTACGACTGTTACGGTACCGGTTTTGGTATCCGTTCCACGGCAGTTCATTGCGCTCGAAGTAACTGTATAGGTACCAGGGCGAGAATAGCTATGCGTTACAGCAGCACCCGTACCAGTGTTGCCATCACCAAAATCCCACATATACGAAACGGGAACGGTCGCGGTAGGCGTAACGCCCATGCTGAAGTTAGCCGCTTCGCCAGCATTCAGGGAACCACTTGGTAAATTGATATTGGTCACCAATGCCGGATTACAAACCACGCCTTCTTTCAGATCGAAAGACAGGTTTGCACTAAGGTAGTTTAAATAGTCAAAATTACTTTTGTCGCCAGTAATAAGTGCATTTTTACCCTTTGGGTCAGCGGCATCCACAGCGGCATCTGGGAGAACCATGTAGCTGGTACCATCAATTCCAAGTTTAACAGGGCCTACTTTGAATTGTACACCAAAGCCGAGTGAGGGGCCGTAACCCAAACCAGGAATGGATTTTGCATATGATAGATCCGTTTGCTTAGAAGCTTGGGTTAGGTTTGCACCCAATTGTACATAGGGAGAGAAGGCTTTATTGGCGAGTGCGCTAAAAATCTGATAGCGGAGCAACAACGCCCCAGTAATCCGCCCTTCTTTTTGCGTGTTAGCCGCAAAGCGAGATTCAATATTGGGGTATTTGCCCCAAGCCCCGCGAACCAGAGCCGTTAATTGGTCGGTAAAACCATATCCAAGCTCAAGACCGAGGTTAGGCCCGGCATTGTCGAAATACGCTTTGCCAAGGTTTAAATCGCCAGGATACTTGTCGTTGTCGCCGCCGTAACTGGCAACACCACCCATTAGTGCGGCATGTACACGGCCTTGTTGTGCATAGGCCATTCCTGTTACCAAAAACAGCGCACATGCAAAAGTTAAAATGTTCTGAAGTTGTTTTTTCATGGTGATCTCCTAAGTCGGTGTCAAGGTTAACACAATTGTTTATTTGCGATTGTAAGTATAGAATGTATTAGATTTTGCAATTAAGGATTTGATGAAGATGGGTGCATTATCTTTTCAAGATGACTTCACTTTAAAATGTGTTTTTATTTTAATTAAGTGATCCATTTAAAGATAAAGCCCAAAATGCCATTGGGAGGCATAATAAGCACTTTTTTCTTAAATGTAAAGAAGAGTGTCAAAAAAACTCGCTGTTTAACGAAAGTTCCATTCATCTATACCAGAAGATTTGTTAGCCGTCTCTTGTTAATGAGTGATAAAGTCCCAAACATTTGACGTTGCACATAGGCCTGTTGATCAACTGGTGATGCGTAAAACATCAGGCAAGTCGTTCCGTTGTGGATGTGGATTCAAGCCATCTACAAGAGGCGTTTCGAGCGCCGTAACAAAAGGGGCAATAGTGGAGAACAAAAATTCTTGTTGTAACTCCAGCATTTCATCCTCAAAAAGTCCGGGCGTGCGTTCGTGGCCGAAAATATCTATATATAAGGCACGCGGCCAGTCTGGGAATCGCTTTTGCGCTTCTTTAACGGCATTAAACACACCGTTTGCAGCCTCCTCGAACGATTCATCGGCCTTAACAACATAATATATAGATACGGTGTTGTCGTGGTTCATGAAAACACCGGGTGATTTGGGTTTGTTGTAGGAAATTGTTTGCACTTAATTTCTTATACAAAAAATCATTCAACCAAAAAAAGCCCACCGCTTTGGACGTATGGGCTGGAAGCGAGCGGGCTAAGCAGTTCATCAGGCCAGTGCATTCACATGGCGATCCAATTTGCTTTTTACATTTGCAGCCATGTTGCTATGAATGATCCCTTTCGCAGATAGACGATCCAAATAAGCTTTAGCGTCATTTAATAAGACAAGTGCGCTGTCTTTGTCTTCGCTAAGTTTAACTTTCTTGATCATTGTACGGACGCGGCTTTTGTGTACGCGGTTGCGAAGGCGGCGCTTTTCACTTTGACGAACTCGCTTCTCAGCAGATTTGTGTTGCGGCATGACAAACTATTAGATTGAGATTCAATTTATTTTTTGTTTTTTTAGAACAACCAATATAAATTACCATCATCAGGAAATACAATTCCTCAAAGTGGATTTTATATGCAGAATCATGAAGTTATTCCTTCTGGATCTTTGGCGGAATCCTGCTAAAGACATTTCGGTCATCACCATGGATGTCAACGGATTGGAAACGCCGCAGCAATACTTGCTGGCGCCACGCCCGTTTATGACCAAAGTTTTGGCTGGCATTGGGGGTGTTTTCTTACTCGTAGTGATGATATTTCTTATTTTCCCCATACGGGAATGGGTGATTGGGGGCGTTACTGGTGGTGGTGACCCCATTAGAACCAACGCAGACCGGTTGGCAGCTTTGCAAGATTCATTAGAAACACAGCAATTATATTTATTGAAACTTCGCGAAATTTTGTTGGGCGCCGACTCGGCAAAAGTTAAAATACGAGCAACCATAGTGAAGTCTGATACAACTGCTACACACGCTAAGGTTACCGACGTGGGCCATTCAGGCGATACAGCGCTTAGTAATATAGCTCCACAGACCAAAGAACTGTCGGCTGCTTCAAAAAGTTCAGAATTGCGGGCTTTGGTTAAAGAGATATCGGATTCGCGCCCGATGCCTCATCAACAACCTGCCTTAGCCCTTAGTATTATGTCTGTCCCGAACGGCCACGTTCCACCAATCCGTTTGTTCTTAAACCCCATTACGTTACCAGCGCTACCTCCTGTTGGAGGATTTGTGACGCGAGGTTTTGAAGCAAAATCTGGGCACTACGGGATTGACATAGCGGTTCAGAAAGGCACGGCGGTTCGTTCGATCGCAGATGGTTACGTAACTTTTGCTGATTGGACGCACGAAGGTGGATTTGTGATTGTGATTCAGCACGCTGGTGGCTATATTTCGGTGTATAAACACAATGGGCGTTTGCTGAAACGGGTTGGAGAGCGTGTAAGGTCGCGGGAAGCGATTGCGATGAGTGGTAATACGGGTGAAATATCCAGCGGACCTCATTTGCATTTTGAACTATGGCACGAAGGCTTGGCACAAGACCCTCGTACCGCAATTATTGGTTGGTAAAACTCACACTAACTACCTAAACGAGTATAGATTATTCAGGGAGACTATCATGGCATTATTTAACAAAACCACCAACGAGACGGCACAAACGGCCTCGCCCCGTCCAACACCCGCCTCGGTTCCAAACCCTATGCAATTAAATATGGTTGGACCGGGCGCTACCTTCGAGGGGGTCTTACGTACCAAAAGCGATACCATTATCAATGGCAAAGTGATTGGTAAAATATTTGTGGAAGGTCGGTTGGTTGTCAATCCGGAAGGCTTTGTAGAAGGGGAGGTAAACGCCACAAACGCCGACATTGCGGGCAAAATCACAGGAGATGTAAATTGCGACGAGCGCCTTTCGTTGAAATCCGGGGGGCGAGTGGATGGCAATATTTCCACCAAGAAACTATCCGTGGAAGATGGAGCCTCATTCACAGGAAAATGCTCCATGACCATCGTGGAAGCCCCCACTTCGGAAACCCCCACTTTTCCGGCCTCGACAGACCATAAACCGGGGGCAAGTAAGGAACGTTTTGCAGCAGCACCAGGTGTTGGCATGAACAAGGTTCGATAAACACAGGTTTTGGCCTCGGCTATTTTAGAGAAAGCGTATGTTGTAATTGCGGCATGCGCTTTTTTGTAATAAACACGAATGACTATGGCAAACATCTCTCCGGAACAAAAACAGAAAACAATTCGGCAGTCTCCAAAGACAGGCAATGAATACATGCAGTTGGGCATTCAAATCGGTACTTCCTTTATTGCTTTTATCGGATTGGGTTATTGGCTGGATAGGATGTGGCACACAAAGCCTTGGTTCCTGCTGATTGGTGCTGCTTTTGCAATGCTCTCTATGGTGGTATTGCTGTACAAAGTTTGGAAACAGTTAGATGCTAACCAAGAGAAAAAAACAAAAGATCAGGTGTCTTAACAAACTATTTGGGAAGGGCCTTACTGATATAGAAAAACAGTCTTGGGAAAAAAGAAATACCCTGTCTTCAGATGTCCTTCATCTTATGTGATCCAAATCTTTAAAAAGCATGAGCATTCATTTAGTATTCATTCCGGTCTCATTTAGAATTCACCCCCGCATTCCCGTCTGGCTTGTTTGCTGAATTATTTTGGCTACACTATAAACAACTTATGTTTAAAACCACTCATGACAGAAAATGCTGTTTTATTCAGTTTGGTGTTGGGGTTAGGGATAGGCCTCCTAAGTGCAATAACCAGTTTTTGGTTTATAAGACGCGGGATAGGGCAGGATATAAAACGGTTTCTGACATTGGTTCTTGGTAGCATGGCACTACGGTTTATAGGCGTTTCGGTTATGGCAGTTCTAATTGTTATGTTACTGCCCGTAAGGAAAGAGATTTTTATACCTGCCATGTTATTGTCTCTGCTTGCCGGCATTGCGTTTGATACGTATCGGCTTTATTCGAAAGCAAAAAATAGAATTGAATAAACCTCTGTTGCACGTATGAAGTTCAAGCATTTATTTCTGAGCCTGATCCTAACCGCTGTTTGTGGGAGTGCTCCTGTTTTTGCCGGAGGTGACGGCGAATTTGATGCCGTGAGTCACACCGCCGATGGGAATTATTTAGATTTTTCACCGGCTGGCTTGCTGGAGCTTCCTCGCATCTTTTTAGTGAAGGATGCGAACGGATCATATGGCGTGGAGTTTTATAGTAGTACGGGTAATGCCTTGGTTTCGGGTAATTATGCTGTTTCTGAAGCCGAAACGACCAAGAAGGTAGAAACAGAGAGCCATGATACGGGTACTCATGCGTTGGACCCACATCACTACCTTCATGCAGACATTGTGGCAACACATGCGACCCTTGTGGTGGACTTTTCCCCCACAAGGCATTTGGTTTTCATGATCATTGTAGCGATTTTGGTTTGTATTGTTTTTATCTCGCTTGCCAATCGCTACAAAAAAGGTGTCGGGCGTACTTCGGCGCCTCATGGACTTTTCCAGAACATGTTCGAGACCCTTGTGCTGTTTGTTCGTGACGATGTTGCCCGTCCGAATCTTGGTAAGAATGCCGACAAATACATGCCGTATTTGTTATCGTGCTTCTTTCTGATTCTTTTTGCAAACCTTTTTGGGCTTATTCCATTTAGCGGTACGGCAACGGCCAATATCACGACAACGGCTGTTCTGGCGATCTTCACCTTTCTTATTACACAGAAGGCAGGAACCAAAGATTATTGGATGCACATTTTCTGGCCTCCAGGCATTCCTATTTGGATGAAGCCCATTTTGATTCCGATTGAAATCTTGGGCATATTCACCAAGCCTTTTGCATTGGCTGTACGGCTATTTGCAAACATGACTGCCGGACACTTGGTAATTCTGAATTTTATCGGTCTTATCTTCTTATTCAACGTAAAGTTTGGCAGCGTGGCCGCATATGGGGTTGCCCCATTGGGGGTGTTTATGGCCTTCTTCATTAATATGATTGAAATCATGGTTGCCTTCATTCAGGCCTATGTATTCACCATGCTCTCCGCGTTGTTTATCGGAATAGCGGCAGAAGAACACCACCATGACGAAGCACACGCGCATTAATCGGTTGTCTTAATAAAACCAAAACATTATTCTAAACAACATTAACTAACCACGAAAGGTAACAACATGGAAAACATCGGTCTTGTTGGCGCTGGTATCGGTGCCGGTCTTGCAGTAATCGGAACGGGTTTGGGCATTGGGCGTTTGGCTGCTGCAGCTCTCGAAGGCGCTGCACGTCAACCGGAAGCAACGGGCGATCTGCGCGCCCTTATGATCGTAGCTGCTGCTCTTATCGAGGGTGCTGCGTTCTTCGCACTCGTCATCTGCTTATTGCTCGCGCTCTAAGTTAATTATAGCGTTTTGTTGTTGTAGAGGAGCTAGGTGATCCTGCTCTTCTACGGCCATTGCGAAGTACACCTACTCGGGGCAGACCTTGCTCTGAATCCTTCACGTTTATTGTATAATCATCATGACCCTCATTATTGCTGGTGGCATTGTATCGCCCAATTTAGGTCTGGCCTTTTGGCTGATTATTGTGTTCTCTCTCGTCATGTTTGTTTTACGCAAATATGCTTGGGGCCCAATTACAAAGTCTTTGATTGAACGGGAGGAAACCATCGCCCTCTCTATATCACGTGCCGAAAAAGCATTGGCAGAAGCAAAACAACTTTCCGAGGACAATGCGAAAGCGCGTCGTGAGTCTGAACTTCAAGCACAGCAAATAATCCGTGATGCTCGTGAAGCAGCCGAGGCATTGCGTAAAGCCGAGGAGGAAAAAACCAAGGCACAGATCAAGCAGATGCAAGAACTGGCACAGGCGGAAATTGGCCGTGAAAAGCAAGGCGCACTTGAGGCCCTTCGGGCCGAAGTAGCTACGCTCGTTATTATGGCTGCCGAGAAGGTTGTAAAAGAAAATCTGGATTCCCCGAAGCAACGGCAATTGGTGGATCACTTCATTAAGGATCTGTCCAAAAATTAATTCGCGTCTTTTGATGATGGTGTACAAGCCCTGTCTAAGAAGCAGAAAAACCAACAAACATGAGCCAGAACATAGCCCGACGATACGCACAAGCCCTGTTTGCAGATGCCAATGCACAACAACAGGTGACGGCGGTGGATGCCGATGTATCTTTGCTGTTGCAAGCCCTCAACACGTCTCGGCCATTGACCCTGCTTTTTTTAAGCCCAGTAGTCAATCGTGAAAAAAAAGAAGCCGTCATCCGGAAATTACTGGGTGACAAAGTCTCTGTCGGCTTCCAAAATTTCTTGTTGTTGCTGGTGGAAAAAGGGCGAGAATCTATAATCTATGAGATTTGTAATGCCTACCAACAATTCCGAAACATCCAGCAAAATATTCAGGTGGCCGAGACACGTGTAGCCGTCCCACTAAGCGAGGACGAACAAACCGCACTGAAGCATGAACTGGAAAAACGGACGGGAATGCACATTCAGCTAAATGTATCCATAGATGAGAGTCTCATTGGTGGAGCTGTCGTTCGCCTCGGAGATGTCGTTTACGACGGTAGTGTGAAAACACAACTCAATGCGCTTCGCGATCGTTTACTGAAGGGTTCCGTTTTAAACAATTGAGGGCGTACCTAAAACCAGAACGTGAAAGTCAAAAAAAACTGCATAATCACCTTTTGAAAGAGAATAAACATGGCAACTGCAATCCGCCCAGATGAAATTACAGCTGTACTTACCAGCGAATTAGGTAATTTTGCAAGCGAAACGGATGTTTATGAAGTTGGCACCGTGCTCCAAGTGGGGGACGGGATTGCCCGTATCTATGGCCTCTCGAACGTTCAGGCCGGAGAATTGGTCGAGTTTACGGCTTCCGGTGTTACTGGAATGGTACTAAACCTCGAAGAAGACAACGTGGGCGCCGTATTGTTCGGTAAAAGCGATCATGTAAAGGAGGGTCACGAAGTGCGCCGCACCAAGCGGATTGCTTCTATTCGGGTTTCCGAGGCCATGCTGGGTCGTGTTATTGACCCACTCGGTAATACACTCGATGGCAAAGGTCCTATTACTGGCCAAACCTATGAAATGCCTCTCGAGCGTATTGCGCCGGGTGTTGTGTTTCGGGAGCCTGTAAAAGAACCATTACAAACGGGGATCAAGGCCATTGATGCCATGATTCCGATTGGTCGTGGGCAGCGCGAATTGGTAATTGGGGATCGCCAGACGGGTAAAACCGCCGTACTGGTTGACACCATCATCAACCAGAAAGACACTCACAAGACTGATAAGCCCGTTTTCTGTATCTATGTGGCGGTAGGGCAAAAATCTTCTACGGTTGCACAGGTCATGCGCTCGCTCGAAGAAAATGGTGCTTTAGAATATACCGTTATTGTGAATGCACCGGCATCTGATGCGGCACCGTTACAATTTATTGCACCTTTTGCAGGTGCAGCCATCGGAGAATACTTCCGTGATACCGGACGCCATGCCCTTGTCATTTATGATGATCTTTCCAAGCAAGCTGTTGCGTATCGTGAAGTTTCATTGCTCCTGCGTCGTCCACCTGGTCGCGAGGCTTATCCGGGAGATGTTTTCTATTTGCACAGCCGCTTGTTAGAACGTGCTGCCAAGATCATTAGTGCAGACGAAGTAGCCAAAAACATGAACGACTTGCCGGAAGCGCTCCGTGACAAAGTAAAAGGTGGTGGTTCGTTGACCGCACTTCCGGTAATCGAAACCCAAGCGGGTGACGTTTCGGCCTATATTCCAACGAACGTTATCTCGATTACCGATGGCCAGATCTTCTTGGAGTCCAACCTCTTTAACTCTGGGGTTCGTCCGGCCATTAATGTGGGTATTTCGGTAAGCCGTGTTGGGGGGAATGCCCAAGTCAAAGGGATGAAGAAAGTGGCAGGTACGTTACGTCTGGACTTGGCGAACTTCCGAAGCCTCGAAGCCTTTGCAAAGTTTGGATCGGACTTGGATGCCTCCACTCAAGCAACGCTACGCCGTGGAGAGCGTTTGGTTGAAATGCTCAAGCAAGGACAGTTTCAGCCCATGGGGGTTGCTTACCAAATTGCAGAAATCTATTTGGCTGGAAAAGGTCTATTGGATAAACTTCCCGCCGATAAAGTTCGTCCGTTCCTGCAAGAATTAAACGAAACCTTGCGCACCCGCTATACAGCCCAGATGGATGCCATCACCCAAACGGGTGTTATGGGCGACGAAGAAGCAAAAGCCATCGAAGGAGCGGCCAAAGATTTGCTAAACGTTTATGGGGCATAAGGTTAGGCCTTGGGAAGTGATTCCTTTCTTTATTCTGAAGAATCTTTAGAAATACATGGCAAACTTAAAGGAAATACGCAACCGGATCGCCTCGGTCATCAATACACAGCAGGTTACGTCTGCCATGAAGTTGGTAGCAGCCTCCAAGTTGCGTAAGGCACAAGAACAGATATTTGCTACGCGCCCCTATGCGTTCAAAATACATGAGTTCATCTCCGAAATGCAGGCCAGCATTGATCCAGAAACGCATCCTTTGCTCAAGCCTCATACAGAACTGAACAACGTACTGATCGTTTTGATCTCGGCAGACCGTGGGCTGGCGGGGGCGTTTAATACCAACGTCATCAAAAAAGCGGAATCGCTCATTAAAGACGAATATGCGGAATTTGAGGCCAGTGGCAATTTGTTCATGCTGTGCTTGGGGCGTAAAGGACATGATTATTTCGCTAGGCGTGGCGCTAGGTTGGTTGGTGACTACCGGGGGTATTTCCAAAACCTGAATATCCGACACAATGATGAGGTAGAAGACCTTATCCGAGAAGGATATCTGGAAGGTAAATGGGATAAAGTGGTGATCGTTTATAATGAGTTCCGAAATACGATTTCTCAGAACCTGATTGCCGAACCTTTTCTTCCTATTCCACACGAGCGATTTATAACGCCTGTTATGGAAAAGTTTACCGATGAAGCCCATCAGTATCATCCGACCAAGAATTTCAAAGATCAGTATATTTTTGAACCGGACGCAGCGTCATTGGTGAATGAATTGATTCCTCGGTATCTAAATCTCCAGCTTTGGCGGATGTGTTTGGAGTCCAATGCAGCCGAACAAGGCGCACGGATGGTCGCGATGGAAAATGCCACCAATAACGCTGGGGAATTATTGCGTCAGCTTAAGTTGACTTATAACCGCGAGCGCCAAGCGGCGATTACCAAGGAAATCATCGAGGTTTCTTCCGGCGCAGATGCGCTCGGATAAGCAGGCTCACTCCGTATCTCTCTTTGAAAGGCACTATTGTTTCGATAGTGCCTTTTTTGTATCATCCACTTACTATCGCAGGCCAAGGCCTCTCCTACATGATAATACAAGTTTTATAAGGAATGGAAAATATAAACCCACAACAACACCCACCACGGCAAATAACGGGCTTTTTAGCGCTGGGACTGGGACTGGCCATGTTGGTATTTACATTGGTTGAATACTTGCGTAACGGAACGTTTAACCAAATCTTATTTATTCTCGGAGTGGCGAACTTGGTACTGGCACTTGCGCGCATGAAAGTCGCCCGAATGCGTGGATGAAGTTGGTGTGATAAGATGCTTTTAGCCGTTTCTACTTGCGGAGCGTATCCAAAAAGTTTTATATTACAAGTCTTACGGCATTCAGCGTAATTTCGGAAGGGTGGGTGAGTGGCTGATACCACCGGTTTGCTAAACCGACGTACCGAAAGGTACCGCGGGTTCGAATCCCGCCCCTTCCGCACCATTATTCAAGTCTGAATATGGCTTGGTTCAGCTGAAAGTCAAGACATCTATATTTTTGGATTTCGGAGGGGTGGCAGAGCGGTTGATTGCACCGGTCTTGAAAACCGACGTACTGAAAGGTACCGGGGGTTCGAATCCCTCCCCCTCCGCAAATTGCGCCCTCATCGGTTTCCGGTGAGGGTTTTGTATATTACGCCATTCCGTATTTTTTATTCCCAGTACTATGGTCCCACGCGAAATTCTCCGAAAAGTCCGTCAGTTGGAAATCCGTACAAAAGGGATTGTTTCCAATTTATTTGGGGGCGAGTACCATTCTGCCTTCAAAGGGCGAGGAATGGAATTTGTGGAAGTACGCCCATACCAATTTGGAGACGATATCCGAACAATAGACTGGAACGTTTCGGCAAGAAGTGGTGACGAAACCTATGTGAAAGTCTTTCAGGAAGAACGCGAGCAAACCTTGATGCTGGCGGTGGACATTTCGGGGTCGGGACTTTTTGGTTCTCGTCAAATGTTCAAAAAAGATTTGGCAGCCGAAGTCTGCGCGGTTTTGGCCTTCAGTGCCATTCAGAACAATGACAAAGTGGGATTATTGCTTTTTAGTGACCGCGTAGAATTGTTTGTCCCTCCCAAAAAAGGTAGGCGGCATGTACTGAGGATTATTCGGGACTTATATGCCTTCCAGCCCGTTTCCAGTCAAACGCACATTGCTGTGGCCTTAGAGCATTTGTTGCATACGCTGCGCCGTCGGTCTATTGTACTGATTCTGAGCGACTTCCTAAACGAAGGGTATGAACGGCCACTGAGAATCTTGGGGCGTCGCCATGATACCATTGCCATACGGATTTCGGACAAGCGTGAAGAGCAATTACCCGCATTGGGATTATTGCAGGTGACCGACACCGAAACCGGGGAAACGCTGGTTTGTGATACAGGGAGCAAAGACTTCCAGAAACGATTATGGACGTTTGTACGAAACCGAGACACCGCATACGCAGAACGATTCCGTAAAATGCAGGTGGATCTCGTCGCTTTAAATACCGACGAAAGCTATATTGAGCCTTTGTCGCGATATTTTAGAGAACGGCATCGTCGCCGTTAGTTTAACCTATAACCAAATTAAAGTATATATGGAAACCGAATTAATTCAGCGCTTGCTTTTTAGCGGTCTGGTGGTTTGTTGGTTTCTATTTTTTATAACTTTTTTGTATCAGGCACTTGTTCCAACCCATCCGGGACTTCGGAGGAGTCGGTCATTGTTGGGGAGTTTTCTTCAGATACTCGGTTTTGTTGTTTGTATAGGCATCCAGCGCCCAGTTTTTGTTCCATTGGTCAATGTTTCATTCTTTTTTCAGTGGTTTTTGGGTGTGATCTCCTTGGCTTTGGGTTTTAGTGGTTGGTGGTTAATTGTGCGAGCACACCAATACATCCGCTTTAAGCCACCTGTACGGTTTGAGCCTGCGGAGCCTTTTCGTTTGGTACGTGAGGGGCCTTATGGGGTAATTCGGCATCCAATGATAGTGGGATGGTTTTTATTGTTGTTTGCCACTGGCATCACCGTCAGTTCATGGACTGGCTTTATTATGGGCATCGTCTTTTTTGTTTGGGGCACCTATATCCATTTGATCCGTGAGGAGAAAATATTATCAGATATATTTGGGCAGGCATTTGAGCAATATCGAACGGACATACCTCCTTTTATTCCCAAGTTATGAACACAACCTATCGCTTCAGTCAATGTTTATGGATATGCGCCTTGCTATTTTGGCAAGGTCTATTGGCTCCTGTTTGGGCGCAAAAGGCTTGGTTGAAGACTGCGGCGGACTCGGTGCAGAATGGGGAACGGTTTGAACTAACCTTTTCAGTTCAGGTAGGTACTGGTCAGAAACTAATCCCACCTCCTATCGGAAAGCCATTGGGAGATGCGGACTTGTTGCGCGAAGTAGCCCGCGAAAAAAGCCGTACAAACAACGGCCCTGAGGTAACCGCCATTCGGTTTGAAGCTGCGGTCTTTGGCATAGACACGGTGCAGGTTCGTTTGCCCTTTGGCTTGGTCACTGGCAGCGATACCCTTTGGCAGGAGACCGAGCCGCTTGTTTTAAACATACAGCATGTGGTTCCTAAGGAAGCCCAAGAATTAAAAGATATTGCTCCGATTGCAGAATTTGGGGTGGATTGGATGTTATGGATCTGGGTTGGGCTTGCCCTATTGGTCTTGGTCGTTGCTGGTTGGTGGATCTGGCGTAAATACCGGAAAAGGTTGGAACAAGATCATACGTTGCCAGAACTTGCTCCTGTCCTGACCTTATTCGAGAGGGCATTGGCACGCCTTCAGGCATTGACATCATGGGAATTGACGGATCAGGAACGAATTAAGGCGTATTATACCGAAGTTTCGGAAGTAGTGCGGATGTATTTAGAAATGTCGTTACGGATTCCGGCGCTTGAATCCACTACGGGAGAACTACTGACCCGTTTAAGGACAACGGAAGACCGTCACTTGCGGATACATTTATCCCCTCATTTGATTAATGAAATTGAATCCCTTTTATCCCTATCGGACTTGGTAAAATTTGCAGACTTCCAGCCAGCGGCTGAGCTTCATACACAGACGTTGAAACAAGCCATTGAATTACTTACAGCGATAGAGCAACTCTTACACCCCGCTGTACCAACCGCCCCAAGCCCATCCGTCGTGCCAGAGGTTACATCATGATCTCCGAACTACTGATTCAAAAAATGCATGATGCAACACAGGTTTTGGTGCTAACGGGCGCTGGGATCAGTGCAGAAAGTGGGCTGGCTACGTTTCGTGATCCGGATGGTCATTGGGATCAATACAGACCGGAAGATTTGGCAAACGAAGGAGCTTTCCGTCGTAATCCACGTTTGGTACAAGGCTGGTATCATGCACGCCGGAAGGCGGTGTTGTCAGCCTTGCCCAATCCGGGGCATCGGGCATTGGGGGCACTGGCTGGGCTGTTTCGTGAGTTTACATTGGTGACACAAAACGTGGATCGGCTGCACCAACGGTCCGGAAGTGATCGGGTGATCGAACTTCATGGCAATATTCAGCAGTTTCATTGTATCGAATGTGGCTTGGACGCGCCCGAAGCGGTGTTCGCGGAAATAGCATCCGGCCAAGTGGCTTGTTGCCAGATCTGTGGCAACTTGGTGCGTCCGGCAGTGGTCTGGTTTGGGGAATCGTTGCCAAAAGAGGCACTGGATGCGGCTTGGCAAGCAGCGACACGGGCGGAAGTGGTTCTTTCTGTCGGAACTAGCGGATTGGTATATCCGGCGGCGCACTTGCCGTTGGTCGCTAAACGTGCTGGTGCATTCATTGCCGAGGTCAACATCGCCCCGTCGGCGCTCGCTTCCGAAATGGACCTGGTGCTGATCGGCAAAGCAGGGGACATACTGCCTACACTACTCGATGCACTCAAAAACCGTAAAAAAGCCGATAGAACATGAGTTTACCCCGCATAGATCAATTTGCCCAGCCTTGGTTTCTGGCCCTCCTAAGCCTGATACCGATTCTTTTTCTGTGGTTTTGGTGGCAAAAAAGACAGGGCCAAGTGGGGCTATGGTTTAGCAATGTAGCCCTCTTACGGAGCGTACCCATGTCTTGGCGGGTACGTTTACAATGGATACCAACAGCCTTGCGGTATGTGGCTTTTGGGTTGGCAATCTTCGCTCTTGCAAGGCCCCAAGCCACGCACACCTCAAACGAGAAATTTGCGGAAGGGATAGACATCATGATGGTGATGGATGTTTCTACTTCGATGAAGGCCATGGATTTTGAACCTAACCGATTTGAGGCAGCCAAGCGGGTAGCCTCGGAGTTTATTGCCAGCCGGATCTCCGATCGTGTGGGGTTGATCGTCTTTGCAGCAGAAGCTTTCACGCAATTTCCGCTTACCTTAGACTATGACTTTGCCCAAAATATGTTGGCCGATGTGCAAATGGATGTGATCGAAGACGGAACGGCAATTGGAACAGCCCTTGCAACCGCTACGAACCGCCTACGCGATGCAAAAGCCAAAAGTAAAGTGGTAATATTGCTCACCGACGGGCAGAATAATCATGGTGTGATAGACCCTGTTACGGCTTCGGAGGTGGCTTCCAGTATGGATGTACGGGTTTATACCATTGGTGTTGGACGAAAAGGTACAGCTCCCTATCCGATGGATTCTCCGGCTTTTGGCCGTCAAACGGTTCAGGTACAGGTGGAGATAGATGAAGACATGTTGCAGAATGTCGCCAAGAATACGGGTGGAAAATACTTCCGGGCCACTACTGATGGCGCCTTGGAATCCATCTATCAGGAAATTAGTAATTTAGAAAAAACCAAGATTGAACAGCGCATCTATACCGATGCGGTAGAATTGTATCCTTATTTCCTTTGGCCGGCTTTGTTGCTGCTCTTATTGGAATTGGGTATGCGGGCCACGGTATTCCGGACGTTTCCCTGAAATTATTCCGTTGCCATATTTCTCCCATATTCCACTTGGTAAGCCCAAAGCAAAAACCTACTTTCAGGTGCAAAAGCCCGATACATGATCGAACACAATACCTTCATCCACAAGATTCATAAAAACGTTGTTCTAGCACCTTTTACCACGTTTAAGATTGGGGGTAAAGCTGATTATTTTGTGGAGGTGACCACCGAAGACGAATTGGTTCTGGCCATAACTCAAGCCAGAAAAGCCCAATTACCCTACTTTTTATTGGGATTAGGCGCCAATATTCTGATCGGAGACAGCGGTTTTCGAGGTCTTGTGATCCGTAACTTAGCACAAAAAGTCTTTTTAGACCCAGAGACGGGTCTATTAACCGCAGAAAGTGGGGCTTGGGTATTCCCTAACCTCATTGAAATAGCTGTTTCTGCCGGATATGGAGGGTTGGAGCATTATGCGGGCATCCCCAGTACCGTTGGCGGAGCGCTATGGCAAAATTTGCATTTCTTATCGCCACCGCCGGCCCGCAGTCGCACCATGTTTATAGAGGAAGTACTACACACCGCTCGTATTTTGACTCCCACCAATGAAACCTTTACAGTGGATCGGGATTGGTTCGGGTTTGGATATGATCAGTCTCGACTACACCATTCTGGTGACATCGTGCTTTCTGCAACATTTCAGTTGGCAAAAACGAACGAAACCCAATTGCGCGAAACTATAGCGGCGAATCTCCAATGGCGCCAAGAACGACATCCGCCATTGGATGAAGAACCCAGCGCCGGAAGTATCTTTCAAAAAATTGACGGTATCGGTGCAGGGCGTTTGATAGACCAGGCAGGGCTAAAAGGATACCAAATTGGCAAAGCGGAAATTTCCTCCAAGCACGCCAACTTCATTGTAAATAGAGGTGGGGCAACTGCCGCCGATGTCCGGACCTTAATTACGCATGTGCAGCAGGTGGTTCAACAGCATTCTGGCCACCTTTTGCAACCTGAGATAGGGTTTGTCGGGGAGTTTTAGACCTGCTTTATGCCCAAGAAGAATATGCCACATACCACTCAAACGCACTCGAAACTCCGCTATTGGTTCAATGGTGCTTACGCCGTATTTGAAAAAGACGTTCGTCTGGAACTGAGAAGCCGATATGCACTCAATATGTTGTTGATGTTCATTGCATCCACGTTGTTTTTGGTGGTGGTATCTTTGGGGAACGAGGTGATCGGTACAAGGGTGCAAGCAGCATTGGTGTGGGTCATCCTGCTCTTTGGTTCGGTGATTGGTTTAGGGCGTGGGTTTGTTTCGGAGGTGGACCAAGGAACGGTTTTGTTGCTCCAGCTTCATACGCGGGGAAGTATGGTATATGCCGGAAAGTTGGCTTTTAATATTGTACTTTTGTTTCTATTGAATGTGCTGGCATTAGGTGCTTTTTTACTCCTGATGAACATCAGCGTAGAAAACCTCTGGCAACTGGCATTGGTATTGTTTTTAGGTACTTTAGGTCTTTCCGGAACCACCACGCTGTTGGCTGCCATGATTGCACGGACTCGGAACAGTGGGCCATTATTGGCCGTTTTGGCCTTCCCTTTGTTAATCCCCTTGCTTATGTCGGTGGTTGCAGCTACCAATACCATTTTGCTGAACGGCGGGTGGGAGCGGATACAAGAAACCTGTGTCACGCTGGTGGCTTTTGCCGGATCGGTGATTAGTGCATCGGTTTTGTTGTTTGATTATGTGTGGCGGGAGTGATCTTGCATACAATCTGGGATATGGTTTATCCTTTAGCCAAAGTAACATGACGCTTGTTGTAAAACGAATTAAAATTGGCATTGCCGTATGGATGACGGCTGTTATCCTTGCGGCTTTTGTCCTCTCGGCTGCAACCAAACTACCCATCTTGGAGCAAACAGCCCGTAATTTATATTTCCACGTACCAATGTGGTTCACTATGATGATGGCCTATTTTGTCTCGGCCTATTTTGCGGTTCAAGTACTGAGAACCGAAGACTTGGTATGGGACATGAAGGTCGTAGAAGCTACCCGCATTGCCATGTTGTTTGGGGTTTTGGGAATGCTGACAGGCATTGTATGGAGTCGGTTTACTTGGTTTTTGGGAACCGGAAAATGGTGGGGAAGCGATCCTAAACAAATGATGGCTGCTGTCCAACTGCTTATTAGTGGGGCTTATTTTGTCTTACGCTCGGCTTTGGATAATCCACGCCTCCGTGCCCGTATTTCTGCGGTCTATACCTTGTTTTCTGTGGTGTCCATGATTTTCTTGCTGTATGTCTTGCCTCGTTTGACCGAGAGTTTACACCCCGGAACGGGCGGCAATCCAGCCTTTGATAAAATAACCGACCCAACCATGCGGCTCGTATTTTATCCGGCCATTTTAGGCTTTTTTGGTATTGCCTGGTGGCTATTCGACCAACGAGTCCGCCTTGCACGTGTAGAGGAAGATACCGAAGGGTTTTACATCCAATAACCTTCATTCAAGTTTATGACAAATATGTTGTATCTTTTTAACCTTCTGACCCTTTTAAAAGGGCAACAACCAAAGTGGTCTGATCCCAATTCCGTTCCGACTGCACAACCCACCGGATACGAAGCGATGATGGTCTCTGATGATAAAATTTGGGTGGTACTGGCAGTGGTACTAATTATTTGGGTAGGAATCTTGATTTACTTATTCCGTACAGATCAGAAAATTAGCACCTTGGAACGGGCATTGCATGAAGCCAAGCAACAATAGGCTCTTTAATACCTTTATCCTTTAGGTTATTTAAACACAAAACCTTATGAACAAGAAAACGATAATAGGATTGGTCCTTCTGATTGGATTTGGTTCCCTGTTGTTTATGAACTTTGGTAAGCAAGTGGGTGGCTATATGAACTTTACGGATGCTGCTTCAACCGGAGCACAAGCCCATGTCGTAGGGACGTGGGTAAAGGAAAATGCCTATTCATATGATCAACGGACGAATATTTTCTCTTTTCATATGAAAGATCAAAATGGAAAAGTTATCAAAGTGGTGTACAACAACCTTAAACCAGCTAATTTTGAAGACGCCGAACAGGTAGTGGTAGAGGGCAAGATGTTGTCAGACGGACAGTTTGAGGCAAAACACATTCTGGTAAAGTGCCCTTCAAAATACAATGAACAAGTTAAACCAAATGTTTAAGCGCAAAAATTTGTTCGTTTTGGCTGGCATTATGGTCTTTTTAGGAGGCACCCGAATGTTGTTTCCGAATAGCGACCAAAATCGGCACCTCCTGATGTTCAAAATGGAAAATCCATTACCACCTTGTCCCAATAAACCCAACTGTATTCGAGAAACCCGTGCATTTTCCTCGGATCAAAAACAGGTATTCGAGGCCGCCTTGGCATCTCTTAAACGTTGGAATGGTTGGTTTCATAGGGCTGAGATTGTTTCGCAAAGTATTGAAAGCAGCAAAATTACGGCCACTTTTCGGATTGGGGTCTTTACAGATGATTTCCAAATTGCCCTTGCCGAGCAATCCGGACAAGTTTATGTTCACGTAAGGAGTGCGAGCCGCTTGGGTCATGGCGATCTCGGAGTGAATAGTCGAAGGGTACGCACGTACTTCCAACACATGAAGGACATACTTACAACTTCACCATAATGGGGCGGCTCTTTTCTTGTTGCGATTTATGAATGTTGCCCCTTAACTGAATGAAGTTCAACCTACTCCATACCGACGAACACACCCATGCCCGTGCAGGCTTGATCGAAACCGATCATGGGACTATCGAAACACCCATTTTTATGCCCGTCGGAACGGTGGGTAGCGTAAAAGCCGTACCGCCACGCGACCTTTTGGACGAGGTACAAGCACAAATCATTTTGGGAAATACATACCACCTCTATCTTAGGCCCGGTACAGGGCTGTTGGAGACGGTTGGGGGGCTTCATAAGTTTACTTCTTGGTCTAAGCCCATGCTCACGGATTCCGGCGGCTTTCAGGTGTACTCCCTCGCGGATAACCGTAAACTCACGGAAGAAGGTGTGCGATTCCAAAGCCATATAGATGGTTCAACGCATTTTTTTACGCCAGAATCTGTTATGGACATTGAACGGACGATTGGCGCCGACATCATGATGGTTCTTGATGAGTGTCCGCCCGGCGATGCCTCTTATGAATACGCCAAAAAATCGTTGGGCCTAACCTTACGCTGGGCAAAGCGATGCCGCGACCGCTTCGAGCATACCGAGCCGCTTTATGATTATCAACAAACCCTTTTCCCTATTGTTCAAGGGGTGGTTTATCCGGACTTGCGGCGCGAGTCCGCACGTGCCGTGGTAGATATGGGATTCGAAGGCTATGCCATTGGTGGGCTTTCTGTAGGGGAACCCGCTCCATTGATGTACGAAATGGTGGAGGTGGTGAATGAAATTCTACCTGCTGATAAACCCCGCTATTTGATGGGGGTGGGTACGCCTGAAAACCTAATTGAAAACGTGGCGCGGGGTGTGGATATGTTCGACTGTGTAATGCCCACGCGAAATGGGCGCAACGGGATGCTCTTTACGACCGAAGGCATTGTAAACATAAAAAATAAAAAGTGGGAATCAGACTTTTCGTCCATTGATCCGGGGTTGGAGGGCTATATCCATCGAACATTCAGCAAGGCATACCTGCGTCATTTATTCAAGGCGGGTGAGATTTTGGGGCTATGGATTGCCTCAGTGCAAAATTTGACGTTTTATTTGTGGTTGATGCGTCAAATGCGCGTTGCCATTTTGGGAGGTAAATTTGATGCATGGCGGCGCGAGTGGCTACCCAAGGTTACCCGTCGTTTGTAGTTATTGGCGGTCTATGTGCCCCATCTGACGAAGCGTTTCTGGCGGTATTTTCCATGCAACCACATATCCGTTTTGCGAACCCCAGAAGCCAAGTCCATTGGTGATGTTTTGAAGTGGCGTATTGGTTTTTTTCAAGAGTTGCTCCCATTGTGCATCTAATTGTACTCCCTCCACCGAAATACCATAAATATACAATCCAGTATTTATATTTAGCATATCGGCTACACGAAAAAAGTCGTTTTGGAGCTTAATAGGTACATTCCATTGCCCGCTATTTAATTCACCTGCCGTGTGATAATCAAAACGAAAGGCAGAAGGTGGGGTTGTATCGTCTTTTGCGGCATGGTACCAAACCTTAGCGCGATAAGGCAATTTTGAGGTTTTTATAAAAATCTGTTGAATCCAGCCCAACCCAGCATCGCGAGCCGGACTCTGTACGGAAACCAACGGCGTTGCTGGAATGGTAGTCTCGGCACTGGCCTCGTATCCGGTTGCGTCTGCCGCTTTCAATGTATAAGATTCTCCGGCTTGGGCACGAAAAATAGCATAAAATAAGTGTTCTTTTTTGCCATTTGTGGTGGAGATTAAAGAATCGCGCCACACGATCGTTTGTCCGGTGCTTTTTACAATGGTTTTTACGCTTCCAAGCTCATAAAGCCCGCGACCATCGGCCCTTTCTAAGGCCGTCACCCGTACAAATTGCGTATCCCGTGCCGTATCCAAATACCCATAAACTGAAACGCGGATGGGTGCATTTAAGAGATAAGGCTGGATGCTGTTGTCACAACTGCTCAAAAATAAAGCCCATAAACCGAACAACAGAACGTTTTTTTTCATTGTGGTGAAGTTGGTGGCAAGGAATACTGCCTGCATAGCTGCTTACTAAAGAGGATGCGATACAGTTTCACGTATAAGGTTGTATAATTTTGGCTACTAATATTTCACCAATTTAATTTACTATGCTGGATGCATATATTTCAGGTCTAAATATACTTGAGGGGTGTCCATAAATGATTTTGGATCATTAATAGCCATTTTCTCGGATCAAATTTTTAGCATCCAGCCAAATGGAATCAAGAAGAGTATAAAGTGTTAATCACAACACCAACACTTAAACCCTTCTTGAACCAAATGGAACTCAAAGTACAACCTTTTGTAATAAGCCTGCAACACGCTACGGCTCAAATTGTGCCAAAACAAGCCAAAGGAAGACCTCTCCTCTTTGCAAATTGGTCTCTCNNGAAGCCTATGCAAAAAAACATTATACAAGCTTTGGATTTCCTAAACCACCGTCCTGGCAAACCCTCATGCGAAGATTTGGCGAAATGTCAGAATGCCTTAAAAAGTTAATGCCCGCTTTGACCGAACAAGCCATTGAGCTTGATCTGATAGATCGAAAAAGG
>DDTM01000013.1 GCA_002344075.1 Bacteroidetes bacterium UBA2364
ATGGATTTTGGGATCATACTGAGGACGCTGTGTATAGGTGTTTACACCGGAGACCGCTTTTCCCCTGAACAAAATGGCATGATGGTCTGGATTCAGAATTTTAGTCGTAACAGGGATGTAGCGTAGGGTTAGACCAATGCGCCAATGATCCGAATGATTGGGTTCTGATCCATGGATAATATTGGGATTGTGTACGGATACATCGCCAGGCTGCAAAACCAAGTCCAATGCCTGAGATTCGTCAATGGATTTAGGGTCTAATCCAGAGCCGAGTACATTGTCACCGTCGTCATGTTTACGCAACTCTTCCCAAGAAATTAATTTTTCATGGTGTGTTCCGGGAATAATGCGCATACATCCATTTTCCGGCGTGGAGGGTGTCGCAGCCAACCAAAGTGTAACCACTTCCATCGGCTCCAATGGCCAATAACTACCATCTTGGTGCCAGAGTACCTTTTGCCCAGTCTTGGGGGCTTTGGCAATGTAATGGGCTGCAAATAAGGCCACCTCGTCACCAATAAATTGCGCGGCAATATCCAAAAGCCGTTCGTCGCCAGCAAGACGCCAGATAAACGGATCGTTCACCAGCATGTTGTGATGCAATTGCTCTGGACGGGTATCGGGATGGTGGTCTAACAACCAGAATACATGATCGCAGGTTTCTTGTGCCAGCGTTTCCGATATAGCATCTCGGAAAATCAGGTATCCGTCATTTTCGTATTGTTGTTTTAAAGCATTCATTTGGTTAATCCATTGAAACTTCCCAAGGATTTCCTGTACCGCTTTCGTGCCAGAGCATGGGGAAATAGGGTCCGGCAAACGGATCTCCGTCGCGACCAGACAAAAGGCGAACATTCATATGCGGATCGGAAGGCGTATTCGCCTTGTAGCATGTTCCATCGGGCATTAGATGGGCCACCAGCGAAAGCCGGGGGGCCATGCTCAGATTGGGGCGGCTTCCATGTAGGACACGACAATGATGGAAACTTACCGCGCCCGCCGGAAGCGGGCAAGCTACTGGCCGGAAGGGTTTTCCGGTTTCGGCCTCAATGCGTTTTTGAAGGGTGTCCAAATCGTGCTCAAAGAAGTCATTATTGTTGAGAAGTCCCCAATTATGGCTTCCGGGAACCACTTCCATACAGCCGTTTTGCTCGTTTACGTCCACAAGGGCAATCCATGCTGTAAGCATATTAAAGGGTGTGGCACATTGCCAATAATGGTGGTCTTGATGCCAGCCAACAGCCCCAGTCCCAGCATTTTGAGAAGGTTTATAGAGTAATTGATCGTGCCACAAACGGATTCCTTTTGAGCCGGAAAGCATGGCGGCCATATTACCAATAACCGGATGTATGACCGTTCTGGCAATCACGGCATCAGCCCAGTGAGAATTGTCAATTTTGATCATCTGGTTAAGCGGGGTACCGGGTGTATGGCTGTTGTAATGCGGTGTTCGTCCGGTCTCGTACTGCCCTTCAATTACTTGGGCATGGTGGGTACGGATTTCTGCGAGTTCCTCGTCCGAGAAAATTTTCGACGAGATCCAGTATCCATTCTCCCGATAAAACGCAATGTCTTGTTCGGTGGGTAAAAGGCTCAAATTCATAGATTTATAGGTTTAAACGGGATCATTTTTTATGCCCTGCGGAATTGCGCGTTGCATGGTGGTTCCAGCCATTCAATACCAAGTGTTCGTCGGGATGTAGAATTCCATCTTCGATTCGGTCATCTCCGGCATACAGTTGTGCCAGCACCGTTTTGCGTACCTTCTGCGAGCGATTGGGCATAGACCCATGTAAAGTAAAGTAGTGAAAAAAAACAACATCGCCTGCTTCTGCTTCAATAACTGTTGCATTTTCAATGGGGTATTGGGCCAGTAATTCAGACTCATTTTGCCCATCTGTATTTTGGATACGGCCTAATTTGTGACTACCGGGATATACCCGAATACATCCCATTTCATCGGTCGCTTCTGAGACATGAATAATACCTGCAATCATGGTATCTTTGACAGAAGGGAAGTAGTTCCAGTCTTGGTGCATCGGAAAAGGGGAGCCTTTTTCGGCGGGTTTTTGGAAAAGTTTGGTATGGTGCAAAACTACATTTTCGCCCATAATGGCGGTTACCACTTCTGAAAAGGCAGGCTCCAATAAGGCCCTGAGCCATAAGCCGGAAAATTGTTGAACATTGTGTGTGTGATAGATCACACTATCCCCGCCATCTAATCGTTCCATTTCCTTCCCTGCCCAGCGGGCATTGACAGATTCTTGTTTTGCGGAACGGATTTGATCCACAATTCGGTCAAATTCCTGTTCTAAAGCTTTTATCTGAGTAGCATTATAAATTCCTTTGGCAAGGTAATAGCCGTCACGATCAAAAGCTTCTTTAATGGCGTTCATTGCTTTGTGGTTTAGTGGAAAAAGCGTTTCCATTATGTTACACAAAAAAGCCGGAGGTTCAGCCCCGGCTTGTATGAAGAACATGTATTTTCGTATCGGTTGTAAGTTATCTACTGTGATTTCGCGTTGGGTTTCCCAATACGTTGTTTGACTTTTGGCTGTGGCTTTGGAGTGATCTTTGGTTTTTTGGATGCTGCGCTCTGTGCCTTTAACCTTATGCGCCGTTCCTCGGCCAATCGTAGTTGGTCGAAGGTTTTTTGCTGTGGGGTTCCGGCAGGTACTGCATAGGGGCTTTTCGGGAGGGGCATCACACGAACGCCTGGCTTACCTTTGACCCTGGTAAAAAAAGAAGGTGTTCCTTTAGGGTCTTTATGCAGGACCAGAACGGGCGTTCCTTGTTTTTTAACTTTGCAACGTGTCCCATGACAAACCATTGCGGAATCCGAGGCCACTGTCGTCTCCCACGGCTGGGTCCAAGCATAGAGCCAACGGGCATCCGGCCCACCTAACCGAATACAACCATGACTTGCAGGGCCTGAAGTGGGCATAAAGTATTGATGAAAGTGAATGCCACGAGATTCGTGAATATTCATGACATACTTCAGAAACCACGTTTCGGTGGAAGGTTTTTCACCTTTTTTAGGTTTTTGGAGAGCCGGGCTAAGGGTGGAGATACGCGAGGGTTGCTTCCAATTTACATTAAACCGACCCGTCGGTGTGGGGGTTTCATCTTTTCCTGTTACCACCAAACCCCATCGGGTTAGTTTTCCTTTCTCATAAGCGGCAAACGCCTGGTTGGTTTTGTCCACCAACAAAAGTTGGTCTAATTTATCGGCTGCTGGCCAAATGTGCTCAAAAGGGGCGTATGCCCTAAAGTCTAAATGTAAGGGTTGCGGAATAAATAACGAATCACCCTTTTGCAAATTTTTTAGGTCGTTACGGTTGAGGAGTTTAATCAACGCTTGTGCTCGTCTTGAAGGGACATCAATTTTATTAATGCCGTATTTTTCATAGAGGTTTAGCCGGGCCATAAGGGTGGAGGTTTCGGTTACAAGGTGTACCTCCCATGAGACTTCCGGGATTTTTTGAACATCGCCTCTCATGCTACTATAAAGCGAGTCTAAGCCTGCACGCTCAAGCCCTTCCAGATTCACATCAGGGTCTTGCGCAAGGGTACTCCCCAAGGCCATTAGGCCATAAGAAAAAACAAAAAGCAGTTTTTTTATCATAAAAGCTCCGGATTATGGGCAGTAAGATGCTGAAAACACCTCAAACAAAAAACCTGCTCTCGAAGTTCCGTGAACAGGTTTTTCATAGATAGATCAGGATTAGCGCCGTTTTGCTTGGTTGTTTTTTGGCTTAGTAGCCGTAGTTCGTGGTTTGGCCTGGGTGGTTCTCGGCATCGGGCTTGCTACGCCTCTGTTGGCTGTTGTGCCTTTTCCAAGCCTGATCCGATCAAAAAATTTCTGCTGGTCGGTCCCGGCAGGAATGCTGTAAGGATCGGTGGGCAGGTCAATAATTTTGAGAATCGGATAACGATTTTTGTACACAAACGGTTGGGCTTTGCCCTTAGGGTCTGGCCCAAGCACCAGCACCATGGTGCCTTGCTTGGTGATTTTGCAGTCTTTCGATCCTGTACATTCTTCGGCATTGGGCTTCGAGGTCTCCCACACATCCACCCAGTTGAACAGCCATTCGGCATCCGCATCATTCATTCGGACACATCCATGACTGGCAGGGCCTCCTGTGGGCATGGCGTATTGGTGCATATGAATGCCGCGCTTCTCGTGAATATTCATCACCCATGTCATGTCCCACATTTCATCAGATTCTTTGGGTTTTAACACACCGGGGCTGAGCGAGGAAATGCGGTTCTCTGCTTTCCAGTTTACGTTAAATCGTCCTTCAGGAGTCTGAGAAGCATCGGTTCCGGTGTTGATAATTCCCCAACGCCGGAGTACACCGTCTTCGTAGGCTGCAAATGCCTGAATTTCTTTGTCTAAGATAATAATCTTTTTGTGCTCCTTTGCCGCTTGGTAATAACGTGGGAAGGGGGAATAGGCCCGTAAATCAAGCCCCAATTGCGTTGGTACCACAAGGGTATCACCCGGATGGAGTTCTTCCAGAAGGTTTCGGTTGATTAGTTGAATCAGAACCTGGCCTTCCCGACTTTGTGTGTCGCCCTTGTTTATGCCCATATATTCATAAAGGTTCAGGCGGGCGCGTAGCCGAGAGTCTTCCTTTACCACATAATAGTCATAAAAAACTTGTGGGATTTCATCCGGATTGCCAATCTGGTTGTCCTGAATGGCACGCAGGGCCTCTTGATTGAAGTGATCCAACGATTTGGGCGGTTCCTCGGCAGGTGGTTTGGTAGGCTGTGCCTGAACACTCAAGCTTAGCCACAGGGGTAAGATTAAAAATATTTTTTTCATGGAGGATTGGCTCCTGTATTTACGGGTGGTGATGAGTCTGATTATTCGGTTTTTGTTCAGCGACTGGCCTCTGTAGCACTTTGATGGCGCTCCCTCCGGCGGTCGAACATTTTTTGTTGAGGACTTCCTGCTTCAATCGTCCAAGGGTCAGGCGGCAGTGAAATCATTTTTAGGTGAGGGCCTGTTTTTTCTTTTACAAATAGTTTTTTGGCGCGTGGTAGATCTTCTCCTTGAACGACCACCATGTTACCTTGTTCTAAGAGTTGTTTATTTTTCATCACCCATCCACGGTGCCACTCATACACCCACTTGGCATCGGCATCAATCATTCGTACACAGCCATGGCTGGCTGCTCCAATTACCGGAATGGCGTACTGGTGGGTATGAATTCCCCGCTCCAAATAAAAGTTAGACACCCAATTCAATCGCCATTCTTGTCCGGGTGGACTGTCACTTGAAATCCGAAAATCTTGTCGCCAGTTGAAGTTAAACCGACCCGAAGGTGTCCAGATGGCTTTTGCACCTTTACGACCCGTACTGACGACTCCCCAGCGGGCTAATTTCCCAAATTCGTAGGCAGCATATAATTGATGGCTTTTATCCACCACAAAAAATTTATCCAACAACTCTGCACCAGCGTAGTATTTAGGAAATGGGGAATAAGCACGATGATCCAACCCTAACTGATTGGGCACAATCAGGGAATCTGATGTTGAAATACGTCCCATGATATCACGGTTTAGCATTTGCAACAAGGGTTTGTGTTCTTTTCCCACCGATTGCCAGAATGCTTCGGCTGAAGCGGACTGGATGTAGGAATAGGTCACCTCTGGAAGGGTGTCTAAGGCCGGGGCTTTGGTTTGATACACTTTGGCCAAGGCGCGTTGGTCAAATACGCCGGACTGTTGGGCAATGGCCCAAGAAAGGCTTACGAATAAGCTACTGAAAATAAAAAACCTGGCACGCATTTTTTAGGTAAATTTGGGTGGTGAAATACGTGATTAGAGTTAATTGGTCAAATTAAGAAAAAACAAGATGCTTCCCAAGTTAAAAACAGTGCGCACATTGTTAATTTTGGCAGGCGTGTGCAAGATCACGTAGTTGGTTGCCAACACCCATAACAATCAATGTTTGCCCGGCCTCGATAATCGTTTTTGCATCGGGATTAAAGAGGGTTTCATTCTTTACGGGATCGTGAATGGCAATAATAATGGCGCCAAATGTTTGTCGGATATTGAGCATGGCCAATGATTTCCCATTGAGCCGTGCATTAGGGCCTACCAACATCTCGTCCATTTCTACCTTAAGGTTTCGGAAGGTGTCCAATTCTTCCATAAACGAATGAACAAGTGGTCGGGTGAGGAGTTGGGTCATGCGGGTTGCCCCAATCTCATACGGAGAGATGACCTTGTCTGCACCAGCACGGGTGAGTAAGGAACGGTTGTGTGGGGTCGCATAATCGGTTCGGGCCAAAATAAACAAATTAGGATTCATGCCTCTGGCCATCAATGCCAAAAAAGCATTATCGCGGTCTTGTTCCAATGCAAGAACCAATTTTCTGGCACGAAGAATTCCCGCTTTTCCGAGGGTTTCTTCTTCTTCTGCATTCCCCAGAATATACAGATACCCCGCCGTTTGTATTCGAGCGGCCCGCTCTTCGCTTAGTTCAATCACCACAAAAGGATGTCCTGCTTCTTGAAGACCTTGTGCAATCCGTTCGCCGATACGACCAAAACCGCAAATAATGGTATGATCCGAGAGTGTTTCAATGGCGTGTTTCATACGACGTTCAAATAATTGTGTTTTTCCGATCATGTATTCAACCGAACGTGTGAAAAGATATCCACCCAGTCCGATACCCCAAAAAGCAATTATGATCGTCCAAAGCCTGCCCAATGGATGGAGTGGATGAATCTCGCCATATCCGATGGTGGCAAGGGTAATAAAGGTCATATAAAAAGCATCAAAAAAAGTCCAACTTTCTATCCACATATAACCCATTGGAGCTATTATGAATAAGAGGATAAAGATTAGGACATATTTTAAAAACTCCGGACGTTGTGTGAATGGGCTTCGCGAACGCTTTTTCGTTAAAACCCGATACAGGATATGTATTTTTTTGAAGCTCATCAGCCAATCAAACGGTAAAACTGTTCAATATTTTGTCCTGAACCACTCAGATATAAGGTGTCTTGGTGTCTGATCTGGATATCGGGAGAGTGGACTTCCATGAAGACCCCGTTGCGTTGTACGGCCAGAATGGTAATTCCATATTTTTGCCGTATCTGGGCTTCTGCAATGGTTTTACCGATCACTTCGTTGCTGTCTCCCAGAACACGTACACAAGAAATGCGGAGTTCTGGTATGGGGGAAGTGGCCCATATCTCTCCGGGTTTTGCTTGCTGTCTAAAGGCACGGTAATTGTCGGATCGTACCTTTTCGACAAAGGTATCCACTTCATCTAAAGGAACCATAAAACTATGCATGACCCTTGTAAAGATTTCGATGGATGTTTCAAATTCTTCAGGGATTACCTCGTCTGCCCCAATGGCAAGTAAATCGGGGATTTCAGAGGTGTATCGGGTTCGGACGACAATCCGGGCCGATTGGGTGTGTTGCCGGATATTGGCCACAATAGTTTTCGTGGCCTGTGGATCCGAAATGGCGACCACTACCACCCGCGCATTGTCTATGCCTACCGTTTCCAGTACCGCGTCTTTCATCGCATCACCATAGTGAATCGGCAAACCTTTTGCTTTTTCACGTTTGACGGTTTCTGGATTGAGTTCAAGAATGTGATAAGGAATGTGGGCATAGTCTGCTGCTTTGGCAACATTGGAGCCATTTAGCCCATATCCGATAATAACCAAATGGTTTTTTAGGGTTTCTGTGTTTTTTATGTCCGAAGAGGTCTTTTTAGTGTGATTATTTTCCACGATGGGGCGTGTCCATCTGTCCGCATACAACACGGCAAAGGGCGTGAGCAACATGGTCAGAATAGAAACGGATAGAAAATATTGATTTAGATCAGGTGTAAGTAGCCTATATTCAATTCCTATGTCTGATAAGATGAGGGAGAATTCTCCGATTTGGAAAAGCACAATTCCGGTTAAGAGGGTGGTTCTGGTTGGGTATTTTAGTACTGCAACAGCGATATAAACGACAAGAACTTTTAGAACCGCTACTGCAAGCGTAAGTCCGACAATAATCCATAAATGTCCCACGAAAAATCCAAAGTCCAATAACATTCCCACAGAAACAAAAAAGAAACTGGTGAACAATTCGCGAAACGGGAGAATGGTTCCAGCGGCTTGGTGGCTGTAATCAGACTCCGAAATGAGCAGTCCGGCAATAAAGGCCCCCAGTGCCATCGAAAGACCCGCCTCGGCAGTCAGAAAGGCCAAGGAAAAACACAGTAAAAAGGTGGTGATTAGGAATAACTCTTTATTACCTGTTTTGGCAACTTGATAAAAGACCACAGGTAAAACAAACCGCGACAATAAATACGTGAAGACCAAAACCGCAAAAGTCTTGGCAAAGAGCAGCATGACCGAAGTGGTTACGGAATCCGTTTCTCCGGCCATAATTGGAACAACGAGCATCATTGGGACTACAATAATGTCTTGAAAGATCAGAATTCCAAGTGCATTTCGGCCATGAGGTGCTGCTATTTCGTTTTTGTCTTGGAGGAGCTTCAGAACAATAGCAGTACTGGAAAGGGAGACCAGAAACCCCATAAAAACAGCTTGTTGCCAAGCCAAACCGCCAAGCCAAGTGATTAATCCTACTAAAGCAATGCTTAGACCCACTTGAACCATGCCTCCCAGGAAAACGGTTCGCCGAATAGAAAAAAGCTGTTTTAGGGAAAGCTCGATCCCGATAACAAATAACAATAGGATGATCCCGATCTCTGCAATGACCTCAATCTCGTGTATGGCAGAGATAAGCCCCATTCCAAATGGCCCTATGAGTATTCCTGTTAAGATAAACCCCAGAATGGCCGGTATTTTTATCCGTTGTAAGGCATAAACCACCCCAGCCGCAAACAATAAGATGATCAGTAAATCTTTCAGAATCGGAAAGTGCATCGGCCTTGTTTATTTATAACGATATATAGGCCCTTACAAAAAGGGTGTAAAGCGGAAAACAGGTGATTGGCGCAGGGCCAAAGATACATCCAATCCCTTCACACACCCAAACAAATATTTTCGCGGTTAATTACGCCAACTTGACATTAAGAGAGACTATCTTACCGCATAATGTTCCCTTGGTACAGGTCTGTGCTGCATACCCTTTTTATGTTCATGATATGTCCTCCATTAAGTGGATTTTCTTCTTCATTCCGATTACCTTCTTGGGTTGTCAACCTTCCTCTTCATCGGTAATACCAGACCAAAGCGGATGTAATACGCCGTTTGATCCCAGCCGAGATTATTTTCCGGTTCAAATCCAGCCCGAAGAGGCGGAAGGATTTTCGGTTACGTATCATCGAAATTATAAATTAGTGAAAGTTATTCGGGCATGGCCGGGCACTTCTAAAACGTTCACCTATGTACTTAAGGTATGCGGTGCGCCTATGCCAAAAGTGTCTTCGGATGCTGTTGTCACCATTCCGGTACAAAAAATGATAACCACATCCACTACGCAACTCCCAGGGTTACAGCAATTGGGTGTTTTGGAAAAATGGGTGGGACATGCCGGGAAATCATTTATCACCTTGCCCACTCTTGTAGCGAAAGCGCAAACTGTTGCAGAGGTGGGAAGTCAGGAGTTGGACACCGAAAAAATATTGGGCTTAAAACCAGATCTGGTGATGGGGTATGCAATGGGTGCTCCTACAGATATCCATCATAAACTTCGCCCCCTTCCGATCTCGGTGGTACTCAATGGTGAATTTGCCGAATCCAGTCCGCTTGCCCGCACGGAATGGATTAAGTTTATGGCATTGTTTTTCAACAAAGAGGCCCAAGCCAATCTGGTTTTTAATGGACTAAAACAGCGCTATCGAGCCTTGCAAGAAATGCATGAACTTGGGCCTAAGCCCGTTGTCTTTACCGGAAGTTATTTTAATGGTAACTGGTACGTAGCGGGTTCAAATAGTTTTATGTCTCATCTGATTCGCGACGCAGGTGCAACCTATGCCATACAAGACACCGCAGCTACCCTTACGTTAGATTTTGAGGGCGTCTTGGGGCGTACAAAAAATGCAACTCATTGGATTGGAACCGTACCCTTTAAGGATGAAGCAGCCATCAGGCAAACAGATGGACGGTTTGTGATGTTGCCCTCTGCCCGAAAAGGGGCCTATTTTGCATATGACGGACGTTTTTTTGAAGCGGCGGTTTTAGAACCAGATGTTATCCTTCGGGATCTTCGGGCTATTTTTTACCCGGATCAGACAAAAGGATATCGGATCCAGTATTTTAAAGGGTTGCAATGATGCGTCACCGTTTCTGGGTACTACCTGTTTTGGGGATGGGTTTGTTTGGCTGGGCTTTGTTGGCAGGCAGTGAAGTGATTCCGGTACAATATCTGTGGAATCAAAATCAACTTACGGATCAACAGCGAGCGATCCTTTGGGCCATTCGGTTCCCAAGGGCACTTTCTGGCGTGCTGTCAGGGGCTGCTTTGGGTGTTGCTGGCTTACTCATGCAAACCTATTTCAGAAATCCATTGGCAGGCCCGTTTGAACTGGGGGTTCAATCTGGTGCAAGTTTGGGAGTTGCTGTGGTTTTACTTACGGGGACGGGTATCATTTCTACCTTTTCTCATATTCTGGCCGGAAGTTTGGGCGCTGGTCTTGCCCTTTTCCTTATGCTACTTGCCTCTCGGAGAACAGGAGGGACAGCCTCGTTGCTGATACTGGGTGTTTTGTTCGGGTATGTCATTGGAGCAGTAGTCAATTTATTGGTCTTTTTTAGCCCGGCAGATCAAATTCGGCTTTTTTCCATTTGGGGAATGGGGAGTTTTGGTGGCGTGTCTCCTGCCGATCTGCTTTGGTTTGGCCCAATTGTGGGCGTAGGGCTGTTGGTGGCATGGCTGATGGCAAAGCCGCTAAATGCCTTGATGCTGGGCGTCACTTATGCCCAAAGTTTAGGCGTGGGTGTCGGTTCGGTTCAAACTTCTTTGCTCATTCTTACTTCGGTACTCGCAGGTGTTACAACGGTTTTTTGTGGCCCTATAGCCTTTTTGGGCATTGCCGTGCCCCATATAGCGCGACTCTACTTTCAAACCGCCGACCATCGGTTGCTGATCCCTGGTGCAGCTCTTTGGGGAAGTATGCTGGCGTTGTTCGCCTCTAACTTAACGTTGCTCCCCGGAAATGGACAGATTATGCCCTTAAATGCGCTAATGGCTTTATTGGGTTTGCCTGTTATTCTTTGGATTTTGTTTAAACGTACCACTTTAACGAGCTAATTCGTGATGCTTTCCACCGAAAACTTGGCTATTGGACATCGGAAGAAAGTGCTTCTTGAGCAATTGAACCTACGGCTCGAAGCAGGAGAACTGGTTTGTTTGATTGGGCCGAATGGGGTGGGAAAATCTACATTATTAAAAACACTGGCAGGTTTGCTTCCACCACTTTCCGGACACCTCATGTGGAATCAAGTGCCTGTCCGCAGTTTGTCGTCCCAGCAACGTGCACAATACCTTGCCCTGATCCTCACCGATCGTGTGGAGGCCGGTTTCCTTACAGGGCGCGAGTTGGTGGCACTGGGGCGGTATCCGTTTACTGGTTGGAGCGGCCAACTGACATACGAAGACCAGTGCTGCATCGAAGAAGCCATTCAGGAAACCGGCGCCACCCATATTGCAGAAAGGTTGCTAATGGAATTGAGCGATGGAGAGCGACAGAGACTCATGATTGCGCGTGCGCTGGCACAAAAAACGCCCGTTATTTTGGCAGATGAGCCTACTGCTTTTCTGGACTTTCCCGGAAAAGCAGCATTATTTAGATGGATGTATAAGTGGGCAAAAACGGAAAAAAAAGCCATATTGGTCACTACCCATGATCTTCATCTGGCCTTTTCGTTTGCAAGCCGCTTTTGGCTCATAGATCGCTCTGGCATCCTCACGGATCTTTCGCCGCACGATATGGTTCAGGCGGAAGTTTGGAAAGACACTTTTCCCGAATGGAATATGCTCCATTAAACGGGCGAGACGGCAGGCAATCGGAAAACTTTTGCATGCCAGGCATCTTTTAAGGGCAGTTCAAATGATTGATTCTCAAGGGCTTCCACTTCAGTAATGCCGGGATTAAAAACGATGGTTTCCGAACCAACATGCTTTTCCTGTACCATTTTGCGAAAAACGGCCCTAGGTACAGATTGAATAGCGCCTGTTGAATCCCGATAAAATACCTTGAGGGGGGATTCCCAAGTAAAACCAAATACTTCGGGAAGAGCACTAATGGCATGTGCCGAGGCATCTATCCCGCAGCCTGAAATAGTACCACCTTCTATAAAAGCACCTACGCACAAGAAACGATCTGCCCAAAACCGTGCTGCCCCTCGAACGGGACGGCCATGGGATTTCCATGCAGCAAAAAAGACCTTCAGGTGTTCCAAAACCGCTTGTTGAACCTCTGTGCTTAGCGGACGGTTTGCAATATAAACCCATACTTGGGCATCGGGAGGTAGGGCACTAAACTGCATAGCTGTGTTGTCTTTTTTAGGATGCAAATGGATAGAAGATAAATGGTTAAGCATCAAAACTGTTTTATAGCCGAAGTTAGCGAAGCGATGCCAGCGCAAGTTATCTCATGTTTGGTCGCTCCACCTTTACTTGACGGTCTGCACGTTCCGCTTCTCCCACTTCGTTGGTGGCCATCAAGACCAATTTTCCTGAAGTTCGGGCTTCCTCTATGGTATTCCATACAAAGGCTTTGCCTGAATCGTCTAAATTGGCGGTTGGTTCATCAAGTATTAAGATAGGCGGATTGGTGAGTAAGGCAAGCCCAAACCGTGCTCGTTGCTTCATTCCGGAAGAATAATTACCCACCAATTCGTCTGCACGTCCTTGAAGTTGAACTTTCTGGATGAGGGCCTCTTCGGTGGCGGTGGTCGTATCAAGCCCACGTACCCGGGCAACAAACCGCATGTTTTCGCGAAGGGTGAAGCCTTCATATAAGTTCAGATATGGTGCAACCAAACCGACAAAAAAAGGACGTTCTGGTAGTTCTACGCCATTGGCCAATAATTGAACCTTTCCGGCTGTTGGGGCGAGAATGCCAGCCAAAATGCGCATCAAAGTAGATTTCCCGCTCCCATTTTGTCCGGTTATCGCCAGAAACTCCCCAGAAGATGCCTCAATATTGAGGTTACGGAAGAGCAACCTACGCCCAAACCGCATCTCCAATGCCTCCGCTTGAAGACTTATAGAAGCCATTTTGTGCTCCTTGCAAAAGGATTGCAGTATTCAAGACCATATAGGGAATCGTTCATCCAAATATGGGTTAAGATTTTGGTTTGATGGCGGATTTAAGAGCAGTGGCTTCCATATAAAGTACTTCTGCCATTTTTAATACTTCACTTTTCGGGTACAACTCCACGAGACGGTTGTAGGTTGTAATGGCTTTGTCGAAGCGTTCTGCTTGTTTGCTTTCCACACTGTTTTTGGCATACAGGACATACGAACGAATGGCGCCTAACAGGGCATTGTCTGCCCACGAGGTGTCGGCATAACTCTGTAATACTTGTTCAAACGTATGTGCGGCTGCCTGATAATACCCGCGTCTTTCATATGTTTTGCCAGCCTCATAAGCTTTTTGCCCCAACTTTTCCCGCAGTTCTTTGATCATGAGGCTAATCTGAGAACTACGGTCGTCATTCGGATACCGCTGTAAGAAAATATTCATATTCGTCAAGGCACGATCGGTATCCGTTTGGTCCAGTTCAAAGGTTGGGGACAATCTATAATAGCAGATCAGACGTTGGAACTCGGCCTCGATGGAGCGAGGATCCGAGCGATATAACGAGACAAAGCGCATCAACTCTTGTTCGGCCACCATATAGTCTTTGCTGCCCATGTAACTGAGACCAAGATAGTATTGGGCATCATCGGCCCATTCATTGGTGCGGCCAAAGTCGAATACACCTTTAAAGAACTCGATGGCATCGGTATAACGCTTTTTTTCGTAGAGCGCTATCCCTTTTTCAAACGCTTCTTGCGGTGTCTGGTATTTCTGTTTGTTTTGCTTAGAACCACTACAAGCCGAAATACTTGTGGCCAGTGCAAGCAATACTATTCCAAATAAGCGATACATTATTTTTTGTTTTAATTGGGCCAATGTGATCCGGCAGGAACGTTGAAAATCCTGTAATATTGCACACCATCCCTTGATTTCTACTTAACGGTCTAAGGTAATCAGACCATTGCGGTAACGAAGGTAGAAGACGGCTTGGTTTTGATTGCCATTTCGGAAATCATAGCGGCGTCCCAGTCCATCGAAAGGTACTGCTGTCCGAATTTGTTGCTGGAGCGAACTGCCTTCTGGTATGTTGCGCATTTGCGTGATTAAAAAATTGGTCAAATCGTAACCAGCATAAGAAAGGCCCAATTCATCCGGCATTTGACCTGTTACGGACTGATATTTGCGTGCAAATTCTTGAACACGTGGGTCGGTGGGGCTTACCCAAAAATCGCTTGTATAAGCTGCCCGATAGCGGCTTGCCAGATCGGCATTAGACAGATCATGCCAATCAGAATTCCCTAAGACCACATTGGTAGCACGCACCTGATCTAACGAGGTAAGGGCACTTTCGATATTTCGGGCGGCATCACGACCATTGATGGGCATATAGATGGCTTGTGCCTGCGATAGTTGGGATGTTGGGATTGAGCGTCCAAATCTTGCCCATTCACTGGCAGCTGTCAATGCCTTGCTAAAGACGACAGTTCCGCCCAGTCTCCTCACCTCGGCAGTGAAGGATTGTACGGTTTGTTCATTTTGCGAATTACTCTCATAAGCAACGCCCACATTTTTGTACCCCAAGTCGGAAACGGCATATCGTGCCATAAGCTGACCACGCATGGTGAAGGTCGAACTGGCTTGAAATACATGGCGTTTTCCATCCGATACCCGGCTTTCGGTCGCAACAGGTGCCACCATCACCACTTGTGAACGGTCTGCAACTTCAGCAGCCGAAAGCGCTTCTTGGCTAAACAATGGCCCGATAACTGCACCAACTTTACCATCCCGGATGAGGGAGGTCATGGCAATTTGCGCCGGATCCAGTTCTCCGCCAGAATCCCGAAATACCATTTTAACGGGGATTCTAGGACGGGAACTGTTGTAGTCTTCTACGGCAATTCGGATGCCATTGAACAATGCTCGTACATAGGTATCACTTGCTTTAAGTGGAAGGGCAATGCCGAGGTTAAAAACCTGGGGTTGTTGTGGATTGTTGTTTTGGCCAGATGCCATACTTTTTAGCCTGTTGGCGTCCGAAACATAGCGGCTATCCGGATATTTACTTAAAAGTTGGTTGACCAACTCGACACTCTCTCTGAACATCCCCTGCGAAAACAAGGCTCGTGCTCCCATCAACATCGCTGCGGTGGTTTTTTGGTTCAGTGGGAAATCTGAAATAACCCGCGAGAAACGCTGGTAGGCTAAATTGTATTCTTGTTGGCGGTATAATTCTAAACCGCGCTCGAAGGTAAACTCTGCCACTTCGTTTTTAGGAACGGCCTGTGCGTAGGCATTTGTTACGGGCGAGAGCAAAAGGAGAAAGAGAACGATACGTTTCATAGCTTCGATTATTTTTTGGTTCTATTCCCATTCGATGGTTGCGGGTGGTTTCGAACTAATGTCATACACAACCCGGTTGATTCCACGAACTTCATTGATAATACGGTTAGCAACATGTGCCAAAAAGTCATATGGCAAATGGGCCCAGTCTGCGGTCATACCATCTACACTGGTCACGGCCCGTAATGCACAGACGTTTTCATACGTCCGTTCATCGCCCATTACTCCCACAGATTGTACAGGAAGTAACACCACAAAAGCCTGCCAAGTTTCAAGATAGTATTTTTTCTGTTTGAGTTCTTCGATAAATATCGCATCGGCTTCTTTTAATAAGGCCAGACGTTCGGGAGTGACCTCGCCAATAATGCGGATGGCCAGTCCCGGACCAGGGAAGGGATGACGGTCCACAATGGATTCTGGGACGTTCATAAAACGGCCAACTGCGCGGACTTCATCTTTAAATAATTCGCGGAAGGGTTCTATAAGCTGAAATGGAAGGTTTTTAGGAAGCCCGCCCACGTTATGATGGGACTTAATGGTCACAGATGGGCCTTTGAACGACACACTCTCTATGACATCTGGATACAGGGTTCCTTGTGCCAAGAATGTAGGTTTCAACCCCAATTCATCCGATATTTCATGGGTGACACGCTCAAAAGCCTCGATAAAAACCCTTCCGATGGTTTTGCGTTTGGCTTCCGGATCTGTAATCCCTGCCAGTTCGTTCAGAAACTGATCGGAAGCATCAATGGCTTTCAACCGGATGTGGAAGTGGTCTCGGAAAGTTTCTTGAACCTGCGAAAACTCCCCTTTACGAAGGAGACCGTTGTTGATGAAAATACAGGTAAGTTGGTCGCCTAAAGCTTGATGTAACAAGACCGCTGCTACCGACGAATCTACGCCGCCGGATAAACCCAAGATTACGTGCCCATTGCCTACTTGTTTTTGAATTTCAGCGATTTTCTCCTCAACAAACGAAGACGCTGTCCAATCCCCCCGACATCCACAAATATCCAGTACAAAATTCCGGAAAAGGGTTTTACCTTCGGGTGTATGGGCCACTTCGGGATGAAATTGCACGCCCCAAATAGGTTTTGTATCAGACCGCACAGCCGCAATTGGTGCATTTTCGGTGCATGCGATGACCCGAAACCCGTCAGGAAGTGCCGTGAGGTGATCTCCATGACTCATCCAAACAATGGCATTGGCTGGCATATCGGCAAAGAGTCGCTCGTCAGAGGCCGCATTCAGGTGTGCCCGACCAAACTCTCGTTTAGCGGCCCGTTCTACGCTGCCGCCCTCAAGATGGGCAATAGCCTGAAGTCCGTAACAAATTCCAAGTATGGGCATCAATCGGCCATCCGAGCGGTACAGGTTCAGAAATGCTGGGTCTAATTGTGGTGCTCCGGTATCATAAATTGAATTTGGGCCGCCTGATAATACAAGGCCGGATGCTTGAAGGGCTTCTACTTCGTGTACAGGCTTTGTACATGGATAAATTTCGCAATAAACCCCCAATTCGCGGATTCGGCGTGCGATCAGTTGTGTAAACTGTGAGCCAAAATCCAGAATAACAATTTTTTGATGCATCTATATTTTTAATAAATTTTCGTTACCCAATTTAGCCATTTTTGCGTTGTGTGTTGTAGCCGAAGACCCTGTTCAAAATGGTTCACCACTCCTCGGCGAGCCTTGGTCTAAATATAGCCACCTCATGGGTTAACCTGATTTCCAAAAAGAAAAAATCACCGAATCTGTGATACCGGTGATTTTTTCAAAAGTCAGTTGGCATTATTTCAGACTAAAACCACTCATAAAACCTGTATCGAATTGTCCAGAGATAAAACGGGGATCTTCCATCAACTGGCGATGAAATGGGATGGTGGTTTTTACGCCTTCTACCACAAATTCATTCAATGCACGCCGCATTTTGGCAATAGCCAGTTCACGAGTCCTTGCCTTGACTACCAGTTTGGCAATTAACGAATCATAATAGGGGGGGATCACATACCCCGCCGAAGCATGTGTATCTACCCGCACACCATGGCCTTTTGGGGTGTGGAATGCCGTAATTTTGCCCGGAGAAGGCCGGAAATCACGATAAGGATCCTCTGCATTGATCCTGCATTGGATAGAATGTCCCGAAATTGGGATTCGCCAATTCGGATCAATAGACTCGCCATTGGCCACCCTGAGCTGCATTTCGATCAAGTCGATATCGGTTACTTCTTCTGTCACGGTGTGCTCCACCTGAATCCGGGTATTCATTTCCATAAAATAAAAGGCCCCAGAAGCGTCTAAAAGAAATTCTACGGTTCCGGCTCCTTCATAATTTAGGGTTCGGGCGGCTTTACAGGCGGCTTCGCCCATGCGCTGGCGCAGGTCTTCATTAACAGCAGGGGAAGGGGTTTCCTCAACCAATTTTTGATGACGACGTTGTACAGAGCAGTCGCGTTCACCAAGGTGGACAACATTCCCTTTACCATCACCCAAAATTTGAACTTCCACATGCCGTGGGTTGAGAACCAATTTCTCCATATATACGTCGCCGTTTCCGAATGCTCCTTCGGCCTCTTGCCGTGCTGTATTGAACGCTTTCAATAGCTCGGATGGGGCAAAAACCGGGCGCATCCCCCGACCCCCACCTCCAGCACTGGCTTTGATCATAATGGGATACCCCATTTTATTCGCCAAAGACAGGGCTTGTGCTTCGGAATTGACCACGCCATTGGAGCCGGGCACAACGGGTACGCCCGCTTTTACCATGGTCTCCTTGGCTTTGCTTTTGTTGCCCATCAGGTCAATAGATTCCGGAGAGGGGCCTATGAACTTAAGGCCATGATCCTGACAAATGGCACTAAACTCACTGTTTTCCGAGAGGAAGCCATAGCCCGGATGGATGGCGTCGGCCCCTGTTACTTCGGCAGCCGAGATAATGCGATCCATGCGCAGGTAACTTTCTTTGGAGGCTGGCGGGCCGATACACACCGCCTCATCGGCAAACCGAACAGGGAGTGATTCTCGGTCTGCCGNNGAGAATACAGCAACTGTTTTGATGCCCATTTCGGCACAGGTTCGGATAACCCTAAGAGCAATCTCGCCCCTGTTTGCAATAAGTACTTTTTTGATTGCCATAAATGCGGGTGTAAGAATAGAAATTGGTTAACCGATAACAAACAAGGCTTGGTCGTATTCAACCGGTTTCCCATTTTCAACAAGAATCTGAAGAACCTTACCGGAAACCTCTGCTTCAATTTCATTCATTAGTTTCATGGCTTCGATGATACAAAGTGTTTGACCTTCGCTGACCGAGTCACCCACTTTTACGTATGGTGGCGTTTCCGGAGAAGAGGCGCTGTAAAAAGTTCCGACAATCGGTGCTTTTACTATGTGCCCTGAAGGAGTGGCTTGCGCCGAAGGAACCTCGATTTTTGGAACAGCTTGTGGCGCCGGAGCTGGTGGGGGGGGCGCATGCACAGGTAGGGGGCTGTCTCTTATACACATCT
>DDTM01000100.1 GCA_002344075.1 Bacteroidetes bacterium UBA2364
TTTCGGGTTTTTTGAACGTGGAAAGGTCCGTCTGGTGGCAGGTTAACCCATTCGCGTCCGCCAACCCTTGACCTGAAGGCGTTACCCAACCCTATTTAATCCCATAATCTCATGTTCAGAACAATAGGTAGCAAAATTGCCGATAAGTACACGATTCTGGAAGCGTTAGGGCAGGGCGGATTTGCGTGTACGTACTTGGCGACTGATCCGCACGGCGTCCAGAAAGTTTTAAAGGAATGTTTTCGGGCAGACCTCGTCTCGCGTAAAGACGACTTGGTCTTGCCACTTCCAGGCCAAGGAACTGCGTGGGATGAGGAAAGAGAATACTTCAAGCAAGAATACACACGTGCCTATTGTGTAAATCATAAACATGTTGTGCGGGTGGAGGACTTGGTGGAGGACAAAGGCACATGGTTTATGATTATGCGGTATTACGAAGGCGACACCCTGTCTGAATATATGAAGCGGCAACCGAATAAGCGCATCAACGAAGCGGAGATGATCCCGCTGATGCAAAAAATCCTGAGCGGTGTCGTTGCCATTCATGAAAAAAACATCATACATCGGGATATTAAGCCACAAAACATCATCATGACGCCCGATAATGGGAGGCTTGAGCCTGTGATTATTGATTTTGGGGCATCGTTTGTCATTGGCCAGCCGGATCGGCAAAACGGAATCGTGGCTACGCCGCCCTATGCCGCCATCGAACAACAAAATCCGACGTATCCGGTTGGTTTTCATACAGATGTTTACGCGCTTGGGGTAACGGCTTACGAGATGCTTACGGGGGAATTGCCTCAGGATGCGGAGTATCGTCACGAGAACAAGCTTCCCTTAGATTGGGGGAACGTGCTGGTTTCGGATGCTATGCGCGATTGGATTGAATGCGCCACGGCCGTTGATTAATCATACACCAGCTCAGACCTAAACACCATTGATTATGAAACGATTTGGTAATGCTCAGGCTATGTTAAATGCTTTGAACGTAAATCAAAAGCAGGCTCCCAGCCCTTCCCCCACGATCATTGTTCCACCGAAGGTAAATCCGGTGCCGGAAAAGCCCAAGGAGCCTTGGGGAAAAAAGCTCAAACGATGGGGTAAAAAGGGACTCACGGCAATTATGGTTATGGCGGTTTTGAAGGTAATCATCCCCTTTCTTGCGCCCGTGGGCGATCCTTTGGAGCAGGTGAAGGGCGCCGAAAATATGATGGAGGCATGTGGGAAATCAGACCTTCCTTCAGAACGAGAACGTTTGTTTGCGGAGGCCAAAACAACGTATGAAAACACGCTGGAGGAAATCAGGGGTGTTGATGAAAAATCATGGTACTCCCTCCGCTCGTGGTTGCAAAAAATGCAAGTGGTCGTGTATAGCGAAACGGAGTATCAGGTGGCAAAGGCTGCGGCATACTATGGATTGGGTAGATTGTATGATCCTGACAGAACCAAGCCCCGCGAATGCGTTCAGAACGATACCAAGAAAGCGGGATTTTATTATAAGGAGAATGTTGAAATCAGCAAACCCCTTAGTGCTAATGACCAGACAAGCGCACGTTATCCACGTGCGATGTATAATATAGCGGAAAACGAGATGAACGAGGAAAAAGCGCCTGAAAAAGCAGAGGAGCGGTTGAAGGCGTTGTTGGAAGCATATCCTAAAGATGTGGGTGCCAAGCGCAAACTGATTTGGCTGTATTATACATGGATTTATCCGGATCCTCAAGGCGAAGCTTACAAGGATTACTATGAGCCGCTTTCTGAGGCCAAAAAAATATCTATCCAACAAAACCGCCGAGAATATGTTGCGCGAATCGTTGAATACCTCAATGATTTAGGACATGAACGTACCCCCCAAGAGCAATGCGCGCTGATTGCCATCAAACAAAAGGAAGGACAGGTGCGGGATCTACAAGAAGCAGACCGGCTTTGCCGTAGCCTTGAGGGGACGAAGCCCGTTTGCCCTGTGTGCCCCGCAAATTAACCATTGGGGTCTCGGAAAGCCTCAAGCGAGGAACGTTGGTGAGTGTGAAGAGATGCTACAACAGCCAAACCGCGCATTCGGGAGGTCTAAAGGCGATATGATGAGAGTGCTCTCTATGTGTACGGTAATTTCATCAGCAGCCGTAACTGCAAAAGGCTATCCACACACAACGTAGATAGCCTTTTCTGATGATATGAGCGAGAGGAGCACGTTTAGCGTGGATCTTCGATGAGCTTCCCCAAGCGAAACGTAATGTTATTGCTTTGTCGTCGTTCAACCGATTCCGTGCGGCGTTTTACCGAAGGCTGGGCGGTGTAACAACGTGGTTTGGTTGGCGTGCAAGAGGTTGGCTTGGAAGAGGTATTGGGTTTTGTGCGTCTCCTATTACTACTATTACCACGACTATTGGATGCTGGTGGGCGTGTTGGCGTATGCGTACGCTCATACGCACGGATGCGATCCACGTAAAATTTGTCCACATGGTATGCCACCAATAAATACTTCCGGTATTTGCCGTTTCGCAATTGACATGTTTCGGAGGCGGCTAAATTACGCAACCCAACCAGTTCTTCTTGGACGGAAAAGCGCGTGACTTCTTCCAACGTGACCAAATCAATATGATCCGCGCCTTGTACCACTTCTTGGTTGTAGCTATCCACACGCAGTTTTACGGATTGCGCAATGGCTAAGGCTGCATTCTGAAAAGCACGCTCCCGAACCTTGGAAATTTCGCTGGACTCGCCAACCCCAACTCGCACGATCCATCCTTCTGGTGCGTCTTTATCAAAATCAAGATCGTTTGCCCACGAAGGTTCCCTACAATCTTGTGCATATAGCAGGCTAAACACACTACTGAACAAGAAACTGAAAAAATAAATGACTTGTTTCATGGCTTTAAACTTGTGATTGGTTTAGAATAAGGGGTGTAATGGAAATATATCAAAAAAAAATTCCATAAAACATTACTATAAATTGCTATAGTAAGACCTTTATGAATGCCGTATAATGGTGCGACATCCTAATAGATCAGAAAACGAAATGAAAAAAAATGTCTTACTACTATGTTTCTATCCCTTATGGGTGTGGGCGCAAAATCCATGTCCGTCATCTGATATGACTTCTTATTGGAATGCAAAATATAGCGCCAATCAATACCTAAAGGGGCAAGCAGAAGCGGCCACCGAGCAGAATGCCCGTAGGGCTGCTTCATCGGAATTGGCTTCAACACTTCAGTTACGGGTGTCTCAACAGGTAAGAGAGGATTTTAGGGAGGATGCTGTTGGCTCGCAGTTGCTGTCCACAAGCACAGGGTTATTTGAGTCTGATCTCGTGCTTCCGGCGCATACGTTTGAGGTCTGCCGTAAACGAGACGATGGATATCATGTTTTTGTTTTTATAGAAAGGGCGCGGCTCATTCAGTATTACCGCACGAAAATACAGGATATCAATAGGGAATTAAGCAGTCTGACGCTTGGGACGGTTAATCCGCCTTCGCAGGCCAAGTACAATACGTATCTAAAAGCCCTGAGCCTATTGAAGAACGCGCATTTTTATCGCTCCATTCTGGTTGCCCTCGGTGTACAAAGCCCTAACATCACCTTTCTCCGAACCTTCACACAAATGGAATTGGATACAAAACGATTAAGCAGTCTGGTACCTATTAAAACTGTTCCTGACCTTGCCAGAGAATTGATGCGCCAGCTTGCAGAAACATCTGCTATTCCTCCCGGAGCATCTATTCGGTTAAAATCTTTCACAGCGCTTGGTCTGCCTGAAAATATATGGGTGAATCCGTTTTCTGACATGCTCATGACTGACCTAATAATAGAGGCGAAAAAGAACGTTTGGAACCTCAAGAAAGATATTTCGGATATTGAAAACGTATCCTATGAAATACAAGGCAGCTATCGTTTGACGGGAGATGAACTCATCGTTGAATTGCTCGCAACAGGTCAGGTTTTGTCGAGGGCAAACCTACGGGTGTATCTCAGTAAAACTGAAATATCCAAAACCCTTTTTGAACAACCCTCCATCTTGCCTGACCAACATATTCTGGCTGAAACCCGCGAGCGAAACGGGCTGACGATTCGGGTCACAACCAATAAAGGCGTGAATAGTCCGGTTTTCTATGATCGAGATTCTTTGAAGGTTCTGGTTAAGGTAAACAAGCCTGCATGGGTACATTTGATCTATCGAGATGCCGATGGCAATCATTTTCTTTTGGGAGGACAAACTCCGCAAAAAATCACGCAAGCGGAAATAAATCAATGGGTGCGCATCGAAAAACAAATGGTCTTTGGAAACCCGCCTTACGGAAATGAAAGTTTATACGCCGTTGCCACCGAAGATCAATTCAGCCTCAGGTGTCAGACCATTCCTTTGGGCAATAATGACAAAATTATGAACCTGAGCAATTGTCTGCCGAGCCTTAGAGGTGCGCCCAATGTGGTTATTGCAGATGCGCACATTCCCATCATCACCAGAAAGAACCGACTCCGATGACAGATCGAATTTTCCACCTTTGGGATTAAACGCAGTTGCCAACTATCACGAACGCTCGTGGCTTTGGGGATACGACCTTAGCCAGAACCCTTTAATCTATAGAGATTGTCATGAAAAAAATCTCAGTACCTCTCCTGACCCTCCTGTTCTTCGGTGTGATGCTCTTTACGCACGTGGGATGTACATCCGAACGCTTCAAAGCTGTAAAAGCTTTTTACATTCAAGATTGCCGAGGCGTGTGCTTGGCTGCCCGAACGGATAAAGGGGTTAATACACCGGTATATAAAAAAGGTGAAGACTTGATTATACACTTCAAAACCAAACAACTTGCTTATATTTCGGTTTTGTATAAAGACGTGGAAGGTGTTTGGTATGTGTTGGGGTATAATCATCCGAATACAAACCCTAATTTAGTTAATAAGTGGCTCCAATTGCCTTCAAAATTAACTTTTATGTACGAGCCATATGGACGCGAAGAAATTCGGGTAATTGCCACTTCCGAGCGCATGATGGAGTGCTCCACAGAAAGTATTGGTAACGGTAGCATGGTTGTGCTCGATCCGGATACTTGTATGATGGGGATCCGCCACACCAATGGCTATAGCGAGGTTTCCATACCTATTAAAACAACTCCATAACCTCCTTCTATTGTTTCCCGGACTTTTTTATTGACCAGTATCTATGATGTTCTCACCTGCATCCAAACGGAAATTAGAATTTCGGCTTCTTTTACTGGGGTCGTTGATTTATATCACGCTCTTGTGGCTCGCATATGAGGGGCAAACCAAACACTTTGTTGAAGAAGAAAATCGGATTGTGTCAGACGGGCAAGACAAGGCTGATCAATTACTCCTGAATTTGAACAACGTTGAAAATGATGGGCAGGTTCGTGATCATATGACAGGGCTTGAATTAACAGAAGATCGAACCTTTGCTGCCCGTAAAATCTTTCAATACCTGCAAAACCATAAAATATCTAGCATAAAGGATTTGCTTAAAATCCGATTTACAGAAGGCGAGCTCAGGCAACTTAATTTTTCATCCAATAGCGAGTTTGGTAAAAAAATTGCCATACAAGATAGTACCCAGTTTTTGCAAAGCGACTCTCTTGGGTTTGTACCCATTGACAATCTTAATGCAAAAAATAAATCTTTTAATACTAAAAAAAATGTAATAGAAGAAGTTGGCACTTTTTCTATTCATGGACGTGTTGTATTGCAGTCTAAGTCGCGAAATGGGCAAGGAGAAGCACTCGCTGGCTTTCCTGTTGTTTTGTATCATACACAGAAAGATTCCGTTCTAACCGATGCGGAGGGAAAATTTGAATTTAGGAATTTGTCCAGTCAGGAAGTTTATAAAGTTGGCCCCAGTTTGTTTTCAAATTGTCTCAAAAATACACGCATGCCTTGTGCCTTCGAGCTTGAGGGCCTGCCTGAGCGATTTGCGCTAATTCAAGCTGGAAATAAAAAGGACGTGGAGGTAAATTTTGTAGGTAAGCGCTTGGTGGTAATAGATCGGAATATGCTCTTGAAAATGTCGGATAATTGGATTGTCCGCACTCCGCAAGATTATCGTCGGAATTTATTTATTTGGGGTATATGCCTGTACTTGTTGGTTATTTATGTAGTGCATGTGTTGTGGCGTTTAGGATTTAAACCTCAAAAAAACTTCCCTTTCATCAGTCTCAAAAACGAACCGAGTGCCGTAGATCCTTTTTTACTTCCTATTTTTCATCTGCTCACAGGTATGGGGATTGCCTTGATGGTAAGCCTTCGTGATCCTTTACGGCAGGAATTGTTATTTGCGGATTTTGCGAGTGGGGTTTTGATGGGCATTTTAGGTTTATGGTTACTCAGCCTTGTCCGGTTTCAAAAAATATTTGCACCCTTCTCCAAGAAAATACTGAGTTTACAGCAATCCAATCTGTTTCGATTGTGGACGCCTGCAATGGTCGCCTTATTGCTTTTTGTTCTTTTAGCGGTTGCGGGGCACGGGCCTGGTGGTACGAAAGTTAATTTGTGGATATTTCAACCTTCTGAATTTATTAAACTGGGGATCGTTTTCTTTTTAGCAGGGTATTTTTCCCTCCGATGGGAGGAGCTTCGGGTACACCGAACAGATGTTGGTTGGCTCAAAAAGGTACCTACCTTAAAAACGTGGATTGATCATCACGCCTATCGTTATGAAATGCCACGTGGGCAGCATGTATTACCGGTGCTTTTGGTAATGGCTGTTTTCGTGCTCATGTTTTACTTTATGAAAGACATGGGGCCTGCAATGATCATTATGTTTACGTTTCTGGTTCTGTATGCCATTGCGCGGAAAAAATATGTTGCACTTTTATTCGGGGTTTTCTTTTATGGATTCGGGCTGTATGTAATTTATTGGATGCCGACCACTTTTAAAACCTTCTATACGCGTATTGCAATGATGCTAAGCCCGTGGGATAATTTTGAGTTGGGCGGCGAGCATCTTGCGCAAGGGTTTTGGGCACTTTCTTCCGGCGGATGGTTTGGTATGGGGTTAGGATTAGGCGCACCGGAAGTTGTACCAGCAGCGCATACCGATATGGTGCTGCCTGCATTAGGAGAAGAATTGGGCTTTTTGGGATTAATGGCCGTCATTAGCTTATTTATTTTGCTTTTTTTACGAGGTATTAAGATTGCACGTGAAGGAATTGTACAAGGCACCTATGCTTATTTTTTGGCATTAGGTATTACGTTGTTAATGACCATCGAAATCTTGCTGATTTTATCCGGTGTATTGGGCTTCTTGCCGCTTTCGGGCGTCGTGACACCTTTTATTTCCAGTGGTAAGTCCTCAATGATTGTAAATGGAATTATTCTGGGCATATTGGCAGGTATTTCTGGAGAAACATATTTGATTCAAAAAGAAGTACCAGAAAGAAATATATATTCACAGCCTGTATGGCTTCAATTTGCATCAGGGCAACGATTTCTGACATGGGGAATCTTGGTTTTTTGGGCTTTATTGGGATTTAGGCTTCTTTGGATTCAAGGTATTAAAAGTGATGAATGGCTGGTCAAGCCTGCCTTAGTGAAAATGGAGGGTGACTTTAGACGATTTAAACAAAATCCAAGAATTGCACTCTTGTTGGAGAAATTTCCACGTGGGACTATTCGGGATCAGAATGGGGTGCCACTTGCTGTTTCGGATTGCCAAATCTTGCGTGATTATGCCCAAACCGACTCAACCATGTTGAACCCCAATTGGGGCGTGGATTTGGATCAGGACTGTCTTGCACCTAATGGGCGTATTTATCCTTTTAAAGAGCATACCTTTTTTCTGCTGGGTGATTACAATACCCGAGTAAAAGCAGGGTATCCTGCGGCGCAATATTTGGAATACGATTTGGAAACGAGTGCTTACTTGAGCGGGTTAACGCTTTCTAAGGGATTCCGAACAGTCGAGATGATTTTGAACAACAAGTCTGATTCTATCAAGGTACAACGTGAGCGTTATGATTACCGTGAGTTGGTTCCTTTACTTCGTGCACAAGATCGTTATCCCTATTACGGTAAAGCGGGTGAACTGGCAACCCGAAAACGAGACCTTACCCTGACGACGGATATTCGCTTACAGATTGAAGCAGGAAGGATTCTGGAGGCCCATACGCCCAAAGGCAAAAAATCTGCATTGGTCGTAATAGACGTAACGACTGGCGGGGTTTTAGCGAATGTGTCTTATCCGTTACCTAAAGATGTGTTTACCCATTTTTACAGGGCAGACTCCACCGTCACAATGGACTTATCAACCCATGGGCAATATGCACCGGGTTCAACGTTTAAAATGGTGACGGCTATTGCTGCCATGCGGAAAACAAAGTCTGTAAAGCCTGTATTAGAACAAACCTTTATCTGTAAGAGGTTGCCAGATGGCCGTGTCGGTAATTTTATAACAGGTTATGGCCGTCCAATTCGCGATGCATCTGGGGATGCCGCCCACGGTAATATTGGCATTAAAGAAGGGCTTATTGTTTCTTGTAATGCCTATTTTGCACAGTTAGGAACCTATTTTGTAAAGCCCAATGCCTTGCTCCAAACCATGAATTATTTTACGGGCATTCGGCTATGCGATCCTACAGGAAAAAATGCATGTGATGACTTAAATGATTCAGATAGAAGGCGCATTCTGGCTTATTCAATCCCACAAGTGTCGTTTGGGCAAGGGAGTTTATTGGCGTCTCCTCTTGGAATTGCTCAGGTTGCGGCGGCGATTGCCAATTCTGGCAAGACCACCCGCCCATATTGGATTCTGGCAGAAGACCGTCCTGCATTTGAAGAAGTGCTTTCATCAGCAAGCAATAAAATTATTGCAGAGGCGATGAGAGGCGTCGTTCAACAAGAAAACGGCACCGCTTATAAAACTTTTAAAGGATTTTCCATTGGGGTCGCTGGAAAAACAGGGACAGCAGAAAATAGTAAACCAGGTACACATGCTTGGTTTGCCGGATTTGCACCATATAGCGGTGCGCATAAAATTGCATTTGCTGTTGTGGTGGAGAATGGTGGAGGAGGAGCGAAGGTCGCAGCGCCCATTGCACGTGAATTGATCGAAAAGGCTAAAGAATTAGGGTTGTTTTAGCAAGAAGAGCAACATCGAGATGGGGTATTCTGCGCTGCTCGCGTTGTGATGGCTGTAACGGTAGTCGCTTTGGGGATAAGTTAATACGAAACACGTGAATGTGTGTTGGCGAGGCTGACCATGGAAGGCGATGCAGCCATGAAGTGCCTGATCTGTGCATTCAATCCCCCATAGATTTCCCAAACCCTTTGCTGTGTAATTAAGCAAAATAAGTAGCCACATCATTTACCCGCTCCCTACACGGATCAATAACTTAGATATTAGGTGCGGAATTTTGTAAAGGGTTTTATCCCATAGGCGCATTGCCACCTGTAAGCAATTCGATGGGCTAAGTTAACAAGGCTTCTACCATAGATGTCTATAGGGTTATTCGTGCAAAATAGCTACTGAGGCCGTTGTTCGTTTTATTTTTATAGACTATGGACTTTGCATATCATCGTCCTGCTTCTGAAATCAGGATCTCAATCTTACTATTTTTAGGGATGTCCAGCCTTTTAGAATATGGTATTTTATTATATCCCTTATTTAATCTTCAATACTCATGCCGTCCGTACGCTTGCTTCATTTTTATATAGCCTTGTTTTCCCTATTCCCATTTGTTGCAAACGCACAGTCCAGCTTATCGTCAGTTGGGCCCATTGATAACTGGAATGAATACTATGAAAAAATCTATGATGCTGTACACAATCAGAATAGCAAAGATGTCGTTCTCTGGACAAAACGATTCTTGAGCACGCCATTCGAGCCTATCAAGGGCTGTTGGGATGGCTCGGAAGATTTAACCGATCCGGAATGGTTGCTTAATCAGGTTCTGATCTGGAATCATGGACATACCACCATCTGGGCGGAAGAAGCCCGCCTCATGTTAGTAAAAGCCAATGATTATCGCTTAAGATTCTATCCGGACTGTAGAGGTTACAGGAGTAGGGGGGGAACAACAAAAGCCATTGACTTTAAGCGAGGGAGTTTTCAAGTCTCCAATTTACAGAGGAGGACAATTCTAATTCACTATACAGGCAATGAACCTGCGATTCTGATCGTCAAGCCAATAAAAAAAGCAAAAAGTAAGGTGCGGGTCATGATTGTTGATCATGAAAATGGAAAGATCATTCAGAAGTGCAATAAAATTGATGCCCAGTGCCGCTTGGATTGGATACCGGAGTGTGAAAACAGTGTTTGTGGATTTGAAGTTTGGTTCCAAAATGATTCTGATACGACGGAGTGGATACGAGCAGAGGCTAATTATTGATTGAAAAGAAGTAGGTTGATTATGAAATATAATACAGCGATTTTTGATGGGGCAAAATCATGTAAGACATCTTTGCGGGTATTGGTCATCATCTTTTTAGGTTTCGGTTGGACGATCGGTCGTGCCCAAGCCGAACCCCATTGGATGGTCAGGGCATTTGAATATGCGGATCAGGATTTGCGTACCAATACCGTCTTGCGAGATGCTAATGGGCGCTTATGGTGGGGGACAGAACGAGGACTGTATGTCTTTGATGGCGTTACCACGCAGCGCTTTCATGCGGAACTATGGATCCAATGTCTATTGCAGGTTGGCGATACAATGTGGGTTGGAACAGAAGGTGGTGGTTTATACTCATTTTCAATCCAGCAAGGTGCCCACGAGTGGACCAACTGGAAACGGCTGGCAGCCGCGACTATTCAGCAGATTCAATTATACGGTAATGACCAGCTAATGATCGGGGCTTCAAATGGGTTGTTTTTATTCAAGCCTTCTAACAATAAAATAGAACGTGTTTTATATAACCCGAGTTCAGAACAAACAGGATTTACACGAGGCGTCCAAACGTTTGAAGGACATCCATTTTGGATCACAGATGATCAAGGATTGGTTTACCGTAAGCCCAATGAAACCTCTTTTACGTCAGTTGCTTCGCCGGCAGGTCAACGATTTATTTCGTTACTGCTCAGCAAAGAAGGGCAGGTTATCGTCGGTACGGATTCTGGGGAATGGTTGGTTTGGGCGCATAGAAAGGTAACGGGAAAACCTCTGTTCCGAGGTTCGCTACATGATCATACGGCGATACGGAAAATAACACAAGACCTAAACGGGCGGATTTGGCTTGCGACCAATAGAATAGGTGTGTGGGTTTGGGAAGATCAAAAAACTGCCCCGATTCACTTGGACGGGCTTCCAAACGGAGCCGTGTATGATTTGTTTACAGATACATTTGGGGTAACGTGGATTGCAACGGAGCATGGCTTATTTAAAGCTAAAGAAAAACAACAAAACATCAAGAAGTTAGGCGAAGGCGTATCTATGCAGGTGAATGGGATGGCGCCATGGAAGCAGGGAATGCTTATGAGTACCGCATCTGGTATCTTTTATAGCCAACGCAACCAACTAACACCACTTCGTACTTTTGATGAAACATACAGCCCATATATCGGGCAGTTGTTAACGGATCAAAATGGGCAAGTTTGGGGCTTGGATAAAGACAATTTGGTGAAGTGGGATGAATCTAAGCGCGTATTTCGTGTTGCTTTTCCTGAAATAACCACATCTATAACGCAACTTCGTAAGACAGCAGGTGGACAGGTTCTCATGGTTTCGGGAGATCAACTTGGGTGGGTGCCATCCGATGAAAATGCGGGAATAAAGTGGAATAACATTCCTAACGGATTTAAAGGTTATGATCTGTCTGGATTGGTGATGGATAAAGGGCAACGTATTGGGTTAGCGACAAAAGAAGATGGGTTATGGGTTGGTAATTGGGGTAATGAAGCATCGTGGGAACGGCTTATAGCTTGTGGAAAACAAGTACATTCTTTGGCTATGGGAGAAGGTCAGGATATTTGGGGCGTTACAGATCAAGGTTTGGTTTGGTATAAAATAGATAAGGGTAACGTATCGTGTGGGATTGTAGAAATTCGTACAAGTGTGCCGCAGAAAATAAAAACGATTTTTGTGGAAAAAGATCTTGTATGGTTTACAAGTGAATCTGTTGTGGGTTATATCAATAAATCAGATAAGTTGGGTAATAATTGGGGGCGCGCTACGGGTTTAGATGGTTATTTTGGTGATAGCGTATTTGCAAAAGACGCAGAAGGTAGATTGCTCTTAGGAGGACGGGATGGGGCTTATGTATGCAATTTATTTCAGCATGGCATGTATGAAAAGGATAAAATAAAAATACTTGATTATGGAGTGCCAGGAAAGGCAGCTGAATGGAATGTTGTAAGAGATAAAATTATTCTGGATTATCCTTTTAATTCATTGGTGATAAGAATGTCATCATTAGACTATTGGGAGTTGGCAGATATATATATTCAATATAGAACAGAAGGGCTTGACAAAGAATGGATTTATAGATATGGGCATATGCTGAATATAGAGCGACTTCCGGTAGGTGAGTACCGTCTGCATGTTCGGATGGCAGATAGTTATGGCGTATGGAGTGCTGCTCAGGCTGTGCAATTACGTGTTTTGGGGGCTTGGTGGAAGTCTGAATGGGCGCTATTGGGTTATGTTTTAGTGTTTGCAGGCATTATTTTTGTATTATGGAAATATAAAATAAATAAAATTAAACACGAAGAACGAATTCAATATTTGGAAAAAGAAAAAGAAATAGCCATTGCAAAGGAAAAAATAGAAGCAGAGGAGCGAAATAAAGAATTAATTATGCAATTTAGGCAAGATGTTGCCGCGAGGATCCATGACCATATTAAGGGAGATGCTGCGGCTATCATGCGAAATTGTGAATATCTTGAAAAAACAGAAGATTTTAAAGAAAAAGGAATTTTGAAATTGAAGAATATCAAGTTGTTAGCCCAACAAAGTTATGATTATTCCAAAGATTTAGAAATTATTATTGATGACAATGTCGAAGAAGTGGATAAGTTTTTTAATTACATGATAGATGTTGCTAAAAGGTATTTAGATGCGAAGTTGATTTTTAATAAATTTGTAAGTCATCCTGAATACAAGATCACGCCAATTCTTCGAGATAAAATATTGAGTTTCTATCGTTTGGTATTGGGGAATATTGGAGAACATGCGGATGCAACACATGTACAGATTGAGTTAAGGTTTGTTCATAATAAAATTCAGATCAAAATTTCTGACAATGGGAAAGGGTTTGCAATAACATCCAATACTTTTGGAAGCGGCTTGAAAAACATGAAGACGCACATTCGGGCGATAGGCGGAGACGTTCAAATCCTCTCCTCGTCGGGGAACGGTACGTGTGTTGAATGTTTGGTTGACGTGAACCAAGTAGCGGATAGTTTTGCTTTGTTTTCTCGTAAAAGCGATCAGAAAGATTTATCCATCCTATAAAACCGATAAAGTCATGGCATCTTTATTAATTTGGTTGGTAGATGATAATCGTGATTATCTGGAATCCACCCGCGATTCGTTGCTGCTCAATGAGCAAGTTTCGGAAGTCATTTGTTTTAAGAGTAGCACGGAAGTGACTTGGGCAATTGAGCATGACAACGAATTACCGGATGCCATTCTATTGGATATTTCGATGGAAAGCAAGACCGCTGGCATAGCGGCGGCTCGGCAGATCAAACAGCGTTGCCCTGACGTTAAAATCCTCATGCTGACCGCCCATGATAAAAATACAGACTATGGGCTTCTGTCTTTCATGGCCGGAGCAGATGGTTTCCTGTCTAAAGATTTGCCCATTGACGCCGTTATGGAGTCTGTACTTGAGTCGCTCAGCGGTCATGTGGATATTCCAGCAAGTGTTGCACAACAGATACTTGAAAACTACAAAAATATCCATCACTCTATTAATCTAATTCTGTCTAAGAACGATGTATATCTTGTCGAACTGTCCAAGGTAATTAAAGATGTCCTACCAGAATTGACGCCAACAGAATCCAGAATCTTGGCGATGAACATTCAAAATCCGGACAAGACGGATCATGAAATTGCCGATTTTGCGCATGTGAGCGTGCATACCATTCATCGGCATCAGGCGAATATTAAGGATAAGTACGAGCTTAGTTCTAAAGTGGCTGTTATTCTCGACGTTTTAACTAAGTTGCTACAACTGTATTACCCAGAAGATAAGAAGGTTTAAGCATAAAAAACCTGCTCGCAAAATTAGAGAATCTTATGTAGAGATTGCCTTCGATATCGTTCGGGTAATTAGACCTTGCCTTATATTCCTGATGTAAGAACGAAAAGAACGCTCATTCCGTTTGCACCCAATAAAACCCTGTGTTCTTATTGGTTTTTAGCCATCATATCAAGCGGTTCTTTGGATGCGGCAAGGCTCAATATATCCCCTCACTATTGTGGATTGCGATATGTTTCGAGAAACCAAAACAAAGTAAAAATACTTATGCGATATTTATATGGGGTCGTTTTATTTATGTTTGGTTCTTCTGGTGCGGAGCTTGCTCCTAAACACACGTATGCCAAACGGGAGTCTTATACCCTTAAGTTGACCGCCCTCAATGGGTGTGGAACCGATTTTTTGCCCCAAACGATTGTGGTGGAAGAACAAAGGAGACTTGGTCCGATTCTGATCGGTGCTGGGGGGAGCATTGCAGCGGTTGTCACCTGGTTATTACTGGGGCGTCAGGGATTTCCGCTGCCGCCAGATAGACCTTAGTGGAGCGGAGATATCGGAATAGTGAACATGAGGCTTGTAAAACCGCAGGGGGCGTCCGCTACAAGCAGGT
>DDTM01000034.1:0-2043 GCA_002344075.1 Bacteroidetes bacterium UBA2364
TTGAAAATGTCCAGTAGTATGGGAGTGGCTACAAAAAGACAAAAGTTTACGTGCAAGACTTTTAGACATTCCTGTCTTAAATGAGGCAGGGCTTCGCCTTGCTCAAATCAAGGCGATTAAAAATTTGGAGCAATCATACAAAAAGAACAAACCCAAATCGTTCAAGAAATCGAAAGCCGTTTATCCGTATGCGATAAAATAGAGCAAAGCCTAAACGAAAGCATTGAAAAAGCAGAGGCACTACGGCAAAGCATACTCAAAAAAGCCTTTGAGGGCAAGCTACTCAGCGAGGCAGAAATAGCCCAATGTAAGCAAGCCGCAGACTACGAACCTGCCAGCGAACTTTTAAATAAAATTAAAAATGAAAAATTACGAATTGCGAATGATAAATAAAATATAAAAAATGGAAAGTAAAATAGAAATATATAAGAGCAAAGATAATCAGGTTGAATTAATGGTTCAAGTGGATACCGATACTGTTTGGTTAACACAGGACCAGTTGGAAACATTATTTCAAACAACAAAGCAGAATGTGAGCCTGCACATTAATAATATTTTTGCCGAAGAAGAATTGGATAGGAAGTCAACTGTCAAGGAATCCTTGACAGTTCGAACAGAAGGCAAAAGGCAAGTAAAAAGAATCATTCAGCATTTCAACCTCGATGTCATTATTTCGGTGGGCTACCGTGTAAAATCACAGCGTGGTACTCAATTCCGTCAATGGGCAACAGCCCGTTTAAAAGATTATCTCGTACAAGGTTATGCCATTAACGAAAAACGCCTGCAACAAAAACAGCAGGAAGTAGAATTTCTAAAAACAGGTTTACGCATTGTAAGCCGAGCCTTAGAAAATACCGCAAATGAACAAGAGCAAGAGGTTTTTCGTCAATTTGCCAAAGGATTGACGTTGTTAGATGATTACGACCACGAAGCCTTAGACCAAAAAGGATTAACCCAAAAAGAAACGGTTTATCCTGATATTGACAGTTATATGGAACTTATTAGACAAATGTATTCCGAGTTTGAGTCTTCGGTTTTTGCCAAACCCAAAGATGATGGTTTCCACAGTTCCATTAATCAGATAAAACAAAGTTTTGGTGATGCGGAGCTATACCCAAGTATAGAAGAAAAAGCAGCGAATTTGTTGTATTTTATTACCAAAAATCATTCGTTTGTAGATGGAAATAAACGCATAGCAGCAGCTTGTTTTCTTTATTTTATGCAACAAAACAACGCTTTATTTAACAGTAAAGGCGAACTGATTATCAGTAACGAAACCTTAGCGACCCTTACGCTTTATATTGCCAATAGCCGCACAGATGAAAGTGAAGTGGTAAAGCGATTAATCATAAGTGTCTTAAATCGAAATAAATAAGTAATTAAGAATGAGGAATTACGAAAAGCAAAAAAATAAAGAAATGAAAGATAATTTAGTAAAGGATAAAAGTTATGCTTTCGCAATTTCGTATTGTGAAGTTATATAAATATCTGTATCAAGAAAAAAAGGAGTTCATTCTAAGCAAACAACTTTTGAGAAGCGGTACTTCAATTGGGGCAAACATTGAAAAAGCCATTGGAGGACAAAGTGATAAAGATTTCTTTGCAAAATTGACAATAGCTTACAAAAAAAAGCAAGAGAAACTCATTGTTGAATAAAATTGCTCACAGATATAGACTATCTCGTAAAAGAACAAAGTGAAAGGATCTTAACTGATACCGAAGAACATTTAAAAATTATTGGCAGCATTCAAAAAACAATGAAATCTAAATTGAATTACAAATGAAGAATTATGAATTACGATTTGTCTAAAAAACGTTCGTAATCCGTAATTTGTAATTCCTAAATCGTAATTAAAAATGGAAAGTGCAATCGTATCAAAAGTGTAGAATTTCGCCAATGTACTTCGTGATGATGGCGTGGGATATGGGGATTATCTGGAGCAAATCACCTATTTGCTTTTCCTGAAAATGGCAGATAAACTCAACAAGAGCCCTACAGCTGGACTATACTGTTTTAAAGAAATAATGGAAACCATAAACGGA
>DDTM01000034.1:2124-48170 GCA_002344075.1 Bacteroidetes bacterium UBA2364
CTGCCTCAAGCGCCAAAACATTAGCTATAATCCTAAAAATGTGGTGCTTCATTGAAAGGTTGGGAATAAGAATAGCACAAATACGATGCATTTATTCATCTGGCTGGCTGGCAAGTTGGGAGCGTTTGCAATGGGTGAGAAGCTACCCTGTTGAACGGTTAAATGACACAGAGAGGCAAAGAATAGGTTGGTGAGGCTGCAAAATATTGCCTTTCTTGAAAAAGAATAGACGCTCGATTTGTACTTCTAACCTTTTGTACGTCAATTTAGAAATTATCCCGTAAGATTTGCCATTGTCATAAACTGGGCTGCTTGCTTGCTTCACAGCATCTTGCAGGATTCTTCTTGGTTGCCAAACGGGACTTTAGGCAGAAATTGGCCATTGGGTAGCGGTTTCTTGGTTATAGACAACTTAACTTGTAGGGTTTACTGAATTTTGCCCTTGTCACCAAGTAGAAGCACTGTGTTTAAGCCCAAACTCTTTACCATTTTCCATACGTTTAATCGGGAACAACTCACAAAAGACCTCATTGCTGGTATTGTAGTGGGTATTTTGGCCCTGCCCCTTTCCATTGCCTTTGCCATTGCATCTGGTGTTTCGCCGGATAAAGGCTTGTTTACGGCCATTATTGCCGGATTTCTGATATCCTTTTTGGGTGGAAGTCGTGTTCAAATTGGCGGACCTACCGGGGCTTTTATTGTAATTGTCTATGGTATTGTGCAACAATATGGCATAGATGGACTCACGGTCGCCACCATCATGGCTGGGTTGATGCTCATTGCGATGGGGTTTGCTCGCTTGGGGCAGGTGATTAAATTTATTCCTTATCCGCTCATCGTAGGCTTCACTACGGGAATTGCGCTGATCATCTTTTCCTCTCAGATGAAAGACTTTTTCGGATTACGAATGGGTGTTGTCCCCGCCGATTTTATCGAAAAATGGATGGCCTATGTGGCACATTTTAGCACCGCAAACCCTCATGCCATTGGATTGGGTCTTGGGACCATTTTTATTTCGCTGTTGTTTGGGAAGGTTTCTCAGCGTATTCCGGGATCATTGGTGGCTATTTTACTGTCCACCATTGCCGTCCAGTACTTTCAATGGCCCGTAGAGACCATTGGAAGCCGGTTTGGTGCCATTCCGTCCGGATTTCCTTCGTTCTCCATCCCGTCGGTAGATTGGGCCATGATCAAAGGATTGTTCCAGCCCGCTTTTACCATTGCACTTTTGGGTGGGATTGAGTCGCTGTTGTCGGCTGTGGTGGCAGATGGTATGATTGGTAAAACCCACCGATCGAACATGGAATTGGTGGCCCAAGGTGTGGCGAATGTAGTAACGCCCTTTTTTGGCGGGATTCCTGCAACAGGTGCGATTGCACGGACGGCAACAAATGTCAAAAATGGGGGACGAACACCAGTTGCAGGCATCGTACATGCCATCACGTTATTGTGCATTGTCTTGTTTGTTGGTCATTTGGCAGTCATGATCCCGTTGGCCTGTTTGGCAGGTATTTTGGTGGTGATTGCCTATAACATGAGTGAATGGCGCTCTTTTCGACGGATTGCCCAAGGGCGTGGGAGTGATGCTGTGGTGTTGGTGGTTACATTTTTATTGACCGTTTTGCTGGATCTTACCGTTGCGATAGAAGTAGGAATGGTATTAGCCGCTTTTCTGTTCATGACCCGTATGTCACAGCTTTCGCACGTAGATTTGGTTAAAGACCTCAAACTTCGTGAGCAGGAATCGGAATCAGTTGTACATCCAATGGACTTGAGCAATTTTATCGTACCGAAAGGAATACGGGTATTTGAAGTTTCTGGCCCGATGTTTTTTGGTGCAGCATATAAATTCCAGGAGGAAATTAAACACTTAGAAACGCCTCCGCCCATTCTCATCTTGCGGATGCGTTATGTCCCCATGATTGATGCGACGGGCCTTCGTGCCGTTGAAGACGTATATCGGGAAGTGACGTCACAAGGCACAAAATTGGTGCTGTCTGGGGTGCAGCCTCCTGTATTGGAGGAACTGCGAAAATCTCGGTTGCTATTTAAAATTGGAAAAGGCAATGTATTGCCAGATTTTGCCCATGCATTAGAACGTGCTACCCGATTACTCGAAAATGCTCATTTGGAGGATCCGAAAGAGACTGATAACGATGCCGGTGAGGCTATTCTTAAAGACCTAACGCCTGTACAAGGCCAACATCCATGACACTCAAACATCTGAAAGCAGCTTTGGCCACGGCCACCCAGCCATTATTGGTTCCCTTGGCCAAAACAGACCAAACCAAGGTAATCGCCATTGGTTTTAAAAAAGGCATGGTGCTCCGCAAGCATAAAACAGCAATACCGGCTAAGCTGTATGTGCTGGAAGGACAAGTTCAATATGAGGCAGAAAGCGGTCATATGGTGCTGTCAGAATATGAGGAAACGCCTATTCGGGCTGATGAATACCATCAAGTGACCGCACAAGAAGAAGCACTGTGCTTGCTGATAATTGGTGCATGATCCTTTTTTTGTCTATTTAAACACATAAAGAATAAATGCAAACTGATATCGAAACGAGCGATGACATCCGGCATCTGGTAGATACATTTTATGCCCAAGTACGTAAAGATTCCGTCATCCGGCCCCACTTTGAGGAAGTTGCAAACATCAACTGGTCTTTACATCTCCCCAAGATGTATGCGTTTTGGGAGACGGTTCTATTGGGAAAAGCGGGTTATAAAGGCAATCCAATGGCCGTTCATATTCAGTTAGACCAAAAGGAAGCCCTCACCGCCGTTCATTTTGAGCGTTGGATGGCGATCTGGCATGAGACACTCCATACCAATTTTAAAGGGCCAAACACCGACAAGGCCCTGAAGCAGGCCCAAGCAATTCAGGCATTGATGCAGCATAAAATCCACAGTTTTCGTGAACCGACCGAAGGCCTCGGTGTGATTTAAGTGGCTTAATTGGGTGCATCAAGGTTTTGATGTTTAGTACAGAAACATCCATCCAACCGATAGTCGAATAGTAACATGCACAAGATTCGCCTTATCTTCGTTTTTTTCCTTATTCTCTTGAATACGGGTTGTGATTCGGGAGCGGAAATAGTTGCCGGGCTTGGTGAATGGGGGAGTTCTCAACTTGCCCTAATAGTCACCCAAACGGGTGCTATTATGGAGTTTGGATGTGCGACTGGAACACTCGATAAGCCTATTAAAGCGGATAAAAACGGACAGTTTTCTGTTCCGGGAACCTATACGCCGGGGAGTGGTGTTCCACCTCCGGAAGGCTATGTACCTCCCGTTTACCCCATCTTGGTCACCGGACAAATTAGTGGACAAACCATGACCGTAACGATTACGCGAGCCGATCAACAGTCTGAAATCGGGCGTTTCATCGTGTCTAAAGGGACACCCGCCAAACTCCAGAAATGCCCTGTTCGCCATGTATAAACGGGTTATGTTGGCGTTTCTTCTTTTACTCTTCATCGGTTGCGATGTACAGCAACCCGCATTGGAAGTGTTAGGTCGTTTTTCAGGCGAGTTCCGCTTGGTAGCAGATGGTGAACGGGTGCGTTTTGCGGTAGGGTGCTATGAAGGTGAAGCCGCAGGGATTATTCTTTTGAATAAAAAAAGGGGGTTTGATCTTCCTACTACCTTGTATTATTCGGCAGGTCCCGCAAAGCGTGAAATACCCGGTCCTGTTAGGTTGGTTGGCTCCTTTCTTTCTCCGGTCCTTCAAGTACGCCTCGTAATGCCAGCGCAAACATTAGGACCATATTCATCGAGACAGACATCGGAAGCGGTTTCGGTGACCTCACTTTGCCTATGATCTTCTTTAGTATCGTTCCAAAACGGCTTTTTGGTCGAAATAACATGAAGGAAACTCCGTATATACAGATCGGAATTTATTTTCAGGCGTTTCCTTTTGTTTTATCCGACTGCCCACTATGCCAAATCGAGACCTACTCTTTACCATACCGGACGATGAGACCTCGCCCCTTTCTATCGCATTCCGGAACCAAGTCAATTTATTGGGTTCGTTGCTCAAGACCGCCATTCGGGAACATGCGGGAGCGGCTACATTAGATCAATTGGCACTGATCTGGCAGAAATGCGAACGTGCCTCGTCGGAAGACAAATCCGTTTTACTTGCAGAAGCCCACGACGCCATTGCCTCGCTGCGGGTCGAAGAAATCCAGTGGCTCTTGCGTTCATTTACCGCCTTTTTCCATCTTATCAACCAAGCCGAGCGTCAGGAAATCTTACGTGTAAACCGGAGCCGTTCTAAAGTCGCAACCGATGAAAAACCGCGTAGTGAATCTATCGCTGACGCTATTTTCCAATTAAAACAAAATGGTTTCGAGCGTGAAGAGGTACTTCAACTGTTGCGTCATGTTCGGATTGAACCCACCCTGACGGCACATCCAACCGAGGCCCGCCGCCGGAGTATCCTTTATAAACAACAGGCGATTGCCGAACTACTGGAGGCTCAAAACAGACAAGATCAGACTGCAACCGAACAACAATTGTTGAATGATCAGATGTTGTATCATATTCTGATGCTTCTGGCTACGGATGAAGTGCGGGTAGAAACCCTGAATGTACTCGATGAGGTTAAATATGCCTTGTATTTTGGGCAAAATGTGATTCGTGAGGCGGTCCCAGACATTTTGAACGATGTGCAAAAAGCGGTTATGGCCTATTACGGAAGGGCTGTATCACGCAATACGGCCACCGGAAATTTATTACGCTACCGAACCTGGATTGGGGGAGATCGTGACGGAAATCCATTGGTTACGGCTGATGTGACCCGACAAGTGTATGCTTTGCAAAGACGTACCATGATAGCATTCTGGCAGGGCACGCTGAAGGGACTTTGGCGAGAACTAAGCATCTCTTCACATAAAGTAGGTGTACTGGGAAGCCTTACGGATTCTATAACAGCAGACTTGCGTGAAGGACTGGTTCCTGAATCGGCTCTGTGGCCTCATCGCCGCGAGCCATTTCGGCAGAAACTTACATTGATGATGCACCGTCTTGCACTGATGGAAGAAAATCCGCAAGTTTATAATAGCAAGCGTTTGGTGAATGACCTACAAATCATCCGAGATGCTATCGAAGCCAGTGGATGGCTGGGTGGAACGGTTTCTCCCTTGCTCCAAAAAGCCTTGGTTCAGGCACAGGCATTCGGGTTTTATCTGAATGCGATAGATTTTCGGCAGCATAGCATGGTTCACGAACAGGCCGTCTCGGAGTTGCTGAAATTAGGTGGGGTGACGCCCGACTACATGGCGATGTCTGAAAAGACACGTCAAAGTGTTTTATTGAAAGAACTGGAAAACCCAAGACCACTTATTCCCGATTATGTCTGGCCAGAACTGGGCCAACAAACCCGCGAAGCCCTCGATACCATGCGAGTAATTGCAGATATGGCAACCACCGATCCAGATGCAATCGGGAGCTATATCATTTCCATGACAAGCCACCTGTCTGATATGTTCGAGGTGATGTTGTTGGCCAAAGAAGTGGGACTGTGGAAGGCCCGTGGTCGCCGGATCGAAGCCCCGATAGACATTGTGCCACTTTTTGAGACCATCGGAGACTTAGAGCAGGCCTTGCCTTTTATGGAGGAACTGTTCACGCACCACCTGTATAAGCGTCACCTCAAAGCGCGAGGCCAATACCAAGAAATCATGTTGGGATACTCGGACAGCAACAAAGATGGGGGGTATCTAATGGCAAATTGGGCCTTGCACAAAGCACAAGGCGCATTGGCTGCTATTTGTCGTAAACACGAGGTGCAATTCCAACTGTTCCACGGGCGCGGTGGTTCTGTTGGACGTGGCGGAGGTCGGGCCAATCAAGGAATTCTGGCCATGCCATTGGCCTGTCAAAATGGACGGATTCGGTTTACCGAACAAGGGGAAGTGATTTCTTTTCGATATTCGCACAAGGGAATTGCTCATCGGCACTTAGAGCAGGTGGTTCATGCCATGATTGCCGCTTTGGCACAGGCCAGTGAACCCGAAGCTGACCTTAGCGGAGGCATTCCATCTGAACGCTTCGAAATGATGGAAGCCATTGCACGAGCCGGACAAGCGGCCTATCATCGGTTAATTCATGACCCGAACTTTTGGTCATGGTACATCCGAATTACACCAATCGAACACATTAGCCGATTGAAAATTGCCTCCCGTCCGGTATCCCGTAAATCTGCTTCCGAAGTGGATTTCGAAGGTTTGCGGGCCATTCCGTGGGGATTCGCTTGGACCCAGACCCGCTATAATGTTCCTGGCTGGTTTGGTTTGGGCGAGGCGCTTTCAGGATATATCGCTGCCGATGAAACCCATTTGGAAATACTACAAGAGGCTTGGCAAAACTGGCCTGTTTTTAGGTCTATGCTCCAGAATGCCGCACGCGAAATGGGGCGTGCGCGGCTTAAAATAGCGGCCCAGTACGCCGAAAAACAACATGGACATTTTCATGAGATGATTCTGGCGGATTTTCAAAAGGCGGAGGCCGCGATGAAAGCCATTGCGGGTTGGCACAACCTGATGGACGATGTGCCTGTAATTCAGTCCTTGATTCGCCTCCGAAACCCCTACACAGACGCCATTAATTTATTGCAAATCAATCTGATGGAACGCTGGCGCTCCAATTCTGAAGACCATGCCGATCAAGAAAAGCTGCATGAAAGCCTTCTCCTGAGCATTAACGGGCTTGCTGCAGCCATGCAGAGTACCGGATGATATTTGAGAGGGGCCTCTCCGTTTAATGACCAGATTACATTTCGGGAGGATATTTGGTTTGTGGCTACATGGTTACGCATAAAACCATTGCATGGTACTGGCTGTGTCGGTACCATGATATCCCCAAAAGGGAAGCGGTATGGGCAGGAGAGGCCCTCACCTCCTTGGTACTTCTTTGAAAAAAACACATATTCAGGCTTGACTTTGGGAAGCGCTTTCCTTAATTTTTTGTGGAAACGTTCCCAGTTTCATGAAATAGTTCTATAAGTTGTTGTAATTATTAGGCCTGTGTTGCTTATTAATTAATTGGATTATTTTTTTTCGTCTATTGGAATCGCTTTCTTCGGTTTTCTTTTTGAGAAAAAGTGGTAACGTTCCCAGTTAATAAAGAAACTATGGCAGCCACCATAAAAGATGTAGCAAAAGAGTCAGGCGTATCCGTGTCGACGGTTTCTCGTTGGCTGACTGGCGGGCCTGTGAGTACCCATAAGCGAGAAAAAATTCAGCTTGCCGTGCAGAAGTTAAACTTTGTGTCGAACGGGGCAGCGCGGAGTTTGGTGACCAAAAAAACCTATACTTTGGGCGTTTTATTGCCAGATATGTATGGTGGTTTCTATTCCGAAATCTTGCGTGGATTAGACCAAACGGCGCAAGAGCGGGGATATCACTTGCTGGTTTCGAGTTCTCACAACGAGCAAAGGGAGATTGTGCGGGCCATTCAGGCCATGCAAGGTCGTGTAGATGGATTGGTGGTGATGTCACCAGATATAGACGCGGCCTCGTTGCAGTCCAATTTACCCGCCCGCCTCCCGATTGTACTGCTGAACTGCTATGTAGAAGGAGATGCCTATGATTCCATCAATGTGGATAATTATGGCGGGGCCTACTCCATTGTTCGCCACCTGACTCGGCTGGGCCATCGTCGGATTGCCCTGATCACGGGTTCTTTGGTGAACCACGAGGTGCGTGAACGTTTGCGCGGGTATGAAGATGCCTTGCGGGATGCGGGGATAGAGGTGGCCTCTTCTATGCGCTATGTAGGTGATTTTAACGAACCAAGTGGTCATCGTGGGGCACTGGAATTGCTACATACCCCGGAACGTCCGACGGCGATTTTTGCCATGAACGATGGAATGGCCATTGGTGCAATGGCCGCATTGCGCACCCTGGGTCTTCGGGTTCCAGAGGAAATTGCCATTGTTGGTTTCGACGACATCCCGACAAGTCAATACTTAGAACCACCGCTCACATCGGTACATGTGCCCATTTTTGAAATGGGGCAAAGGGCTATGGAGCGGTTGCTGATGGCCATTCAAGAGGCAAATGCGCACATCCGTCGTCAGGAAAAATTCCCGACCTCGCTTGTCATTCGGCGCTCCTGTGGCGTAGGTCAGAGATCTTAGGAAACAACCATCGAAGTTTAAAATCCGAATTCACCTTTTTACAACACCAAACCTCTTTTGGAGACTCTTTATGAAAACGTTTACGATCCGAATTTTATTGACCATGCTACTCATTGGCGGGTGGAGCACGAGTCAGGCGCAACGGGCCGATGCCTGGTGGGTACGGGCTACGGCTGGTGCTACCATCACCTTGGATGGCAATCTGAACGAAGCGGCATGGGCAAAAGCCGAGGCCAAAACCATGGAATTTGGAAAAAGCGCTGGTTTACCCGGCTCCGGATGGCGAGATGAAGGGGGGCGTGGTGGCAACCCTACAGACCCCATGAAAGCAAGTGTCAAATTTTTATTAAATGGCAATAAACTGTATATGGGTGTTGCCGTTGCCGATAGTTCGGTGGGTGGTTCTGGTGACTGGGCCACATGGGATGCTTTCCTAATGGGCTTTAAGGACAAAACGTCTGCCAATAGTCCGTTGCCAGCCGCCGAATATTTCTACACCTTCTGGTCTCCAGACAATCCCGATGCGACCAAGCCGGGTGCGCAGCCGCACTTTATTGGCAAATGGGGTGGCGATGGTTGGCCGCCGTACACTGCACCGCCACGGGATGCCGCACGTAAAGGCGCTTGGGATGGTGTGATCAAGGTAGATGGCGTGGTCAATGACGATAGCACGCCAGACAAAGGGTATGTGGTAGAAATGATGTTCGATCTGGGCGTTATGGGATATGACTTTACAAAGCCTGCGGGCGATGTTGGTCTTTTTAGTATGTCTATCTGGGATGCAGACTGGAACTGGCCGCGTAATGCTGCAAAATTTGCCTCTAACCGCACTTGGTGGCAAGATCCGTGGGGCAATGCCGATAGTTTTTCGCAGATTCAATTGTGGGGACGCCCAGATTGGACGATCAACTCAACAGGAAGTGTGCCAGCAGTAAATGTGGACGGTAAAGTTCCAAATGCAGCAGGAGAAACCATGCCGACAATTGACGGCGGATTGACCGAAGCCGTTTGGACCAAAGCCAAAGGCATGGACATTCGCTATGGCGATGCAGCGCTTCGCAATGGTTACCGTGGCGTTGGGCCTTACGTGAGTGGGCAATTTCAGCCTGAATTTAGCGGCGTTCGTGCCGACGTTCTCGATCCGGGAGATGCAACCGTCAAATGGTTCTATTCCGGAACAAAATTGTATGTCTCGGCGGATGTCCGAGATCAAGTAGTTACTGGCGATGACAACTACGACATGTGGGATGGTTTTCGCCTGATGTTGTTAGATCGTGATCCGGCAGCACTTACATCCGAGAACTTGGGAGAAGCCCGTCAATTTGTTGTGCGTGTCGGTTCTGATGGCAAAATGGTAACCGATGGCTATCTGACCGATCTGATCAAAAATGGCAAAGCACAAGCCGCGCTTAAGCTAAAAGGCTCTACTTCTGTGAACGATGTCAATGACATAGACCTGGGCTATGCGCTTGAAATTATGATTGATCTGACCGCGTTGGGTTACCCTGTAGCAGACAATACCTTGTTTGCTGGTATGTGTCTTTTTGATGGTGACCGCTTGGCGGATCCGGCCAAAAACTATAGCACCCGTACATGGTGGTTCAAAGAACATTCCGGCGCTGCTTCATGGGCTTGGTTGGTGATGGATGATACCTTCAAAATTGGGGTCGCAAACGAGGATATATCCGAAGTACCAACCGGATTTAAACTCGAAGGCAATTACCCAAACCCCTTTAATCCGTCCACAACCATTCGTTATACGTTACCACAAGCCGGAGAAGTGAATTTGGACGTATTCGATGTAACAGGTCGTCTTATTCGCACGGTTTATGTGGGTGCTCAAAGCACCGGATTGCAGGGAGCTACCTTCCAAGCGAATGGACTGGCATCAGGTGTTTACTTGTATCAATTACGGGTGAAAACCCAGAGGGGTGCTTACACCAGCCCTGCCGGTAAAATGATTCTGATGAAATAACCGTCTTTTAGGTGAAAGTGTTTTGCAGGGGAAGACGTAGTTACTGTAAAAGGGAAGCAACGGATTCCCCTTGTGAAACAAATAATCTCTTTTCCACTTTTTTCTTCGATCTCATGAAAGGTCTGCGTCTGATCCTGTTGCTGTGCAGTACCCTGTATGGCCAGATGGCTTACGCCCAAACCGGTAAACTTTCCGGGAAAGTAACCGATGTCAATGGCATAACCCTTATTGGTGTCACCGTGGCATTACCCGGAACCCAATTGGGAGCGGTTACGGATACAGAGGGCTATTTTGCAATTTTACGTATTCCGCCGGGGACGTATTCGGTACGGTATAGTTATATTGGCTACCAAACATTGACCATTTCTGGGGTAAGGGTTAATTCAAATCAAACTACGACCCAAAATACCACCTTATCCGAGGAAACTTTACAAGGCGGTGAAGTGACGGTTGTGGCTGAACGACCGATTGTGGATGTTTCACAAACCAGTTCTATGACCAGCTTATCTAAGGAAGACATTGCTGTACTACCCGTGCAAAACATTGGCGAAATTGTAAATCTTCAAGCAGGCGTGGTGGACGGACATTTTCGAGGTGGACGACAAGGCGAGGTGCAGTATCAAGTGGACGGGGTTTCTGTCAATAATCCTTACAACAACAGTTCCTCTTTGGAATTAGACCGCTCGTTGCTACAAGAAGTTCAGGTAATTTCCGGAACGTTTGATGCCGAGTATGGGCAGGCCATGTCGGGCGTGGTGAATGCGGTATTGCGTAGTGGAGATTTAGACCGCTTTGAAGTGAACCTCGAAGCCTTTGGAGGAAGTTATTATTCCACCACCAACAACAGCTATACCAATGCCAACCGTTTTCCGCATTTAGACAAATTAAGCCCAGTCAACCAACGCAATATTCAAGCGAGTGTAAGTGGCCCTTTTATCAAACATACGACCTTTTTGGTCAGTGGTCAGCATTTAGCGAATGACGGGTATTTGTTCGGCGAAAGGCGTTTTCTGCCTTCCGATCGCTCGGATTTGGAACAACGCATATTTAATCCTACCGGAGATGGGGCTGTTGTTCCGATGAATTTTTCCTACGAGTCCAATCTTTTGGCAAAGGTCTCGAACCGCTCCATTAAAAACCTAAAATTGGAATACCAAGCCATTACAAATTGGATTAAGCGCAAATATTATAACGATGCTTGGCGGCTAAATCCCGATGGCGTTAAATCACCACGCCAGTTCTCGATTGTGCATGGACTGAACATTACCCATACATTGTCGGATAAACGGTTTTACGAGCTAACCTTCCGTCAAAACAAGTTTGATTATAAAGATATGTTATTCGAGGACTTAATGAATCCATTGTATTTAGAGTGGGGGCGTCCTCAGGGGGATAGTAATTATGAAGATGGAGCGATTGTGCAAGGTGCGGACTTGGGCCGATTTGTTCAGGCTACGGATGCTTTGGTGGCAAAAGGCGCCTATACAGATCAGATTACCAAGGCGCATCTGCTCAAGATTGGCTTTGAAGTAATGCGTTCAGATATTTCGTTTGGAGCGCCGGGGATCATTACCGAAACCAATGTGGATGGGGTGCAGATATTACAGCCTCGAACCGATCTCCCGGAAGCCAAAACGACGGATTTTAGCCCGGTGCAGGCCTCTCTCTTTGCGCAAGATCGCTTAGAATGGGGGGATTTACGTATTCGGGGTGGTTTACGATTGGAGTATTTTGATGCGCGCACGAAAGTGCCAAGTGAATTACGAAATCCGGCCAATGCCATCAGTGGAGCACCCGCTTCGGTGCCAAAAGCCACAACGGCAAAATTGGCGCTTGCACCTCGACTGGGTATCTCGTTCCCCATTATAGACAGGGCTTCGGTCTTTTTCTCGTATGGCCACTTTTATCAAATGCCCGGTTTGGGACAATTATTCCAAAATGCCGACTATTCGGTGTTGAAAGACCTTCAGGCGGGAGGGATTTCCTATGGGGTGATGGGGAATCCGGACTTAAAACCTGAGTTTACAACGCAGTACGAATTTGGGTTTAAATCTGCATTAAACCGCGATTTGGGGTTGGACTTGAGTTTGTTTTATAAGGACATCCGTGATCTCTTGGGCGTGGAATTTGTACAAACGTTTACCGCCGCAGAATACGCCCGTTTAACAAATGTGGATTTTGGTGGTGTGAGAGGATTTACACTTTCTTTAGACCAACGGACGGCTTCGGGTTTGAATGCCTCGGTGGACTATACGCTGCAAGTAGCGGTCGGAAACAGCAGCGATCCCCGCGAGACGGCCAATCGTGCTGCCGCTGGTGAAGACCCGCGCCCACGTCAGGTCGCTTTTAACTGGGATCAACGCCACACCCTCAATGGATCCTTTACATGGTATCGGGCCAATAATTTTAATCTGACAGCCATCTTGCGCTTTGGAAGTGGACAGCCTTATACGCCGGAATTGGGTTCCACTTTTGGATCGGATTTGGAGCCGAATTCAGGTCGTAAGGCCAATTTCTTCTTGTTAGACCTGCGGGCAGAAAAATATTTCAAACTGGGCAATTGGAATGCAACCGGATTTATCCGAGCATTTAATATGACCGATGAACACGCGGTGAATGGTTTTGTGTTTGCCAATACTGGCAGCCCCTACTATTCTTTAACACCCGAAGCCAGCCGAAGCCAACTCCGAAATCCAGGCCGTTTTTCTCAGCCACGACGCATCGAGGCTGGAGTAACCCTGCGTGGTGTTTTTAAAAAGCGTTGATTCTGGAGTAATGAATTTCAATTTTTCGATTTAATCCGTATATGATTATGTTCCGCAAACTTTTCTTACTGGGTCTTCTTTTTGGATATTGGAATGTGGGCTTTGCGCAAGTAGTTCCGCCCGAACTCAGGAGCCGGATAGATGCCGAACGGTCGGGAACCCATGATGCCAACCGTATTCGGACACTCTTCTATAATTTTGGAATGGTGGGCGACTTTCAGGGGAACCCCGATCTCTCGGTTTTTCACTCCTCTGAAGTCCCCAAAGGCACGGGGGTCAACTACTCGGATGGCGTAACTCCTTTTGTATTGGCAAAAGTCAAACAACGAACAGGGTCGAATGCATACATCATGGAAACGGGTTATCGGGAACGGCAGGGCATTAGTCCTGTAACGGGCAAGGTGATGCGCTTCGAGCCACGGCCGGGTTATTTTCAGGAAGATCCCAATATCAATAAAGGGCGCTCTATTGCGATGAGCAACGATCCGCGTACCTGGCCGGATAAATGGGTGGACAAATTGAACGACGTGGATGATGCGGGCTGGGCAGGTGACTGGAATGGCTACTTTGGCAAACGACCTAATGCAGACCAAGAAAGTTATTCCGTAATGGATGATAACTACTATGATGGCTGGGATTATTTTCCGGATTCAAGAGACAATACCCGACGTGGGTTGGGGCTAAAGATTGCGGTAAGGGGTTTCCAGTGGGCCAATCCACAAGCCCAGAATGTCATTTTCTGGCAATATGACATTACCAATGAATCCACGACCGATTACGATGACAATATCATTTTTGGCTTGTACATGGATTCGGGCGTGGGTGGCTCCCAACTTTCGTGCGACGGCATCTATGAATCTGACGATGACAATGCCTTTTATTCCACCGATTTGGGCGAAGACTTGGTTTATACATGGGATAAGAACGGGACTGGCGTCAGTCTGAGTAGTAGTTGTGCGAAAACGGGATACTTGGGCTATGCGTACTTAGAAACACCGGGCAATAAATTTGACGGCATTGATAACGATGACGATGGCATTATAGATGAGCAGCGGGATGGTGGGCCTGGACAGAAAATTGAAGGACAAACCGCAATTTTGGCCTACCTACAATCAAAATATGACCTCACGAAATTTGAAAAGGAAATTGCACCCCTTACGCAACGCGCCGCCTATCGTCTGGGAGTTTGGTGGACTGGCGATGAGGATTTAGACTGGGTTCCTGAGTTTCATGATACGGGCGCGGATGGTGTATTTGGTACAAATGATCGCGGGGAGGGTGATGGAATACCCACAGATGGCGAGCCAAACTTTGATAAAACAGATGTGAATGAATCTGATCAGATCGGTCTAACAGGCTTTAAGTTTAACCGAATCAAAGCGGGGGCCGGAAATGGGAGTACCGAGACCGATAATATTGTTTTTTTTGATGATGGAAAAGAATGGCCACGCCGTCTTTGGGAGCAGTTCACCCATTCAGATCCCAAAAAACGTTTCGATCCGCCACTTGCTGCCAATTACAATATTGGATTTGTGTTTGCATCCGGCACGTTCAAACTGAAGGCTGGTTCTACAGAGCGGTTTAGTCTGGCTTTGGCCTATGGCGCCGATCTGGAAGAGCTAAAAGACAATGTGAAGGTGGTATCGCGCATTTATGATGCGAATTATCAGTTTGCCACGCCACCGCCCAAACCTGTTGTTCAGGCTTTTGCCGAAGACAAAAAAGTCACGCTTGTCTGGGACAATGTTTCGGAGAAAACGCCGGATCCCGTTACCAACTTATACGATTTTGAAGGTTATCGTGTGTATCGTTCTACCGATCCCAACTTTTTGGATGCACAGGTAATTTCAACCGGGCGTGGTACTGGCCCTTTTGGGAATGGAAAGCCGATTGCACAGTTCGATCTAAAGAATGGCGTTCGGGGCTTCTCTAACATCGCAGTTCAAGGGGTACAATATTGGTTGGGCGAAGATTCTGGTTTAATGCACAGTTTTGTGGATACCACGGTGGTGAATGGGCAAACCTATTATTATGCTGTCACTGCCTACGACAATGGATCGGAAGAATTCCAGTTTTTCCCGTCCGAGAATGCAATTTCTGTTTCCCGAACGCCACGCGGAGGAACCATTTTGCCGTCTAACGTCGTGGAAGTCCGGCCTAATAAACCCGTGCCGGGGTATGTACGTGCCGGAATACAGGCTGGTTCTTTGTTACATACGGCTGGAGATGGAACTGGAGAAGTGGATATCCGAATTTTGAATCCTAAAGCCGTCAAAGATGGGCATAAATATCGGATCGCATTTACCGCGTCGCCAGATAGTATCCGTGCAAAAAGTTATAGCATGACGGATTTAGATACCGGCGAATTGGTGTTTTCGGGTAGTGAAGACTTGGACGGGGGCATTTCGGGTGTAACCGGGCATGGTCTATTGCCGGTTGTCCGTACACCCAAGATTTTATCTCCCAATCCGGCGGCTTCTGGGTTTAAGGCTGGCAGTACCACAACTGCCCAGATTGCGGCGCGTTATGCAAGTTCGTTTAATATCAACCGTCGTCGTCTCGGCTTCCCCGATAATCTTATTATCACCTTCTCGGATACGCCACAGGATACATCGTTGGCAGCCATTGGGGCACCTGCACGACCAGCCAAATTCACCGTAAAAACTGATAAAGGTCAAAAACTGAAGTTCCGGTTTCGGGATGTCAACAATTCCGGCACCTTAGACGAAGCCACCGAGTTTATAGAGGTACTTACCTACCTGCCCGAAGCTCCTCGCACACCTTTGGCTACATGGGACCTCCGGCTTGCAGCCGGTTCGTCCACTTCCAAGCCACCATCGAGCGGCGATGTCTATCATTTGGTATTGGCAAAGCCTTTTCAAAAAGGGGATATGTTTGAGTTCAAAGTGGATGGCGAACGTATTAATGCCACGGATGCAAAATCTCAGTTTGATGAACAAAAGCCCTATGTTGTACCAAATCCTTATGTGGCATCTGCAAGTTTCGAGCCAGAACGGTTCGCGGTTTCTGGTCGTGGGGTTCGCCGGATGGAGTTCCGGAATATTCCCCAAAATGCGACGATACGGATTTATACCGTAAAAGGGGAATTGGTTAAGTTGTTGGTACAAGATGGCTTAACGACTGGAATGGTTCCGTGGGACTTACGTTCTAAAGATAATTTGGAAGTAGCTCCCGGACTTTATTTGTTCCATGTGGATGCTGGAGAATTGGGTGCATTTGTAGATAAATTTGCAATTATTAAGTAAGAAAATAATTCATTCAAGAGGCCGATTGGTGCAGTGACCGACCGCCATGACCCATGCTTATATGAAGGTATTTGTTTTTCTGGTTTCCCTTTTCCTGAACCTGACCTTGGTCTATTCGCAAAGCAAAACAGGAACCACCATCGGGCAGTTCTTGCTCATTGAACCGAGTGCCCGTGCCTTGGGTATGGGTAACGCTTCTGTGACATTGCACGGGGATCCTTCTGCGGGCTACTTTAACCCTGCAGCCCCTGCTTGGGCGCCTCGGACTGCCGTGCAGTTCTCTCATGGTGCTTGGTTGGTAGGAATATCCCATCAATATGCTACGGCTGATATCCGAATGGGTAAAGTTGACGCACTCTCCATTCATGTTACTTCCCTAAACTCTGGCGATATTGCCGTTCGTACCGTAGAACAACCCTTGGGGACCGGAGAGCAATACCAAGTGCGGGATTTGGCGATGAGTGTGGGTTACAGTCGTAAACTCAGCGATCGGTTTTCGGCAGGAGTCAATCTTAAATACGTAACAGAACGCATTTGGAATTCTTCGCTTCAAGCTGGAGCATTGGATTTTGGGGTGATGTACCAATTGCCTTTCGGGGCACAATTGGGTGCAAGCCTGTCTAATTTTGGTACAAAAGGGAAGTTTGATGGTAAAGACCTTCGGGTTCGTTTTGATGCCAATCCGGATAAATATGGGGATAATTCCAGTTTACCCGCAGCCTTGGTCACCGATGCGCACCAATTGCCCGTGCTTTTTCGGGTTGGGATGGATTACCCCGTCCAATTAGGCCGTAAAGCCAAAGCCGTATTGGCCATTAATGCCTTCCATCCAAGCGACAATACGGAAAGTGTGAGTTTGGGAACGGAAATTACTCTTTTCGATACATTTTCCCTCCGTGGCGGCTACCAGCACCTGTTTCAACAAGACCACGAAACGGGTCTTACACTTGGCGCCGGGATAAATTATGAAATAGAGCAATATCGCTTTCGGTTTGATTATGGCTGGGCGGACTTTGGCCGTTTGGGAAGCAGTCAGCGTTTTGGGTTTGCCTTCGACTTTTAAACATCATACTGAAAACAGAAGGGAAGAACCCATGGAGAAAAGCATGAATACATTTGGGTTTACGATACTGGTCGGCATGGTTGTCGCGGGAATGTCCTCCGGTGTATTAGGACAGGCCGTGCCCGCACCTCCTGTAAACTTTTCCGTAAGAACAGGGGATAAAACCGCCATTATTCGATGGGAATCGGGAGATCGGACAACACTTGGCTATTATGTCTATTGGTCAACAAATCCCACGGGGCCGTTTACCTCCAGAACATCGGTGATGCAAACCCAGCCCTATTGGGTGGACACCAGTTTGCCGAATGATAGAACGTATTATTTTGCTATTTCTGCGGTGAACACCAGTTTTACAGAAGGGGAAAAATCGCAACCGATTGCAGTAACGCCAAAAGAATTGTCGGATGAAGCCTTTCTGGATTTAATGCAACAAACGGCGTTTGATTTTTTCTGGTATGAGGCCAACCCGGAAAAAGGGTTGATCCGAGACCGGAGCCAGCGCGGGTCTCATGCCAGTACGGCCAGTGTGGGTTTTGGTCTTCCGGCCATTGCCGTTGGCATTGAGCGAGGGTGGATCACCCGTGAGGCAGGCCGAAAACGTGTTTTAAATACCCTGCGGTTTTTTGCGGATGTCCCGACGGATCAGCCGTCTAATGGAACTGGATACAAAGGGTTTTATTATCATTTTCTGAATTTTACAGGTGGATATCGGGAATGGAGTAGCGAACTTTCTACCATTGATACAGCCTTGTTGCTGGCGGGTATTTTGTTTTCCAAGGAATATTTTTCCGGAAACGACGCCGAAGAGGCCGAAATCCGGTCATTGGCAACAGAAATAAACAACCGTGCAGATTGGAACTGGGCCTCTCCTCGTTCTCCGCGTGTGTCTCATGGTTGGAAACCAGAAACGGGCCTGCTGCCTTATGACTGGGCTGGATATAGTGAAGCATCCATCTTATACATCATCGGCCTAGGTTCACCCACGCATCCCTTGCCAGCATCATCATGGAGTGCATGGACATCTTCCTATGGTTGGCAAACGCATTACGGTCATTCATTCGTCATCTTTCCACCATTGTTTGGGCACCAATACTCTCATGTTTTTATTGATTTTAGGGGGATAAAAGACAGTTACATGGCTGCACGAGGGTCCGATTATTTCGAGAATTCACGCCGTGCGACCCTTGCTCAACGGGCTTATTGCATAGCCAATCCCAAAAAATTTACGGATTATGGGGAGAACCTATGGGGGATCACCGCTTCGGATATTCAGGGAGGATATAAAGCGCGTGGTGCTCCTCCAGACTGGAGTGACGACGGTACGTTAAATCCTACTGCGCCAGGTGGATCGTTTCCCTTTACACCCACCGAGTCGTTGGCTGCTTTACGAGAGATGTATAACCGCTATCGTCCAAATTTGTGGGGCGCTTATGGGCTGAAAGACGCCTTTAATCCTTCCAAAAACTGGTTTGCAAGTGATTTTATAGGGATTGACCAAGGCCCAATCGTTTTGATGATCGAAAATCACCGGACAGGGTTGATTTGGAAGCACATGATGAAGAGCGAGGTTATTCAGCGTGGGCTTCGGCGTGCGGGTTTTAAAGGCCCTGGTGTAGGCAATGATTCCGAACTTCCCCCAATAGAGACGGTCCAGGCCAATGGGTATCCCAATCCATTTGTAACCGATGTGCGACTCCAGATCGTTTTGGATCAAGATGGAAAAGCGACTTTGGAAGTTTTTGATGTGCAAGGGCGACAGGTACACCGGGAAGAAAAATATGTAGAACGCGGAGAACAGCATTGGTTGTTAAATGGTGCCGACTGGCCAAGTGGGGTGTACTTAGTGAGGATTCGGCATAATGGAAAAGAAACGTTTTCGCGGGTGATCCGCCAAAGTGATTGATTTAAATATCTAAAAAAATGATGCTACGCAGTGGTTTGTTGTTGCTTTTTGTGCTGCTTGCAGGTTGTTCGCCGAAACCGCGTCCCAACCTCATAATGCCTTCCTCCGGCGATGAAGCGTTTTTAGACGAGGTACAACAGCGCACTTTTAACTGGTTCTGGGAAACCACCAATCCGCAAAATGGTTTGGTTCCGGATCGTTGGCCCACCGAGTCTTTTTCGAGTGTTGCTGCGGTTGGCTTTGGTCTGACGGCCTATCCTATTGGTGTAGAACGTGGTTGGATCTCCCGTAAACAAGCCATAGACCGGACGCTGGCAACACTAAGGTTTTTCTGGAAAGCGCCACAAAGTCCGGCAGGCTTAAAACAAACGGGATATAAGGGCTTTTATTATCATTTTTTAGACATGAAAACCGGAGAACGTTTCCGGAATGTAGAACTATCTAGCATAGATACGGCCTGGCTAATGTCTGGCGTATTGTTTGCGCAGAGCTATTTTGATCAAAACAACCCACAGGAAATACAAATTCGGGCATATGCCGATTCGCTCTACCGCCGTGTCGAGTGGGACTGGATGCATGTTCGCGGGGGCTTAATGGCGATGGGTTGGTATCCAGAGTCTGGTTTACATACGCACGATTATCGGGGCTATGATGAGGCCATGATGCCTTACATTCTGGGTTTGGGTTCTCCGACCTTTCCTTTTCGGGATGATGCTTGGGATGCTTACACGTCTTCTTATCAGTGGCAATCGTTCTATGGACAGGAACACGTTAATTTTTCTCCGCTATTTGGCCACCAATACACACAAATGTACTTGCCGTTGAAAGGTATTCAGGATGCGTTTATGCGTGCTAAAGGCATAGATTATTTTGAAAACTCGCGCAGGGCCACCTTAAGCCAATATGCTTATGCGGTTGCCAATCCAAACGGCTGGAAAGATTATAGTGCAGAAATTTGGGGGCTTACTGCCTGTGATGGCCCCTTAGATATTGAGCGGGAATTTAATGGTAAAATGAGGCGTTTTCAAACCTATACGGCACGGGGAGCAAGCGCAGGGTATGTGCTGGACGACGGAACATTGTCTCCTACTGCGGTTGGTGGTTCGTTACCTTTCGCGCCAGAAATTACAATTCCTACATTAAAAGCCATGACCTCCCGATATGGCGAGTCCCTTTATAGTAAATATGGTTTTTTGGATGCCTTTAATCCTTCTTTTACATTTACCGATATAAAGCCACAGCATGGGCGTGTTGTTCCGGAGAAAGGATGGTTTGATACGGATTATCTGGGCATAGACCAAGGTCCAATTTTGGTGATGATTGAAAATTACCGAACGGGTTTGGTATGGAAAACCATGCAGAAAAACCCCTACATCCGGAAAGGATTGGAGCGGGCTGGCTTTAGGGGCGGTTGGTTGAGAAACGTACCCGCCGTACAATCCACACCAAGCCAATGGACTCCCGAACGCATGCCAGATGTACAGACCTCGCCCAAGTTCAAACGTCTGGTGGTAATGGGGTCTTCTACCGCCGAAGGGGTAGGACCAAAAGTTTGGGAAAATACTTGGGTTAACCGATTACGCAGCATGGTTGAGCCAACAGGCAAAATCCATGTTTTCAATATCGCCCGGAGTGCATATACAACGTTTCACCTGCTTCCAACTGGGCATCCAAAGGTTCATAATAGGCCGGAACCGGATGTGGAGCGCAATATCAGCAAAGCCCTCAGCCTAAATCCAGATGGCATCATCATAAACTTACCGTCTAACGACACTGCTGCTGGTTACGGCTTGGAGGCGCAAATGCTAAATTTTGAAGCCATTTTGGCACATACAAAGGAAAAAGGTATTGGGGTGTGGATTACCACCACGCAGCCACGTAACCTGACGGAAGAAAAACGTGCAGAATTGATGCAGGTTCGAGACCAGTTGAAACTTCGCTATGGTGATGGGGTGATTGATTTTTGGCACGAAGTGGCTCTGGAAGACGGAAAAATTAGCCCTAGATATGACGCTGGTGATCAGATTCATCTCAATGATGCTGCACATGATTTGTTTTTTAAACGTGTTGAAGCCGCATTGCGACGTTGGTTGGCACAAAAATAACCTTTTTAATTTCGTTATTACCTTTCCTGTATGTACCGTTTTATGTTCCTGTTTTTGGCCTTAATGACCGGATGTACCAACCAAATGGATTCTCGGAAGGAAATCCGCATTTGGGCAATGGGCAAAGAAGGCGAGGTTTTGGGAACGTTGGTACCAGCCTTTGAGCGGTTACACCCCGATATAAAGGTGCGTGTACAGGCCTTGCCTTGGACAGCAGCCCATGAAAAACTTTTGACCGCATTTGCGGGGGAATCGTTACCAGATTTGTGCCAGTTGGGGAATACCTGGATGCCTGAGTTTACGGCGCTGAATGCCTTAGAAGAATTGACTCCTTGGATCACCCAAAGCAAGGTCGTGCAGGCAAAAGATTATTTTAGGGGCATTTGGGCCTCCAATGTTTTTGATAACCAAGTATTCGGTATTCCTTGGTATGTGGATACGCGGCTGCTTTTTTACCGGAAAGACCTCCTCGAAAAAGCGGGATACACATCACCGCCCCAAACTTGGCATGAATGGAAAACAGCCATGCAGCAGATCAAAAAGCAAGTGGGGCCAGACAAATATGCGGTATTGCTGCCTTTAAACGAGTTTGAGCCCCCTATTATTTTTGCACTTCAACAGCCCGAAGAAATGCTTCGTGAAAATGGGACGCGGGGGAATTTTCAAAGTAGAAGTTTCAAAAAAGCATATGGGTACTATCTTGATTTGTTCCGTAGCCAGCTATCGCCCAGTGTAGGCAATCAGGAAATATCCAATGTTTGGCAGGAGTTTGGACGTGGGTATTTTTCTTTTTATATCACCGGTCCTTGGAACGTTAGTGAATTTAAAGCACGGCTTCCCCAATCCCTACAACCTGCTTGGGCAACTGCCCCGATGCCGGCCCCAGAGGTTGGACAAGCACCTAATTCGATGGCTGGAGGCGCCAGTTTGGTTATCTTTAAGGCTTCAAAACGGAAAGCCGAAGCTTGGGCCTTTTTGGAATACCTCTCGCGCCCAGAAGTGCAAATCCGTTTTAATGAATTGACGGGCGACCTGCCGCCGCGCCTATCCGCTTGGCAAAATCCCAAATTAGCCGACGATCCGTACATGCGGGCGTTCCGGCAACAATTGGAATTTACACGCCCAACCCCGAAAGTGCCGGAATGGGAGCGTATTGCGACCGAGTTGCGTCTGACCACCGAAGTGGTTTTGAGTGGTAGAAAAAGTATCGAGATTGCCTTAAAAGAGTTAGATACCACTACCGACCGCATCCTTGAAAAACGCCGCTGGATGATGGCCCAAAACCGAGCAATGCCATGAATACGCCTGCACTCCCCATTGGAACCGTGCGTGCTGCATGGTTTTTTGTAGCGCCTGCATTGCTCCTGATCGTGGTCTTTTTCTTTGTGCCCGTTTTGGCTGCTTTTTGTCTGAGCTTCACCGATTTCGATATCTATGCTCTGGCAAACCCCGATCATTTACGAGTAGTAGGTCTTAAAAACTATCAAGAACTGCTTGCCTCCGATGATTTTTGGAAAGCAATCGGGAATACATTCTATTTTGTCTTGGTCGGAGGCCCGCTCTCGGTGGGCATATCCTTGGGGACTGCTTTGTTGTTGCAATCTAAGGTGGTTCGGTTTAAATCATTTTTTAGGACTGTTTTTTTTGCTCCTGTGGTCACCACAATTGTGGCCGTAGCAGTCGTTTGGCGTTATCTCTATCATACCAAATACGGTTTTCTAAACTACATCCTTCATTTTTTAGGAATTAATCCGGTGGATTGGCTGGGAGATCCTGCCTGGGCTATGCCTGCGATTATCCTGATGGCGGTTTGGAAAGGCTTCGGCTACAATATGGTTATTTTTATTGCTGGGCTACAAAACATACCTGATGAATTGTACGAGTCGGCTCGGATTGATGGGGCTGGGGCTTGGCAGCAATTTTGGCATGTCACGTTACCCATGCTTGCTCCTACCTTTTTATTTGTGGGACTGATGACGATGATCGGTTATTTCCAGTTGTTTGCCGAACCTTACGTGATGACGCTGGGTGGGCCACTCCAAAGCACCGTAAGCATTGTGTATCTAATGTATGAACAAGGTTTTAAGTGGTGGAATCTGGGGTACGCCGCCGCTGTTGCATTTGTCTTGTTTGCTATTATGCTGGTTGCAACCCTCATCCAATTTCGGCTTCAGAAAACCGATGCCTCCTAAGTGATTAATGAATAAATACCCATGAAACATCGGCTCAATTCTTGGTTGGTAAATGGCAGTTTATGGCTTTTTGCCTTGTTAACAGCCTTTCCTTTGGTTTGGATGGTCTCTGTTTCATTTATGCAAACGGGCGAGGCTGGGGCATACCCGCCACCCCTCTTTCCCCAATCCCCAACCTTGACGCAATATGAATCCCTTTTCGAGCGGATGGAAATGGGACGATATTTTCTGAATAGTTTCCTGTTGGCGACCAGCATCACGCTGCTCTCGTTACTTTTAAACGCTATGGCGGGTTATGCCTTTGCCAAATTACCGTTTTCTGGAAAAGAGCGTCTGTTTAAAACCCTTTTGGCAGCACTCGTCATTCCAGCACAAGTGGCCATGTTACCGCTATTCCTTATGATGAAATACCTCGGCTTGGTAAATACCTATCTCGGTGTGATGATTCCGGGAATGGCCAGTATTTTTGGGATTTTCCTCGTCCGGCAATATGCACTTTCGGTTCCCAATGAGTTAATAGAAGCCGCTCGGATAGATGGCGCGGGTGAGTTCCGTACCTTCTGGTCGGTGATCATACCACTCCTCCGGCCCATATTGGTGACCTTGGCGCTATTTACGTTTATGGGGACGTGGAATGACTTTATGTGGCCATTGATTTTGATGACCGATGCGCAGAATTATACGCTACCGGTGGCATTGGCAGCCCTTTCTCGTGAACACGTTCAGGACAATGAGATGATGATGGCGGGTGCTGTGATGACGGTTCTGCCTGTATTAATCGTTTTTCTGGTGCTACAAAAACAATATATCAAAGGCATCATGATGGGAGGGGTAAAAGGATGAAATATAAAATCTTATGGTATTGGCTGTGCTTCTTTTCGGGGCCGTACAGCTTAGCCCAATCAGGGGTTTTGACCATAGAGAATGGATCCGATGCGGCTTTGTGGCAAACTGCTCCAACAGAAGGGGTGGACTTACACATAACCGAATCGGACGGAGAAAACGGCCATTCCATTCGCATAGATTACAATTTTAACGGGAAGGGTGGATGGGCTGCTGCGGTAAAACCTGTCCGTCTTGTCTTGCCGGAAAATTTTGTTCTGAGCTATCGCGTAAGGGGCGAAACACCATTGAATAAACTTGAAATTAAACTCCAACAAGATGCTAACGTTTGGTGGTATGTACAACCTTCCTTCAATATGCCTGAAAAATGGACAGAACAGCGTATTAAGCGCCGGAAAATCAGTTTTGCATGGGGGCCGGAGTCTAAACGGCCATTGGAGATGTTGAGTGCGTTTGAGTTTACTATTGTTGCGGAGAAAGGTGGAAAAGGAACTATTTGGTTGGACGATATTCGGATTGAGCCGCGTGCGCCCGATGCGCCCTACACCCTAACGCCAATCATTACCACTTCTTCCGGATCAGGTCAGGGTGTTCTGTCAAAAAGTAGGGTTTGGTCTCCCAAAATGGGTTCATCGCAATGGTTGACGATAGATTTTGGTACCTACCGTGAGTTGGGCGGGGTGACATTGGATTGGGCATCGGGTGGAACACGTTATCAGGTGGCTGCATCCGATGATGGTAAGCAATGGCGTAATCTGATGACGGTTCAAAACGGAGATGGTGGCTACGATGCCCTATATCTGCCCGAAACTGAGGTGAGATTTATTCGCCTGACTTGCTTTTCGGTATGTGTATTAAGGCAGTTTCAAATAGAAGAAGTTTCTTTTTCTACCACGCCATCTGCCTATATCGCACAGGTGGCTTCAAGAGCGCCAGAAGGCCACTTTCCACTCTATTTTTTGCAGAAACTAACGTATTGGACGGTTTGGGGTGCTCCTCATCACATGAACGAGGGGTTAATGAGTGAACATGGCATCGTGGAATTAGAGAAAGGTGGCCCTTCGTTTGAACCATTTGTGATGATGGACGGCAAACTGTGGTCATGGGCCAATGCCACACATGAGGTCGCGCTCGAAAATGGGTATCTTCCTATCCCAAATGTTACCCGGATGATGGGGCAACTTGAACTTAAGGTAACAGCTTGGGCCAATCAAGAAGGGTTTGTTGTGCAGTATAAATTACATAATCATAGCAAAAAAAAGAAAACTGGATATTTATACCTCGCGGTTCGTCCCTTCCAAGTAAATCCTACGTCTCAATTTCTGAATACACCCGGTGGCTTTGCACCAATCACATCTCTTTCGTTGGGGCAACGCCTACAACTGAACCAAACGACGTTTACGACAACGCCGGTGCCCGAAATGGCATGGGTAACCCGTATGAGTGAGGGCGATCTGATCGCACAAATGACACAAGGTAGATCTACCAGAAAACAGGCGATAAAAGACTCACTGGGTTTTGCCTCCGGAGCCATGCAGTACGCAATGAAGCTGATGCCCGGTGCTTCCCAAACGGTGGTATTATATTATGGTACTTCGGGTGGGGTTTTAGAACAAGCGAAAACAGAATGGCGTCACTTGATTGAGCGCTTCGATTTGGTCGTTCCCGGAGAAGAAGCACTAACCCAGTCTATCAAAGCCAATCTTGGGTATGTATTGGTCAACCAAGACGAAAATGCCATCCAGCCGGGATCTCGAAGTTACGAACGCAGTTGGATTCGGGATGGTTCGCTAACTTCTGCGGCGTTGTTGCGCTTAGGGCACGCCGATACGGTTCGGGAATACCTTCTATGGTATGCCCGTTTCTTGTTTGATAATGGCAAAGTCCCTTGCTGTGTGGACTATCGAGGGCCAGATCCGGTACCAGAAAACGATAGTCATGGGCAATTTATCTATTTGGTGGCAGAATATTTCCGTTTTACCAACGATCAGGTAACCTTGCGTCAAGTTTGGCCACAGGTTCAAAATGCGGTGCGTTATATGGAAGAGTTGCGCCACCTGAGGCGCACGCCGGAATATCAAACCCCCAAAAAAAAGCCCTATTTCGGCCTCCTCCCCGAATCTATCAGTCATGAAGGCTATTCCGACCACCCGCGTCACTCGTTCTGGGATTATTTTTTTGCCATTCGAGGGTATAAAGATGCAACCTATCTTGCCGAAGCGCTGGGCGAAAAAGAGACCGCTGAAAGATTTAAGGCATTTCAGGATGAATTCACGCAGGATGTCCACGCCGCAATTCGGGCCACAATGGCGCTACACCAGATAGATTACCTGCCGGGTTGTGTGGAATTGGGGGATTTTGATGCCACTTCTACCACTGTGGGCATAACACCCGCCGAAGAGATGGCACGTTTTCCGGAAGGCGCTTTAGAGAAAACATTTGAACGATATTGGGAATTTGCCGAGAACCGACGTTCCGGAAAAAAAGCGTGGGAAAATTATACACCATATGAGTGGCGGACGGTTGGGGCGCTCCTAAGGTTAGGCTGGAAAGAACGCGCCCATACCATGAGCCGTTATTTCTTCTCCCATCAGCGTCCCGCAGCTTGGCGCCATTGGGCCGAAGTGATCTGGCGGGAGGAACGTACCCCGAAATTCATTGGCGACATGCCGCATACATGGGTCGGGTCGGATTTTATCCGCGCCATCCTTTCCTTTTTTGCATATGAGCGCGAGGATGATCAGACATTGGTAATTGGGGCCGGACTTCTGCCGGAGTGGTTGGAAAAGGGCCAAGGCGTTAGGGTGAAAAATATCGGCACGTGGTGGGGTAGCCTTTCCTATAACGCTTCTCGCAAAGGCGGAACCACCACCATTCAGTTATTGGGTAGCCTAAAAGTCCCTCAAGGAGGTATTGAAGTTCATATACCGGACCCTAACCCCATTCGTGAAATATGGATCAATAACCATCGTTTGGAGAAGCCTTCGCACCGCATTAACGTGCATGACCTTCCCGCAACCACCAATAGTTAACCACCGTAATCCTGCAACATTTTGGAAACGAACACTCTTTTTCCGTTCGACACGTTTTTCTGCTCTAACGGATCACTTTCTGTCTTTTTGTCTTCATCCGGTAGTGGATTCACTTCACACGCTTCACTGGCGCTTACCCGCTGGTATCCCGACCCCACATGCGATGCCGATGGTTACTATTTTTATCTACAAGACCTACAAACCGAAGCGTTTTGGTCTTTGGGTTTCCAGCCCGTGAGGAGTGTCCCGGATCAGTATGAAGTGGCGCAGGAAGGTGGTAAAGTACGCTTTGTACGCATGGAGAAAGGAATCCGATCGGTAATGGAGGTATGGGTTTCGGAAAAAGCAGATGTGGAAATTCGGCAGATTACGTTGGAAAACTGTACGACGGAATCCCGAAAACTACGTCTGACTTCTTATGCCGAAATCGTGTTAAATAGCCGTATGGGCGATGTGGGCCATCCGGCATTTTCTAAATTATTCGTACAAACGGCTTGGGATGCCGAACGCGGGGCACTGATAGCAAACCGACGACTGCGCAGCCCGGCAGATCCGCCCGGTTTTATGGCACATTGGTTGGTGGATGGGCGCCCAGATGCTTGGGAGACTGATCGGATGCGCTTTGTTGGACGGGGACGTACCTTACAACATCCTCAGGCATTGGACCAAACCCTGTCGGGTACGACCGGAAATGTATTAGATGCCGTTTTTAGCCTTCAAAAGGAAGTTCGGCTTGAGGCCGGAGAATCCGTGACGCTCCACTTTGCCCTTGCATTTGCAAAAACGGAAGAGCAGTTACACCAATGGATGGCCCAGCCCCTTTCCCTACAGGCTGGAATACAACCGGCTCGTTTTGCGGCGGATGAACAGGAAATGTTGGCAGTTTTTTTGGCCAAAACCCCAGCAAACAATAATATCAATACCCGTTTCGTACCCAGGCCGTCTCCTCCAGAACTAGCAATAAAAGAAACTTCTCTTTTAGATTTTAATGGGGTGGGGGGCTTTTCGGAGAATGGCAAGGAGTATGTCCTTTATACCCATGCCCACCAAAAAACACCTCTGCCATGGACCAATGTGGTTTCTAATGATCAACATGGGTTTATCATCAGCGAAAGCGGTTCTGCTTATACATGGAGTGCAAATAGCCGCGAAAATCGCCTAACTCCCTGGGCCAATGATCCGGTAATGGATCCCTTCGGCGAGGCATTTTACCTTAAAAATCGAAAAACGAACGAAGTCATTTGCCCATTACCCGGCCCATGCCCCTCAAACGTACCCTTTCGGGTGGTGCATGGGTTTGGCTATTCCACTTTCTCGGCAGTGCAACTGGGTCTCTCCCACGAAGTGACTTTTTTTGTTCCACGAACCGATCCGCTCAAAATTGCAAAAATTTGTCTGCGAAACCAAACCAAGGCCGCGCAGTCGTTTTCATTTTATGCCTATCATGAATTGGTGATGGGGCCTTATCGCCATACCGCTTTGCCATACCTCCAAACAGGTCAGGCGGAAAATGGCGCCCTGTGGGCTGAAAATCCTCGTAATGGCGAGTTTTCTGCACGGCGGTCGGTTTTACAGATCGTTGGGGCCTCTGTTTCTTCTGTCACTACCGACCGAACAGCATTTTTGGGCAGGTACGGGGCTACTGATGCTCCGGAAGGCATCTGGGCAGATCACTTGGATCAGAGGGTAGGACTTGAGAACCATACCGACCCCTGCTTGGCTATGGAAACCCAAATTGAATTGCCCCCAGAGACCGAAGTGACATTTTATGTATTGCTGGGACAAGGCGAAAATGCGTCTCATGCCCAAGAATTGATGATGCGTTATGCCGATCCTGCTGTGTGTGAAGCCGCACGAAATGAAGGGATCGCTTTCTGGCAAAATATAACGGATAAAATTCAGGTAAAGACACCCGATGCAGCCTTAGATCGAATGGCAAATGGTTGGTTGGTATATCAAAACCTTAGCTGTCGTATTATGGGTCGCTCGGCATTCTATCAGTCCGGTGGGGCCTATGGATACCGTGACCAACTTCAGGATACCGGGGGCATGTTTTATCATTTGCCGGAATTAACCCGTAGCCAGATTTTGCTACATGCTGCACATCAGTTTGAAGAAGGAGATGTCTTGCATTGGTGGCATCCACCGCTCTCTAAGGGCATTCGGACACGTTTCTCGGATGATTTGCTTTGGTTGCCGTATATCACTTCTTTTTATATAAATAGTACCGGAGATTGGGCCTTGTTGGATGAGTATGTTGGATTCAAGTCCGCAGTGTCGCTAAAAGAAGGGGAGGACGAAGCCTTTGTTTTTCCAAAAGATACAGATAAAAATGCTAGCCTTTACGAACATGCTTGCATGGCAATTGATCGTTCATTAACGAAAGGCGATCATAAATTACCCCTGATGGGAACGGGCGACTGGAATGACGGGATGAATCGGGTGGGCCGAGAGGGCAAGGGTGAAAGCGTATGGTTGGGCTTTTTCTTGTATCAGATCCTTTCTGATTGGATTTCTATCTGCGAAAAACGTCAGGACGTAGTGCGTCTTACACGGTATGTGTCGTACCATAAAGAATTGTACGAAGCCCTGAATTCCACAGGATGGGATGGGGCTTGGTATCGTCGGGCTTATTATGATAATGGTGCTCCTTTGGGGGCTTCCGACAATGATGAGTGCAGAATAGACACCATTGCACAGTCTTGGGCCGTTATTTCGAAGGCAGCTCCTCCCGATCGTGCGCGTGTTTCACTCGAAGCCATGTTGACGCATTTGGTTTCTGAAAATGAAGGCATTATCCGCTTGTTAACCCCAGCCTTCGACCGCACGCCCCATGACCCCGGTTACATTAAAGGGTATTTGCCCGGTGTGCGGGAGAATGGCGGGCAATATACCCATGCAGCCCTTTGGGCGGTAAAAGCACTCGCAGAAGTCGGTAAAGGAACCTTGGCCGCACGATTGTTGGGCATGATCAGCCCTGTGTCACATTCTCGAACGCCCGAAGAGGTTGCCCGATACCAAACGGAGCCATATGTGATTGCTGCGGATGTGTATGGCGTGTCACCACATGTTGGACGGGGAGGTTGGACGTGGTACACCGGATCTGCCGGATGGATGTTTCGGGTCTTGCTCGAATCCGTTCTGGGGTTTGGGGTGCAGGAAAATCAGTGGTTTACGATTAAGCCCTGTATTCCATTGCATTGGCCCGGCTTTATCCTACAATACCGTTGCCATGATAACCAGACCCACTACTCAATTGAAGTGGTAAATCCAGAAGGCGTCGAAGTCGGTATTTCTACGGCTTCTATAGACGGTATGCCCTGTGTCATAGAGGAGGATGCTCTGGCTAAAATTCCAATTGTGACAGATGGTAAAGCGCACCATGTAGTCATCCGGATGGGGAAACCCATTCCCCCAACCTCTAATCTGCGCAATGGCAGGGATCATTCAACAGAGCAGACAAAGGATAACACGGAACAGGTTCAGATCTCTTCATTGCTTAAATAACTTTATTAGCCATTATGTATCCAAAAGGATTTGTCTGGGGTTGTGCTACGTCTGCTTATCAAATAGAAGGCGCAGCGGAAGAGGATGGAAAGGGCCTGAGTATTTGGGATACGTTTTCGAGGATGTCGGGTAATGTCTGGCAGAATCAAAACGGGAATAGCGCTTGTGATCATTACCATCGCTGGCAAGAGGACCTCGACCTGATCCGTTCGCTGGGCTTTCAGTCTTATCGCTTTAGCTTGGCATGGAGCCGGATTTTGCCCGATGGGACTGGTTCCGTGAACGAAAAAGGGTTGGATTTTTACCGTCGCCTTATCGATGGCTTGCTCGAGCGTGGCCTGATTCCCAATATCACCTTATATCATTGGGACTTGCCACAAGCATTGGATGAACGTGGTGGATGGGTACATTCAGATAGTGCAGATTGGTTTGCTGATTATGCAGGCGTTGTCTTTAAGGCACTCGGAGACCGTGTTCCACTTTGGACCACCCTCAATGAGCCTTGGGTGACGGCACATGAGGGATACTTGCTGGGAAATCATGCACCCGGTCATCGCAATAAATACGAAACGGCGAAGGTGGTCCAAAACCTCTTGCGGGCAAGTGGAAAAGCCATTCAGTTGTATAAAACCATAGGACGCCAGCAAATTGGTTTGGTGGTGAATCTGGAACCGAAAACGTCGGCCAGTTCAAGTAAAGCAGATGTGGAAATAACTGCCCAAATGGATGCCTATATGAACAGGCAGTACTTAGATCCTGTGTATCTCGGTACGTTTCCTGAAGCGGTAAAAGCGTTTTATGGTGTTGCTTGGAAGGAGCCAACAACTGAGGATTGGGCATGGATACATACACAACCGGATTTTCTAGGGATCAATTTTTATGCACGTGGTCTTACCGCTGCCAATCCTTCCGAGCCTTTGTTTGGCGCTCAAAAAGTATTGCATCCACGTCATGCTTATACCGAAATGGGTTGGGAAGTATATGCTCCCGCACTTCGAGAGCTTTTGGTATGGGTTAGCGAGCGATACAGCCAACCGCCTATCTGGATCACTGAAAACGGTGCGGCCTATTACGACCCGCCAGTAGCCTATGCGGATGTCATGGAGGATCCGCTTCGGGTGGCCTATTTCGCCCAACATTTGAAAGCATTGCAAGAGGCTATTCGGGCAGGTGTAGATGTGCGCGGGTATTATGCATGGTCTTTATTGGATAATTTTGAGTGGGGATACGGCTACAGCAAACGGTTTGGTATTGTCCATGTAGATTTTGAAACCCAGACGCGTACTCCAAAGTCGAGCGCCCGTTTTTTACAGGATTACATCATCCGACACACCATTGGATAAGTTATTATGGGAGTGGTACTCCTTGCGAAACGATAAACAGCCGATACCAAACTTCTCGAGACAATTCAACGATATCAGCTGCTGCAACTGCACGAATGCGGCGAGGGTTTAGGGTCCCGATTATCGGTAAAACCTTTGCAGGGTGACGCAGCAACCAAGCGAGGGCAATAGCTTCGGGCGTAGTTTGGTGGTGTTCGGCCATTTCCCAAATGAGAGCAGCCGTCAGTTTAGCGGCTGGATCTGCCTGCCCTGTTGTATCGAAAAGCCGCCCGCCTGCCAAGGGCGCCCACGCCTGAATCTGGAGCTTGTTTAGGCGGCAATAGTCTAAGGTGTTATCGGTATGGCCAGACACGCCGTCGTTTCTGTTAAACCAAACCCCTTCGGCAATCAGGTGGGGGTGCGCAAGGCTGAGTTGTACCTGATTTACCACCAATGGTTGGGTGATGTGGCTTTTGAGCAAGGCGATTTGTCCTGAAGTGTGGTTACTGACACCAAAATATCGTACTTTTCCGTCTGTATGGAGTTTTTCAAAGGCGCGAGCCACCTCTTCTGGTTCCATCAACGGGTCTGGACGATGGAGTAACAAGAGGTCTAAATAATCTGTTTTTAGCCTACTCAGGCTTCCTTCTACCGATCTGATGATGTGGCCATAGCTGAAATCGTAGCGTTGCGGAGCCGATGCGTGGGGTTGTCCTGCAAACCGTATCCCGCACTTGGATTGTAGAACGACCCGCTCACGTAACCCCGGATGTTGTTGAAGAAAGGTCCCAAAAACCAATTCGGACTTACCAAAGGTGTAAATATCAGCATGGTCAAAGAAATTAAACCCATGCTCTATAGCAGTGTGTATCGCACTAAAAGCGCGTTCCTGAATTTCAGCCGAGACAAGGGATTCATCCCAAAGCCCGCCTAGGTTCATACATCCAAAGCCAATTCGGGAAACTTGTAAGTCCGTTTGGGGAATAAGGTACGTGTTCATAGATTTATGGTTTAAGAGGATATAACATTGATTTCGACCAATACCTCATAATCATGCCCAGCATTTGCAGCGAGAGTAATGCGTTATTGCGTTACAAAGAATAGTTGTTGTATTTCGTTATCGGAAGGCAATGCCGGATCAAATATTATCGGTAAGGAGAGCTAAGAAAACGATATAAAATACAGACTCTGAGAAGAGGAAAACAATTGAGTCGGTTATCGAACTTGCGCTTCACCCCTGTCGCCATTTTGGGGATACCTGCAAGGTTTTGGGAGGTAATGGACGATCAATACAATGGTGCGAGCCAAAGGCTTAATGCTCTTCGAGGCATGGCTAAAGGAGAAAAACGTTGGGTTGTAAAAACATCACCCAATATGGTTGAACGTGCTCCAGAAAGATGTATTTTAGGCTTGCAAAAAACAATACTCACCCCAGAATATACAAATAGATTATCCTTTTTTAACCGCAAATCCCGCCAACCTGAATGAAAAAAGACAGGGCAAAGAAAACCGCTTTAAGGGTTTGTCTTCTATACAAGTCCTTCACGGCCATTGCGTTGTTAGTGGTATTGTTCTTAACAAGCTCGGCGTCGCTGGAGGTTCGTCCACCGCTCCCGATGAAAAATGGGAAACCGGATCTTAGCAAAATATATGGGAAAATTAAATTGGTGGACCACTTTCCAGACTATCAGGTGCAGGTAGTGAATCATTTTGCCGACTTGCATGTGCAAGTGGTAGAACATTTTCCAGATCGTCCGGGTAAGTGGAAAATAGTAGAGCACTTTCCGGATTTCAAAATCAAGTTGGTAGAGCACTTTCCGGATTTCAAAATTAAATATGTCCAACATTTTCCCGGCGTACAGTAAATGGGTCTGGGGTACTGGTGATGTTGTCTGGATTACCAACCAGCAATAGCAAGGCCGCTTTTTCCCGCAGCACCCATGCCTATTGGGACTTGTTGTGTGAGGCAGTGAAAGGAACCACCCCCAATAATCAGATCTTGATATGGTACCACCACCACAGGTCGGTCGGGGAAGCAAGTTTGAAGGGTGTGCTTGGCAATATCATCTTTAGGAGTGCCATAGCCCGGCATTACAATGGCCGCATTGCCTATGTAAAAATTAGCGTAGGAAGCAGCCATTCGTTCAGAGTCCTCAAAAACCGGATCGGGCATCACGAGTTCAATAATCCGCAAAGGATTTCCGGTTAGATCGGTCATGTGTTTCAGGCGTTTTAAATTGTCTTGCAAGACGTCGTGGTTTACGTCTTGAGGGTCTGGCTCAACGGCTGTTAAGACCGTATTTTCGTTTACAAAGCGAGCGAGGTTGTCTATGTGTCCATCGGTTTCGTCATTATGGAGGCCCTTGCCCAGCCAAAGTACTTTTCGTATGCCTAAATAGTCACAGAGTAATTGGGTAATTTCCGGTCGTGTATATTTGGGATTTCGATTGGGATTAAGCAGACAGTCCTCTGAGGTGAGTAAAAGCCCTTTACCATTCACTTCCAATGATCCCCCTTCTAAGATAAAATCCAAAGGGATTCGTTCTGCATGATAGGTATCTGCCATGCAGCGTGGAATGTCGTTCTGCCATTCAAGGTGTGGGTAAGCATCTTGCTCCATAAATTTTCCGCCCCAATTATTGAAGGCCCAGTCTATCACCACCACTTCGTCTGTCTCTGGGTGCCGCAGAAAAATTCCGCCAAAGTCACGGATCCACTCACAATCCGTTGGAGCGATATGAAAGACCACATTTCCGAGAAGTCCCAACAGTGCTAATTGGGCTTTAACGCTATGTTGCGCCTCCACGTCTGATACGACCAAGTGGATTCTTTCGCCAAGATGTAGTGCCTGAATAAAATGAATGATGGCCGTTTGCGCTGCTTCAATGCGGTTTTTCCAAGTTTCGGTGCTATGGGGCCAAACCAACCAAGTTCCTTCGTGTGGTTCCCATTCGGCAGGCATGGAAAATCCGGAGGCAGCGGGCGACCAACGAATCGGAGAAAGTAGTTCAGATTGCATGAGAGTAGGTTAATCGGTTAAGAATCGGCGGTCAAGACCCACATAGGCATCAATTCGGCGGTCTCGGAAGAATGGCCACCACCGACGGGCTTCTTCGATCATTTCCAGTGCTAAATCAACCATAAGAATTTCTTCTTGATCAGATGAGGCCCGTGCTAATACTTCTCCATTAGGGGCAGCCACAAAACTTTGTCCCCAAAACCCGATTCCAGCATCTATTTCAGGTGTTTCGTCGGCAGGAACTGCTTCGTAGCCCACCCGATTGACAGCGACCACAAAGCAGCCATTGGCAATGGCATGACTACGCTGAATCGTCTCCCATGCATTATGCTGTGTTTGGGCTTGTTCTTTTTCGGAAGCCAGCCAGCCAATTGCCGTGGGGTAGAAGAGTATTTCAGCGCCTTTCAAGGCCGTTAGTCGGGCGGCTTCGGGGTACCATTGATCCCAACAAATAAGGGTGCCAATGGGTGCTTTTCGGGTATTCCAGGAGCAAAATCCGGTATCGCCGGGGGTGAAATAAAATTTCTCGTAGTACATAGGGTCATCGGGAATGTGCATTTTACGGTACTTCCCGATATAGCCATTTGTACCGTCTAATAAGGCTACGGTGTTGTGATACAGCCCTGGCGCACGCTTTTCAAAGAGACTCAGGATTAGGGTGGTGTCAAACTCGGCGGCCAGTGGCGCAAAGGCATCTGTTGTGGGACCGGGTATCGGTTCGGTTCGGTCAAAATGCTTGGGCGTTTCCGTTTTACAGAAATATGGCCCCAAAAAGAGTTCGGGCAGGCAAATGATATCGGCACCTTGTTCTGCGGCATCACGACAGAAACGCAGGGCTTTTTTAAGGTTCACCTCGGCGGCGTCGTGCATGGCCATCTGAACCAAGGCCACACGCACCGTCTTGTTTTTTTTTGCGTTGGGCATATAAGATTTTGATAGATTCAAAACAATAAATGTGGTTGCTCATTGGTATGTAGGTTGCCTGTGTGCCGATTGGCTTCCACAAATTCCCGCCAATAGCGTTTAGGGGAATACGTGCGGAATAACCTACGGGGAACGCTCAGGCCCACTTCTTTGGCAATAGTGTACATAAAGGTAACGCAATCATGAACAAATAGCCGGTAGCGTCCTTGTTGAACCCAGTTGTCTCGAATGTTGCGTGCAGCGTAGAACTGGGTTCGGGTAACGGGTACACGAATCACATACTGCCTTCGGGATGGTTTGGGTATCGAATTTTCTTCGGGGAGAATTAAGCCGTTTACACTTCGGATAGCCGAAAATATGGCAGAAAACCGACTCTTGGGATAGAGTCCAAAAGCCGCCACTTCGGACGCTTGATGGTGTTCTAATCCTTTCTGCCAAGAAACATACGCATGTCCGGGAATTCCACGTCGAACCGTAAACGACAGGGTATATAATGTATCCGTACTCCCCGCTACCAAAGACAGTGGGAATAGGGCCATGCAGCAGAAGCAGTATGCCCCCCAACGGCATATGTTTGATGAGTGCCTGATAAGAATAGGCTGTCTTAAACGTTGTGGGAAGAAAAATAGGAGTAGTCTTTAAAGAATCCGGCATACAAGTCCAATAATTCCTTCGCTTTTTTGGGGCGAAGCAGGCCCTGTGCCACTTTGTCTTGCAGCAATGTTTGCATCCTTTTGTGGAGTTGGTTGGGGAAATACTGCACCGTGGCCAACATTTCCTCGACGGTGGCACCTCGGATGACCTTCTCTACAAAATAGTCATTCGGCTCTTCTTCGTCTGCATAAACATGTACTTCGTTTACCCTGCCAAACAGGTTATGGGTGTCGCCCAGAATATCTTGGTATGCCCCCATTAAGAAAAATCCAAGGTAATAAGGCGTAGGTTCACGGAGCGGATGCACCTCCAAAAAATGTTTGTCGTAGTCCGGACAAATGAAGTTTCGGATCTTGCCGTCGGAGTCGCAGGTAAGATCCACCAATGTAGCCCTTCGGGTTGGTTCTTCATTCAGGCGGTGTATGGGCATGATCGGAAAACGCTGATCAATACTCCAATAATCCAACATAGATTGGAAGAGTGAAAAATCACACAAGTATTGATCTACGAGGTGATCATCTAAATCATCCAATTCTTGTGGGAGCCATTCCGATTTTGCGGCATGAACGCGGTCATTGATCTCTTTGCAGATCGTCCAGTAGAGGCGTTCTGTTTGGGCTTTTTGTTCCAGATCCAGATAACCAAAGGTGAACAAGGTGTCGGATTGCTGGCGGAGTTCAAGGGTGTCGTGATAAACTTCCAGTAATTGGTTTAAACGTAGCGTTGGAGTGGCCCGCAAGGTCTGAAGGGTTTTCCAAAGCTCTTTCAAAACGTCATGGTCGGTGGGGTAGAGTTCAAATTCTGGATTCAACTCTGGGCGTTGGGTAGAACCAATAGCCTCTGTGACCAAAACAGAATGATGTGCAGTAATGGCCCGACCGCTCTCCGAGACGATAATCGGGTGGGGTACATTTTCATAATCACATACTTCCATGATGCCATACACCACACAGTTTACATATTCCTCGAAGCCATAATTAATGCCATTAAGCGGGTCTATCGTTCCTGCTTCATAGTTCACACCCAAGCCTCCGCCTACATCCATATATTCTACACCTTTCATCCCTTGTTGATGTAGTTTTGCATAAACTCGTGCCGTTTCTTTAATGGCATTTTTGAGAAACTTGATGTCAGAAATTTGGCTACCTAAATGAAAATGGACTAATTTTAGGGCTTCCTCCTGTTGGCGCTCCTTGAGTGCTTCTACGATGTCCAATAATTCGGAGATGGTAACACCAAATTTCGATTGGTCTCCACTGGAGGTGGCCCATTGTCCGATGCCTGTGCTGGAAAGTCGAACCCGAATACCAAACTGGGGTTGGATTTTTAAGGTGTCAGCAATCTGTAGGATGAGTTTAAATTCACTATACTTCTCTACTACTGGCAAAACCTTCTTCCCAATCTTCTGAAAAGTGAGCATCAAATGAAGCATGGTGGCATCTTTATACCCATTGCAAATAAGCAACATGCCATCTTTTTCCAGATAGGGCAAGGTCGCAATAAGCTCTGACTTAGACCCGCACTCCAATCCAAAATTATATGGATGGCCAGCTTCGAGGATCTCTTCTACGACCTCGTGCATTTGGTTTACTTTGATAGGATAAACTCCTTGATACACGTTTTTATAACCAGCCTCTTGAATGGCCGCACGAAACGCCTCGTTTAGTTCAATCACACGCGACCGTAACAAGTCCATAAACCGGATCACCACCGGAAAAGACAGGTTCTCCTTGTCCCGGAGTTCTTCTACAAGTTTGTGCAGGTCCATACAAACATTAGACTTATACACAGGCTTAATACCCATATTGCCAAGTTCGTTAACCGAAAAATATGGCTGGCCCCAAGCATCAACATAATAAAGGGCTTGTGCATCAGCCGATGTCCATGCTTGAACATCAGAGGAAGGAACGTCTGTGAGGATCTCGTTAGGTAAGTTGTTTTTCAATGCTGCGGCAGACAAAAAAAGAATGAATGGGAAATTGTGGCTGAAAATAAACAATCTTTCCCGTTGTTCAACGAACCACTCCGTCAATTTCCAAAAGAAAACTTGTTGTAGGACTTAAAAAAACGAATATACATATAGCATCCTTTTGTTCGCTTTCTTATCTTCCCGCCGTCTTTTCCAAAAACAACAATTAAATCATGCCATGTTAAAGGAACCAGCCATCAAGACAGAATCATTGGGTATTCTGAATGGACCAAGTTTTATGTCACCGCTCTTTGCAGCAGCGGATGAATTAGCCGAGGAGGAAGATTGGGAAGAGGAAGAGGAGTGGGAAGACGACGATGAAGACTGGGATGATGATGAAGATTGGGATGACGATGATGATGATGATTGGGATGACGATGATGAAGACTGGGACGACGACGAAGAGGAAGAGGAGTGGGAAGACGACGACGAAGACTGGGACGACGACGAAGACTGGGAAGATGAAGCATAAGTCATAAACTGAAACTATTGAAGGATAAATATGGATCTCTGGAATTCTCCACCAAGTGTGGGATTAGACAAGCGTAAAGAATACGTAGTGTCAAAAATGAAAGATGGCTACGTGTTACAGGTTAGTCCGAAACGTGTTCGACTGTTTAAGTTGGGAATGGGATATATCCCTTGTGCGGTTCAGATTTTTCGCAAACTGATCGCTGAAAATCTGATTTATCTGGTCTCGGAAGACGAAGAGGAATCGGTTTATCAATTGCATGTTGCAGCGGCGAAAACAAAAGCGGAAAAATCTAAAAAAGCTGTAGCAAAAAAACCGATTATTGTTGAAGACGAAGATGATGCGGACACCAAGTTCCTGCTCGAAGTCCCTCTGGAGGAAGAGGAAGAGGATGATGTGCTGGATGAAGATGACGATGAGGTGGATGACCTCTTAGACATTGATCCTGACTTAGGTATAGACGACCCGACTTTGGGCTTAGAAGACATGGAAGACGAGTTGGATCGGGATGATGATGACGATGTGGACGATGAGGAAGAACGCGATTCCTACGAAATGGATGAAGATGCCTTGGATGATTAAGGTGTTGCCCTGCTAAAAGATGCGCTGTAAGTCAGGCGTGCCGGTCTTCGGCACGCCTGTTTGTATTGCCACTTGTCTCACGGGTGCTTGGTATCGGTGCGCATAAAGTCCATAATCATTCCTTCTGTAATCCCAAAGTGATCGGCTTGACCTCCTGCAATTTCTAAAACGTATTTTGCTGGAGCGGTCGAAGGAATACCAGTTGTGGACTGAGGCTGGGCTAATTTTGCAACGGTGACCACTTCCTTTTCAGAATTGATGAATATTAAGTCTAATGAGATAAGCGTATTGGCCATCCAAAATTGTTGCGGTTCGTCTTTAGGAAAAATGAAAAGCATACCACTGTTTTCAGGGAGAGATGTACGGTTCATGAGACCCATTTCCTGCTCCTCGGGCGAATCCGCAATTTCAATCTTCAGATCGGCCACTCGGCTCGAATCTGTGCCCATGATCCATAACCGCCCCTCTTCCCGAAAGGCAGGCTCGTCTGCTTTAGGCAGGGTTTCTGGTGCAGGTTTTTCCGGATTACAAGCCGTAATAAAAAGGCAGAAGCAGAATAGAAATAATTGTTTCATATGAGGTAGAATTAATTTTTAAGCAAGCGTTGTGTGAGGGCATCGCAGACCAATTTGCCCTTTAAACTAAGGCGAAGTCTGTGTTTTTTGATGGGGTAAATAAACGACTCTGCTTCTAACCACGCGATTTCGTCTAATTTCTCCATCAGCAAATCATAACCATAGTGATGTTCCAAATGCGAAAGGTCTAACCCATCATCGGTGCGCAACCGAAGCATCACATGCTCGTTGATCACTTCTTGTGCTGTTAAGCGATCGTGCTCTGCGATGGGCAGCGCATATTTTTGGATAAGCTGGTTTTGGTATTGTTGTAGGTTGCGCACATTGGCCCAACGGTGGACGTGTACACTGGGTGGTTGTTCCCACCAAAATGAATGAGCAGAAGGCCCAAATCCAATGTAATTTTCGTGCGTCCAGTAACGTTGGTTGTGCTGAGACCGAAAACCTAGTCGGGCATAGTTGGAAATCTCGTAATGTTCGTATTGCATCCGAGTAAGATAGCCTGCTGTAAAACCGAATAGGCTACCCATATCCGCCTCGTCGGTCGGGATTATCTGGCCTTTTTGTACTTTTTTATTGAGTACCGTTCCCGCCTCGACGGTAAGGCTATAAGCCGAAATATGAGGGACTTCTTGCTTTGTGGCTATTTCCAAGTTGTGTTCCCAGTCTGCCAGAGATTGGTGGGGAAGCCCATAAATAAGATCTATGGAAAAGTTGTCAAAACCAGACTTTCGTGCCATATATAGGCTCTCGTAGGCCTGTTTCTGGTTGTGTGCCCGTCCCAGAAACTGTAAATCGGCTTCATGGAAAGATTGGATGCCAATGCTCAGACGGTCAAACCCAATATCGCGCAATCCCTGCAAATAAGGCAAGTTTAGGTCATCCGGATTCACTTCGATCGTGGTTTCTGCCACCTCCGAAATGTCAAACCACCGACCAACCGCCTCCAATACACGGGATAACTGGGCTAAAGGCATGAGTGATGGGGTCCCACCCCCAAAATAAAGGGTATTGATTCGTTCTTTTTTTCCATATTTCCGCCCTTGGTGTTCGATTTCTAAAATCAAGGCATCGGTAAAAGGCTCGAAAAGGCGATTGGTCGTCACAAAGTAAAAATCGCAATAGATGCACCGCTGGGCACAAAACGGTACATGAAAGTAAAGCGTAGCCAACGTTATGGGATTGATGGAATGGGAAAAAAGATAAAATACAAACGACTGCCCCTGTTGCCATCAAACTTCTTATTTTAGTCCCAAAATCGCCTGCATCGTATGATAGACTTCAATCAAATTCAGTCCCAAATGGCCGCCTTTGGCTTGTATCAATCCGAGGTACAGGTGCGCAAGAACGAACAATGTCGTGCCGCAATTGGTATTCTCTCGGAACCCGCGTTTATGCACCCTCCCGAAGTTTTGCCAGAATCCAGAAAAAAGGAATTGATTGCACGTCCCCTAACGGTGCTTTCCGAGGCTGTTCCGCCGCCATTGCGCCCCGAAGTCGTAACTGTTGCCGCTACCGATGGTTCTCAGGTTTTTCCTGATCATCACATTGAACCCGCATGTTATCTATTGCAAGTGAGCCATATTGCATTCCAGTATGGTACCCACGAACGCGCTTTAATGCGTGCCCATGCAGAATTGCGGTATCGGGATCAGGACGCGGCTGAGTTTGGATATATGGAAGACAGCATCAAGGCGGATTGGGTTTCCGCTGTGCGTGACGTGCGCGAATTGACGGCTCTTTTTCAATTGGCATTGGGCGTACAAGTGGCCGATCGCCCCATCCTAGCCCTCTCGGATGGTACTCTGATCCGCTGGATGCTCTCGGAACTTAAAAACGAGGCATTGCAAAAAGCGGTATTGGATCGGTACCGTGCGGTTCTAACGCAATTTCGGGAGGCCGCTATTCCGGTGGCTTCGTATATCAGTCAGCCCAATACGACCGAAGTTCGAAACCTTTTGGCACGGTTAGGCAGGGTGTCTTTAGATGCGCTTACCGATCGGCATGTCTTTTCTCAGGTATTACAACCCGGAGAACGTAGTGCGTTGTATGCTTCTGCATCACACGTCCTAAAAACCTATGGCCCCGAACAACAAATTGTATTTTTTTATGTACATGTAAAAGGGCGAGGGGGTATTTCTGAAGTGGCACGGGTGGAGTTGCCTTTTTGGGTGATGCAACATCCACAATGGCTGGATCTCATCCATGCTGTGGTTTTGGACCAAGCTGAAAAAGGGAATGGCTACCCCATAGCCTTAGCCGAAGCGCACGAAAAAGCGGTAATCCGACAACATGAAAAAGACTTTTTTTTCCGAATGTTAGATAAACAATTATTGGAAGTGGGGCTTGGACATTTGGTAACCTCTCGCAAGCAAATCGCTAAAAATAGGCCAGTGGTATAAACGGATATACCAGGCAAAATCATCGGACGAATTACGGTTTGTCCCAGAGGGGATGCAAAAACGGGTACATTTCAAAATTTCCCAAAGTACCTCGTGAACGCCTCTTTCACATTTTATGCGGCCTGCTGGATTCTCGTAATGATGTCGTCCCTACGGGGGCTTTAACAAGGTGGTTTGGCTTCGTTTTCAAATAAGAAGGAAGATTGTTTATCCTTTGTTCCTTTCTTCGTCAGGATCAGGATCGCAATGACATCTCAAGAAAAGTCAAACTACTGAAGCTCACAAAACTGTACGGTGGTGAGAAGATAATCACGAAAGAAACAATATGAAATACTTGAAAATCTTACAAAATAAGAAATCTATTGACAATTTAGATACCCACTTTTAAAGTGCCGAAGTAGCGTTAGGGTTACTCTGTTTTTAGTCAATATGTTTTCAAGAGTTTAATTTACTTTGGTCAATGTTTTTACTTTTCTTTGACCTTCAGCAATTATATTGAAGAAATAAGTTCCAGAAGGGAATTGAGATGCATCAAATATAAATTTTTCTTCTCCTGCTTGTTTTATTTCATCACAAAGGGTTAGAATATTTTGACCAAGTACATTCGTGAGATATACATGTACATGTCCCGTTTTTGGTAAATTCACCGATATAGTTGTTTTATTCTGAAAAGGATTTGGATAGTTTGGTTTGAGAGAAAATTCTTTGGGAATATCATTTGACTCATTTGAGACATAAGTATAATCAATCTTAATTGGTTGTGATGGTATTTTGACATCAAAACGAGGATCTTTTGGTGATTTTATCACATGACCCATTTCTGCTGTTTTAAGACCTGAAGTTCTTTCAAAAGCTTTTGCTACTATATGTTTGTCAATTGTTGCTCGAAATTGTTGTGGCACATCCGTAATTTCTCTTTTTTCGCCATCTACTATTGTTTCTCCAAATTTAAAGACTTCTTGTGAATTATATGTGCCGTTACTATTTTTTTTCATGTTTGCATCACTCAGAGTTTTATAAATAGCATCTAAAGTATAATTTATATTAAAATTGTTTCTTGAATCTAGAGTTAAAGGACCTGTTTGTAGAATTTGCCAATTATAGGATATATGATCAACTTGTACAAAAAATGATTCTTGAGTATTTGCTTTTTTCAATTCAAGAAATGTTGTTGTAGAAACACTATTTGGAGCTCCAGTAACTTTGAGCTTATATCCTTCTGAAGTTTTTGTGACTACTACATTATCAGGTGCTATTATTTCAAAATCTTCTATTGGCAATTCACTTGATAATAATACAATTTCTTCAGATCCAATAAATGATCTTTCTATAATCTCATCAATATTTTCAGGAAAAACATTTAATATAAATTCTTTCTGTTCTAATTGAATTCCATCAGGAGATGAAATAGTATATTGTACTATTTGTTTTCCAGATTGTTTTGGGGTCCATTTGAGAGTATTTCCTTCAAAAACTGCTCCAGGTGTCTGACTTGTAAATACTGCATTTGGAATATTGGAACTAAATACTCCAGAATATGCTAAATTTGTTTGTGCTCCAAAATTACTAGGAGTATCAATATTGATTGGTGCGACTTCAGCACTATAATTCTTAGTCACCTCGGCTCCTCCTGCATCTTTCAATTTCAATGCTCCAGAATATGTCCCAGCAGGAGCAGTTCCAAGAGATTCAATTCTGATCTTCCATATACCTCCAACATTGATTACATTTACAATAAAATGAGGGTTGTCAAAGCTTGCAACAAAACCTTCAGCATTGTCTACATCAGTGAAGTCAAATTCGGCAATAACTCCTTTTGTTCCAGCAGGAACTGAGAATTTCTTTTCCACTCCAAAAACTGGAGCGTCATTGACCGGATCAACCGTGATAGGTACGACTTGATCTGCAAGTCCTGCATGTTTGACGGTGACATTCCCAGTACCATTGGCATTTGCATTTGGTACAAAAGTCAATTTTTTTGTTGCTGGATCATAGGTGAGGGTCCCAAGATCACTTGGTGAGAGTGAAAATGTGAGTTTGGTATGATCTATATTGGTTCCGATATTTGTAAGATCAATCGTTTTTGCGGCTGCATCTTCAGCAGTATTGAGACCTTGGATAATCGTGGTGAGGGTAGGAGACCAGCTTGGAGTAGTATTGGTAGCATCAGGTAGCTTGAAGGTATATGACCTCACACCATCGGTAAATATTGCATATGTTCCATCATCTTCTTCGACTACTGTCGGTGCACCCCCACTGAAAGCACTTGCTGTAGACTGAGTGCCGATATAATTCATGTCATATTTCTGACCATTAGAGAGGTTGAGTACTGACCATTTATCGGTAAAATCATCATTCCAAGATGTTTGTTTGATAGCCATGAGATGTTCTCCTTTTGAGGTTTTATATATATTAAATTCTGAAAAATTTAAACCTGGAGTATTGCTTAAGAAATTAATTTTTTTACCATTTTGTTCCACAAAATTACCAGTTTCATCCATGAGATACATTCCTACTTCTCCCCCTACAGGTTTTCCTGCCACCACCAAATACTCCTTTTCGACTCCATTGATGGTGTAGTTGATGACTTGGAATCTGTCTAATATAGCATCAAATTTACGAAGAGGCGTTCCTTCGTTAGCTTTATTATCAAAAAATTCATTAGACAAGCCACTAAAATAAATTTTCTTCCCATTTAATTCAAAAATATCACTATTAATGCCTAAATTCTCTATTGGTTCAAGAGAATAACTGACAATGCCATTTGCATCTTGTGTATATGTGAGTCTTTTATACGTGTTTTCAGGGTGGTTATAGAAGACAAGACTGCCATCTGAGTCTGTAAATCTATAATCATCATTTGCAGAGAAATTTGTTGGTTGTATGACTTTGTCTGCAAGAGCAAGTGTTTGTACCCCATTGACGAGTTTGAGTTCAAAAATTTTCTTCGCACCAGTTTGAGCATGATCAATAATAAATTTCACTCCATTAGGATCCTTGAAACATGCGACGCTATATCCAGCGTAATTTATTTTACTTAATTCATTTACAGTGATGATTGATGGATTGTCTAAGATTTTATTGGCTGTTTGATCATCTTCATCATCTGGACCTTCGAGGTTTGGATTATAAGGCATTGTTTTGCCCTGTTGTACTTCGAGTATTTTTTTGATTTGTTCTGGATCTACGACGACATGATCATCGGGTTGATCTGTTGCATGCTGATATTGAGCTGCTTGTATGACACTCGGTCCTGCGGCACTCATACCAAAAAGTGCTATAAGAGAGAGAAATGCTTTTCTTGTGGAACCTGTGAGTTGTGTGGGCATTT
>DDTM01000031.1 GCA_002344075.1 Bacteroidetes bacterium UBA2364
CGACAACTGCAACAGGTTCGTACAATAATGCGACGGGGCTCTGGACGCTCGGCAATATTGCTCCGGGAACCTACACCCTCACCATTAATGTGACCGTGAATTAAAAAACCTTTCCAGCATTCTTTATTATTTACAGTTATTCAAGATTAAAGGGCTGCTTCGTTGAACGAGGTAGCCCTTTGAGATAAAAAAGAGCGCCACCCCTTCTTTAAAGAGTCAAATAAGGCTTCATGTCGGCAAATTTCTTTTCACCAATGCCTTTCACATCCATGATCTGCGAGATTTCCGTAAACTTCTTAATACTGGCGCGGTAGCTCACGATTTTCTGTGCCGTCGCTGGACCAACACCGGGCAAGGTCTCCAATTCGGATAGACTTGCCGTATTTAAACTGATTGGACGACGAGGTGGCATCTTTTTCTCGGTTTTTTTCTTAGGGGCTTTGAGAATTTCCTCCATTGGAAGCAGCGGTACAACATCTTTTACAGTTGACACAGGGGCTACCAAAGAATCTTGCGGTACTGGCATGGGCGAGGCCAATACGGTCGCACTACTGTCCACAGGGATACCCCCCTTTGGCACAACCTGCGGCGCTATTCGCAAATGGGTAGCAGTGGTCACCATTTTTGTTTCTTTGGGTGCATCGGCTGACCAAGACTTAAAAAGGTCAATGCCATATCCCAGGGTAAATAAGCCAACCAACGTGGCCAATGCCATTGCTTCGTATTGGGTGATACCTATTTTTGACTGAAGTTTATAAATCCATCGCATGACGTTAAAGGGTTAGGTTCTCAGATACCACATAGACAACCTAACTCATTACAACATAACCTGTTAATATTTATTTTTTATCATAAAAAAGTCAATCTTCTGTGCCAAAGACTGACTTTTTCACCTTTAGGTTAACAAGCAGTATTCAATAGGAGATGCTGGTATGAGACGTGACGCTTTTATAGACACCAACAATTAGGCGAACATAACCCCGTGCTTTTTAAAAAATAAGACCTTGCGTTTTTGTTAACGAATGAGGCACCAAAAAAAAGCCAGCCTTCTGTGCCAAAGGCTGACTTACCCACCATTATGTCGACAAGCAGTATTGAGAGAGGTGCATCAATTGAGAAATGTTTCACACTTAAGACACCAGTAGAACCGAAAGCATAACCTCACTTTTGAAAAAAAAATAGGGATCAAGTAATTTTTGTTTGGACGTGCTAAATTGGATACAGAACACAACCCTATTACACCATGATATCAGAAATTAAGTCGGAGTTGGGCCGCGCATGGCGGGTATATAAGACCTTAGACACCCAAACTGTGGTCGTGCTTACAGTGAGTGTTGCCCTTATCATGATTCAGATCAATTTTGGTGGACGCTTATTTTTTCTCCGCACATTCGGCCATTGGGTGCCATCGGCATGGCAAGGCATAGCCGAGTGGGCATGGTGGTTTGGTACGCAGGGTTTTACGGGCTTTGTGATTCCAGTATTAATTCTAAAATTAGGCTTTCGGCAATCTTGGGCAGAGATGGGGCTTGGCTTGGGCGATTGGAAGTTGGCCTCGACGTTGGCTTTGGCCTATATCCCCTTGGTGGTTATTGGTACATGGATACTCTCCAACGGTGCCGATTTTCAGTCCAACTATCCACACTACCCGGAAGCCGCACGAAATTGGAGCATGTTTTTTTTATATGAGGCACTTTTTTTGTTTTACTGGATGGGTTGGGAGTATCTCTGGCGAGGCTTCGTACAGTTTGGAACGGCACGCACGTTGGGCTACTGGGCCATTTTTGTGCAAATGGTTCCTTTTGCGATCTTACATGCCGATAAACCGCTTGCCGAAGCGTTCCTTTCTATCCTCGGTGGCGTAGCACTTGGGGCCTTATGCTGGCGCACCCGGTCTTTCTGGATTGCGGTACCAATTCATGCGGCACAAATGTTCATCTTAGATCTGTGGTGTACCCTTCGGATCAGAACAGGTGCAACGGGTATAGGTTGGGCAGCCATAACAACGGCTTTGGGATTTTAGGCATGTTTTAGCAAAGCACGTGCGCTCTCCAGCGCTGCTTCCGTAATTTCATCACCCGAAAACATTGCAGCAATTGTACGGATCCGTTCTTCCGTCGAAAGCAGTCGAATCTGGGAACGTGTGCGGTCTTCAGACACCAATTTCTCAACCACATAATGGTTATGACCTTGTGCCGCAATTTGGGGCAGGTGGGTAATCGCGATAATTTGGTGATATTCTCCCAAGTTTCTCATGGCTTCACCCACTTTCCCGGCAATGCGGCCAGAAATCCCTGTGTCAATTTCGTCGAAGACCAGGATCGGCAATCGTTCATTTTTCGCCAGAATGGTTTTCAGGGCCAGCATAATCCGGCTAATCTCCCCGCCAGAAGCCGTCTTTGCAAGTGGTCGCGGGGTTTCACCAAGATTTGTCGAGATAAAAAATGCTACCTCGTCCATCCCATTCGGTAAAGCAGCAAATCGTTTGCCCGTTACTTGGTCGCGAATCCACCCTTTTGCATCGGCTTGTACACCAAACTGAACCTGAAAGGCCGCGTGGACAATACCCAATTCGCCGAGTTCACGTACAATTGCTTCTTCAATATACAAGGCCGCTTCTTTGCGTCTGGCCGAAAGCCTAATGGCTACGTGGGCCAATCTTTGTGCAAGTTCGATCACTTGTTTGTCTGCACGGGCAATGGCCCCTTCAAAATCTGCGGCCAACTCAAATTGTGTCCCTATTTTTTCTCGAAAGGCAACCACATCTTCGATCGTTTCGCCATATTTACGTTTTAAATTCAACAATTCACCAAGACGATTCCGGATTTCCTGTAGCCGCTCTGGATCGAAAGCCACACGTGCGTGATAGTCTTGCAAGAATTTTGTTAACTCGGCGATTAATACTTCGGCAGATCGGAGGTCTGTCAATGGCTCTTGAAGCCGATCGTCTGTTGTGGCCAGTTCGGAAAACACATTCCGGGCATGAACCAAGCGGTCATATATGGATTCTTCCGATTCATACAGCATTTGAACCAACTCACCTGACCCTGCAAAGCGTTTTTCGGCATTTTCCAACAACTTTGCCTCGACCTCTAATGCCGCTTCTTCACCGGGTTTGGGAGATATTTCGTCTATTTCTTTGATTTGATAAGCATATAGTTCTTGTTTTTGCTTCAGGTCTTTCTCTCGTGCAATAAGTTGACGACGTGCTTTTACCGCACCTTCCATCTCTTTGTAAATTCTTTGATATTCTGCACGCAGTTCTCCAAGACCCGCATAATTATCCAAAACCTCAATATGCGTTTCGGTGCGCAAAAGAGATTGGTGTTCATGTTGGCCATGCAGATCTATCACACTTTCTGCCACTTGCCGCATCAGTTGCATGGTGGCGGGACTATCGTTGATAAACCCCCGACTGCTGGAGGAACCTATTTCCCGACGTAGGATCAGAGTTTCATCGTATTCATATCCATGATCAAACAAAACATGGCGAATTCTATCGGCATGAGGCGCATCAAAAATGCCTTCCAAAACAGCTTTATGGGCACCGCTCCGGATAACATCGGTTGAGGCACGTTCACCCAAAATGAGTTTGAGCGCACCCACCAGAATAGATTTACCGGCCCCCGTCTCACCTGTAATGATGTTCAGGCCATTTTCGAACGTTATTTCGAGCCGATCTATGAGTGTATAATCGCGAATGCTTAACGAACGGAGCATGGAAGCGGGAATTGTATGTGTGTAAAATATGTTGGAAGCTACAAAACGACCATTCAAAAATCAAAACAGCATACAAAATTTTATCGTATTTGTCTCGTTTAACAGGAATAAGACCTATTTGCAACCCGCATCCTGCTTGCGGTATATTCTATGGCCTCTATTTATTTCGCTCCTCAACATGTGGACCAATACCCAACCGCAACTCTGGATATCCAACATCAAAGCCTTATTATTGCTTTGGTGGAAGGCTATGCAGCAATTTTGGCTTAAATACCCGCAGCCGATCTTCCAACATCCCACCGTCCGTCAGGGATTTAAAAGGCTCCCTCTTCTCATCTTTGGAGGGATGTGGCTATATATCCTCTGGCCGTTGCCTTCAGGTTTTGCACCCCAAGCACAAAGCCGTAGTGTACGCATTACAGACCGGCACGGACAGCTTTTGTATGAATATCGTCCTGAAGGAAGTGGCCTGCCCGTACAACTGCACGAAGTCCCGCCCAACGTGGTTGGTGCGTTACTGGCCATTGAAGACCGGCGCTTTTTTCGGCACTCTGGGGTGGACATGGCCGCCATGGCGCAAGCCCTGTGGCAGAACATTAAAACAAGAGGAATCAGCCGAGGTGGGTCCACCATCACCATGCAGGTAAGCCGGATGCTCCGAGATGCGCCCCGAAGTGGTTTAGCCCGCTGGTGGGCAAAAGGAATGGAAGTCTTGTTGGCTTGGCGTTTGGAATTTCATTTGTCCAAACCAGAAATTTTGACTATGTGGCTTAATAAAGCCCCCTTCGGGAATCGGGTTTTCGGGATAGAATCCGCCGCAAGGTTTTATTTCGGAAAACGAGCACATGATTTAAGTTTGACAGAAGGCGCATTTTTGGTTGGCTTACCACAAAGCCCTACGGCATATAACCCATTTAGTCATCCAGAACGTGCAAAACGACGACAAGAACAAGTTTTGTCTGCTCTCGTAGCCGTTAGAGGGCTTACGCCCGACCAAAAGCGCTCCTTAGTCGTGCGCCCACTCGCTATTTCAAAACCAGAACAGGTTTTCAAGGCCCCACACCTTGTGAACCGTTTGATACAAGAACTACCCTTAAGCACTGGGAAATGGAAAACCCTAACAACAACCATTGACCTACACCTGCAACACAGCCTCGAACGCATCATTCAAGGCCACATGCGAAGAGTCGGACAATCAAATGTGAGCAATGCTGCTGTAGTGGTTTTAGACAATCGGACCGGCGAAGTATTGGCATATGTGGGCAGTGTGAACTTTTGGGAAGAACGACTTGGTGGACAAAATGACGGTGTACAGGCACTTAGGCAACCAGGCAGTGCCCTTAAACCTTTTACCTATGCCCGTGCATTGGCTTCCCGTAAATATACTCCCTCTACTATTTTACCTGATTTACCTACTCAGATTTTAGAAGTAGGTGGTGCATTCTCCCCGGAAAACTACGACAAACAATACCATGGCCCTGTTCCACTACGTCAGGCACTGGCCAGCAGCTACAACATTCCCGCTGTCCGAATGGCACGGGAAATTGAGCCTACGGTTTTGCTGAATAGTTTTCGGAAAGCAGGTCTTTTTTCCCTTCGTAAACCTGCTGAATTCTATGGCGTTGGACTGACACTGGGTAACGGCGAAGTAACCCTGCTCGAACTTGCGCGCGCATATGCCGGCATAGCGCGTGGTGGCTTACTTCCCAGTATTTCATTTGTCCGTGATGAACAAGCACGGTTGCAATATGCAAACCAACCATACGCGCATACAACACCTAATGGCCTCTCGCCGCAAATCACTTACCTGATTACCCATATCCTTAGCGATCCGGAGGCACGTACACCAGCATTCGGACGTGGAAATGTCCTTGAACTGCCTTTCTCGATGGCCGCTAAAACAGGAACCTCAAAAGACTACCGTGATAACTGGGTGGTGGGCTATACACCCATACACACTGTCGCTGTTTGGGTTGGAAACTTCGATGGAAGCCCCATGCAATACGTTTCCGGCATATCGGGCGCAGGGCCTATTTTGCATGATATGATGCTGACATTAGGACCAGGCGGAGACTTCTCCGTTCCCCATGCCATCGAGGAGGCGGTCGTTTGTCCTACCAGCGGAAAACGGCCCGGAGCCTTTTGTCCTACCGTAAAAAAGGAGATATTCTTTCTCGGAACCATTCCAAAAGACACCTGCGCCGTTCATCAGTCTATCAAAATCAATATAGAAACAGGAGGATTGGCAGACCACCAAACACCATCAGCCCTCGTTCGAGAAGAACTGTTTACGGTATATCCACCCGAATACCATGCTTGGATGCTTGAGAACGGACTCCGACTACCGCCGCGCAATACCGAGATAAACCTTCCGACAACCTCGCAAAACTGGTCTTATACCGATTTGTTGCAAGTGCAATATCCTGCATCTGGAACAGTTTTTCTCTTAGACCCTGTTCTCCGCCGCGAATATCAACGTATACGACTGCGAAGTGTGGTAAGTGACGCCTTCTACAACCTCCGGTGGGTTATAGACGACGTAGTGCTGCATAATGACTATCGCTATACCGATTGGCCGCTTGCACCGGGCGTTCATCACATTGCCCTACAAGGCCAAACCAAAGAAGGCCGATTTATGCGTAGTGTACCCGCACGAATTGTTGTACATCCACCAGGAAAAGATGCCAATTAATACCCTAAAATACATGTCCTACACTTAGCGCCGGGCGCATAGACTTAAAATCCGTCAATAGACCCACACGCACAGGGCCAATCCGGTCTAAAGTATATCCAGCGACAATGCCGGATCCTAACCTGATAGGCGTTTCCGAATCAAAAAAAGATGCTGAAGAAAGGTGACCCGCACTAAGCAACACACCAAGGCTTGCCTGACGATAGAGGCGATAATTTAAGCCAATAGTTCCGCTTTTTAAAAAATCACCCCAATAAGCCTGGTCAGAATGGCCAACTAAAGGAGCATGATGGTTCCGAAATAAGTAATTTCGGGTAAAACCACCCATATAAAACCGTTGATACAAAGGCGCTGAAGAACCCCATGAAACCCCAACCTGAAGATCCGTGGTGACGTGTACACGAGGGACAGGTAAATACAAACCCGATTGGTTGTACCATCCCTGAAAAAAAGACCTCTCATCGTTCTCGCCTGGTGCAAAACCCCACAAAACGCCCCACTCCATGTTATGAAACCCTCGTTCTCGCTCCTCTGCTGGTCGGAGGGCAGACTTAAACGCAGTGCCAATGCTTAGTCCCCCCCAGTGTTGTTCTTGCCCAAATCGTCCACCGAGTGCCCGACTGCGCTCAAAATAGGTGATCCAATGTGCTTTCATATTCAACTGAATCCGACTCCCCAGCAATACCCTTATACCGCTCTCTTGTAGCACTTCCAGCACATCGCGGGCTTCTGTAGGCTTATCAAGTCCCGAAGGAAACATTAAAAGATTTCCCGAAAACTGAGACATATAAGACCATTCGGTAACCGGATTGCCCACCACCATCACCGATGGAGCGAATTGAAGGTACCAGTTTTTGCTCAGTACGCCCCGTAATTCCAACCTTGCAGGTACACTTTGCAGCATTCCATCCAAGCGCAACCCCGCCATCAAAGCAGGGCCACTGGGTTGGTCAAACCGCGCACCAAGACCCAACAAACTATTGTTCCGACGTATCGCCTCTAATGTTAATGTGGGAAGACTGTCTTGTTTCACAAAACGATAGCCAACCTGTTGGAATTGGCCGGAAGACATCACGCGGTCTATGCCAGCAGATAGGGCCTGCATGGTAAACCTTTCCTGATCCTGAATACGAAAATGAAACCTAACCAAGTCTTCTAAAATGCGGGTACTGGGAACACGCGGCAATCGCTGCAAGATTTTTTCCCGAATAAAGGTAGGTTCCCGCGATTCATTCAACACCGAAACCACAATCTTCTGCACCTGAAGATGGTTATCATAAATAGGCAGAGAATAGGCACGAGGTTGTGGAGACAGACCAAGTGAATCCCGCAAGGCCATTAATTCATTACGAAGATTCTCTGTTGCCACCCGACCGCGTTCAATAAATACATTTGGATCGCTAAAAGAGAAGGCGCTAAATCCTGTTACATCTGGACTAATCAAGACGGTCGCCAACCTACGGTCTTCCTCAATAGATTTTTCCATCCAAAACCCGATGGACTGGTTGATGAGATCCGAAAAGTTACGCACAAGAGGCATAGGTTGCGGTTGCCACCCCACATCCACTGCAATCACGACATCGGCACCCATATCAAACGCCTCTTTTACAGGTAAATTCCGGGCCACTCCCCCATCAAAATAATAGCGCCCGTCCATTTCTACTGGGGAGAAAACTCCCGGAATGGCCATGCTCGCACGAATACTCTGATGCAAATTGCCCTGTGTAAAAAGTTTTGCCGTCCCATTTTCTACATCCGTACCTGTACAGGCAAACGGTGTCGGGAGCTTCATGAAATCCTGTAAAGAATCCGCACGAACCAATAATCGGCTAAGCAGCATGTCTAATCGCTGGCTGGAAAGCAAACCATTTGGGGTCTCGCTCCGTTTACCCAAAGGAAATGCCAGTGCAAAAGCATCATGTTCCGAAACAGCCACCTCAGCCACATCTCTTGCCGAAAAACCCGTCAACCCTGTTAACAATTCCCCCCATTTTTGGGTCACCGCAATCTGGGCAAGACTATCGGGCGTATAACCCAACGAATACAAGCCCCCTACAACAGCCCCCATGCTGGTTCCGACCACCAAGTCCACTGGAATACGCAATTTTTCCAGCGCTTGCAGCACACCAACATGGGCAATCCCTTTTGCGCCTCCCCCACTCAGTACCAACGCAACCATCGGACGCTGCAAACGAAGTGTATCGCCTCGGCTAATCGAGGTTTGAATAAGAGAAGGAGCCTCTTGAGCAGGGTTTTGTGCCCAACTGCCCCCTATTGGAAACAAGAAAACAACGAACTGTAAAAAAGTACGCACGCCTGTACCCATTGCATTGTCCCTATTGTATGTTGTATTTTTAGTCCTAACTGAAATGTCTCCAATTTCCTAAGCAGCCTGTTGACCTCTTCCGCAACTCTTTCGGCACATTGGAAATAGTTTTGTCACAATATAAATACCATTCCGTGACTACTTTTACCCAACGACCACATTACTTTTTATGGTGTACGATTGGTATGTTCATCTTAAACGGCTGTACCGCACCACAACAGAACCGAATACAAAAGATGGAAACCTTAAAGACCGATCTTTTACAACTTATTGCTGAATACCCCAGTGCTACCGTCGGGATTTCGGTAATAGACTGGACAAACAAACAGTCCATAAACATAAATGGCGATGTGCGAATGCACGCCGCCAGTACCATGAAAATTCCGGTAATGATCGAGGTTTTTCGCCAAACAACAGTCAGAAAACTACGGCTCAAGGACTCATTGGTTGTCAAAAATGAGTTCCGATCTATTGTAGATGGTACTCACTTTGCCATCAGTGATGACTCCGACGACGAGACCTATCGTGAATTAGGCAAAAAAAAGAGCTACTACGATCTTGTTTTTCAGATGATCACGGTTTCTTCTAATATAGCCACCAATATTCTAATAGATGACTTGGGGGCACAAAACGTTCAACAAACCATTGAACGACTCGGCACCACGCAAATGAAGGTACGACGAGGGGTAGAAGACACCAAGGCATTTGAACGCGGCCTAAACAACGAAGCCACTGCCAACGACCTTGCCCTTCTCCTTACCCGGATTGCACAAGGCAAAGCAGTAGGAAAAGAAGAAGATCGTGCAATGATTGACATTATGATGGCGCAGCGATTCAACGAAATGATTCCAAAAGGCGTCCCTAATGGCGTGAAAGTAGCCCACAAAACAGGCGAAATCACGGCACATAGGCATGATGCAGCTATTATCTATCCCGAAAAAGGAAAACCTTATACATTGGTAATCCTGATAAAAGGAATTGAAGATTCGGAAAAAGCGTATCAGTTAGGGATCAATATCAGCCAAAAGGTGTATTTTGCACTTAGGTCTTAAGTCCAGATATAATTGGAACCAGTTCACAGCATGACAATGCTTATCATGATCCATCTAAGATAATCTCAAGCGTTCCGGCTCTTTTTTGAAGCATTTGAACTTCCGACAACAGATCTTCGGATGAACTTTTTAAATTATCTGCCTCCTTTGCGATAACTCCTGTATCAGCAAACCGAGTACGTGCTTGGGTCTTCGCACTCCGGCTAAGGCCAATACCTGCACCGACCGTGACGATCATCAGACCGCTCAAAAAAATAGAAAACGTAACCATATTCCTATACTTTTCGGGTTCGCCCCTTTAATGTAAAAACAACGTCATGAAAACCTCCTCTCTTTCACCAATTCGCTCTCGGCGTAGGCAACGCAGCCGCAACCGCTTCAAAGAAAAACCACTGGAAGTCCGCTCGACAACCATCCCGATTAATCATCGGCGGGCTAAATGGGGCATCGGTTTAGGAATGGCATTATTGGCATTCATAGCCCTTATAGCCCTGATCCAAGCCATCGGCTAAACGATTGCCCCGACAACTCCTCAAAAACACCTATTCTTTAGGATAGGTGTTTTTTTTATCCCTGCGAGGCTCTTCAGGTTCCTTTGTGTTCAAAAAGGGGCATCAAATTGTGAAGGTGGCATATATACATCATAACCATCTCCTCCCGATGTTGGTGGCACATATTCATCCGGATTGTAATAATGAGCTAAGTTTTCGAAACGGGCAAATCGGTCCACAAAGGCTAATTTTGCGGTTCCGATGGGACCATTCCGTTGCTTACTCACCAAAATTTCGGCCAAGCCTTCCGTAGATTGCCCGCTCTCGTCCACTGGAATCCCATACTTTTCTGGACGATAAATAAAGAGTACCATATCCGCATCTTGTTCAATAGATCCAGACTCCCGCAAGTCCGATAATTGCGGCTTTTTATCCCCTCCGCGTGTTTCTACAGCACGCGAAAGCTGCGACAATGCAATGACGGGTATGTTCAATTCCTTTGCCAGAATTTTCATAGACCGAGAAATCTGGGCAATTTCCTGCTCTCGACTATTAGTACCCTTCCCACCGTGCATCAGTTGGAGATAATCCACCACGACTAACCCGATATTATGCTCCGCTTTTAACCGGCGGCACTTGGCACGCAACTCCAATACCCCCAATCCAGGCGTATCATCAATAAATATCGGGGCCTCCGAAAGTCGTCCTGCTGCACGGGGCAATTCCATCCATGCTTCTTCCGAAAGTTTACCCATGCGTGCAGACTGGGCGTCTATGCGTGCTTCGGCAGTAAGCAAACGTGTTGCCAATTGCGCGGCACTCATTTCCAGCGAAAAGATGGCCACAGGGATTGGATTTCGGGGGTTCAGCGCGGCATTACGAATCAAACTGAGGGCAAAAGCAGTTTTTCCCATCGAAGGACGCGCAGCCACAATGATCAAGTCGGAGTTTTGCCAACCACTGGTCATTGCGTCTAAGGCACTAAAACCAGAGGGAACTCCCGTAATGCCTCCTTCTTGCCCGTGAATGGCTTCTAAATGCTCCATCACCTTCCTAACCACAATATTCATGGGCTGAGCAGCATTCCTTAGTTGATCTTGGGATATCTGGAAGATGGATTGTTCGGCGCTGTCCATCAACTCAAAAGCATCCGTGGATGGGTCGTATGCTTTTTGGATAACACCCGTCATGGTTTCGATCATCTGCCGCAACAACGATTTTTCGGCCACAATACGGGCATGATACCCCACATTCGCTGCGGAAGCCACTCGCATAGAAAGTTCGGAGACATAGTAGGCTCCTCCCACCACTTCGAGGTGTCCAAGCCTTCTTAACTCCTCCGTAAGGGTAATTAGATCTACCGGAATATTGCGCTCAAAAAGCCCGGCAATCGCCTTAAAAATAAACCGATGACGCGGATCATAAAAACTTTTCTCCTGCAAGAGTTCGATGGCTTCTGGGATGGCCTCCGGTTCGATGAGCATGGCTCCCAGAACAGATTGTTCTACTTCCGGCGACTGAGGTGGAACCCGTCCATCTTGCAATGCAGGTTCTTTAGGAAAAGACTTGGTTTCACGCGCTGGCTGTCCGGTAGATGCACTTAAGTCTTGCTGCAAATGCGGCAAACTCACCCATGATTGTTCCGGTATATAAGATTGCTCCATGATTGTTACGTGGTGTTTTGTACGTCCAGAAACTGACGTATGGTTTTAAGGTCTTCCCAAGCCAACCGTTTGAGTGCTGGATCTGTCATCAACTGGGCCGTAGAGTGAATGACCCGCACCCGAATGCCCATAAAATCAAACCACTTGCCGTATAGTGCTGCAACTGGTGCTTGTTTTTGCCCACTCATCATGCGTCCTGTCAGGCTTCCCATACACATCAACACGTCTGGTTGGAACAACCCGATTTCTTTGCAGAGCATGAGCTTATCCGTTGTTTGGTCTAACCTGCTTTTTCGAAGTACCGTCCGATACACTTCTTTCGGGTTTAATTGGATGGCCGCCAGCATCTTCCATAACAAGGCATCCGCTGCCGCATGGTCCGGCGTTATTTCATCCTCGAGTACCATTACGGATACGGGGTGTACAACCTGCGAAGCAATACCTGCAATCTCATGTTCTGTGATATATTGGTACCAGCCTGCAATGTCTTTGATGCGGCTTAAAGCATGTGTGGCAGGTATCAGACCTTCAATTCTTTTCCAAGACGTTTCGCGCTCTATTGATGACAGATGAATATAGGCCTCTTGTATAGGTAGGGATGCCGCAATATCCGGTTGGGCATCCTCCGGAAAATCTATTGTGGAAGTACGAAGTATCCAAGCCCCATATACCGCTTCTTGGTATGCTAAAACCTGCTTGATCTGGGAAAGAAGTTCTGTTGCAGTCATAAAGGTGGTGGCTTAAGGAGACTCAAGCTACAACATCTTGTATCAAACCCCAATGTTTCTTTATACACAAGTTTTCTACAAGGGTACGTGGAAAACCAAACGTCAACAGAAACTTTACCGCCGACCCAAAAAAGGCACTAAAAATCGAAGAACTCCTGCGGCAATTGATTGTTTATCGGCCAACGGTAATTCATGACGACATCCATCTCTTCCCAGAATCACGACCTGATTGGTATCCGTCCCAAACCCGGCTCCCGGAATCGAGAGGTCATTAACGACAATAAAGTCTAAATTTTTGCGCAAAAGTTTACGTTCCGCATGGGTTTCGGCATCATTGGTTTCCAAAGCAAACCCTACCAATATCTGATCCGGTTGTTTTTTCAGACCCGCATTGTATAGTATATCAGGCGTTTTCCGAAGAGCCAGATGGAGGTCTTCGTCTTTTTTCTTGATCTTTTGTACCGAAACGGTGGCAGGTGCATAATCTGCAACGGCTGCAGCAGCCACCATAAAGGTTGCCACAGGCAAATGCGCCTGAACTGCCTGATTCATTTCTTCTGCCGAAGTAACCTCCACAACCCTCATACCAGCGGGCCTTGGTAACGCGACGGGGCCTGTTACCAACGTGACTTCCGCGCCCCAATCCCGTGCGGTTCGGGCCAAGGCATACCCCATGGTTCCCGTAGAATGATTAGAGATATAGCGCACCGGATCTATCGCCTCGCGGGTTGGACCTGCTGTCAGAAGCAAGTGTTCTCCCACAAGTGGTTTCTCGGGGTGAAGAAAGGCCTGAATAGCTTCCAGAATATGCACTGGTTCAGGCAATCGTCCTTTTCCAACCAACCCGCTTGCCAATGCTCCATGTTCCGGCTCTATAATGGTATAACCGTATCCCCGCAGAATTTCCAGATTTCTACGTGTAGCCGGATGTTCATACATGTCATGATCCATCGCCGGACACACCATAACAGGGCATCTTGCTGCCAATGCTGTAGCCGTCAGCATCGAATCACAAAACCCATGTGCCAATTTGGCAATAGTTTGTGCAGTTGCCGGCGCAATCACCAAAAGATCTGCCGAAAGACCCAATGTGATGTGCTTCGTCCAAGAACCCGCTTCATTTTCCGGAAATACGGTTGTTAGTACTTCCGACTCTGCAAGGGTTCCTAAGGTAAGCGGAGGTACAAAGCGGGTGGCATCAGGAGTCATCAACACCTGAACACGGGCGCCAGCCTTCCGGAGCAGACGCACCAATTCCGCAGACTTATAGGCAGCAATGCTCCCTGTTACGCCCAATAAAATAAATACATCATGAAGCATAGCGAAGATCATGAACAAAAAAAACCCTCCTCACAGGCAAGCCAATATCGAATAAATGGCCTACTCAAAGAGGAAGGTTCTACATGAACAAAAAAAGGATCAAAGGTCTGCCGGATCTGGCTCGGCGTATCGGTAAGCCAACTTTCTGGCAACCAATTCGTCTAAGGCCAACTCCGTAGGCTTTGGGGCACGCTCATACTCTAACGAGATGCCCACCTGCTGATCGTTCATCCGGCGGTCTTCCGGATCACGATCAAAACCATCGAAGTACGAAAGCCGGTCGGTCATTTCTGAACGAACTTCTGCCGAAATCTGGCGGGCACGCTTTGCGGTTACACAAACCGCTTCGTAAATATTATCGTATTGGGAACCCAAAAGATCCACATCCAAAGTCTTGATAGCCATATGAGTTGGGTTAAATCTACCATTGATTAAATTTGGTCGTAAATATGGTTATTATTCAGACCAGCAAACTAAGCAGATTTTATACCCATCTTTTTGCTACCTGTTCCACGAAAAAAGAAAGAAGCATTTTTTATTACTCCTGAACTTCGGCAATCCGAATACCCCAGCCTGCGGGAGAATCCGGTGGGCCAAATGAGAAGTCTCCAAAAGCATGTGTACCATTGCTCTGATAGTGTACCCGATAAGTACCTGCTTTCAGAATCACTTGTCCATCAAAAAGACGATTTCGGTTATCTCCACCGGCAGGTATCGTCTCGTTCATGCGCATTTCCCAGACTTTTCGCCCTTTTGCATCCTCAATCCAACCATAGTCCCGCCAGCGTCCGGCTTCGTTTTCTCCGAGTGCGATAATCCGGAGTACATTGCGACTTTCCACCAATTCAAGTGGTTCGCTCACCGCTTCTTGGTTTCCTATACGAATTAGATTTACCAAAACCCGTTCATTTTCACCAAAAGCGCCATTTGTGGGCCGTAAACTTCCTCTAACATCTTCAATCGCATCCCTTGCACCATCAAGAACATCTTTAATAACCTCGTCCAACCCGCCACGTCCCACGGGTTCTTCTGCACTAAACACCGCATCCGAGGCGAGGGCATATATAGAAACGCCCCATCGTTCTTTGTTTTCAGGAGGATTCACATTCCACTTATTGTAGGAGTGTGAACCATCACTTTTAAAGCGAAGTTGGTAAACCCCTGCATCTAAGGTAATAAAATCATCCTCTTGTCGGTTTTTGGGGTTTCCTCCGGCTTCTCTTGCCTCGCTAATTTTAGGCTCCCAAACGATAGCACCTGCTTCGTTTTCCAACCAACCTTTATCAAAAACTTCGCCATCAGTGTATTCTCCCATTGTATGTATATAAACACCGGTTTTTTGTTGGAGCGTGAAGCGTTGCACAAGATCGGCGTCATCACCGGGCCGCAAAATACCCGCAATCATGGGATGATCGAAGGGGCGTAATTCCCCAATATTGGCCTCATAACCAGATACAACCCGCATACACACCCCCCAAGCGGTTGGGTTTAACGGTGGATTATCTTCCCAACCAGTATAATGGTGTGTCATATCGGACTCGAAGAGCACCTGATAGATACCGGGTTGTAACCAAATTTCACCCTCAAATACGCGGTTCCGTAAACTTCCTCCTGCGTGTTTGGTATTATCGTAGGTCATTTTCCAGACCACATCCCCATTCTCCAGCTTAGCAATTTTCGCAAAATCCGTAAACTGGCCTACATAGTCACCCATAGCCAGAAGATGAACACGACTTGGGGCTTTCACCTCGAAGTTAAATCGTTCATTTTTGAAGCCAGTTTGACGCTGGAGATTCCAAATATCCGAACGATGGGGTGTTTCCTCACGGTACTCGATCAGCCGCACATCTACTGCCTGTTCTTTACGTGTGGTCTTAAGGGCCATGTACCAACGCTCTGCCTCCGAAAACCAGGCCCGATCGTCATCACCCGTCAGTTTTGCCCACAATGTACGCTCCCCAGCCGGGACTTGCCTATCACCATAAGACGAATAATAAACCGAATAAACCCCTTTTGGAAGGGTGAAGGTGGATACGGTTCTGCCCAATTGCCCTTGTTCCAATTTGGTATTTTGCGGCGTCATCTGCCAAACCACCGAATGATCAAGTTGGTTGATAATCCAACCATATGTTGCCAATACGCCGGGTTTTTCAAACGAACCCCTCGCATCAATCTGTACTTCAACTGGGCGTGCAACTTCGATGGTTTGGTGGTATAACTGACCTTTGGGGATGTTGGTCCAAACAATAAATCCTTCTTTATCTGATGTTCCAACCAGACTCCGAATAACAACTCCAACGCCCAAAAGAGCCAAAACAACCAATAAAATTCGGTTTATGCGGTTCCTGTTCATAATCTTATTAGAGAAAGAAAAAGTTTTATGCTTCCCCTACGTTGTAAGCAGTCAGAAAGTTTTACTTGTATCTTTTTTTTCAAAAACAAAGCCCCATTGGAATCCAAAGGGGCTTTGTACCAGAGTAGATGGTTTATTTTTTATCGCTGGTCGTAACCCGTATTTTTTTAGATCGGCAAACATCTACCCCCATTTTCTCGTATGTTGCCTCAAGTCCAACGGCACGAATATCAAAAACACATTCTCCCTTAAACTTAGACAGATTTACCTGTCCACTTGCACCCATTGCAGCATCGGCATCTTTTGCATTATAGACTTCCGTAAATTTTGTAGCTCCCTTCGGACGCACCCGAACCGTCATGAGGGCATCTCCATTGGTTGCGTTATCGAACGCCACACGACCATAATCGAATGCTCCACCGGGAACAGGCGGCGGGGGCGGAACAGGTTCGCTGTTGTTGGATTCTACAGTTGGACGGCTTCCGGTAAGTGTAAACCGAATGTCCGTATTCCGGCACAAGTCCACATTATTCATCCGGGTGATTTCAGATCGGGTATCATCCAAGCGGGTTCCACGTAGATCAAACTTACAATTACCCCGTTTTAGGCCAGGAATCCTCAAGGAGCCGGATTCACCATCTTGAAATGTATAGAGTTCGCTACCTGCATTTTCCAAAAGGTCTTCGCTCCACTCTTGAGTTCCGGCAGGACGAACTTGGAGGTAAAAAATCGTTTCACCCGTAGCGTTACTCACGTTTATAGGATCGCCATCCACCTGAACAGGTTCTTCTTCTGGCTCAGGCGCAGAATCTCCGTCATTTTCCTCCGGTGCAGGCGTTACACCCGGATCTAAGGTGAGGGTAATATTCGTGTTCCGACACAAATCTACATTGTTTTTTGTGCTCAAAATCTGATTTTCATCCAAACGGGTGGCCTTCAAGTCAAAGCGACAATTTCCAGCACGCAACCCCGGTATCTTCAACGATCCAGTTTCCTGATCCTGAAATGTGTAGAGATCGTCGCCAGCATTGGCCAACAAATCACCACTCCACGTATCGGATCCGGCAGGCCGTGCATAAAAATAAAAGATGGTCTCTCCCACTTGATTGGTCAAGGTTATTGCATTTCCATCTTCTTCTGGTTCCGACGGCTCATCTGGTTCGGGAGGCGTCACTCCATCTACAAGCGTAAACGTGAGGGCATTGTTCCGGCATAAATCCACATTGTTCATTATGGTTAACACTTCCGCCTCATTCAACCGCGTTCCCTTAAAGTCAAACTTACACTTCCCCGGTCCCAAGCCTGGAATTACCAGCGTTCCGGATTCTTCATGTTGGAACGTATAAAGCGTCTCTCCAGCACTTTCTAAAAGGTCTTGCCCCCAGTCTTCACTTCCGGATGGCCGGGCAAACAAGTAAAAGATGGTTTCTCCTACTTGGTTACTCACTGTTATTTTCTGACCGCTGGTTGCCGCTGGTGTTTGCCCTACGACCTCATCAACCAGAGGAGTCTTACGAGCAACGAGTTTCGGTGTTCGTCCAGTTTTACTAAACGTGACGGTTTCGTTTGCACACAAGTCCACATTTGAGTATGTTTTGATTTCGCCACGGTCGCTGAGTCCTTTTACTTGTATATCAAAAACACAGTTGGCTGTGGACAGAAGTGGCAAGCGTAGCACATGACCCGACCCATCCGAGATCGTGTTTGTCACACCATCAAGGTCTAAAAGGTCGGCGCCCCAGTCAGGATCTCCTTTCGGGCGTGCATACACATAAAAGACGGTCTCGCCCAATTTATTTTCCAAGGTGAACGTAGGCCCATTTTCCGTTGTTACCCCATCCTGATTGAGATCAGAATCACTGATTACAAACGTGTCGTCTTCACAAAGATCCTTATTTTCCCAAACAAACACCGTTTTCTCGTCCAGATCAGCCCCTTTTATATCAAAATAACAGCCGCCTTTCAAAGGAAGGAAAACTTTTTCGGTTTCTTTACCCGAAATAACCTGACCAGACTCCATTGTATCCTGCCCCCAATCTTGTTCACCATTGGCACGCAGGTATAAGTAATAAATGGATGTATCGGTTTCGTTTTGAAAAGTAATCGCCTTTTTATCTCCTCCGGCCTCGTCCCCTTCGTCGGATTCTATGCGGGTTGCAGGTGTGAACGTAATTGTTTTGTTTCGGCAAATATTTTGGTTTTCCACTTGCCATACGGTTGTTCCAGCCAAATCGGTCGCACGAAAGGTAAAGACGCATTTGGCATTGGTTGCCTCTGCAATATTGACGGTAAGTGAGGCATCTTTTTCCAGCACTTGGTCCGAGGCCATCAGGTCTTCACTCCATTCATTGGAGCCTTGTACCTGATAGCGCAGATAAAAAATAGTTTCGTCGGTTTTGTTGACCAAAACGGCTGGTTTGCCCGCCCAGAGTTGGATGGGTAAACACGTCAGCAGCAGAAACCAAATGGTGTGGGTCTTAAGAAATTTCATAGGGTTGTGATAGCTAACAAGAAAATGTTTGAGATACATGGATCATACAAGCACTTTTCCTTAACGGAAAGTGACGTTAGGGTTTCGGCACAAGTCCACATTATTCAGCGTTTTTAAAACCTTGTTTTTATCCAATGCCGTTGCTTTAAAGTCGAATTTACACGAACTGCGACTAAAACCCGGAACAGACAAGGAACCCGTTTCTTGATCTTGGAAGGTATAGAGGACTTCTCCAGCGGTTGCCAACAAATCCTCTCCCCAATCACTGGTACCGGATTTTCGGGCGAACAGATAAAAAATGGTCTCGCCTATGTTATTGGTCACATTCACCTCTTGGCCACCGCTGCTATTGGTATTGTTTTTTGGAACCAATTCTATATCGTTCATGGTGCAGAGGTCAATATTTCGGGTATCTACCAAAATTTTACTCTGATCTAGGGCTGTCGCCTTAATGTCAAACTTGCAATTATTGCGGCTCAGGTTCGGAATTCGGAGTTGTCCACGCTCTCCATCCTGAAAAGTATAAAGTTCTTGCCCAGCAGTCTTTAGCAAGTCATTTCCCCAATCACTTGTACCACTTTTACGAAAATAAAGGTAAAAAACCGTTTCTCCCAATTTGTTGGCGATGGTGATAGTGCCTGTGACTGCCCTACCAGTATTATCCTGATTGGTATTGCCTCCTTGCCCTGAATTGCCTGTTTTTCTAAACGTAACCGATGGATTGTTGCAAAGATCCACATTATTGACGATAGAAAGGATTTTTGATTCCTCTAAAGCCGTTGCCTTAAAATCGAACCGACAAGTTCCGTCCCCCAGATTGGGAATCGCCAGACTGCCGGTTTCTCCATCCTGAAAGGTGTAGAGATCGGAACCAGCGCCTGCCAAAAGATCACCACTCCAAGAAGAGGTGCCCGCAGGACGAACAAAGAGGTAAAAAATAGTTTCACCAACGGTATTAGTAACCTGAATGCTACTTCCCCTGTTTTCTGATACTGTATCTTGTTCCGGCGCACTGTCGTACTCAACAAAATTATCCTCGTCAAACGTAAAAATCCGAGTTCTGCACACATCTGCATTTTCGATAACCCACTCTAATCCAATTTCTTCATAAGATGCCGACGCAATATCAAACAGACAATTATCAGGCCCTGCGTCTGGAATGGTAATCTTGATTTGTTCACCGTCTTCAAGCGCATCCGATTTCATAAGCGTTTCGCTCCAGTCTTCTGTCCCTGTTTCACGGGCAACCACCTTATTCAAGGTATATCCCGTATTATTTTTGACGGTTACAGTACGGGCTGGAAAAGGATTTGCAGCCACCAGGTTGAAGCCCATGAGCAACAAAAGAAGGGTAATGATGTTTTTCATTTCATTATTGTGGGTTGAAGTTAGAAGTTATAGAATAGCGGGTGAGGTGCAATACACATGATGTCTGATGTAAAGTACTTTGTCAAAACGACTTTTAGAGCAGAGATGTTGTACGGATTTCTAAACCTGTACAGCATTCAGATTTTTATTTTAATAAGAGGGTTTTGTTTGCACAAAAGTCCACACGCTGTATCAGGAGTATTTCTCGGTCTTCGAGGTCTAAACCACGAATATCATATAAACAGACCCGATTATATAGCTCCGGCACAACAATCTCCACTCTTTCTCGTGGAGACAAGGCATTGTCTTCCTGCAAACGATCTCCTCCCCAATCTCCGTCTTCGTTATCATGTTGCCGAACATGTAGATAAAAAATGGTCTGGCGTAAACGATTTTCTATTTCCACTTTGTTGGCAACTTCACCCTCAGAATCAACACCCTCGGTCTCCTGCGCCTCTGAATTATCCAGCATCTCGTCTGTAAACTCAACTTTTTTTTGGGTGCAAAGATCAATATCCCGCATCATCCACACCCTATTTCCTTCCAGATTTGTGGCTTTCAGATCAAAAACACAGGTTGTGGTAGTCAGCTCCGAAACGCTAACTATTTTGGAATCACCGGAGGCAAGGCTGCCTTCTTCACCCAAGAGGTCTTCTCCCCAAAAACCCTCTTTTCCAGAAACGCGGGTAAAGAGATAAGACACTGTTTCCGAAAGCCCATTTTGCACTTCAACCGAACTGCCCTCCGTTTCTATTTCCATCATGGGCGGCGGGTCTAAAAAATTTTCCCCCATTTCATCCAGTGTAATTATAATTTCATTTTTTTTGCATAAATCTTGATTTCTCAAGCTATATACATCACCATCTTCATCTAATGCACGGATGAAAAACAAACATCCCCGCTCTCCAGACAAGTCTATGACGCGGTCGCGGTCTGTATTCATCGTCTCATCTCCCAACCGATCAGGCCCCCATGACGCGATCTCATCCGAAATATACACTTCTTCTATCGTAAAACCCGTCCGATTGAGCAGGGTCACTGTTCCAGGATTTTCTTTTATGTCATCTATCGGTGTTGATGATATCATTACTTCGACCGTAGGCTGACTTCCCAGTCCTTTTTCATGTTCTTGATTGATCTCCAACTCCGGCACCACACATACGTTTATTTCCCAGAGTTGAAAGCTTTTGTTTTGCCCACTTTCTGCCAGAACATCAACCGTACAAACCGTACCGGGCAGTTTTAACAGGAGGGTAACAGATTTTCCTTTCTGGAGGCGCCCATTCCGGAGTTGATTCTCGCCCCAAGCCGCATCTGATGCAGACACATAAACGGCAGTCAAATCACTACCAGTACCATTATGAAGCGTTAGAGGTTTGTCCGATGCCGTCTCTTGGCCTTTTACAGCAACGACGGTCGAGGCCCATAACAGTATTTGGAACAAAAAACGTGCTTTCATTGGGAATTATTTATGCCACTCGGTGGTTTTCGGGAAGGAACATAAGCGGAGTCAAACACGAGATCCTTAAGAAGTGGCGTTTTAATGGCTCATTAATGTTTTATTTACGAATAATACGGATAACTATTTCACAAGTAAAGCCTTCTTTCAAGGATTCTTCAAGCGACTGTGAGCAAGTTTTCGGGCTTAGGTTGGATTTTTTGTTGTTTTGGAGCAATTTGTGTACGATATTAAGACCCAAATTGGGCAAAGGTTTTGTTTACTCGCGAGGGACATCCCCTACTGGCAAGGTGCGTCTAAACGGAAACCCACCCCATAGCGTCATGGGCAAAAACCGTCCATGACGCTTTTTTTTTATGGCTTCAACCAGAATTGACACAGGCTCCGTTTGGGATGCCCCAAATATATGTAGTATAATACATTCTTGTATCTGAGCCTTTTAGCTTCATTATTCTTATTTCGCACGTTATGAGTCGCCTTATTTGGGTCGTTCTTGTTTTGAAGGCTTGCCTAATTTCTGCAAACGCGCAAAACCATGTCACCGCCTTGCCACACGAAAGTGAAGGCATTATGGGGATGCTCCGCCGTTTTGAACTTCCTGTTACCCCCCAAATGGTAACCCAATTCCGAAGACTCAATAACCTTAAACCCAATGAAGGGGTAAAAATAGATCAAACCTATCGAATGCCCATCCGCCGTTACCGCTATAACCAGAAAAGCATTCGGACAACACTCGGAATATCGGACTACAGCCATGCACAACGAATTGCAGACTACAACAACCGAATGACCGCAAAAGGTGTTCGGGAAGACAACTTCCTTAACTCACTGGCACTTTGGGTACCAGACCACGAAGCCAAGAACATTCACGCTGCCACCACAGAACGCGAGGTTCGTATTCCAAAAACATCCCCACAGATTCAGGGGAAAACGGCCACTTGGCCAATTTTTGGTAGTAAATATGCCACGATCACCCGCCAAGACACCAAACTTGCCGGACGTGTTTATTACATAGATGCCGGCCATGGTGGTCCAGACCCCGGTGCTATTTCTAAGGTAGGAGGCTTTTCTATGCAGGAAGACGAATACGCCTACGACATAGCCCTCCGGTTATCCCGAAACTTGTTACGACATGGCGCAAAAGTATATCTGATTGTCCAAGATCCCAATGATGGGATTCGTGAAGGTACTCGGTTGCTACCGGATAAACATGAGGTCTTTTGGGGAAATATAGAAATGGTCACCAATTTTACAGACCGACTGCGGCAACGATCTGGCATTGTAAATGCCCTCTTCGACCAGAACCCAGAAGCAACCGCACATCGCCTCTTATCTATTCACGTAGATTCGCGTTCGCTTAAAGACGTACCAAACCCCATGGATCCACACTTTTCTTATTATTCAGGAAGCGATGATGGGGCACGTCTGTCCCGGATTCTTTTTGATACCATGAAACCCTTCTACACCACGGAAGGACGCTCCTACTCCGGATCTATACAAACACGGGATCAGTTACATATGCTCTTATACCCGAAACCTGTCGCCATTCTGATTGAAACCGCAAACATTCAGCATCCTATAGACCAAGGAAGGCTCATGAAATCGTCTTATCGTCAAGCCATTGCAGACCGCCTTACCACTGGACTCCTACTTGAGGCCAAGACCGACATCACAGGAAAGTAAAAAACAAGCTTCTGCACGGATTTAAGCCGCATACGCCCTCGGAACAATAACCCTGTTCACTTCCAGCGGCGATAAATCAGAAAGGCTATACCGCTTCTGTAGCACCTGCTCCATTGTCACCCCAGAGGATTTACCGCTCTGGTTTAAACCAAACAACCTCAGCACTTCTACAGCCGAATTTGCACCCCGGACCCATGTTTGCTGCAAGATCATGGATGTTTGCGTTTCGGCAACCGCTTGTGCAAAACCCGCCAACATTTCTACCGGAATATCCATTTCGTGCAGACCAACTTGCCCTACTAAGTGTAGCGGCTCTGCCACCACAACATTGGGATAAGTCCACATAGCACCAATCATTGCCCGAAAAAGGTGCCGAAATACCATATATGGCGTCGTAAGTTCATCCATCCACAACAAACGAATTTGGCGCGGGGTATAAACCGCATTACCATATGGCACCAATGTAGGTCGGACGATCAGAAGATCCGGCTCAAGGCCTGACTTGGGCAAATCCAAACGCCCTGAAGCATCCCAGAAGCCCACTTCAAAGGCGCTTTCAATGGCAATCTGATGGCCATATTTTTTCTTCAAGGAGCTAACAATTTCCACAAAGTCGGATGCCCAAGTGGTTGTTTTGGTCACCTGTACCGAACAACACATCTTGGTATCACCCCGTTGGATGGCACGACGGATGTCTTGTTCCAAAATTAACGTGGAAGCAGTTGGTATGTAATCGTGGTGTATAAAAGCAGAGGTAGCAGGTTTGATCATGGTTGTCTCCGAACAATTGAGGACATAGAGGAATTTGGTTCGGCTGGAAACAACAAATTTTCTCCATGTTATTGGGGCAACATTAGATCAAGCCCTGTTATTTTTCGACAAATCCTATGCTGGATTAGACAAAGCACCCTTCCAGAAACATGAAGTGCTAGTTGCCAACAGGGGTAAGAAAGGAACGTAGGAAACAAAACGAATGATATCCCAAAACCGTATGGGGATAAAACAAAAAACCGATCCTTCAAAATGAAGTTCGGTAAAACGTTAAGAGGCGACGAGCGGATTCGAACCGCTGTAGAGGGTTTTGCAGACCCGTGCCTAGCCACTCGGCCACGTCGCCGCATCGTACGAATCTATGCAAATTGAGCACGCCTGACAGGACTCGAACCTGTAACCTACGGATTAGAAGTCCGTTGCTCTATCCAATTGAGCTACAGGCGCATTACGTACTGTTGTCGGGGCGGCAGGATTCGAACCTGCGGCCTTCTGCTCCCAAAGCAGACGCGCTAACCGGGCTGCGCTACGCCCCGAAACTTATTTAACTTTGAACGGCTTTCAATTCTTCTTGCACATTATCTAAATGTACCATTTTCACCTTATAGGCAAATTGGCCGTTAGGCTTTCTTTCTGCGACAAGGATCTTGGCCATTTTTTTGTTATTGGCATTTTTACCCCGGTCGGTACGTTGGTTTTTAGAGACTTTCTTTGCCATGATGATGTTATTTAGGCATGTATTAGATTGGAGGAATATAAGGCTTTTTTTTAGCGCCTGCTACCCCCTCTACAATCCTACTTAATTTCTTTATGGACGGTATGCTTTTTTAAGACTGAATTATACTTTTTCAGCTCCAGACGCGCCGTAGTATTACGACGATTTTTGGTTGTAGCATACCGAGAAGTGCCGGGGGCTTCCGTACACTCCAAAATAATATTGATTCGGGCTTCTTTGGATTTTTTTGCCATGATGGTGGCCTCCTCACAATGGATTTATACTGCGCAACGGATGAAGACGTCAGACACAATGCCTTTTCAGACCGAAATGCCCTGACGTCGGGCTTCGGCTACAACTGCCGCAATCCCATTTTTATTGATAGTCTTCATGGTTTGTGTGGAAACCCGAAGCGTAACCCAACGGTTTTCATCCGGAATAAAAAAACGCTTACGCTGCAAATTTACCCCGAAGCGGCGCTTAACTTTATTATTCGCGTGCGAAACGTGGTTGCCCGTCAACGATTTCCGGCCCGTCAGTTGGTCTTTGCGTGCCATGGTCTTTTTTTGTTTTAGATTGCTTTGTTTTTATTATAGCCCATGAATATAACTTTTTTACAAAAACAGAACAATACCCTTTGCACTTCATCACCTAAAATTTAAATATGTACCACTTCTGCATCGGAGTTATCCGGCTTTTGCTGCACCTGCGAAATGCCTTCAGCCGCATTGTTAAACCGCTCTCGGTGCGTGTAAGGGGCATTGTTACCAATTCCAAAGGAGAGGTCTTGCTCATAAAACATCCCTATGACGACCGATACTGGTATCTGCCCGGTGGCGCCATCAAACGACAAGAACGTTTGGCGGATGCCCTGCGCCGAGAACTTCAGGAAGAGCTTGGTTTTCGACATCTGGTTATAACCCAAACACAAGGTGTTTATACGGACCTCAACCCATACCGATCGGACGTGGTGGTGGTAATAGAAGCTTCTACCGATGAACGTCCAAAACCCAATAAATGGGAAATCAAAGAGGCCTGTTTTTTCTCATTGAAGGCATTGCCTGATAATATGGCACGTTCTACAAGAGAACGGTTGAGGGAATGGCAGAGCGTATCTGACATATATAATGAAAAATGGTAACAAACAACCAAGTCTATCCATGTTTATATAAACAAAAGGGTTGCTCCGAATTACGAAACAACCCTTTTCCATTTAATTATTTCCACTTAAAAGTCCCATATTGACTTTCCGGTAGATGCATTTGGGGTTTCAATGGATTTGGTGGCCAAAGAAATCAGGTTTTGTTTACGTTCTGCGATAATAGATTTTCGTGCACGCAGACGTTGTTGCAATTCTTTTTCTTCGGCGGTAGCGGTTAAGCGTAGGGTTGCTACCCGATTGCGCAGCAACGTCTGCTCTGCATCAAAGATTTGTCCTAATTTGGCGTCTAAGGCCGTTTCAATTTGACGTCTTTGGTTCTGGCTATTTGCTACGGTCAATTGACGGGCCAATGCATCGGCTTCACTTTCCAATAAAAGCACTTCAGCGGATCGGATTGGGTTATCGGTATTCAGGATATCCGCTACAGTCTTGGTGCTCGCCCCCGTACTAACTGGTCCCGCGCCACCGCCACCAGTTGGTGTTGGGTTATTATTTGCAGACGTTGTGTTTGGGGCCGTGGCATTGCCTGTTGTTGTGGGCTTGGGAGCGGTAGTATTAAAATAGTCTTTCGGATTTCCAGTGGCCGCATTGGTTCGGGCTGGCGCTCTTAATGGAGAATCCAACGATACATTGGGGTTATCATAATCTGGAATTAATGCACCACCAGCATGAGCGGGCGCATTTGTCGGGCGCAAAGAGGCTTGGGGCTCTGTTTTGCTGGAACCGTTGATCCCACTTACAGCCGTTGCGGTCTTAGAAGTACTACGGCGTAAAGAGGGGTCAGCAGAAACGGGTGCAGTCGTCAGAACACTGCCGCGATTGTCGAGCGTTCCCGAATTAGCTGGAGGTTCTAATGTAGAGAGTGAGGTTGGCGCAGTTCCGCTGAAGGTAAGCGAAACCAGCATCGCACTCCCTTGTCTTTCGGGATACGCTGTTGCTTCCACCTTTTGATTGGGGTCTAAATCAAATGTAATAACCACATCGTTTTGAATGGTGCGTGCTGCGTGCCGCAAGACCGGGCCTGCTGTTTGCCCTTGGTTAACGTTGGATTGTAAGTCGGTATCAAACAACGTAAGTGTCAATTGTTCACGTTGCCGTTTGAGATCGTATCGAAAAACACGTTCCGAAGTCGCAACCCAAACAACATACCCCCGACCATCGGATCTGGGGTAATAGGATATTTTTGATACGAATGGTTTAGCTGTAGTGGTGCTTGCCAATAGGAGAAGCAAGAATAGCCCCATGCTCCAACTCCCTACGGAGCGGGCATTTCCTTTGAAGAGCGAAAAGTTTATCATCATATAACACCTGAGGTTTGGTTTGTGGAGGTACCACAATTCGAGGAACAAATGAAGGTAGCAGCCTTTTCTTAACCAAAGAAGAAGACAAATATATTGCGTTTTCAGGTTTTGCGGGGATGGTAGCTAAATAAAGACCCCTCTAAAACCATACCGATCCATTTAGCAACAAAAAGGTTTGTTCATAAACCATAAATTTTTTATGTTGTTAGCAGATGCTCTTTTGTTTGTCGGGACAATCGTTCATCCTCAACTTTTTGCCTCATCTCCAAAACAAGATCAAAGAATAAGCCATGTTTACTTTATTTTTTCGGGTTTTCTGGGTGGTTGTACTGCTATTTTCATTTCAGGCAAGGGCACAGCCTATTTCCGAATATTCTCCAAAAGACAATTATGAAAAATTAGAGTATTATATCCCAGTCCAAGACGGTATCAAATTATACGCTGCGGTTTATGTCCCAAAAAATAACACCCAGCCGCTCCCATTCTTGATAAAACGTACCCCTTATGGCTGCGGCCCCTATGGACCTAATAAGTTTCCGGGCATTTTAGGCCCACAGGGAGACCATCGGTTTGCAAAGGAAGGGTACATTTTTGTCTGTCAGGATGTTCGTGGACGATGGATGAGTGAAGGCACGTTCACCAATATGACCCCTGCCATACCGAACGTAACGGGCCATCGTACAGTAGATGAGAGTACCGACACCTATGACACGGTTGAATTCCTGCTCAGAAATATACCAAACAATAATGGAAAAGTAGGGCTACATGGTATTTCCTATCCTGGATTTTATGTGGCCGCGAGCATTATTAACAGCCATCCGGCAATTGTGGCCGCTTCTCCACAAGCGCCAATTGCGGATTGGTTTGTCGGAGATGATTTTCACGCAAATGGTGCTTTTTACCTTCAAGATGCGTTTAATTTTTTCCCTGGCTTTGAACATCCAGAGCCTACCCCCACCCAAAAACGAGGCTCGTCTCTGCGTATCAATTCCGACGACGCCTATACTTTTTTCCTACGCTTAGGCGCTTTACCCAATGCCAACGCACGATATTTTAAGGGGAAAGTGGATTTTTGGAACTCCTTTATGAAGCACGGGACGTATGATCAATTCTGGCAGGAGCGCAATATTCTCCCCCATCTAAAAGGGGTAAAAACCAATGTTATGACGATTATTGGGGCATTCGATGCAGAAGACCCCTATGGCGGCTATGAGATTTATCGCTCGATTGGGAAGTTAAGCCCCGATGCAACCAGCAATCGCCTCGTACTTGGTCCTTGGTTTCATGGAGGGTGGGAACGCTCAGAAGGAGACTTTTTAGGGAATGTTCCTTTTGTACAAAAAACAGCCGTACAATACCGTGAGTCTATAGACCTCCCTTTCTTCAATTATTACCTAAAAGGTAAGGGGGATTTTGATCAGGCAAATGTCCGCGCCTTTGCAACAGGCTCCAATGACTGGCACAACTTTGACATTTGGCCACCAAAAGATGCCCACCCGACCACTTGGTTTTTAAAAGAGCAAGGTGGTCTTAGCACCCAAGCCCCTTCCAAAAACACTGGGAATGATCGCTACGTCTCGGATCCAGCGAAGCCAGTTCCCTATTCTCAACGAATCACCTATGACCGTACCAGAGAATACATGACCGAAGACCAGCGGTTTGTGGCCTCCCGTCCGGATGTCTTGGTGTATGAAACAGAGGTTTTGTCAGAAGACTTCACCTTAGCAGGTCCAGTGGATATTCGCTTATTTGTCTCCACTACCGGATCCGATGCTGATTTTGTCGTGAAGGTAGTGGATGTTTTTCCGGATTCCACGAAAGAGGTTCAACCCCGAGACAAAAAATATTTGCCAAATCCCCTTTCTGGCTACCAGATGTTGGTTCGGTATGCCGTGATGCGAAGTAAGTTTCGCAACAACTTTTCCAAGCCAGAGCCGCTCCAGCCTGGAAAAGTGACCGAAGTACGCTGGAAAAGCCCACATATTTTCCACACGTTTAAAAAAGGACATCGCTTAATGATTCAAGTACAAAGTTCTTTTTTTCCTTTGATAGACCGGAATCCGCAAGTTTTTTTAGATATCTATAACGCCAAAGACTCAGACTTTAAGGCACAGACCCATACCATTTATCGGTCGGCACAGTATCCATCCTCCATAACCATCGGGCGAATTTTGCCTAAATAGAAATATGAATTAAAAATGAATGCAATGCAGTACGACTTTTGGCAGGGCAACCAAAAACCTCAATCTCGTACCGTTATACCATAAACCATTTCCGCTATGGATGTTTTTTTTCAGCCGGAACGACTTATTTTCACCATTCCATTGATGATTGCATTCTCTTTGTGGGTCATTAGTGTAACAGGGATGGGCGGTCATCATGACAGCGACATGGATTCCGACGTAGGCGTTCACTTAGACGCCGATCACGGATGGATAGATACTGGGCTTCATTTACTGGGGTTTGGTCTGGTTCCTTTATCGCTGGTAATAACATGGATTTTATTCGGGTTTGGCTTATCCGGATTGATACTACACGCTGCATTAGGCGCTTACTTACCATCGGATTGGTTACCAAATGCCCTTTTCATTCCACTCGCTCTGGTCATTGGCTTGGTAACGTCTTCCGTATTATCCCGCTTACTAAGTCCACTTTTCAAAGATTATGGAGCCGCTACGACCGAGCGCGACCTAATCGGTAAGATAGCGACTGTCAAAAGCAACCAGGCTTCTGCCACATTTGGCGCTGCCAGCCTCCGCTTGGAAAATGGAAACGAAATCGAAATCGCCATACGAACCGAAAACCCAGATATTGCTTTGTCTTATGGAGATCGCGTCCTACTAACAAGCAAACTCCCCGACAAAGAAGTCTTTGAAGTAATCCCTTTTGATTCTTAGTGCGTCCACTGGTGCAACAAACCCAACCCCTTATATTTTCAACCCTAATTATTTTATTATTGGCTATGAATGAATCTTTAATCTTGAGTATTGCTGCTGTTATTGGCATAATATTATTCATCCTCGTTTTCCTGAGCATGCTCAACCGTTTTTTGGTGAAAGCCGAAGCCGGGCAAGCTTTGGTAAAAACAGGGTTCGGCCTGAGTAAACCGGGCGTATATCTGAGTTCAGTCATTTCTATTCCGCTATTACACCGAACCGAACGCATAGATTTGACGGTAAAGACCGTTCGGACCGTTCGGAGGGCGCATGAAAGCCTCTCGTGTGCTGATGGGATCCGGGCAGAGGTAGAAGTGGATTTTTACATCAAGATCAATCCTGTGGAAGAAGATATTCGTCACGTCGCTTCAACCATTGGTTGTGGCCGGGCCTCGGATATTGGTATCCTTCGCGAGTTGTTTGAGGCCAAGTTTGCAGATGCCCTCAAAACCGCCGGAGCCGCCCTTTCCTTCGACCAACTATACCAGAATCGTCGCGAATTCCGAGACGAGATCATGAAGGCATTAGGGCAAGATGCCGAAAACGGGGTTATACTAAACGGTTATCGCTTAGATGATGTGGCCATTCAGTACTTGGAGCAATTACCACTCGAAATGCACAACGAGAACAACGTTTTGGATGCCCGTGGTCGCAAAGAAATAGCCCAGCGGACTTCTGCCGAGGTGGAAGCGGCGAATAAACGACTTCGCGAAAAAGAAGTAACCATTGCCACCCAAAACCGTGAGGCGAAACTAAAGCAATTACAAATAGAGCAAGATATTGCGGCAAAACAAGCCCTCCAAACCCGCGAAATAGCGGAAGCCCAAGCACGGGAACAAGCAACCATGCAACAAACTGTTGCAGAACAAGAAAAGCTCTCCGAACAAGCCAAAATTGTTAAAGACCGTGAAATCAAAGCAGCTGAGATTGAGCGACAAAAAGCCATCGAGGTGGCCGATGAAGAACGGAAACGGAATGTAGAAAGTGCACGAATCGTTCGGGAGAAAGCCATCCAGATTGCCGAGCAAGAAAAACTTCAGCAAATCGAAATCGCCCGGATTGAACGCGAGAAGGCCGAATCTGAAGCCCTGAAAGCCAAATTATCTGTTCTTGAAGAGGTGGCCAAACAAGAAGCCCTCAAGTTAAAAGCCGAAGAACAAGCCCAAACGGTTAAATCCCTCGAAATAGCCAACCGCCAAAAGGCAATCGAAATCATCGAGGCCGAAAAAGCCGCTGCCGTAGAAAAAGAAAAGCAAAAAGTAGAGTCGGATGTACGGGCCTATGAAATTACGACGGTTGCCAAAGCCAAATTAGACGCTGCTGAAATGGAGTCACAAGCCGCCGAAAAGCAAGCCAAAGCCATCGAAACCGTTGGTCTTGCACAAGCAACAACCACCCGTGCCAACCTTGATGCCCAAAACGTGGTCAATTCACAGGCCATTTTGGCGCAAGCATTGAAAGAACTGATGCCACAACTCCCTGTTTTAGTGGAAAAGTTAATGATTCCTGCCGAGAAAATAGAAAGCATTCGTGTCTTGAATGTACACGGCCTACAAGGCCAACAAGGCAGCGACCACACAGCGTCTTCTTCGGTTGCAGGCTCGATCATTGGCACTGTATTACAGGCTGGTATGGTGCTCCCCATTCTCAAAGAATTGATGGGGGTAATCCGGTCTGATGGCGGACAAAACGCATTGAGCCAACTCATCGAACAGGTCCCGGGGTTATCATCCCTCATAGAAGACAAGAACGAGTCTGCTTAACTTAGCCCATAAACGCCACGCCCAAGCCCTCGATATTTATCGAGGGCTTTTTTTGTGTCACTCATTACAACTTTCCAACATGGCAGCAACCATTAAACATCAAAATTGCAAAATAAGCTTATTGGTTCGCATGTATTTCATTTGCATTTACTGCATTAATGGAATATTATTTTTCCGTTTTACTCTTTAATTATTTCGCCTTGAAAATATCGGTCCAAATAGTATTGGCCCTAATGCTTGCCCTTCAACCACTGAGCGGGCTTGTGACACATATTGCATTCAAGGTAAATCAGCAATACATCGCACGCACGATGTGCATCAATCGGTTCAAGCCCAAAATGAACTGTAAAGGGACTTGTGTTTTGAGCCGGCAACTTAAAAAGGCAGCAGAACAACAAAGCAACCCAGTCAAACAAAACAAGGAACAATCTGAGATATTGTATTTTATTGACTTAAATATTGCACCTTCGTGGGTAAAAGGAACTTCGGACATGACCAAGAATCCTTTCCCACAGTCTTCTGCTTATCATGACTCTCTTTTCTCGGCAGAAATCTTCCATCCGCCTCGCGTTTAATTTTCTTCTCATGTTGGCCTAATTTTTGACCCGGCAAACCTGATCGTCCCCATTGCTCCCGATAGAGGGCATTGTGAAAGGGTCTTGTTTCTCGACAATGGTGTCTTTCCTATGTACGCGCCATATTGTTTGTCGCTAACCCCTTACCACGACATCTTGTTTGAAGGTGGCCAATGGTTGCAGATTGGGTTCATGCGGATATATCCAAACAGTCACTTTTTTTAATATCACCTTGTTTTTTATTCACTTTAAAAGACAAGAATACGTATGTCTTTTTTGCACACTTCGGCAAAATTGCCCAAATGTATTACAAATATTCATCTTCAAATAATCCCCAAAATGAACAAAGGTTTTTGGATCTTGGCATTTATTTTTACAGGATTTTTTAATCCTGTAAATGCCCAATCTCTTTTCAGGAATTGGCCTGACTTAGGATTATACCACGATGTCCTTTCCGCCACATTCCATCCTTCCGAGAATGGAGACACCGCACCGATCAAGGCAAAGTCAGGTGAACTTGTTTCCCATGCGCAACAAGTAGCGAGCAAACCCATTCCTGCACCTTACGATACGCGCCCTATGCGCAAAACCATTCAAAAACTAAAGAAGGAGAGCGTTAAAACGGATCGTATGATCCGCAAAGGCAAGGCGAGCGAAGCCGCAATTATTGCACAACTTTCCAAAACCCACGACGTTTTTCACGAGGTAATCCGTTTGTCTAAGGAACCCCATGAAGACCACCATTGATGATTCATGTACTGCATGAACCCAGAAAGGAAAAAAACATCTAAAAACAACAAACTGTACACCATAAAAGGACTTCATTATGAGAAAATATGTATTTGCCTTTTTCTTTACCCTTTCCCTGACTGCGTGTCAAGATCATCCGCAAGGCCATAAAGACCACAAAACAACGGAGCAAACACCCCCAACCCAGCATGACCATAGCACCCATGATCATAGCCAAGAAGCGGTGAAGGACACCACAAAAGGCAGTATCCCCAAAACGGCCATGACCAATCTGGGCAGCAACCATGTCCATATTGCCTATACCGCGCCTGCTGTTCGTAATCGGGTCATCTGGGGTGGCTTAGTACCATACGACCAAGTTTGGGTGACAGGTGCACACCAAGCAACCTCCATTTCACTCGGAAAAGACGTTCTGATCACTGGGCAACGCCTACCGAAAGGAAAATATGCCCTATTTACCATTCCCGGAAAACAAGAGTGGACGGTTATTATCAATAAAAACTGGGATCAGCACCTTACCGATGAATACAGCGAACAAGAAGATGTTTTACGAATTAAGGTGAAGCCCCAGACAGATCAACCCCATACCGAACGCCTCACGTATCGCATTAAAAACAAAGATACCAACACCGCCGATTTAGAAATTGTCTGGGAAAAACTCAAAATTGTTTTAGCTATAACCAATGCCTAAGGGCCTAATGAAGAAAAATCAACCTATTTCATACGATCATGGAAAATGTCATACCCTCGCCGCTGCAAAATCCGGTGACGACCAATACCCAACAGACGACATCCCACACAGGAATCAGATCTTGGCTCTTAACCGAAGATCATAAACGCATCTCGTTGATGTTCTTAGGATCGGCCCTGTTCTTCTTCTTATTGGGTGCAGTTTTTGCCATTGTAGCAAGATTGGAACTGCTCGATGCGGGATACTCGTTCCTCTCACAAACAGCCTATACCCGACTGATGGAGGCCCATGGAACCATCATGGTTTTACTGTTCGTCATTCCTGCCATACCTGCCACATTGGGGGCTTATTTTTTGCCGGACTTGTTGCATAACCGCAATTTACCTTTCCCACGACTCCATCTGATGAGCTTATACCTTTATTGGTTAGGCGGTATTTTTGCACTTATTGGCTCTTTGGCCAGCACTACCCCGATTGGATGGACAATGGTAGAGACTTTTTTTACGGATGATCCTACCCTCTTTGCTGTGGTATGGCTCGGATCTGGTATCCTCACGCTTGGTGCATCGGCAGTATTACGGAGCATCAATTTTGTGGTGGCCATCCACAAAATGCGGCCTATCGGGATGTCTTGGCAAGACCTTCCTTTATTTGCATGGGGACTCTACGTTTCGGCAGCCATTCAAATTGTCGTAATGTTTTTGATGGGTCTGAGCAGCCAGTTACTGATCCTTGAAAAAGCCTTACAATTGGGCTTGTTTGATCCTAAATTGGGTGGCGACATCTTATTATACCGCCACTTTTTCTGGTTTGCCGCTTATCCGGCTGTATATAGTGCCATTTTACCTGCTATAGGGCTTATGGCCGATGTCTTGGCAGGATCTACCGGAAAGCGCATATTCGGAAGGCCGTTTCTGGTTTGGATGCTGGGGATTTACGGGATCTTGAGTTTTATGGTGTGGGGACAGCAATTTGTAAATGCCGGACAATCTGAATTTGCTTCTGTTTTGTTTTCTGCTTTTGCCAATCTGGCGCTTGTGCCTTTAGCGGTTGTGATTGTAAATATGTTAACATCTCTTTACCAAAGCCATCTTGAACTGCGCACACCGATACTGTATATCTTTGCATTTTTGTTTATGCTTACCGTATCGCTAATTAGTTCTTTCGTACTGGGTGCCTTGAATGTCTCCTCTTATCTGGGTGCCACCACGTATGTCGCAGCGCAATTCCATTACATGATGTTAGGTGGTTTGACAATTGCTTTTTTGGGTGGACTTCACTACTACTGGAGGCACATTACAGGAAAAAACTACCAAGAAAGCATAGCCCAATGGGCCGTCGGTCTGATGTTTTTAGGCATTAACGGAACGTTTTTTACACTCATGGTAATGGGTAGCAATGGATTGGAACAACGGACATACGCTTACCCGGAAGTTTTTGGAACATTCCAAGTCCTGACCACCTTGGCCGCTGTTTTGCTTGGCCTAGGAATTGCCCTAACCTTTGCAAACCTGATTTGGAGTTTGTTCTCTAAAAAGCAGGCAATTTGATCTTTGAGAATAAGGTAAAACAGGGAATGGCCCCGAATCCTCTTTGATCGGGGCTATTCTTTTATACTTTTCCAGAGATTGCGGTCTTCTATCGTCTAAAAGTATTGTAAATGATCTATGTGGCAGCTTGTTAAGAATGCCTAAACATCTTAATAAAATCGCATTGCGAAAGCCGTAAAATTGTAACAACTTCCCAAATGTGGTAATGTAGTTTACATCCAACCAAACACCGGATCATAATCTACACAACATTACAAGGAGTAACACAATGCGTACAATCATCCAAAAACCTCTTCTTACACTTCTGGCACTATGGTTTGTTGTCAGTGGTTGCGATGCAGTTCATTCGCCTGAGGCCACCGACACCACAACCGAAATCCTGAGCAGTATACAAGTAGCCCAAATGGCGGTTCAGGTTTCCAGTGAATTACAGTTAGGCGGCACCACCGCCCGAAACGTGAGTAGTTCGTTTAATAAACACGCAGATAAACAACCCGGCTTTTTGTGGAATGTAGCAAAAGACTTACAAGCCACATTAACAGCCGAGGAAAAAGAAAAGCTACTCAACCCAGACCTCGATGCGGCAGGGAATCGAGAAGGTGGGCTACGTCCGTTTTTCCCTATTCATGGGATGAAAGGAGATGGCACTAAAGGAACAGGACGCCCCGGGTTTATTCCTTTCGATCTTCTGACCGAAGACCAAAAGGCACAGGTAAAAACCATCATGGAGAAGTATGGGCCTCAAATCAAGGCATTGATGGATCAAAAATCCACCCTTACCGCCGAAGAATTTAAGACTCAGATGGACGCCTTGCATACGGCACGCCAAGCAGAATTGACCGCACTTCTGACCGAAGAGCAAAAAGCGACCATTGCCACGCGCATCGAAGAAGCCAAAGCCCGCCTCGAAGCAGCCCGCGCTGCCGAAAAGGAATCGAGAAACACGGTACTTGCCATTGATGCGGCCACATCAGATAAGTTAGATGCCGCTTACGCTGCTCAACTGACCGCTCTGGAAGCATTGGCAACCAAAGTAAAAAACAAAGAAGTTGCTGCCGAGGACGTTCCAGCCCAACTACAAGCCATTCGGGAGGCCTTCAAAACCACAATATCCGGCTTCCTCTCGGCCACTCAGGTAGAAATTGTGCTTATACATGATGCACTCACGCATCGTAAACCGAAGGGTCACGGCGGTAAAGGGAAAGGCGGCCCCAACGCTGGTTAATACTTGCTTTTTACCGTTTTTTAAAGGCTCCAAAAGGAGCCTTTTTATTTTTTGGCCATTGTAACTTGCTTGCAATAGGGGCGTAATCGGCGTAGTTTCCGAAAACCACGCTACGCAAATTCAACGAAAAAATAATT
>DDTM01000124.1 GCA_002344075.1 Bacteroidetes bacterium UBA2364
CGGGTTAACTTTCTCCTACTCGATGTCTTATAATGGTTTCAGGCATATAGGCCAGATTTATTTAGGCTGAAATAAGCAAGCAAACGATACCTGCTTTCCTGTTTACATAAGGGTAGCGTAAAACAGTTTGCAGCTTTGCGTCTGCCTGCCGGCAGGCAGGTTCGGGCGGGCTTCGGAACACAAAGTTTCAATTTATTACTAAAGTTCATTAGAAGTACAAAGCCTCAGGTTTGCACGTCAGCCCGCCTGGCGCAAACCCCGTGTTAGCGGTTCGGGCTGTTTTATCTTAAATATTTTTAGCTTGACCATCTGATTCATAGACATTTTTATTGTGAAGCTCCATCCATTTTGTAGGGTCTGAAATTTGTGTCCACCCGAATTGCTTATACAACCCATGTGCGTCTCCAGTGAGTAAAATCCATCGTCTTAGTCCTTGTAAATGTGGATAGTTCATAACGGTTTCCATCAACCATTTAGATAGTCCTTTACCCCTGTATTCCTCCAAAATATACACATCACCTAAATAGGCGGTTGTCGAGAAATCGCTGATTATTCTTGCAAATCCAATTTGTTTTTTGTCTTGATAAACACCAAAGCATAATGAATTTTTAATTGCAGTTTGCACCTTTTCTTTCGGAATATTTATGCACCAATATGCTTTGGTTGACAAAAAATCGTGAATGGTATCAAGGTCTAATTTTGCCTTGTCCGTTGAAATGCAAAACCCATCTTTGTGTATATTAATGTCTGTCATCGTTTCTATTTTTATGTCCTTTTAGCCTGGCCGCTAACATTCCTTCTTATGTCCGTACAACCAAACGTATGTGTAGAGACAAACGCTTTTCGTAATCAGGCATTTCAAATTCGGATATAAGGCAGCAAGCCATGAAGGCCTCCTTCACGGCCATAGCCAGATTCCTTATAACCTCCAAACGGGCTTGCCGGATCAAAATGGTTATAGGTGTTTCCCCAAACGATTCCAGTGCGAAGCGCGCCAGCTAATTTAAATAACTTGCTGCCCTTGTCACTCCAGATCCCGCCCGCAAGTCCATAGGGAGAATTGTTTGCTTTTTCAATGGCTTCTGCTGGTGTTCGGAAAGTAATGACCGACAAAACAGGCCCAAAGATCTCCTCTTGCGCAATTCGATGACTTTGTGCAACTTCCGTAAAAATGGAAGGTTTGTAGAAAAAGCCTTTGGAAGGTAATTCGCAGGGGGCTGCCCATAAATGTGCGCCTTCTTCAATTCCGGATGCCACCAATTCCTGAATCTTCGCCAGTTGCGGTTGTGAATTGATCGCACCGACATCAGTATTTTTGTCTAAAGGATTCCCCAATCGCAAGGAAGCAATCCGGATTTTGAGTTTTTGAATGACTTCTTCCGCAATACTTTCCTGAACCAGTAGCCTTGATCCCGCACAGCAAACATGTCCTTGATTAAAATAAATGCCCTGAACAATCCCATCCACGGCTTGGTCTATTGGAGCATCTTCGAAAATCATATTGGCCCCTTTTCCACCCAGTTCCAGAGTTAGACGTTTGTGGGTTCCTGCAACGCTTTTCTGAATTCGTTTGCCCACATCGGTAGAGCCAGTAAAAGCAACCTTATCTAAGTCCGGATGCCGAACCAATGCTGCGCCCGTTTTTCCTGCACCAAAGACCAAGTTGACCACGCCGGGTGGCAGATCGGCTTCTTGAATGACCTCGGCAAGAAGAGCAGCGGTTAATGGTGTAGTTTCTGCGGGTTTTAACACCACGGTATTACCAGTCGCTAATGCGGGCGCAAGTTTCCATGCAGCCATGAGTAAGGGGAAATTCCAAGGAATGATTTGTCCTGCAACGCCCAATGGTTGCGGTTTTACACCAGGAAAGGCATAATCCAATTTGTCTGCCCATCCGGCATAATACAAAAAGTGCGCGGCGGATAAAGGGATATCCACATCGCGGGTTTCCTTTATCGGTTTCCCGTTGTCCATTGTTTCGAGCACGGCAAATTCGCGTGCCCGCTCTTGTATCGCCCTTCCAATTTTATAGAGGTATTTTGCACGTTCGATACCAGATATGGTTTTCCAGTATCGTTTATAAGCATTACGGGCCGCATCAACAGCTTTGGAAATGGTGTTTTCGTCGGCCTCGGGGAAGTGAGACAATATTTCCTCGGTTGCCGGATTGATGGTGGGGAAATGCTCTGCTCCATCTTCCCAGTTTCCGTTGATAAAATGGCCGTATTGTGGCTTGATTTTTGTGACTGCTGTAGATTCGGGTGCAGGTGCATAGTGCCAGAGGTCACCAAATAAAAGTTCAGTGATAGCTGATTTTTCGACAAGGGCAACGTTTCCGTTTTTCATAACATCAAAAATTGGGTTAGACCTGAATGTACTTCAAGCAACCCCTCTTTTCCAAAAAAATGCTATGGCCATAAATACTACGACTTTGCAAAAGTACCGTAAGATGCTAAAATTCTTGGGGTTGGTACTTATTACATATTTTGTCCTGATGCCAATAGGGGCGAAAGCCCAGTTTTTTGAAGGAGCTATTACCTATGAGGTTCGGTATCAGAGTCGGATTCCGGGAATGAGCGATCAAGTGCTAACGAAAATGATGGGAACTGTCCAGACATTCCACATCAAAGGAAACCGTTATCTTACACTCATGAACGGAGAAATGATGGTTATGCAATTGTATGAACCCAAGGAAAATAAACTTTATTTCCAGACAACCGAATCCGATACGCTTCTTTGGATGGATGGTGCCAAAAATGGAAGCCCGATATTGAAAACCGAACGAGACAAAAAAGGAGGCACGATTTTGGGTTATGATTGCGAGAAAATAATTTTTTCTACCAAAACGGGGAAGGAGACCTATTGGTTTACCCCCGCCCTTAAAGCCGATGCGGCGGGCATGTCACGACACGCTTATAACAATTTATCTGCATTTCTGAAGGCAAGTGGCGCCTTGCCGCTAAAAATGATCGTCGAGCAAACAGATCTGGTGTTAACAATGGAGGCAAAGGCCGTTCAACTACAAAAATTAGAGGATATTTTTTTTGCTCTTCCTCCTAAAATGGTGGCGATTCCAGCTCCTTTTTAGTGGTTATAAAAACTGAAAGAGACTATTTTAATATAAATAGATATTAAAACTTGTTTTTATTGTAAGTAAATTCCCTACACGTATTGTAGGGTGATTCTTTACGGGTTTCATCAATTCTGGATCGCATTTTTAAAGGGAAATAAAGCCGATATTTCTATCTTTAAAAATCCCTAATACCCCCAGCGTCCATGTCTCTACTTGATGAAATGCCCTTGGACCGAACGTCCGTATCGGCTCAGACTGCCTGCGATCATTGTGGACAGCCTGTAGGGAATTATCCCATCTTCTCGAATACAGCCGTTTTTTGCTGTGCTGGTTGCGAAATTGTTTATGATGCCCTACATGTTTCCGGCTTAGAAGCCACCTATTACAAACTTCGGGAAGCAGAAGGGATAAATAATAAACCCATAGTTGCAATTTCAGAGAAAGAGCTTGATCTAATTGGCTTAGATTCTCCACAATATGTAGAAAGACATACTATTTTAAGAGCGGATGGCAATCGAGAAGCATTGTTGTTTTTGGACGGTTTACATTGCACGGCTTGTGTTTGGTTGATTGAGCAAATGCCAAAATTATTGGTTGGGGTTCAGGAAGCGCGTGTAGATTATGTACGTAACCAGTTAAGGCTTGTTTGGGACAATCAGCTTGTTCAGTTGTCTCAAGTGGCCAAGTGGTTAGCTCCTTTTGGGTACAAACTCCAACCCGCACGCCAGTCTAATCTAAAGGAACGTTCTCAAGACGAGCAAAGGTTGCTGATCCGTCTTGGAATCTCTTGGGCCTTGGCGGGTAATGTAATGCTCTTGGCACTAGCCTTTTACTCTGGCTTAGACATGAGCAATCAAACAGAATTAACCATTGCGGGTCGGTGGATGAGTTTGGTATTGGCCACTTTGTCTCTGGGCATAGGGGGCATCGTCTTTTTCCAGAAAGCCTTACAATCTTTGCGGATGGCATGGAAAATCCGGTCACTCAATCGGTTACACATGGATGTTCCGATCTCTTTTGGGATTTTAATTGGCTATTTTTATAGCTTTTGGGCCACAATAACCCATAAAGGCGATGTATGGTTCGACTCCATTACCGTTCTTACGGCGGCCTTGCTAACTGCACGCTGGCTACACCTAAAAAGCACCCGTCTTGCTATGGATGCAAGTGACCAGCTGCTTACACTGGTTCCAACAATGGCCCGAAAAATATCGGGTAAGTGGAATGGTGACATGAACCAACCTTTTGAGTTGGTATCTTCGGAATTGCTGAATCCGGGGGAAGTTGTTGTGGTGTATGCTGGTGAAGTGTTTGCAGTGGATGGTATTATTGCAGCAGGTGAAACCAAGGTGAACAATTCGGTTATTACCGGTGAAAGCGTGCCCATTTCATGCGCAGTTGGAGATCGGGTACAGGCGGGGGCAACCAATATGACTGGTGTGGTGCATGTTGCAGTCCAAGCCACAGGGGAGCAAACAAGAATTGGAAAATTGGTAGCTTGGGTACGTGAAGGTTCGGAAAAGCCTGCCGAAGTCGTCCAATGGGTGGACCGTTTTGGAGGCTGGTTTGTCCTGATTGTTTTGGTTCTTGCGGTGTTTACGGGGATCCTTTGGTGGGATACTGGCTCTGAACAGGCTATGTCGCATGTGGTTGCTCTGTTGGTGGTGACGTGTCCGTGCGCATTGGGTATGGCAACGCCACTTGCCCTTGCCATTGGGTCCGGGAGGGCAGCAAGAGCAGGCATTTACTTAAAGCAAACTTCCGTCTTTGACACGTTAGATGTGGCAGATACCATTGTTTTGGATAAAACAGGAACCCTAACGGCGGGCCGGATGAAACTGATTGACTGGGAAGGAGACTTAACGGCTATGCAGCAAGCGGCTGTTTTGGAGTCGCAGAGTATTCATCCTATTGCACAGGCCTTTTTAGCGGCCTTTCCTGAAACCGAAGCCCTTAAACGACAACTCCGTCATACAATCAAAGGCGTTGAAACGCATCCTTTTGGTATCAAAGGGGAAATAAACCAAAGTATCCTAATGATAGGAAGGCCAGATTGGGTACTACAAGATATTATAGATGCTGACCCATTTCTTCTTGAAATACTTGAAAACTATGCCCACACAGGAGATACCCCACTTGCTATTGCTTGCGACCATCGGTTGGTGGCCGTTGCAAGAGCGGGAGATGAGGTGCGAAAAGAAGCATTCGAAATGATTCAGCAATGGCAACATCAACAAAAAGAGGTTTATATTTTGTCTGGTGATCATCCAGAAGTGGTTATACAATTGGGGAAAGCCTTACTTATCTCAGAAGACCACTTGTTGGGTCATCAAACACCAGAAATGAAACAACTTTTTGTAGAGAACCTGAAAGCATTGGGTCGTAAAGTATTAATGCTGGGTGATGGGGTGAATGACGCAGCAGCGCTCAGAGCGGCAGATATCGGCATTGCGGTGCAAGGCAGCAGCACAGCCAGTATGGTATCGGCGGATGTCTTCGTAACCTCCGCTGGTTTAGTACCGGTACAGAATATGCTGATTTCATCCCGAAAAGTGACGTATGTGGTGAAGCGGAACCTCACCTTTTCCCTTTTATATAACCTTATCATGGCACTTGCTGCCATTTTAGGCTGGGTAAATCCTCTTGTTGCTGCGGTGGCCATGCCTTTAAGTTCATTGGTTGTCATTGGTTCTTCTGTTCTGCAACGAACGTTTATTAAAGATTCAAATTTATGAATATCTTAATGGTCATGGTACCCATTGCTATTTTACTGGCTGCCGGAGCGGTATATGCCTTCACGTGGGCTATTAGGTCCGGGCAATATGAAGACACCGAAACCCCGGCAATTAGGATGCTCTGGGATGATGAAGAGACTAATATTAAAAAGAAGACGTCATGAACGAACTCTGGCTCGTTTTTTTAACCGGACTTATGGGGAGTGCGCATTGTGTGGGAATGTGTGGGGGGTTTGTGCTCATGATTCAGGCGCCAAATAATACCGCTAATCACATGATCCGGCAGACCGCATACTTTATCGGCAAAACATTTACATACATGATGTTTGGCTTTGTGGTGGGTATGTTGGGAATGGCCGTTACAATGAGCATCTCCGGCCTTCAGGATTGGATCAGCATAGGTGCTGGCCTATTTATGATTGTCGCAGGCTTGGGTATTTTTGGGGTAGTAAGAAGTGTAGAAGGGGTGGGTGGGTTAAATAAAACAAATTTTTATAAAGATGCTTTTCGTAAGTTTGTCCAGCAGAAATCGGTAGTTGGTGCGTATGGCTTAGGATTACTCAATGGATTATTGCCTTGCGGCTTGCTGTACGGTGTCCTTGCACAAGCTGCTGCTACCGGAAAGCCCGTACAAGCTTCTATCATGATGTTCGTATTCGGTATTGCCACTGTGCCCGCTTTGTGGTTACTGGGTATGTTTGGACATTTACTCACTCCTGCATGGAAGCGTCGTATGAACTTATTTGCTGGGGTGCTGATTATTTTGATGGGTGTGATGAGTATGATGCGTGGAACTGAAAAAGGTCGTGAGTGGCTTTCTTTTATGCACGGAGGGCACGATCATAGTCAAATGGAAGGAGTAGATCATTCAAAACACCAGATGCCCGGCATGGGTCACTCTAATCACTAAAAGAGTCTCAAAAAGATTGGGTTCTTGGGTGATAAATTGATGTGGATTTGTTGTATTTTGGTGTTGATATTCATTCAAGACCCCTTATTCCCCATGACAAACAACCCCAAAACCGCTCATAGGAAAGTCGTAGATTGGAACGCCACTTTTTGGTCAGGCCTTGTGGCTGGCATCTTTTTTTATTGCCTAAATTTATTATTGACACCCTTGCTTATCGGGGCAAATGAATGGGCAATGGTTCGCTTATTAGCGTCTCCATTTCTCGGAGAACAAATTTTGGCGCCGCCAGCCACACTGAATTGGGGGGCCTTGTCGGTATCAGTCATTGGTACTTTATTGTTGTCCCTGATATTTACGTCTCTTATTTCTGTCGTGGTTCATAAGGGTGGCTTATTGTCGGGGATACTTTTGGGAGCAGTGCTTGGACTTGCTTTGTACGCTATTAATTTCTATACACTTACATATTTTTTTCCTTGGTTTTTTGCAATGCGTAGCGGGGTAATGGTATTTGTACACATGGTATTTGGCGCGGTTGCTGGTGGGCTTTATGAGGCTTTGGAGGTGGAAGTATTTGAAGAAATAGAGGAAAAGATAGCCTAATTTCGATCCTGAAATTTAGCTCCCAGTATAGATTAATCGGGGTTTTTTAGTTTGTCTAAAAACTGTTTACGTAGCTTTTCCAACTTAGGTCCTATAACAAAGCTGCAATAAGGTTGTGCAGTATTTTGGTCGTAATAATCTTGATGATAAGATTCCGCTTCGTAAAATACGGTTGCTGGTTGTATTGCAGTAACAATAGGGTTATTATATACTTGGTCGCGGGTCGATTTTTCGATAAATGAGCGTGCACTATGCGCTTGCGCTTCGTCGTGGTAAAAAATCACGGATCGGTATTGTGTACCCACATCGTTCCCCTGACGGTTTAAAGTGGTAGGGTCATGGGTATAAAAAAAGATTGCAAGCAAGTCATCATAATCAATCAACGTCGGATCAAATATAAACTGAATCGCCTCGGTATGACCCGTTAGGCCAGAACATATTTCGAGATAAGTTGGATGTTTGATTTTTCCACCCGTATATCCACTTTTAATATTTGATACACCTCGAATCCGTTTAAAAATGGCCTCTGTACACCAAAAACAGCCGGATGCGAAGGTGGCGGTGGTGGAAGTTGGGGTTATGGTCATACAAAATTTTGTAGATTCGTTAAGGTGTTTGGACAAAAATTTTTAAAGCATGTATTGTGAAAAACGGTCAGATCCCCCGTTTGTTTCCATATCAGGTGCAGATTATCGAACAAGTTGCTTGATGCTTTAGAAATGTTCGTTTGTGCCATTGATAGTCAGTTATTAAATTCTAGCATATCATTAAAAGGGTGTCGTGATGAATATTGTTTTTATGGGTACACCGGAGTTTGCGGTTCCTTCTCTGAATGCCCTCATTGCTGCGGGTTTCAAGCCATCTATGGTGGTTACTCGTCCGGATTTGCCACGAGGTCGTGGTCAGAAGGTGGATATTACGCCTGTAAAAGCGGTATCGCTGGCACATAATATTCCGTTATTGCAGCCTGGGTCGGTAAAAGATCCTGCATTTGTATCGGCCCTCTCCAAAATGGAAATTGATATTATGGTGGTGGTGGCGTATCGCATCTTGCCAGAGGCGGTATATAGCCTTGCTCGGAAAGGTGCCTTTAATCTTCATGGATCTCTGTTACCTGCTTTTCGGGGAGCCGCACCCATACATCGGGCAGTAATGGCAGGTGTAAAAGAAACAGGGGTTACTACTTTTTTTCTGAAGAAAGAGGTAGATACAGGAGATGTAATTCTACGTGCTTCAACACTTGTTGGCGCAAATGAAACAGCGGGTGATGTATATGAACGGCTTATGTATTTGGGTGCAGATTTGGTCGTACAAACGGTGCGTATGATCAAACAGGGACCGGTCCCTACATTAAGGCAAGATGATAGGTTGGTTTCTCCGGCACCTAAAATATTTCCCGATGATTGCTATGTGGACTGGACTAAACCCGCGCAGGTTGTGCATAATTTTATTCGCGGACTCTCTCCGTTTCCGGGAGCGAGAACCATGTTAGACGGAAAATTATTGAAACTATACCGATCGGAAGTGGTTGCGGATAATCATGCTTCATATGCACCCGGTACAATTCTTATCAATACTGGGAAGTTGTTGGTTGCTTGTGGAACAGGAATGATTTCGTTGATAGAGGTTCAATTAGAAGGTCGAAAAAGGTTACCTGCATCTGCTTTTTTAGCAGGTAAGACGGATTTTGTCGGGTCATGCTTGGTACCCCGGCCAAGCAAAGGGGCGTAGCATACTACAGCGAATTATGAAAAAAGGCGGAGAACGATTTCGGGCTTTGTGCAGGTGGGGTTTTGAAACCGAAAACTTTCTTGCCTGCACAAAAGTTTATTGAGTGCTCAAATGCTTGGATTCGCACTGGCCGCCACTAACGGATTAGGTGTTTGCGATGTTGCGGGATTTGAAGGCTCTATCGTTTCAAAGTTGCACGAATATCTCTTTAATGCACAATGTATCAACTACCATAAAAGCCCGCAATTACCGCATATTGTATGGTGTGCGTTTCGCAACTTCCCAAAGTACCTAGTGAACACCTCTTTCACATTTTATGCGGCCTGCTGGATTCGCGTATGATGTCGCTCCTACGAGGCTTTAATAAGGTGGCTGTGCTCGTTTTCTATTGCGACATTGCCCCTACGATTTTTTTTATGCACGTTACCACTTCCTCGACGGGTAGGCAAAGGGGCCTTTCACATCCTACCAAATCTAAGTGCACTGTAATGCCTATTGACATTTTTGAAATGCACCCGTATTATAGTTTCTATAAACTCAGAATACCACTGTCTTGTTGTGATACACCAACACACGATCTTCAATGTGGGCTTGTACGGCACGAGCCAATACCCGCCGCTCGATGTCGCGTCCAATGCGTACCAAGTCCGCAACATCTTCTCGATGCGAAACACGCTGAACATCTTGGTCTATGATGGGGCCTTCGTCTAAGTCTGATGTCACATAATGTGCTGTTGCACCAATTAATTTTACGCCTCGATCATAGGCCCGCTGATAAGGATTGGCGCCTATAAAAGCAGGTAAGAATGAATGGTGTATGTTAATGATTTTATTAGGATATTGGCAGGTAAATTCTGGCGATAAAATTTGCATATACCGGGCCAGAACAACCAAATCCACTTGGATCTCTTTTAGCAATTCCAATATTTTGGCTTCTTGTTCGGGCTTTGTTTCCTTTGTTACAGGTATGTGATGGTACGGAATACCAAATTGCTCTGCTACTTTCGCCATATCCGGATGGTTAGAAACCACGATAGGGATTTCAACATAAAGTTCCTTGCGTTGCCACCGCCACAATAATTCCATAAAGCAATGGTCGTATTTGGATACCATCAGGGCCATTTTTTTTGGTTGGTCGGCGTAAGATATTTGCCATTTCATCTGGAAAGGATCCCCCACAACACGTGCAAAAGCTTTCTCAAATTGTGTTCGACTAATGTCTAAGCCATCCAAATAAAAAACCATACGCATAAAAAAAGTCCCGCCTGTAGGATCTGTGCTATGTTGGTCAGCATCCAAAATATTGGCACCGTGGCTATACATAAACTGAGAAACAGCAGCAACAATGCCAGATCGGTCTGGGCACGAAATCAATAAACGGGCGCTATTGGCGTCTTGCATCTACACATCAGAGGGTTCAGTTAAAAAAGCAACCTTGTGTATCCAAGGTTTTGAAGGGAGCAAAAATAAAGCAGCAACCCCGTAAATCGAGCGCCGCCGCTTTATTTTCGAAAGTTATTAACGTTTAGCGCTGTATAACAATCTTTGTAGTCAGTTTATTACCGTTTCTCAACTCAACTACAATTAGATAGACACTATTTGGAAGTTTATACCCCTGTTCATCTGTTCCATCCTAAATGATTTTTGCATAAGAAACGACACCTCCTTCGCTAAGTTTTAACTTTTTTACCGGCCAACCAAGGAGGTCATAAACCTTAATTTCTATATCTTGGGCGGGTGTAGGAGTAGCAAGTTTAAGTTCAATAGCGGTAGATTCGTGCATGGGATTCGGGAAAACATGAAGCGAATTATTGTTTATGCTTGGCGCCTCCGATTCATTAGGTGTGCTTCCTCCCGATGAGGTATCTGAACAAGTATTGCAGATCTCACCACCTTGATTGGGTTCTAAAGCTAAAAATGACGTGTAAAAAGATACATACTACTGGACATTTTCAAA
>DDTM01000062.1 GCA_002344075.1 Bacteroidetes bacterium UBA2364
AAAGTCCTTTATAAAACAATTGTTACGCCCTATATATGCTTCTCTTTTCGACATGTCGCCATCAGGGATTTATCGTATATTCAAATTAAAATTGTACTTTTGGCTATTCGTTCCATTCAATCCCGAAAAACATGAAAACAAAACCCTTCAGAATGGCGCTTGCCTTCATCTTGGCGCTGGGACTAAGCGCTTGTTCAAATAAGCAAAAACCGTTAACCCGTTCCGGAACTGCTGCAGGAACAATTCTCAGAGTCGAGAATGGCCAATCTACCACCACACCCATGTATGTGCCTTATCGTTTAACAAGCGATCTGGTGGAAGGTCTTTCCGTAAAAAACAAACAGGTGGTGGGCCTGTTAATAGAGGCTGCTCAGGTGATGGACGATATTTTTTGGGAACAGACCTATGGTAACCCACGTGATTTAACCCAATACACCGATCCAGCCGTGCAGGCGTATATCCGTGTAAATTATGGCCCATGGGATTTTCTCCATGCCAATACACCCTTTATTCCCGGTGTGGGGCCCAAACCAGAAGGCGCAAATTTTTACCCAAAAGACATGAGCAAGGCGGAATTTGAAGCCGCCGCCGCCACAAATCCGGCCCTTAAAGATCCTTACACGATGGTCCGGAGAGATGCCAATGGTAAACTTGCGGCCATCCCATTCAGTACCTACTTTAAGCCCCAAATGGAGCGGGCAGCAGCCAAGATACGAGCCGCCGCTGCCTTGGCCGAAGACACCGGCCTCCGGAAATACCTCGAACTTCGCGCCGAAGCCTTGCTCACCAACCAGTATCAAGCGAGCGATTTCGCGTGGATGGATATGAAAACAAGCCCTATTGATGTCGTCATTGGGCCTATTGAGACGTATGAAGATGGCTTGTTTGGATATAAAGCTGGCGCAGAAGCCTACGTCTTGCTAAAAGACTTGGCTTGGAGCGAACGTCTCTCGCGCTATGCTGCCCTCTTACCCATGCTACAACGCGGTTTACCCGTTGCCGATCCCTATAAAGCTGAAATGCCCGGAACAGACTCGGACCTAAATGCCTATGACGTGGTCTTTGTAACGGGCGACGCCAATTCTGGCTCCAAAACCATTGCGATAAACTTGCCGAACGACGAAGAAGTTCAACTCAAAAAAGGAACCCGCCGTTTGCAACTTAAAAACGCCATGAAAGCCAAATTTGACAAGATGATGCTACCCATTTCCGATCTCCTCATTGTGTCTGACCAACGCAAACACGTGACATTCGATGCTTTTTTTGCCACAACGATGTTCCACGAAGTAGCGCATGGCCTGGGGATTAAGAACACCATCAACGGAAAGGGAACCGTTCGTGGGGCGCTGAAGGAACAAGCTTCTTGGCTTGAAGAAGGGAAAGCCGATATTCTGGGGTTATATATGATCCAAAAAATGGTGGAAACGGGCGAACTGAAAAATGTAGATATAAAAGACTATTACGTTACGTTCTGTGCCAGTATTTTCCGAAGTATCCGCTTTGGAACAGGAAGTGCGCATGGAAAAGCCAACTTGGTTCGCTTTAATTACTTTCAAGAACGTGGGGTTTTTACCCGTGATACGGTTACAGGAACCTATCGCGTAGATTTTGAGAAGTTGCGTTCCGCAGTAGATAGCCTATCCGACTTGATTCTACGGCTTCAAGGCGATGGACAATATGATGCCGTTTTGGCATTGTGGAACGAAAAGGGCCGCGTAGGCGAAATGTTAAAAGCCGACCTAAACCGCTTGGCTGAAGCAAAAATTCCTGTGGATATTGTGTTTGAACAGGGCAAAAGCATCTTAGGATTGTAATGTCCTTTATTCGTTTTGCCCTAATTGGAACGCTCTGAGAAAACAGGTATCGTAAAAATACAAGAACAAAAGCCGGAAGAACGTCGGCTTTTGTTCGTTTACAACTCGTTTAAAAACCTTAGCTTACTTCGTCTAATACATAAATAGCGGCCAGATTTCGTCCTAATTGGCCATAATCTAAGCCGTACCCCAAAACAAATTTATTTTCGATTGAAAAGCCCACCCAATCCAATTGAACATTTTCGCGGGTAGCATCCGGTTTGTGTAACAATGTTACCACTTTTACAGAAGCCGGTTGGTGGTGCGCCATTTGTTCAAGGATGTACCGCATGGAAAGACCAGTATCCACAATGTCTTCCACCACGATCACATGCCGTCCTGCGATCTTGGCATCTAAACCCTTCTTCTCCGTCACCTGGCCACTGGAAATTTTTTCCGCTCCATAGGAGGATAGTTTAATAAAATCCATCTCGCAATCTATGGTCACGTTCCGGATTAAGTCAGCCATAAAAATAAAAGAACCATTTAATAAACCGATAAAAATAGGGTTTTTGCCATCATACTCTTCATTGATAGCGGATCCAATTTCTGTGATACGTGTCTGAAGCGTTTCGTTTGGAATCATAAGGCGAAATCGTTCGTCCCTGCAATACACGATTTCGGGAGTCTCGGAAGGGGCAAAGTGCATAATTAGGATTGGTTTTGTGGTCGGAATATAACAAGGAAGGTACGTCATCGCCCCGATCCGAAAAAAGCGAAACCATCTTGAAGTCAGACCACCAATGTAAACATTTGTATCTTCTTTATTGAATTATACCATTTGTGACCAAATAAGCCTACAAACCAGCCTGTACCCACCCCTGTTCAATCAGCCTGCACCGGTTATAATCCTCATATGAAACCTCATATAAGTTGCCGTCGGCACTCCCAGAGACCGAAACTTCGAGGTATCCAGCAAACACCCAAATGAAGGCGGGTTGCCCACTGAGCACCACATGCCCCGGCTGGGCATATCCAGGAAAAGCCGCTATTTCACTTTTAAACACCCGAATTTCATCAAAAGTATAGGTTTCATTTAGAACAGGGCGAGGGAACGAAGGCGGTATTACCTCCAATACAAGACCCATGTGGCGTAAAATGCGTTCTAATCCTGTAAATCCGGAAAAGCCAAACCGTGCCTTTAGGCAATCTCCGTCTTGAGTATGACCACCAAACCCACGGTGGAGCGAAAAAAAAGTGAGTTTCGGCGCTTCTCTATCCATTGGTTCCATTTGGATATCCGTCCGTTAGGTGCATAAAAAAAGCCTTTTGCCGTTTGAAGGGGTTCGTATGTAACGAACTGGGTCTTCCAGACAAAAGGCTCAATGTTCGATACGGAGGTTAGAACTGAATCGGAATTTCCACTTTCGTCATATCCCAGCCAATAATCATTTTACTGGCCCCATTGATCGGCTCCGTAAAAATGATGGCAAGCGATTCTTGTTCTGTTTCTAATTTGACTACGGGGACATCAAACCGAACCACATCTTTTTCTTGCTTGTAGCTATAGGCTCCCCAGACATCGGTATCAGCATTCAGCACCATGGTCCATTTATCCTCGAAAGGAATGGCATAGACCGAATAGGTGCCTGCTTTAACGGCTTTCCCAGCAATGGTCACATCTTTGTAAAAGCGGATTTCGGTAGCTTCGTTTGCACCAACCCGCCAAACCTTACCAAAGGCTTCTAACTTTCCAAAAATCTCCCGACCTTTTTTCTGAGGACGTGAATAAATGATTTTCGCAATAGGCGGCGCATTACGACCTTCTCGTAGATAGGCTATATCCGCCGGGCTGCCATCTAACTTAGGGAAATTTTGTGCTTGTGCTGGCAGGGCAAAAAAAGCACACACCACAAAAAACAATGCAATACGGGTAAAGTTCTTCATATCAATTCATTTGTTTGGGTTAATAATGTTGCTAAAATGCCCCGTAGGAAGTTTTTGTTCCGGCATGTTATGCCATTCTTGTCCTATCAAAAAAAGAAGCCAATTACCTTATCTTGTATGTATCCATTCCGACACCAACCAAAATCCGGCACAAAAAATCTTGGCTCCTTAAATAACCGACGCTTCTTTTAAATCCTTATAAAATAACGTCTCTGCATAATGAAAACTCCTGCAATACTTTGGCAACCCACAAAAGAAGGCCTTGAACAAACCAACCTTTCAACTTATTTACAGTGGCTGACGGAACATACCGGGGAAACTTTTACTTCGTATGATGCGCTCTGGGCGTGGTCGGTATCCAACATAGATGACTTTTGGGCTTCTATTTGGGCCTATTTTGAAGTAATGGCCCATACGCCATACAAAGCCGTCCGATCTACGGATGCCATGCCCGCTGTAAACTGGTTTGAAGGTGCAACCTTAAACTATGCCGAACACATTTTTAGGAACGAGACCGCTTTACATCCTGCTATTCTTTTCAAGGCAGAATCAAAACCGATCGAAGCCATCTCATGGACATCGCTGCGGGAAAATGTTGCAAAAATGGCGGCCTACCTGAAAGCACAAGGCGTGGGAATCGGAGACCGTGTAGTCGCTTATTTGCCCAACATTCCGGAAGCCACAATTGGGTTCTTGGCTACTTGCGCACTGGGGGCCGTTTGGTCGAGTTGCTCTCCCGATTTTGGCGTTGCCAGTGTAATCGAACGGTTTGAACAAATAACGCCAAAAGCATTTATTGCCGTGAATGGTTATACCTATAATGGCAAAACATATGACCGAACAGCGGAAATTCAGGCCATGCTTGCGGGCATGCCCACCATTGATTCCATGATTGTCGTAGAGGCGGAAGACAATCCACACAAGACCGATTTTCCTGTAAAAACAACTACTTGGCATTCTATTCTTGTGGAACCACATAGGCCTAACCTCGTGTTTGAAGCCGTACCTTTTGCCCATCCGATCTGGGTCTTGTACTCATCGGGCACTACGGGTACACCAAAGGCGATTACGCATTCACAAGGCGGCGTTTTGCTGGAACACCTCAAGTACCTCAGTTTTCACAACGACGTCCATAAAGGAGAACGGTTCTTCTGGTTTTCGACAACGGGCTGGATGATGTGGAATTTTGTTCAGGCATCCTTATTGGTGGGTGCAACCATAGTCCTGTATGATGGTAGTCCACATTATCCCGATCTGAATGCCCTATGGAAATTGACAGAAGAGGCTGAAATTACACACTTTGGAACCAGTGCGCCTTATATTCTGGCGTGCCGTAAGGCTGGCATCACACCCAAAAAACAGTTCAATGTATCTAAACTGCGTTCGATCAGCTCTACGGGCGCTCCTTTGCCTCCGGAAGGCTTTCAGTGGATTTACGAGCACGTCAAGGATCATGTATGGTTCTGCTCAATGAGTGGCGGAACGGATGTTTGCACCGCGTTTGTAGGAGGCGTACCGACCGAGCCCGTCTATGAAGGTGAAATCCAACGACGATCGCTGGGAGCAGCCGTTTATGCCTTCGATGAATGGGGAAACGCCGTAATAAACGAAGTGGGTGAAATGGTGCTTAGCGAACCGATGCCTTCTATGCCCATCTATTTTTGGAACGACCCCCATAAAACAAAATATTTAGACAGCTATTTTACCCATTATGAAGGTAAAGTTTGGCGACATGGCGATTGGCTTACCCTTACCGACCGAAATACCTTGCTGATTTGGGGCAGGTCGGACGCCACGCTGAACCGAAATGGGGTGCGTATCGGAACAGCAGAGATTTATCGGGCGCTGGAACAAATTCCGGACATTCAAGACAGTCTGATTGTTAACCTTGAACAAAAGGATGGTACGCATTTTATGCCGCTTTTTATTCAGGTCAAAACAGGGGTAGTGCTCAATGAGGCCCTTAAAACAGAAATTTCCCAACTATTACGAAGCATGTATTCTCCGCGTCATGTGCCTGATGCCATTCTATTGACTCCAGAAGTGCCTTATACCATCAGTGGGAAAAAAATGGAAGCACCCGTAAAAAAAATACTTATGGGCCTATCCGTTGAAAAAGCCGCCAATAAGGGCGCAATGCGAAATCCTGATGCTTTGACCTTCTTCGAGGAATTCTCCAAACGAAGGAAGCAGGATTCATGAAGCATACCGATCTGTTGATTTGATCCCAATCTACCCACAAAGACACACCGGACGATGGATTCCAAGCGCTGATTGGTACTCGTAAACGCGCCTACGACTATTCCGGCTCTTCCTCGCGGTCTTCTGCTTCCGTAGCCTCCTCCGATTCCATCCGGAGGTCTTCAAGATTTAGGATAAACGCTTCGTCCTCATAGTGCGCCCGATCCAACTCGGCCTTTAGAAACTTGCCCGTCACAGATGTTTCATGCCTCGATACCTCATCAGGTGTACCATTACACAAAATCCGACCTCCTCCCGCTCCACCATCAGGCCCAAGATCAATCACCCAATCGGCTGTTTTAACAACATCCATATTGTGTTCGATGACCAAAACGGAATTGCCTTTTTCAACAAGGGCATGTAAAACATGTAATAAGTGACGAATGTCTTCGAAGTGAAGCCCGGTTGTTGGCTCATCCAAAATGTACAATGTTTTCCCCGTTGCCGGACGCGACAGTTCAGTTGCTAATTTTATCCGTTGGGCTTCTCCACCGGATAACGTGGTGGCCTGTTGCCCCAAACGAATGTACCCCAAGCCTACCGCAGCAAGTGTTTGTACCTTTTTGCGAATATTCGGAACGGCTTCGAAATAGCTTAAGGCTTCCTCGACCGTCATATCCAGAACATCTGCAATGGTTTTTCCTTTATACTTAACCTCCAACGTTTCTTGATTATACCGTTTCCCTCTGCATGTTTCGCACTCCACATATACATCCGGTAAAAAGTTCATTTCTAACTTCTTGATCCCCGCGCCCGTGCATGTTTCGCAACGCCCGCCTTTTACATTAAAAGAAAAGCGCCCCGGTTTATACCCACGAATCTTAGATTCTGGTGCATTTGCAAAAAGATCACGTATATGTGTGAAAAGTCCGGTATAGGTAGCAGGGTTTGAACGAGGTGTGCGGCCAATGGGTGATTGATCCATGTCTATCACCTTGTCTATGTGCTCCAAGCCCAGCAAGGTGTCATAGGGCAAAGGACTCCGTTGCCCATGATGGAAATGATTGACCAATAAGGGATATAGGGTATGATTGACAAGACTTGATTTCCCAGAACCGGAAACACCTGTTACACATACAAACATTCCTAAAGGAACCCGAAGAGAATCCCCTTTCAGATTATTGCCGCGTGCGCCAACGAGTTCGAGGAATTTCCCGTTTCCAGTACGCCGTTCTCGACGTATGGGGATATAACGACGATCCGACAAATATGCCGCTGTTAAGCTTTGGATACCAGAGGATGCTTCTGCGTACTTTTTCGGACTACCAGCAGCCATGACTTCACCTCCATGTTCTCCGGCGGCAGGCCCTAAATCCACCACAAAATCGGCTGCCTCTATCATCTCACGGTCATGCTCCACCACCAAAACAGAATTGCCCAAATCCCGAAGATTTTCTAAAGACCGAATCAACCGGACGTTATCACGAGGATGAAGCCCGATACTCGGCTCGTCTAACACATACAAAACCCCGACAAGTTGTGTCCCGATCTGGGTAGCAAGTCGGATACGTTGGCTTTCGCCTCCGGATAAACTTCGGGCTGCTCGGTCTAAGCTAAGGTAGTGTAAGCCGACATTCAGCAGGAAGTCCAACCGGTCATTAATTTCTTTCAATATCGGTTGGGCAATTGCAGCTTTGTTCCCTGTAAAAGACAGGCTTCCCAACGCTTCCCGTAGCTGGTACAAATCCATCTGAACGAGTTGTGCAATGTTGTAAGGCCCCACTTTATACGAAAGGCTCTCCGGTTTGAGCCGTCCACCTTTACAATCTGGGCAAGACTGGAGGCGGAGAAAAGACTCGGCCCACTTCCGAATTTCGTTCGAGGAAGTATTCTCGTAGAAGTTCCATACGTATTGTAAAAGCCCAGCCCAGCGATGCTGATATGTTACTGCACGGTCTTTGTGTTTGTATAAAATATCAAAGACTTCTTCTCCAGCACCCTCCATGAGTACTTCATATTGCCTTGGGGTAAGTTTTTCGATAGGAGTTTGGAAGGTGAACGCATATTTTTTGGCAACGGCCTCTAATTGCGAAAAAGCAAACATTTCACGTGGCTTCCCCAGAGGCGCAAGGCCACCCTCAGCAATACTCTTGGCACGGTCTGGAATCAACAACGTAGGTTCTAATTCTAATTTATTGCCTAAACCATTACAGGTGGGGCAAGCGCCATAAGGTGTGTTAAACGAAAAGAGGTTAGGGGATGGATCGTCGTAACTCAGGTTATCCTCCGGACACGTTAGATTGCGACTCATCACCATATCCGGCCCTTCCACCAATGCAACAATGAGGGTATCCTGGCCCATCTCTAAGGCCTTCGTTACCCCCTGACTCACCCTTGGGCGAATTTCGGGCTTCACCACAACCCGATCTATCACCACCTCGATGTCGTGAATCTTGTAACGATCCACCCGCATCTCTGGCTCCAATTCCCGAATCTCGCCATCTACCCGCACCCGCTCATAACCTTGCTTGGCCACTTGTTCAAACAATTCGCGGTAATGCCCCTTCCGACCACGAACCACGGGCGCCAGAAGGAATAACCGCGTTCCCTCCGGCAACCTGCATATCGCTTCTATGATTTCATCGTCGGATTGCTTCCGCATCAGGCGGCCCGAAAGGTACGAATAAGCATCGGCACTGCGGGCGAAAAGCAGGCGCAAAAAGTCATAAATTTCCGTAACCGTCCCCACTGTAGAACGCGGATTACGGCTAACCGTTTTTTGATCAATCGCAATCACGGGCGATAACCCGTCTATAAAATCCACATCCGGACGCTCCATCATCCCTAAAAACTGACGCGCATATGCACTTAGCGACTCCATGTACCGACGTTGCCCTTCGGCATAGATGGTATCAAACGCCAGAGACGATTTACCAGAACCGCTCAGGCCCGTTACCACAACCAAGCGATTTCTTGGAATGTCTAAGTCTATGTTTTTAAGGTTGTGTTCGCGGGCGCCCCGTATCACAATGGTTTCTTCCATAGCAAGCTGGTTTGGTTTATTGGGTGGCAAATTAACCGATACCTGCAATGTGGAACGATCTTACACACATACTTTACAGTATTCTTAACAGGATATTCCAGATTGAGATGCCGAGCTATCCTATGAAGCGTATTTAACCAATCAAATCAGAACATATGTTTGCTTTGTAAATCAAAGGAAATGAAGCGACCCATTATCGAATAAGAAAAGGCCATCTAAAACATAGGGGCCTTGCAACAAACGAATATTTCCGTACCTTGTAGAAACTCAGCCTCCAACCCCAGTATATGTAAACTTGTTATTAGGTGCCATTATCTGGTTTATGGAGACCTCGGAATAACCACATTGGGACGAGATAAGGATCACCCTATGTATAACACAATCCCTTTAATGGCGTTTGCCCCAAATGAGCTTGCGGGCGTGAAAACCGAAAACGATACAATCTGGGAGCCTGCCAAAAAGAACACAGCGGTTCAAGCAAAAAAGCGCGATAACGCCACCATTGATACATTGACAGAGGCCCTTATTGACGGTGGCAAAGACCTGTTTTCCTTCCATTCTGGCAGCGCTGGCGGAACCAAATAGCGCTAAATCAATAAAAAAACAACGAACGAACTGCCCAAAGCCCTTTTATATTTATCTTCTTACCAAGCAATTTTATTGAGCATAAATCATGAAAAACAGCCTTAAACTTTATAAAAAAGCAACTTCGCTTATGGAGGTGGATAATGCCGTTCGGTTAGACGTACCAATCCCTCCTGATCATCCATTTTATACGGATTTTTCGGATATTAGAGGTGACTTTGAGGACAAAATGATTTACGGAACCTTAAATGTTCACCCCAAAACTTTTGTATTTAATCGCAAAGCAAACTTAGGTAATAAAGTCACACTTTTTTTGGCAGGAATGCGTGGGTCTGGGAAAACAACCGAATTGGCTAAAATTGCTCAAAAATTAAATAATAAAGATTGTTTTCTTTGCATTATATGCAATCTTGATGAGGGTTTAGACCTCAATGATATGGAGTACATGGATGTTTTGATTTTTCAATTAGAGCGATTATTTGAAGACCTGAATGCTAAGTATGTTGAGTTGGACAACGGTATCGTGGCTTCTCTGTACCAGTGGTTCGGCGAACGAGTGAAAGAGGTGAATAAAGTCATCAAACAAGAAGGCGGTTTTGAAATTGAAGTAAAAGCTGAAACGCCTTCTCTATTCAGTTTTTTGGGTATTGCTGCAAAATTGAAAGGAAACTTAGCTGGCAGCAAGGAAAATGCCGATAAAATTAGAACCACTTTTAAAAACAATTTTACAGCCTTTGCCCTAAAGTTTAATGAGTTTATCGAACACGTAAATATCATTTTGAGAAAATATGGTATTGCGCAAGAAGTCTTGTTCATTGTAGATGGCTTGGAAAAAGTAGCGACCAAAGATATTCGTAAGAAGCTCATTATTGATGAAGCCAATCGCATTAAACAGATTAAGGCCCATACGATCTTTACCTTGCCCATTGAACTTGCATTTGAAAGTCAAAAGCTAAATCAGTTTTCGCAAGTCATTCCTTTTCCCTTCGTCAAAATTCGAGAAAGAGACGGCAGCCCCATCACAGAAGCAATTTCCCGTTTTGAGGAGTTTGTCTATAAACGCATTGATGCCAGTTTGTTCGACAGTCCCGAAACTGTCAAAAAAGCGATTCTTTACGGCGGCGGTTCGCCCAGAGAATTGTTGCGAATTTTGGAATACGCCAATTTATTTGCGGACGAAGACGAGAACAAGATTTATATGAAAGACCTCGACAAAGGCATCAAAAAACTCGCGGCGCAAACCTCTCAATACGTTTCAGCCAAAGACTTAGAGAAACTAAAGCAACTAAAAGAAGCCAATGAAAAAAACATTCCCCTTACTTTTGACGCGGAATGGCAGGATTTGATTGAGAAGCTCTTGGTTTTGGAATACAATGATGGGACTTATAAACGTGTCAATCCTATTTTAGAAGCATCTGCTTTATATCAATATCATGTCGGATAATTACGCAGAAGAAACCAAGCCCTTGTTCAAAATGCTCCGAACAGAGGCCTTCCGCTTTGTGATTGTGCGCTATAATCACTTCTCTTTTTTGAAACAGCTCGAAGAAGATCTAAAGCACCGCTTTCCTGATAGACCGTTCTTAAAAGTTGATGCCCAAAAAGCCGATTATCAATCGCTTACACAAACCTATTTCTCGATCAGTCGTGGCTTTTTGTTTGTCGAAAACTTCGATGACGTACTCATAGAGCAAGCTGACCACCAAAACAAAGAGACGGCTCAGTACAAAACGGACAATGAACGCCGCCGTGGCATTACTGCAGGACTCAACCTCCGCCGCGATAAATTAGCAAAACTTCCAATCGCCTTATTTGTGTTCGTTCCTGCATCTACAAGCACCTTGTATGCCAAAATTATCATGGAAAAAATGCCCGACTTGTGGTCGTTTCGCTCCTTGATTTTGGATTTGGAAAGAGAAAGATCCATCCCCCACGACCTAACAACAGCCGATACCCACCTTAAAACGGAGATTCTGAAAGAAGACCCCGCCGAACTCAACCGTCTTTTAGCCTTATTGGACAATACGCCCGAAAGCGAAACCGCCTACCGCCTCACCCTTTATCCACAGATTGCCACTGAAGCCAAAAATACGGGTCAATACGAATTGGCTTTTTCCATCTTAGACACTTGGGAAAATCAGGCTGCTGATTCTGAAAAAGTATGGATTCGGATACAAAAAGGGGATATTCTACAAATTTATGGCCGTTTGGAGGAAGCCTTAGCCAGCTACGAGGAAGCAAAGGATTTGGCGGAGCAGTTTGACGATAAAAACGGACTCGCCATTTCATATNNAGAAGGCTTTGAAATTTTACCAAGCACGTTCCGAATTAGGCAAACAACTCTATGAAAGCTACCCCTCCAATGTAAACTTTAAAAACAACCTCGCCATTTCATATTCAAAACTCGGACAAACACACGCACAATTAGGAAATCTGGAGAAGGCTTTGAAATTTTACCAAGACGAAACCCAATTATTTGAACAACTCTATGAAAGCTACCCCTCCAATGTAAACTTTAAAAACAACCTCGCCATTTCATATTCAAAACTCGGAGATACACACGCAGAATTAGGAAATCTGGAGAAGGCTTTGAAATTTTACCAAGACTATAATCAATTAGAAAAACAACTCTATGAAAGCTACCCCTCCAATGTAAGCTTTAAAAACGGACTCGCCATTTCATATGAAAAACTCGGGGATTTTTACAAGAATCATCGGAAAGATAAATCCAAAGCGAACGTGTATTTCAAGCAAGCAGAGGCGCTATGGCTTGAGCTGGTACGGGATGCACCTGCGTATGTACAGTTCCAGAAGTTTTTGGGTATGGTACAGGACGATTTAAAAAGCTTATAACCTCGTTCGTAGTTCCATTAGCGGTATAATAATAGCTAGCTCCGTAGGAGCGACATAATAATAGAGATATAATAATAGATTTGGTCGTATTTCCGATTACGATGCCGCCACGATGGGGCTAGGCCGACGATTGATTGGATTGTCCATTACGATCCTATTAAGATGCCGCCACGATGGGGCTAGAATGCCTGAAAA
>DDTM01000120.1 GCA_002344075.1 Bacteroidetes bacterium UBA2364
ATCGGTATCGAGCCACACGCGGTTCCCGATTTCGATGGGGGACTCAGGGACGATCATTTCTAGATCTCCCAATCCATTGGCTTTACCAAAATCACCGATTGCATTTTGGTTATACAAAACATAGCCATTTGAACTTGCCCCATTGGTGGTGGACATCAGTTTGGTCCCGCCGGAGAAAATACTGGTAGTTGGGTTCATGTTGGTGAGCATAACTTGGGCTTGTCCAAACAAAACGCCAATAGCGCCTTGGGAGGTTTCGGTATGGGTTGTGTTTTGGTTCTCTCCATTGAAAAACTCACCGTTACCAGGACCTTGGCCATTCGCTGTTCCACCGGATAATGATTGCCCATTGGACGTAAAACTTCCATTGCTTTCCATTGTGAAGGTATTCGTCGAGCAATTAATTCCGGCAATAATCAAATCTCCTGCTACTTGTGCCGTTACCAGATCGCTATACCCGGGATTTCCTAAAAAACGATAATTCTGATGGCCATATTGGTGGCCAAAACGGTCGGTAAAGGCCAGCATTATATCACCTCTGTCAGTAAAATCAATATCGGTCAGCATTGGCGAGGGACGGGCAATACCAAAGAAATCATAGGCGCTCTTAGACCAAGGGTACCACCGATCCTGTCCTGTGTAGCTACTTCCACTATTGGGTGTACCGCGGTTGTAGTTTAGTTGATGGGTAATAATCGGCGAGGATTGGAATGCCGCACTTGCTGTGGGTGTATCTAATTGGAATACATAAGCAAATAAATTGCTATTGCTATCATCGGTTACGTTCTCGCCAGTGGCAACCGCGCCTACATAAAGTTTATCCCGATAAAATTTGAGCGCAAAGGGCCTTAGCACGCCATTGGTTATGGTTACGCTGGGTAGCGAGTAGCTTGCAATATCTGTGATATGCGTGGGGTTTTGTGGGTCATTTAAGGTTAAACGGTAGATTTTTCGATCATACAAGTTAGCCGAAAAAAGAAAGCGTCCGTCATCGCTGATGTCCAAATCTCCCAATCCAACTTTACCTACTTGGTCCATGGCCGCTGGGTCGCGGCTTGGCTGGGTTTTGTCTGCCAATAAACCGCGTTGGACATTGGTTCCCACTACTCCCAAACCCAGGGGTTGTCCGGTTAATGGGTCGTTTGATCCGAGATACGTGGCTTCGGCATTGGATACAATATTGAAAGAAGTGCCGGATCCGTATGCAGGGCAGCCAGAAGCGCATCGTGTAGGGGCAGCCGAAACCGTTGAAGGTGTGGACAATAATACATTGGTTGGGCTATCGAAGTCAAAAAAGTTGGACACAGTAAAGGAAGAAGACGTAGGAGAAAGGGCATAAATACCGCCGCTCCCCAGCGCTCCTAATCCTACATGTCTTTTGATAAAGGCAGAAGTGAATACTTTCTCCGCCTGTTTGCTATAGGCCATTCCCCAGGTGGCACCCACGGTTGCACCATTCAGGCGTTGCGAGGGGGTAGTGGTACCTGTATTGTTGTATGGAAAGCCTACAATCCAGTCATCACTCTGCGAAGTCCCACTGAGTAAGGGGTTACCATTGGTGTGGACTGGAATTACGACGCTGGTAGTCGCAGCACCAGTATTGTAATTGGCAGGATTATATACTCCGAAATTGACATTGGTACTGTTTCCATTGACGAACTGAACCGATGTTCCGTAGGTGGTCCCACTTAGGGAAGCATAATCAACACCAGAGTTGACGCACCTTCCGGTGCTTGGTAAAACAAATTCTACCCGAACAGCGCCTGTACCGCATCCTGTCAGGCTGTAATTGGGCGCAGTATTACCAGAAGTTGTGGTGGTACCACAAGAGGTTCCAGAGGGGCCATACGCCGTTACGGTTACACCCGATACCAACGGTTCATTGGTGCCACGGGTGCCATTGCCGTCAAAGTCACGGAAAACCGCTCCCGTAACCTGAGCATGTGCTTCACTCAACCCTATGAAAATAAAAATCATAGAGCAAAGTAAAACCCGATAAGGTGACTGTATTGGGGCTTGACCGATAGGGCTGGGGGAAGTTAAATACATAATACATTGTGCATGGTTAAACATGTTAGTGATCATGTACAAACGACATACCCTACTGTATCGCACGGAGGCGATATTCAATGAAGTGGTATTTTTATTAAACGAAACGTAAATTTATTTTAAAAAAACAATTTAAAATTGAAAAATAGTCTGCTAAAAAACATTCCAAGGTTGCTCAAAGAAACAAAAATATTGTGCAGAAGTTTATTTCATCACCGCCATTTTTTGATCAAAGTCTGCCTGTATGAACCGCCTTATAACTTGCGCTGTCTTAGACGACGAAGCGCCTGCACGTCATTTGTTGTGCCAATACATTGCCATGCTTCCGCACCAATTAGAACTCATTGGTTCATTTGAAAGTTCTGAAATATTCCAGAAAGAACATAAATCTAAGGAGGTTGAGTTGCTTTTTTTAGATATTCAAATGCCTGGGTATGATGGTTTTGAGTTGTTAAACTATATCAATAAAAGGCCACAAGTGATTGTAATAACTGCTTATGATGAATATGCCCTAAAAGGCTATACATTTAATTTGGTAGATTATATTCTTAAACCAGCACCTTTTGAAAGGTTCGCACAAGCAGTAAATAAAGCTATTAAACTTATACGCTGGCAAACTAATTCTGATCAGGAAACAATTATAGACAATGATTTTATATGGCTTAGGAGTGATAGAAAACTACATAAAATATATTTGAATGATATTGAATACATTGAGTCTTCTAAAGAGTTCTTGATCATACATTTAAGCAAGAGTAAGTTGATTATTCGTTTGTCATTTAATCAGTTGTTTAATTTGCTTTCTGAAGACAGGTTTATACAGATTCATAAGTCTTACGTGATTTCAATAGAAAAGATCAAATCCTTTAGCAAGACCGAAGTGGTGGTCTCCAAAAAGACCCTGCCCGTTGGCCAAAAGTTTAGAACGCGCTTTCTACATCTGTTAAAAATAGCATCCGAAAGACAATTTTCTTAGTATGTGTGCTACCGTGACTTGTTGTTCTCATTGCATTTTATCCCTTCTTCGTTGCATAAAAAGACCTACTGATTGAAAGCCTGCTTTCGGGGGTAATCTCTTGGCCTTGTGTGGGTATCATAGGGGGCAAATACAGGAGATAGCCGAAAATCCGCAAGAGTAGGCACAATTAATAACCAATTACAAACATGAAAAACAATACCCACAACCTCCAAGAGTTTGCGATTTCCGATGAACAAGCCCACGATGTAAAGGGCGGTCTTTTGGTTCAGTTTACCGGAAAAGGGGTGCAATTGGATTGGAACCAAACTGGTAGCTTGCAATTTGGCATTGGAGATGCCATCAGGTTTTCCATTCAGGATATCCGGAATTTCCGTAACACGCTGAATTCAACCGGACTCTTTGGAAACAACAGCATTTTTAAAAACCTGTTCTCGCTGTTTAAGAAATAAGGTTTCTGCATTATTAATCTGTTATGGTGTGGCAGCCCTTTGTCCCCTAAGGATAGAGGGCTTTAGCATCTCAAACAACAAAATCATGAACATCACTTCTTTTCAAAAAAATACCCTTTCTGAGACAGAAGCATACGAAATCAAAGGTGGTATTCACTTACAACTGGATCGGAAGGGTATTCATCTAAACCTAAGTGACCCCTCGAAATTTACCTACCGAGTGAAACCCCCTATTGGTTTTTTTATCCGGAACTGGGGTACTATTGGACCACACATGAAAGCCATTAGCGGAGTGATGTTGAAGGAGTTATTCCTGAACCCCTTTAAACTGCTTCGTTCGCACAAAGGCGAGATCAATTTAGGGTCGGTCTTGGGCAACTTATTCAACCCTCCTTCCTGATAATTAACCTTCTCCTGAAATGAAACCTTTTTGGCTCACGGTGCTTTTGTTGTGGGGATATTCGTTTGCTCTTTTTGCACAAAATGTAAATGGCGTAGTGCTGGACGACGAAACTGGCCAAAGCATCCCCTTCGCGAACATCAGTTTAACATCTGGCCAGTTGATTACACAAGCCGACTCTCTGGGGCGCTTTTCCTTTACAGGGATGCCCGCCCAAATCGTGTGTAGTTTTCCAGGCTTTGAGCCTACAATTCTGAAGGTGTCGGATACCGGAAAGATCCTTCGCTGTGCATTAAGAAGTACCATTTGGTCTGTGGATATTACCGGGGAAAAACATAAATTTGCCCTGCCTCTATCTACAAATACCCTTCACGTACGCGACCTTGTGGGTGCTCCTACTATTCTGGAAGCCGATATTTTTCGTTCCTTGCGTCTGATACCCGGTGTGAAACAATCCTCCGATTTTTCGAGCGGCCTCTACATTCGAGGTGGAAGCCCAGACCAAACGCTGATTCTCTTAGACGGAGCGACAGTGTTCAATCCTAGTCATTTTTTTGGTTTTTTTTCCGCTTTCAACCCCGAAGCCATTTCAGCCGTGACCTTACATAAAGGAAGTGCTCCTGCGTCTTTGGGTGGGCGTATGGGAAGCGTCTTGTCTATAGAAAGCAAAGAAGGGGGAAAGTCAGAAACCTCCGTTTCTTTGGGGTTGCTCAGTTTTAAAGGAAGTACTACGGGAAAATATAACCGCCTCCATTGGATGATTGGGGGGAGGGTCTCCACCCTTAATCCGGTTTTAAATCTGTTGAGCGATTTTAATACTGATATACCGGAAAAATTGGGCTTCAGGGACCTGAATATGCGCCTAAAGTTGGCTATTAGCCCAAGAACCTCTTTACACTTCACGCATTTTACCAGCGAAGACGCACTGAATATGTCGCTGCTAAATGGACTGGGTTTAGATCTTTGGTACAAAAATGCCCTTCAGGTGGCCGAAGCCCGAACCGTATATCAAAAAGGAAAACTTATACGCCTCCGACTCATGCAATCGAAGTATCATGGAAAGCCCGTAGGTACATTGGGGGATACCGGTGCAAAGCGAGACAGCCGCGTACATGAAGCAGGTGCAGAACTGAGCTGGACGTGGGAGCAACCAAATGCCGCTTGGGAGGCAGGCCTTAAAACAACCCAAACCGATATGGTTTGGCGAGATTGGTTTGCCGGAATAGATGCCGAGCTACTGAATCACTCTGGAAGGCATCTCTTGGGGTACCTACAGCGAAACAGAAATTTTCCATACGGCTTGGGGGTGCAATGGGGCATCCGAACAACAAGAACAGCCGATCGTAATTTCTATTCCGAGCCACGTTTGGTCATCCAAAAAGTACAAGGAGCATGGCAGCACGAAGTTGCTTACAACCACTCACACCAATGGTTGGCATTGGTGTCTAATGAAGCATTCTCTGGCTTTGATGCATGGTTGCTACTTCCAGAAAACAGACCTCCTTCTACCACCCAACAATTTTCCATCGGTACAAAATACCGGCCCGACAAACAATTGGAGCTTCAGTTCGATGCTTATTATCGAAAGATGGCCCGAATATTTACCTTAGACCCATTCTTGGCCGATTTAGGCAATAAACCATATGCCGAGTTGCTGGTTTGGGGTGAAGGAGAAGCCAAGGGCTTGGAAATTCAGGGGCGTGCTAAAGCTAATGAACGGCTGCAATGGAATGCTACCTATGTTTTAAGCCAAACAACCAGGCGTTTTGATGCCCTGAATGACGGACTACCCTTTCAGCCACGGTATAACCGATTGCATGATTTTACCGTTAATGCGAACTTTGACCTGAGTAAAAAATGGCAAATTGGAGCCTTTTTTACATGGGCCAGTGGCCAGCCCTATACCCGGCCAACGGGTTATGCCCAATTGCCTAACCCCTTCGGGACTACTTTTAATAACATCGGTGGGACCGTCTGGTTTTCTCCTGCGCTTAACAATGCCGCATTACCTGCTTATCATCGGCTGGACTTAAATATCTCAAAAACGGGCCTGTCCAGGTGGGGGTTCTCAAAAAAATGGACCTGTAGTTTGTTTAATGTATATAATAACCGAAATATATGGTATTATACATATGATATTCAAAAAACAGGCCCTGAAAGAGTGTCTATACGTCAACTTCCTTTTATTCCTAATCTGTCGTTCCATGCGATTTTTTGATACTATTCTTCTTTGGTGTTTGATGTTGGGCTTTACAGTCGTTTTGGGATGTGACTTCACCGCTCCATCTGAGACACGTCTGCCCCTTGTTGAAGCCTATTTACAGGCAGAAGCACCATTTCCACCAGTATCGGTGAGGGAGACCTTGTTTGTCCATGAGGCCGCTTTCCCCGCTACCTATGTTCCTCCAAAAGCCCAAGTCAAGATCTACTTGTTAGATAAAAACGGTCAGATTGAAGAAACCATCCTTTATGCCCTGTCGTCCGAGGCGCCGGATTCGTATCTTCCCATAGACAGCCTTAAAACTGTGCTACCAAGCAGGCAATACCGTATTGAAGTAAGATTATTGGAGCAAGACAAAATGATAACGGGAGAAACCATCGTTCCGGATGCTTTAAGACTCGTCAATACCAATGGAAAAACGTTTCGGTACGAACAATCGCCTTCTTATCAAGCCACCATTAGCCCATGTAAAAAAGAACAAGAGACGAAGTGCCACTACATTTTTTCGGCAGAAAGCTTAGATGCGCGAAAAGATACGGTTGTCCCCTTTTGGAAGCCCGGAAGCAACCCTTTTAACCTAGATGAAACACCCCATGTCTATTCTTCTCCACTCTTTAATGAAGACAATTATGAGAAAGATGCCTCTGGTAATACCGTCATTAACATGCTCTGGATTTCCATTACCCATTTTGGCAGGACAAGGGTCAATTTGCACAACATAGATCAAAATATGGTAGATTTTTATCGCTCACAATCCCAGCAGCAACAGCAATTTGGGCGTTTTGGACCAGGGGAGATGCCCAATGCCATTACCCACCTGGTGGGTGGTGTAGGGGTTTTTGGAAGCTATAGCACATTGACAAATGTTATTGAGGTTCATCCATAATATATTAGGTTATGAACATTAAAAAATGGTTGATTAATCTTTTGTTTGAAAAAGATTGTATGGCACTATGGAGGAAAATACTTCTTCCCCAAGATAATAATTTCATGTTATTGAGAAATATAATAATTTCCACAACATGTATGCTTGTGGTTATTACAATTATAGATTATAGTTTGCTAAATATCCCTTTTTATGCGATTATTTTATTGTCATTTGTAACATATACAATTGCTATTTTAACAGGCGCTACTAATAGTTTAATATTGTTTTCTAAATACTATTATCGGCATAAGTCATTGCGTCTATATATAT
>DDTM01000063.1 GCA_002344075.1 Bacteroidetes bacterium UBA2364
CACGCATAATAACGCCCTCGCAATAATTACAAGGGCGTTATTGAAGCGACTTTCTTCGGTTTTTCACCCATTGGTGCGTTCAAATTCGCGCATAAAGTCCACCAAGGTCGTCACCGCTTCTGAGGGGCAAGCATTGTAGATACTGGCACGAATACCACCAACGGAACGGTGGCCCTTAAGATCGGTCATGCCATTGGCTTTGGCTCCCGATACAAATTTGGCTTCCAAGCCCTCGTCTGCCAAGCGGAAAGTCACGTTCATTCTGCTACGGCTATCTGGACGTGCGGTAGGGCGGTAAAAATCGGTGGCACCCAGTGCTGCATATAATTGATCTGCCTTGGCTATATTTTCTTGTTCCATTGCTGCCAATCCACCTTTTTCTTCCAACCACTTCAACACTTTTTCAATAACATACACTGCAAAAACAGGCGGGGTATTATAGAGGTCTCCTACATGTGTTCCATAGTCCAACATCGTCGGAATGCCGGAGTTTTTGGTTTGAAGAAAATCTTCTCGGATCAAAACCGCCGTTGCCCCTGCCGGACCAATGTTTTTTTGTGCTCCTGCATAGATTAGTGCATGAGAAGCCATGTTTATGGGCCTGCTCAGGAAATTGGATGATGCATCACAAATCAATGGAAGCCCTTTTACATCTGGCGTAAAATGAAATTCCGTACCAAAAATGGTGTTATTGGAGGTATAATGTACATACCGTGCGTCTTCATCATACGACCATTCTGCTTGTGCCGGAATATAATTAAAGTTTTGGTCGTCGCTGGAAGCATACACATGCACGTTCCCAATGCTCTTTGCCTCCTTCATCGCTTTTTTGGCCCAAGCACCCGTCACCAAATATCCGGCTGTCTCGTCCGCCCGCAGGAAGTTCATCGGAACCTGTAAAAACTGCATAGAAGCGCCTCCTTGTAGGAACATAATGTGCCATTCTTCACCAATGCCCAAAAGCCGCCTCATCCGCTCCATTGCTGAGGCGTTAATGGCCTTATAAGCTGCTGAACGATGGCTGATTTCCATCACCGAAGCACCAGTATCGCCTAAAACGGGTAATTCTTCTTTCACTTCCAGCATCACGCTCTCCGGCAAAACACCCGGACCAGCAGAGAAATTGAATAAACGTTTGCTCATTTACTTTTTCGTCTAAGCTTATACAAATAATAGGCTTGCGCCCATTTAGAATTCATGTACCAATAACCCACTCCGAAGTTTAGGTTCGAACCATGTGGACTTCGGCGGCATTAATAGCCCTGCATCGGAAACTGCGAGCAACTCTTCAATCTGGGTAGGATACATAGAAAAAGCCACCTGGGCGGTTCCTTCCGATACCAATTTCTCTAATTCCCCAGTACCACGAATACCGCCAACAAAATTGATATTCTTATCGGTTCTTGCATCTCGAATGCCCAGTAACGGCGCCAAGACATATTCACCGAGCAAAGCCACGTCTAAGGTGTCGGCAATGGTTCCTCCTTTTGTCTCTGGCAACGTGATTCCGTACCACTTCCCATTGATTAACATAGAAACATCCCCTTTCCTTTCTGGAGTTGGCACCGCATTTTCACGGAGGTCAAAGGGTTGAAGGGCCGCAAGAAAATCCGTGACCATCATCGGAATTTTGTAAACAATGCGGTTATACGGCAAAATGGCCATCTGATTCATGGGAAATAGCACCGCAGGAAAGTAGTTGGCCTCGGCATCTGGCAAGGGATTAAGAGCTTCAACGGCACGGCTTGCTGCTTTGCACCGATGATGGCCATCGGCCACATAAAGGAAGGGGATTTCGCGGAAGCGTGCCACCAACCCGTCGGGGTTTTCTACTTTCCAAACCGTATGTGCAATACCATCAGGAGCAACAAAGTCGTATATCGGCTCTAAACGCTGCGTCTCATCCATCATTTTCCCCACCACCTCATCGGTACGGAAAGTCAACATTACAGGTTCGGCATGAGCCGATTGTGTCAGGATATGGCGTGTCCGATCATCTTCTTTATCGGGCCTGGTCAATTCATGACGTAAAATCGTGCCCTTGTCGTAATCCGAAACAGCTACACATCCGAATATACCCGTCTGAGAACGGCCATTCATGACCAAGCGATATAAATAAAGAGAAGGCTCGGCCTCTTGCAAGGTGTTTAATCCTGATTTCCAGGCCGCAAGTTTTGCTGCACCTGTTTCATATACGATATCTGCATGTTCATCGATTTCTTCAGAAAAGTTTATTTCTGGACGAACAATGTGCAGAAAACTCAGGGGATTACCCGATGCCAAGGCGCGTGCTTCAGCGGTATTGATGACATCATAAGGCACACATGCGACTTGTGCTGCGACTTGGGGCACAGGTCGGAAAGCACGGAATGGGTGTAGAATAGCCATAAATAAGGAGTTAATTAAAATACTAAACTACTTTCCAAAAGGTTGGCTGAGTTGCCAAATCTGCACGAAGAAAACGTTTTTCAAAGCCCTTTCGGCTCCAGAACACTGGTACTTGCGCTTTCATGATTCTTAGTTGACGCTTCCAATGTGCAAATAAAACAATGACAGAAGAATATCCCAGTGTTTCGGTTACTAAATCCGTTCCACGAAGTCCTTTATACTTCAGAAGGACTGATACCAAAATGGCTTTTAAAAGCCTTCGAAAATCCTGCTAGGCTTTGGTACCCAACCGCAAACGTCACCTGCGTTACCGGAACATTCGCTTTCAATAACTTCATTGCATGTTCCATTCGTAAGCGGTTGATGTATTGCTTAGGAGAGGCATTCGCCGCTTCTTTTAATTTACGGAACAATAAACTTCGGCTCATTCCCATCTTATGTGCCAAAATGTTGATATCTAAATTCGCTTCATCTAAATGCGCTACCACAAATCCATCAAACGTGTAAAGGAATGTTTCTCTGTCATCTTTTACGGGTAGCGTCATTTTTGGTGTATTTTCTGGAATTAGCATTTTGATATGGGTCTTCTGAGCAATTTCTCGCTTCAATTGTAACAAGTTTTGAACTTGAAGACCCACCGTTTCTAAGGAGAAAGGCTTGGTGATGTAGGCATCTGCGCCAAAATCAAGGCTGTCATGGAAGGCTTGGGCATCCGCTTTTGCTGTAATCACAATTACAGGGATCGCCCTAAAATCTTTTATTTTCCGAAATTGTCGCATAAATGTCCAGCCATCCATTTCGGGCATCATAATGTCGGTTATAACTAAATCAGGTAAACTTTCTTTTGCTTTTACGAGAGCTTCTTTTCCGTTTATTGCAATCGAAACCTGATAGTTTTCCGACAAGTACCTTATAAGTAATTGGGCAATTTCCACATTATCCTCTACTAGCAAAATCTTGGGTTTTGTTTTGCCCGTTGGTTTATAATCTCTTGGTTTTTCTAGCTCTTGGGTAAGCAGAACATTTTTAGCCCGTTTAGGTTCTGGCAAAGAATCTGGCAATGCTTGAACATAAGGTAATATTAGGGTAAATGTAGAGCCTACTCCAAGTTCACTCTGCACGGTTAAATCTCCATCCAGACTTTTAGCCAATTCTTTGGACAGAGACAAGCCAATACCCGTGCCCGTTGAATCTGCATGTTCGGGAGAACGGTAATACCATGTGAAAATCTGGTCTAATAACTTCGGATCAATCCCTGTTCCTTGGTCCGAGACGGATAAATATATTTTCTTTTCTTTGGGTTCAGAATGAAACCGAATGATCGTGCATGAACCTTTAGGACTATACTTAATAGCATTTGAAATTAAATTTGATAAAATAGTATATACCTTTTCAATATCTGTTATGACTTGGAATTCTTCATTGGGTATTTCCGTACGAATTTCGACACCTGTAATTGTATCTATTTTGCCATAATTAATCTCAAGCCACTCCTTTAATACACTTACAATAGAAACAGTTTTCAGGCTTAAAGGTATCACCCCTGCTTCTAAACGAGCAATTTGTAACAATTGATTTACCAAATCCAAAATCCTTTTCCCATTCTCTAATGCGATATCAACCATCCATTTATCCGAGTCAGTCAGTCGGGCGCTATATTTTTTTTGCAATAATCGAATCGGCTCGATCATAATTGTTAATGGTGTCCGAATTTCATGAGCCAAATTGACAAATAAACGAGACTTGACTTCATCTAATGATTTAAGTTTATTTGTCTGCTCCACAATTTTTTGGGTCTGTTCTTGAAGCTGCAGGTGTTGTTCTTGCAAGGTTTCTTGTTGATGTTGTATAGCAATTGTACGCTCATGAACTATCTTTTCTAAATATTTAGCTCGATTTGTCAAAAAATTAACTCGGCTTTTAATTCCTGCATATATTATTCCGATGGTTAATAAGAACAATAACAATTTAAACCATAAAGTCTCATACCAATAAGAGGTTATATAAAATGAATAAGAAGTTGTATTTCCCCATTTACCACCAATCCCTGCCTGTATTTGCAGGGTATAATACCCATAGTCTAAATTAGTGTAATTAACCATTCGGAGGCTTGTAGCAGGCCTCCAATTTTCATCATACCCTACCAGTTTAACCCGAAATAACGTATTTTCAGGGAATTCAAAAGAGAGTGCTCCATATTTGAACACAATATCGCGAACATATTGAGGATATGTTATATTGTTTTGTAATGGAAGCGTTTCCCCAACATGCTCCACCTCCGATAAATAATTTTTCACACCCGAAAGCATCCGATCCGGTATTTTATTTGGATCAATAACAGCTATTCCTTTCATAGTTGGAAACCAAATTGTCCCATCTTTCATTTTCTGGCCTGCATCCTGCTTTCCTCCATTTCCTTCCCGATTATTTAAACCATGTGCTTCGGTTAATGCGAGCGAAGGAACCCATGAAGTTCTACCAGCGATATAATCATAAACATCTTTTTTAAAAACCCAGAAAATTCCATAATTGGTATTCATCCAATAACGCCCATGTCCATCATCTATAATACGATGAATTCCATTTTGAAAAAGTCCTTCCTCTTTTCCAATTCTAACTTGCTTAACCAACTTACCATTTATATCTAGTTTAATATGACAGATACCATTGCTTTCCGTGCCTAATAAAAGAGAAGTAGCAGTATCTGGAATAATTTCTCTTATTCCACTACCACATGCCTCTTCTGGTAAAATAAATTGTATAATTTTCCCTTTTGAATATCGGAACAAGCCTTGTGACTTTGTCCCAAACCACACTTCTCCATTTCGACCATCTTGTATTCTATAGACACCCCAAATGGTTTTTCCCGATACATCGCTTACTTTTTCCCACCCTTTCGATAAATTGTTTGAACGATACAAAATATTGGGGTATGCGACCCAAAAATTCCCTAATTTATCGCTAAAAACAGAATTTAGTGCTTCCATATTATTGGGGACATCCACGCAAAGTCGGTTTTGTAAATTCGCTGGATGAATTTGACAAATCTTACCAGAACCTGCCCAAACGTTCCCTTTATTATCTTCTGTCACTACGGTTAATACATGTCCATCTATCGTTTTCGGAATAAATTTTTCCCTATCAAACTGATACCCTATTGATGTCAAATCTCCAGCATATATCTCACCCTTTTCCGTCTCATGAATCCAATAAATTGCATCATTTATTATACCTTCTGCATGTCCAATCATATGGACATATTTTTTATAATATTGAACCAATCCTTTAGCAGTACTTACCCATATCATGCCTCTTTTATCCACAATAGCATCAGATATTGTAGTGTTGAATTCATCAAATAATTGCCCATTAAGTAAGATACTTTGTTCTGTAAATTCCAAACGACCTAAAGAAGTTAAGGAGTATTTTGCTCTTTTTGGAGAATGAGACTTGACTTCTTCGCCCCTTCTAATCAATTTATCTTTTTCCTTTTTATAAAACATTCCAGATTTTATAAATGTTAAAGAGAATGGATATTGACCTTCGGAACTCGGGAAAACTACCCCATCTAAGATAGAGACTCTAGAGACTTCACCTTTTGAGTACATCCACATTCTCCATGTATTATCCATTACATAAGTTACACTTTCCTCTTGAGAGTACAAATAAGAGTAAATGACATTAGGTTTAATTATTTCAAAATTTATCTCTTCTATCTTATTTTTATTATTAAAGTAATGATACAATTTTCTTTCCGTATTTAATAATATTCCTTCTTTAGTTATACGACCTAATAATGGATTTAAATTTTTTTCTGTAAAGATTATTTTTCGATTCTTAACTATATGAAAATTTCCATTTTCAATTAAGTATAAAAGATTATTTGCACGGTCTCCCCATATTTGATCTACCCGTTTAAAAGGCAAATCACCTTGCGTAAAGACTCCTCCATGATAGCGATACAGGTATTGATCGGAAGAGAGAAACCATACATCTTTACCCAATGGTTCAACTTTTTGAAAAGAATTACTTTTAAATATAGAGACATTTTCTTTGCTAAAGACCTTAAATATCATCCCATCAAAACGAACCAATCCCTCAACTGTGCATATCCATATAAAACCTTCATCATCTTCATCCAATTCATTTGCATGGTTTACAGGAAGGCCATGTACTGTACTCCAAACTCTTTTTTGAAAGTTTTTGACATACATTCCTTGTGTCTGGGCCATCAAAGATCCATGAAAAAAAATAATATGTAATATCACAAAAAGGTAAATTTTTTTCATTGTTTAACTTATCTATTTCAATAAAGAGAATAATATCTTGAACATATTTAATCAAAATCAAGAACAAAATTTCACATGATTTATTCCATAAAACGAGCCTGAACTTATCTCCAAAATAAATAAGCAAAGTGTTTATAGTCGGTGCTGAATCTATTTGATGAGGCCCCTTGCTTAATTCGCCGCAACCTTTTCATCTTGCGCACCCAAGAGGTATCAGTCAGAAGGTAAACGCACGTACACGATTTGGATTACGGCTTTGGGGAAGGTCAAACTTTACCCACATATGGATCGTCAAGGTTAGACCGTAGCATCGTGATGACAAATGTACATAATTTGCACGAAGATCTGTTTAGGGCAATATAGATCAGTCGCATTTTTTTTTGCGGATATGGATCTCCTTGTGATGCTATGGCCGATCAATCAATTTCCTTCCATTTTGCATCTTCAATGCCTTGAAAGGTTTTATCGGTTTGGCTTTTCTTCGTCTGTATAATGGTTTCACCGGAGGCATCAGGAGGCCGATAGAAAAACGGGGGTTGACTGGGCTGAGTTGGAGGTAAAAAAACCACCTTAATTAAGTTTCGGACAGTGCGGTAAATAAGCCACAAGATAAAGGAGAGTAATAAATATTTAAACATGGCCTTTGTGGATCAGAACAGGGCAGGTGCAGCCTCGATATTCGGGTTAAAAAAGCGCGTTCCGGTGTGTTGTTCTAAAACAATTTGTCGAATGAGCTCCTGTAAATGTAGCGGGTATTTCACAAAATCCAAGCGTGCTGCGTTTATAATCAACAGTGGGCATTTACTAAAATGATAAAAATAACGGTTATATGCTTCATTAAGTGTCGCTATATAATCCGGCTCAATGGCTTGCTCATAAGAGCGGCCCCGCAGTGCAATGTTGTATAACAGCCTTTCGTTGGTTGACTGCAAATAAACCACCAAATCGGGGGTCGCCACCGATTGCTCCATAATACCATAAAGAGACTCATACAGTTGCAGTTCATCCCCGTTTAGGTTCACATGCGCAAAGATACGGTCTTTATCAAATATATAATCACTCACCACTACTTGTTGAAACAAGTCCCGGTTTTCTAAAGCTTTTTGTTGACGGAAACGGCTTGCCAGAAAATTAAGCTGCGTATGGAATCCCCACCGGCTCCGATCATCATAGAAGCGCTCCAAGAAGGGGTTTTCCTCAAATTCTTCCAGTACAAGCCTAGCACCAAATTGTTTTGTAATGGCATTGGCAAGGGTGGTTTTGCCCACACCAATGACGCCTTCAATGGCGATATACCGGAGGTTTTCTGGAATTTGTGGGGGAATCAGTTGCATATTAATAAGTTTTACCCGATGATATCAGGCGAATAGATATCATCTGTGGGACCGAGTCATCCGGACATTCTGTAAGAAGCTCTGTAACGGTTTTGCCAAAAGGTAAGGGAACCGGAACCATTGGTGCAAGGTCGTTTAATGGTTTTAAAACGAATCTCCGTCTGGCGATGTGTGGATGTGGGATAATGAGATGTGGAAGATTCATCTGTTTATCACCATATAAGAGAATATCCAAATCTAATGTGCGGGGCGCCCATTTTTTCGTGCGTACCCGTTGATTTCTCCTTTCTACTTCTTGACAAAAAAACAAGAGCGCTTCGGGAAGAAGACGGGTTTCCATCTCTACAACGGCATTTAAATAATGTGACTGTTGTTCACCATCTAAGGTAAGGGCGATGGTTTGATATACTGGAGAAGCAACAACCTTCCGAAAATTTGATGACACGCAAAAGGCATCTATGGCTTGTTTTAAATAACCCGCACGATCACCCATATTGGAGCCAAGCCCGATATAGGTACGCATCCAAGCCGCTTTCTCGTCTCCCATGTATCTCTTATCGTATAATCTCGAATACGGCTTCTGCTTTATCACAAGTTCCACCTACAGGGGGATTCACTTTCCGAACGGTAACTTCAGCCGCTTCTACAATAGTAAATTTGTGCATGACCGCTTCCCCAATTAAAAAGGCCAACCGTTCGATCAGATAAAACTTGTTGGTTGTCACCAATTCCCGAATCACTTCATACACGGCCCCATAATCAACTGTGGCATCCAATTCATCGGTTTCTGCGGCTTTTTGAAAATCCAAGCGCATGATAACATCCACCTCGTACCGCCCGCCAATCCGATGCTCTTCTTGCATCACGCCATGATGGGCATAAAAAACGGCATTCATGAGCCGCACCGTTCCTTTACATGTCATCTTTTACCGTCGTTTTTCGTTGTCCCTTGAGCCATAGGAGGGTTATAGCCACAAAAATAAACAGACCTGTTCCTCCAATCATAAAGAATATCAGATTTCTGTTCTGAATAGGTCTATTGGATTTAGGGCGGTTCGATTCTTTAATTTGTTCACTGGGCCGAAAATCCTGAGAACGGAATACTGATTTCAACAAGGCGGGAGCGCTCACCTTTCCGTCCGAATATACATACTCTGGCAGGGTGGCTAACGTAAAGAATTGCTTCTTTTGGCTCGCAGAGAATCGGGGGTCTGCCTTACGGTTAATGGTATCAAGATGACGGTAAACAAGTGGGAAATTCCAGTTTGGGTTTAAATTAACGGGTTTGCCATTTTGCCAGCCGAATACATTAAAAAACCAGTAGGAATGTACATCGGGAGAGCCGGCATCCATCACATTCGTATGGCTACCCACCACCATTTCAAAGCTTCCATCTCCATCCATGTCTCGGAAGAGGCCATAAGTTTCATCGGGCAACATATTGGTAAATCGGTGCAGCTCAAAGGTGTTCTCAACTTTTTGTAATAGCACCAACACCCATCGCCAATTGGCGGCAAGTCCGTTTCCTCCGGTGGCAAAAGTCAAGACCACGTCTTTTAGCCCGTCTTTATTCAGGTCTACCATTTCTACGCCTTCGGCATAGTGGGGAATAAAGTCCGATAAAAATGACTGGAAAACCACTTCCTCACCTTTGGCAATGGTCAACATATGCACAACAGAGTCTGGATTTATCTCTGCCTCCATTAGTTGAACCATTCCACCTTCATCATCCGCAAAAAGAGCGGGTAAAAACGTGACCAAACGACCTGCTTCCTTCCCAGTTTCTATCCGTTTCAAGCTAAAAGTTTCAAACAGCGGCACAGGTTTTGTGTCAAATGCATAAGAATTAGTCTGTGCAAGAATACTGGTTGGTGTGGGTATAAAAAAAGCCAGCGTCCACAAGCAAGTTTTTATCATATAATTTTCCATTTATTTACATCAAACAAAAAACAAGGCCTTCATTCCCGATACTCCATGTACGCATTGATAGTCTGTCTTTGGCCAAAGGATTAAGAATTGTATTTCTTTCTTTTTCTCACCAAATCCAAAGCCAACAAAATGGCATCTTTCATACTTTCAGGATTAGCAATTCCTTTTCCAGCAATCCCAAAGGCCGTTCCATGATCGGGCGAGGTGCGGATAATGGGCAAGCCCGCCGTAAAATTTACACCACGCTCAAAGGCTATGGTCTTAAATGGGATCAAGCCCTGATCATGATACATGGCCAAAACAGCATCGTATTGCTTCCAGCGTCGGGTGGCAAAAAAGCCATCTGAGGGATAAGGTTCAGAAACGAAAAAACCTTTTTCACGAGCAATCGCAAGGGCAGGGCGTATGATATCTATCTCTTCCAGACCAATCATCCCCCCATCTCCGGCATGTGGATTAAGCCCGAGCACTGCTATTTTGGGGCTTAGTATTCCAAAATCGTTCATCAAACTGTGATGAATGATACGGATTTTATCCAACAACGCTTCTTCATGTATGTTTTCGGTGACCTTAGAAACGGGTAGATGGGTTGTCACCAACCCTACCCGCAAATCATCACACACCAACATCATGGTCAAGTCTTTTACTCCGATACGGGCTGCAATAAATTCAGTATGTCCGGGTATGGCATATCCAGCCAACCCAATCGCTTCTTTAGAGATGGGTGCGGTCACCATTGCATCTGCCTTTCCGGCGATACACCAATCAATGGCCGTTTCAACCGCTTTCATACTAAGTGTACCAGCAACGGCGTTCGTCATGCCCCAGTCTAAAACAGGGTTTTCGGAAGGGATGTCATGTATTTTAAAAGAAACGGGCAAAGAAAAGTGTACGGCATGGGCTTTTACCATTTCGGCGTTTCCGATCACCACAACTTCGATAGGTGGTTTGAGATTTAATTCCGACAATGCCTTTAACAGCACCTCCAATCCAATGCCATTGGGATCACCCATTGTAAGGGCAAGGGTTGTTTTAGCTTCAATCATAGTAAAGCAAGCTGAATCAGGCCCGTACCGCTTGTAAATAAGCGCCCAAGACCATCACTTCAAGAGTACAAATGGATCAAGGCTTGAGGCCGCTTCAAAAACAAATTTCTGGCCATTAGGATATTCCCAAATTTCCCTCACCCCGCCACTATCTGGCAAAACCCGATATGTTTTTACCGGAGGGCCTTTTGTAATATAAATTCGGGCACGGTCGCCTTGCATCCCATCTAATTCCTTGGCTCCAACTTGAAAAGCAGTAGCGGCATAGTCCACTCTTGCAAAATATTCGGCCATTAACTCATTAAAAGGCGTTTCTGGTGACGGATCTTTGGCCTTCCACCATACACGAAAGCGTTCGGCCCTTTCCGAGGTATTGCCCCGTTTTAGCTGTCTGAGTTCATCTTTATCCACAATAAACTTCATGCTTTCTAAGGCTACATCTAAGTTTAACAAAGACATAGGCATATCACGCCAAAGTGTGGAAAAGATATAATGGGTTTTGCTAGTAGGTGTTTCCAATACCACCGCATAATGTCCATCCTCTAATAAACGAGCTTGTAATGGAACTATAGCCATTTTTTGATCTCCGGAAGTGATCTCAAAACCGGAATCTACGGGTCGAACATTACCAAGGCTTAACCATTTCTCGACTTCCCCTTTCGCCACCTCCTTTGTCTCGGCAGGTAGTGGCATATCGGCACGATCAGTAAGTGGTTTCATCCGTTCAGGATTGTCGTTGTCTTGAATACCAAGTCCGAGGCGTCTTCCTGTACGGCTGTCGTTTCTGTCCCGAATATCTCGTTCTTGAATCCGTTGCATGACTTTATCAGGAATCCGAAGTAATTTCCAATGCAGCGTTTTTGTGTTTGCGAAAACGGCCAAAAGGGCATCTGCGCCAAAAGACGCATTTCCGGAAAGGTTTTGGATCAAGAAACTATGTTCGGCATAATCTTTAAGGAGGAAGGGCCTTCCAATCTGGTCCGCTGCTGAAAAATCGGGCAAGTTTATGGATCGCCACATTCCCGGCTGGTCATTCAAGATCATTCGCCACGCATAAACGCCTGGTTCTGCCTTAAAGTGAACCACACCCGTGAGGTCTTTTAATTTATCTTTTGTTTCTTCGAAGGAAGAAGCATATTTTTGGGTTGTCCAATTCTGATCGGTTACTCGTCGCCCATCTTTATACAACTCTACGTTGACTTTAACCTCCGTAATAAAAGCCTCCGCCCCTTCGGCTTCTCGGTTTCGGGAAAACACGAGACGATCATAGGGTAACCGAAAGAAGATGGCCAGTCCGGTTTGACTTTCAGTTGGATAAACGATGGCTTCGTTGAATACCCTGCTCATACTGGGCATCAGCATAGGTACACGGGCTTGCTGTGCCATTGCAAAAACTGGCAATAACAAGAGGGTATAAATGATCACTTTTTTAAGCATATCAGGATTACATTTTGGGAAACGAACACTTGCTGAAGAGGCCGCAAGAAGCAGGCGTGGGGTTACGCCAGCTCGGCTTGTTCGCTTATTTCTGGTTTGGCATCGGCCTGCTGCACCCTCATCCGAAGGAACTCGATGAGTAACTTGGTACCAAAACCTGTTCCACCCGCCGGCTGATAATGTCTCGGTGTCGCAATCCAAGCCGGACCCGCAATGTCCACATGAACCCACGGATAATTGGTGAAATGCTCCAGAAACTTTCCTGCAGTGATGGTTCCAGCAGCCGGGCCACCCACGTTTTTCAAGTCCGCAACGGTACTTTTAACCAAGTCTCCAAATGCTGGAAACATGGGTAAGGGATGCACCCAATCGCCGGAGCGCATACCTGCTTCCTGAAGCAATGTCAGGCGCTCTTGGGCCTTAGCGTCTTCATTGGTCATGATGCCTGCCACAAAATTCCCCAACGCCACCACCTGTGCTCCGGTAAGTGTGGCAATATCTATGACCAATTCAGGATCATATTGTTGGGCCCAGCTCAATGCATCCGCCAAAATCATGCGACCCTCGGCATCCGTATTCAACACTTCTACCGTCATCCCATTGTGCATCCGGATGACATCTCCGGGTACGTAGGCATTTCCGCTAGGGCGGTTATCCGTGGCGGGAATTAAGCCAATAACCTGAAGGGGTAAATCCATCCGTGAGAGGGCCTGAAACGTCGCAATTACTGCTGCTGCTCCCGACATATCACATTTCATATGGTCCATCGAATCCTTGGTGGGCTTCAGTGAAAGGCCCCCTGTGTCATACACAACGCCTTTCCCCACGAGAACCAATGGTTTCTCATTCAACGCTTTTTCAGGCTTCCATTCTAAGATCATGAAGGCGGGTGGTTCGGGACTTCCAAGATTGACCGCCAAAAGTCCACCAAATTTTTCGGCTTCAATTCGTTTTTTTTCCCAAATTTCTATGTTAAACCCCCACTTTTGGGCATCTTCCCTTGCCTCGTTTGCTAAAATATGTGGTGTTTTTTCATTAGGTGATAAGTTAACCAAGTCTCTCGCCCTACAAACCGCTTCGGCCACAACCTTACCTGCTTCGGCACCTTTTTTTGCAGCGTTAGGTTGTGATTTTGTCCAAATACCCAATTGTTTAGGGGCAAAAAGCACTTCTTTTTTTGAGGTTTTATAGCGGTCAAATTGATACAATGCCAACAGCAACCCCTCTGTCAAGGCCTGAGAAACATCCGCCGTTTCCAAGAAGCACCCCGGCAGGGCCATTGTCACTTTTGCCGCACCTACATTCCGAACAACCGCAGCGCTAGCCGCTATTCCCTGACGTATAGACTCCATCGTCGCGTCGGATGTTTTGCCAAAACCCATTAACAACAAACGCTTGGCACGCCCTTCGGTCGGATACAGCAATTGGGTTTGCCCTTTCTGCCCAGAAAAATCTTTCGCCGCCGCTTCGAGGGTCTGGCCAAACTTCTTGACCCATTTCGCCAGCTTATCGGCGCTATCCTCTTCAAATAAAGGCAAAATCAATACATCAGAACTTATTGTTTGTAAAGCATTTACATGTATCTTTAACTTCATTAATATATTGGTTTAACAGATTGAAACAATCTTTTATTGTGCCACAACGCCAAAATAGAGCAATACCAACAATCCTAAGACAATTCGATAATATCCAAAGGATTGAAAGTCGTGATGGGTAATGTAACGCATTAAAAAAGCAACTACGGCATACGCAACAAAGAAGGATACAACAAAGCCAACCCCCAGCACGAGATACTCAAAACCACCAATTGCTACGCCAGATTTCAATAGTTTAAGAAAGGCATATCCGGAAGCCGCCGCCATTGTAGGAATCGCCAAAAAAAACGAAAACTCCGCTGCCACTACCCGCGACGTACCCAATAACATGGCGCCGATGATGGTTGCAGCAGAACGTGAAGTACCGGGAATCATCGCAATGCATTGAATAAGCCCGATCATGAGTACCATTTTTAATGAAAGATCGGCTACATCATTAATAGTGGCCTCTTTATGACGTCGCTCAAGCCAAATCAACACGATTCCCCAGAAAATGAGGGCGATAGAGACCGTAACCGGATTGGTAAAATGCGATTCAATATAGTCGTGCGCAAAAAAACCAATAGCCAATGCCGGAATCACTCCAATGACTGCCTTAAGCCAAATAGAATACGTTTCTTGTTTTTGCTGATCAGATTTTGAGGAAGAAAACGGCCATAATTTATGCCAGAAGTACAGAATAACAGAAAAAATAGCGCCTAACTGGATGATTACATCGAAGGCAAAAGCGAACGATTCGTTTCCAAAAACACCGGGATGCCCAAACAAAGAACCAACCAAAATGAGGTGTCCTGTCGAGGATATAGGCAGAAATTCGGTAACACCTTCTACTATGCCCAGTAGAATGGCCATTAAAATGTCATACATCAGGTTCAATGAAAAAGGGGGATGTTTCCATCCCCGGAGTTTGTCAATTAATAATTTTGATCAACCGGAACTGGTTCGCGTAGTTCAATTGGTTTAGAACGTTTGCGGAGTCGCATATTTAACATCTCCACCCCGAATGCAAAGGCCATAGCAAAGTACAAATATCCTTTATCTATGTGGCTGTGGTGCATGGATTCGAGACCTTCGAAGAAAAGCATAAACCCAACCAGAACCAAGAAGGACAGTGCCAACATTTTAAGGGTGGGGTGCTGGTGGATAAAACTGCTGATCCGTTCTGCAAAGACGAACATCACGACCATGGCAATGATCACCGCTACCATCATAATTTCCACATGTTTCGCCAAGCCAACAGCCGTGATCATACTGTCAAATGAAAAAACGAGATCAACAAGAATGATTTGGCCCATAATGGCCCCGAAAGCCGCTTTTTTTCCCGTTCCTGACTGACTGTGATGCTCCTCCCCCTCCAGTTTATTATGGATTTCAGAAACGGTTTTAACCAGCAAAAACAAACCTCCTGCCAACATAATCAGATTTCTCAGGCTAAAACCATAACCCAAAATCGAAAACAGTTCCGTATTTCCATTTTGGACTAGCCAGCCAAGCAATAACAACATGATACAACGAACCAAAATCCCCGCCACCATCCAAATCTGACGCGCTTTTTTCTGATCTTCTTTGGGGAGGCGTCCCATGATGATGGAGACGAAAATCACGTTGTCAATACCCAAAACGATCTCCATTACAGCCAGTGTGACCAAGCTGATAAGAGAAGCCATCGAAAACAAATCTTCCATAGTTTAATAATAACGGTTTAGGAAATGGTGAATGCATAAAGAAGGCGCATGATACAAAGTGGTTAAAACGCCCTTGGTAAAAAAGTAAAAAATTATACACGGCTACATATACCGTTCGGATTACTTGGAGTCACCTATTCATTAAACCAGAGGTGAGACGGTATCTCACCTCGTTCACCAGCTGGGTTTGTGAACATGAGATTCAGATTGGGTGCGCCACTCCAGTTAATCATCAGGAGCCGGAAGTCATGATACCCTACCCCTAAAACCACTTCCAGATTTCCTTTTGCCTGCCCCCAAGTTTCGTTCATGTGTAAGCGCTCTTTCGACACTTCTAAGACCGAAATATTGTCTGCGGCCAGATGGAATTGGTACTTTCCTGCCTTGGGAGCATAAAAATAACCTTCATAAACCAATGCAGAACGACCATCTGGAACACCAAATGGGATTTTTATTTTGTCCACAGCACCTTTTTTTACCAAATTATGCGGAGAAAGTTGATCTTCGGAAGGAAATCCGCCTTTAAAATACCCGTATGCCAAACCGCCAGAAGGCGGCGCAATTTGTTTGCCTGCTATTGGCACAGAAGATCGGATGCGTACCTTTTGGATCACAGACCCTCTTTTATTGGGGGTAAAGACCCTGGCCATAACCGTTATTCCATAGGCAGGAATGCGAATGGTGATTGGACCAGTGTACAAGGAAGAAGCAATGTTTGGCTCCGAACCATCCACCGTATAGCGAATTTCTGCGTTTTGAAGTAGGGATGTGAGTGTTAACACCTCATGCCCTGTTTCAGAAACCCGGTCCTTTCCAAGCCCCTGCACCATCGGTATATGGTATTGCACATCTTTGGCGTCCAATCGCCTAAAATGTCCTTGCATACGGGCCAAAAAATCGGGCCAATTTCGTTGATTGACGGGTGTCCAGAGCACTTCGGCCAAAGCAGACATACGCGGCAAAGCGGCGTACTCCACCCGTTCGGGAGTTTTTAGGTATTCGGTCCATACATTGCCTTGTGCCCCCAGAATGTGTTTGGCTTCTTCTGCGTTAAGGTCGGCTGGAATAGGTTCGTAACCATACACTTTTTCCAGTGTTGTCATTCCACCAATCATGAGTTCCTCGGCCACTTTATCTCCTTGGTAGTGATCAAAATAACAGTGGGAGCCAGGAGTCATGATGGCATCATGGCCTTCTTTTGCGGCTGCGATACCGCCTTCCACACCTCGCCACGACATCACCGTTGCATTAGGGGAAAGTCCACCTTCTAAAATCTCGTCCCACCCAATCAGGGAACGGCCTTTAGCATTTAAAAACTTTTCTATCCGGCGGATGAAATAGCTTTGAAGTTCATGTTCATCTTTAAGTCCTTCTTTTTGCATCAATGCTTGCGCTCCGGCATGTGCCTTCCAATGGTCTTTGGGTACTTCATCGCCTCCAATGTGGATGTATTTGGAGGGAAAAAGAGAAATCACCTCCGTTAAGACATCTTCCAAAAATGAAAAAGTGACGTCGCTTGGACAAAAAACGTCTTTAGAAACACCCCACGTGGTCATGGGTTTTATTTGTTTACCAGTACAGCCCAATTCAGGATAGGCCGCTATTGCTGCTTGCGAATGGCCCGGCATTTCTATTTCAGGAATGATCGTTACATATCGGCTTTGGGCATAAGCCACAACTTCTTTGATTTGCTCTTGCGTATAAAAACCGCCATAGCGTTTTCCATCATAAACTTCGGAGCCAGCGGCATGTCCGATAACGGTTTCATCTCGCCATGAAGCCACTTCCGTCAACTTTGGGTATTTTTTAATCTCGATACGCCATCCTTGGTCTTCCGTAAGGTGCCAATGGAAGGTATTCATTTTGTGTAGGGCGATCAGGTCTATGTATTTTTTAATAAAACTGACAGGCATAAAGTGCCGCCCAACATCGAGGTGCATACCCCTATAAGCAAAACGAGGACGATCGAAAATCTGAACCGCCGGAACAACAGGACGTTCTCCGCCAGGCTTGGGTGGCAAAAGTTGAAGCAAAGACTGAATGCCATAGAACAAACCATTTTCGGTTGCAGCTTCAATCTGAACACCCGTCTCATTAGATTTTAAAGTATATCCTTCGTACCCTAAGTTTATTTTTGTGCCATTGAGTGTAAGTTCAATCAGCCCCGTTGACGGACCAGCCGTTTCACCAATCCGGATCCCCGTTTGGGTCTGTATCTGTTGTACTACATACGAGGTCAAAGGCGTCTCGCCGGTAAAGCCAGATGCCATAACCCCAACTCGGTTGGTAATGGCAAATCCATTGTCCGATTGTACCTGAATAGAAGATGGTTTGGGAATGATGCTCACGTTTTGTGCTTGCATTAAAACTGGAAAAATGACCAGTATAAGGGTTAGGAGGATGTATTTCATGGGATATACAGTTTTTTGACGGGGCAAGATACGACCCATTTTGACTCTCCCATCAAAAAATATCTTATCTTTGATAAATGATCTACGCACAACTGAAGCGAACAATGAAAAATTTCATCAATCATGCCTTGATTTTCTTTTTTCCCGTGCTTCTTGGGATAATGGTTTCCACTTTTTCAACAGGATGCGACCAACCGCCCACTCCCGCTGCGTGCTCGGATAACCGTACACCCATTATCTTTGTACATGGTGCTTTGGCTTCGGGAGACACCTATTCACTTCAAGCACAGAGGTTTACGTCTAATGGCTACTGTACAAAACAATTGATTACCTTTGACTGGAATACGCTCAATAACGGCAACACCTCTACGGCATTGGAAGTGCTTCAACAACAGATAAGCCGAGTACTTCAAGAACAGAATGTTCCAAAAGTTGTTTTGATTGGCCATTCGGCTGGGGCTTCGTTGGTTTACAATTTTGCCAAAACTGCCGAGAATGCCCACAAATTGGAAAGGGTTGTTTTGATTGGCGGAGCTACTCAAGCCAAACCCGGTGGCCCAGACGGTTCTTTACCAACACTCAACATCTATTCAACCAGCGATACGATTGTACGTACCGGCGGAGATATCCCTGGTGCACAAAACGTAAAACTGACAACAGAAGACCACTATGAAGTGGCAACCGGAGCTTCGACTTTTTCTTCGCTGTATGCTTTTCTAAACAATGGCATGGCTCCCAAAACCACAGATGTGCAAGCAGAAGAAGAAATATTCCTTTCCGGAAAAGTGGTCTCGCTGGGCGAAAACACCATCGCTAAAAATGCAACCATTAAAATCTTTGAAACTGATCCGGCTACCGGAACATTTTCTCAGAATTCCCTTAGAGCAACTTTAAAGACCGACGCAGACGGCGATTGGGGCCCCTTTTGGGCTAAGAAAGACCTCCGCTATGCCTTTCAAGTTATTCCAGCCAATACAGCAGACCGCAAAGTCGTTTATTACCGAGAACCTTTTACCCGTTCTGATCATCTGGTGTACCTCCGCACCTTGCCAGGTATAGGAAGCATAGCCGGACTCTTAACCGGAAGTTTACCCGCCACCGATGCCGAAACGGGTTTGGTCGTTTTTAGCGCAAACAAAGCGATTATACATGAACGAGACCGTCTTTTCATCGGAAGCAATGAATTATCGCTCCCCACATTTGCTTCCGCTTCCCAAACCACCATTGCCTTTTTCCTGTATGACGACAACGGAAATCGTCAAAGTGACCTCAGCCCTATTCCACTGTTTAATGGATTTCCATTCTTAAAAGGGGTGGATTATTATCTGCGTTCCACTGACATAGGTCCTATTTCTTTGGTTTTCAACAACCGAACCATGAACCTTGCACGTTTACAAGCCCTGAAAGATGGTATCGTGGTTGCTGTTTTTAATTAAAAATCAGGACTTCCATCTTAACCACCTTAAATAGTTTGTATAACGCTGGTGCAAATATTTTAGCTTTAGCAGGTCGTCATAAAGGTTGCCATACAACTTTCGTCCTTTACTCCATTCGGCCAATAATCCTTCTATTTTTGCTAAGCGGGCCTTTACTTCTTTTTCGGTTAAACCTTCAATGCCCAAATCAAATTCCTTAGACAAGTCTGCCACCGGATCTTGCCTGTCTAAGTCTAATCGGTCGTATTCGGCACAAGAAAGGTCAAACATTTTACGTATCCATCCAATCCGGTCCACACGATAAATACTGTTGTTTTCCTGCTCAAAAAAATGGGCATCTAAATTTGGAACCAATTTATCATGCAGTACGAAGGGCAGAATCTGGCGAACATCTTCCAAATCCGCTTCGGTATTCCCTCTGAAAAAGGCAATGGCTTTAATATAAATAATTGCCGTCATGATAGCCCGAACTGATAGGCCATTTTTGGTTTGCAAGCCGATATCCTTGCTCTTATCTGTACCTGTTGCCGCATTTGCCACTTGCAAAAAATCTATGGATGATAATTTCAGGGTGTCTTTGGTTTTGTACTCAAATTGTTCTGCGGCCTGTTCCATAAACTCGAACTGACTTGTAAAAAACTCCAGACGGCGTTGTACTAGATAAGGAACCTGAACCGCTACGATCTGGGTGTATGCCCGATCCAATTCTTCAGCAGTAAAAATGATTTCCTGTGGGACAATTTCTTCAGGGCGAATGCCCGATTCAATCCGGTTCATCAGATCTCCGATGAAGCGCGACGGAAAGTGTAGGGCTTTCACCACCACATCTATTCGGTCACGAAGCGCCTCAATCACCTGATAGGTTCCACCACCCGCATCATCGTTGGCAGTGAGGTACCAAGCAGCTTCCGGACATTCATAGATCTGATCCAAAACTTCGGCATAGTTATCGCCCATTAACGTGAGCAATGCCGATTGCGTGCGGGTAGGAATTCGGTTGTATTCATCAACTATTTTCACGCGCATCCCCAGCCACTTCCGCCAAGCAATCCGAATGTCATCCATGTTTTCTGCATTCACCAAATCTTTGGGAAGAGGATTGCCCAGCAAGTCAGTTACAGTCATTTCTGGTTGGCCGTGTTGAATGCCCCTGCGAATTTCTTTAATGGAATAACCCGCCAAAACGGCCATGAGGATTGCACTTGCTGTTTTCCCCCGCCCCGGCCCTCCGACAAAAAGACACCTCCGCCGCACCATCAGGTTGAGCAAAGGAATCAATACAAAACTGGAGTAACTTTGTCCCGAAGGCAGCATAAGGGTATGTTTTGCATCCCCAAAAACAAAGGAAGCCGAAGGCCCTTCCTGATAGGATATGTCATAAAAAGGGCTGATGATGGCATTGTTTATCATCCAAAAGTACGCTTGTCGGAGCTTTTCGTCTATTGCAATAACGGATTCTCCAGTTGACACCGCTGCTATCGGGCCAGCAAAGAGGTCTGCTACATCGAACTTTTTTGAAGAGCGCTCAGCATGTGGATTGGTAGGGGCAACCGATACTTTATTAAATTGCATGGTAAAAGATCTTTTTTTACGGTACATTGGCTTGTTCAAAATAAGGCTAACATCCCCTAAATTGTTCTGTATGCTACTGGAAAAAACCCAAAAAGCCGCTCAGGTGCTGGAAATCCACCAAATAAAACGCCATATTTTTTTATGTGCTGCCCCAACAAAGTGCAAATGTGCCTCCGAAGAAGAAGGGAATATATCTTGGACCTACCTTAAAAAACGGTTGGATGAGTTAAACCTCACCAAATCTGGCGGGGTCTTTCGCACCAAAGCAAATTGTTTGCGCGTCTGCCTCCAAGGCCCTGTGGCGGTGGTGTATCCGGAAGGTGCTTGGTATCACTCTTGTACGCCCGAAGTATTAGAACGCATCATTCAAGAACACCTTGTGAATGGGCAACTGGTGCATGAATACCTGATTCTGCAAAAACCATTATGATGCCAGAAGTACTTTACGAAGACAACCATCTGTTGGTCATCAACAAGCCAGCGGGACTCTTGGCGCAAGAAGACGCTACCGGCGACCCCGATGTACTGACGATTTGTAAGCAATACCTCAAGGAAAAATACGCCAAACCCGGTGCTGTATTCTTGGGGCTTGTTCATCGTTTAGACCGCCCTGCTTCTGGGGTAATGGTGCTCGCAAGGACCTCAAAAGCAGCTTCCCGATTATCCGAACAAATCCGAAGCCGCACCATCGAAAAAACGTATTGGATCTTGGTGGAAGGGAAAGTGTCTGGGCATGGAACGTGCGAGGACTACTTGCTGAAGGAGAATAACTTTGTGCGACTGGTAGATGGATCTCAGGCACGAGCACAGTTAGCTCGTCTCTCATGGAAATCGCTGAAGGTATTTAGCAGAGACTCCTTGTTGGAAGTGGCCTTAGAGACCGGAAGGCCACACCAAATTCGGGTGCAATTTTCTGCTCGTAACATGCCCGTGTGCGGAGACCTTAAATACGGTGCAAAGACTCCTTTGTCCGACCGTAGCATTGCGCTCCATTGTCGGGCAATGACTTTTAAACACCCTACCCAAGAACAATTACTCTCCATCACCGCCCCTGCACCCAGAATTTGGGGTCTGGCATTAGACGAGTAGCACGCTAAAGCCCATTGCTTCCCCTTTAACAACGTTCCAAGATCCACTCTACCACCTTTTCGATGACATCTGCCCGTTCTGGTTCATTCAATGTTTCGTGAAAAAGCCCTTCCCAAAGGTAGAGCCGCTTATCTTTTGAAGAGATGGCTTCATAAGCCAATTGACTGCCTAACGGATCGGTAAGTTGGTCAGCCGTGCCATGAAACAGCAAGACGGGAGCCTTTACCTCTGAAAAGCGTTGCGAAAAGATTTTCGCAACCTTAAGAATTTCCGCCCCTGTTCTGGCTCTTATCCCACCGATGTAGTTAAGTGGATCGTTTACATATGCTTGAACCACTTTCTCGTCTCGTGAAATATGCGCCGCCTGAAGTGGGGAAGTCGCTAATTTGGGGAAAAGGAACCCGATCACAGGTGCCAATTTTTGTAGTAGTGGGGAAACATTAGGATGCACTTTGGTACTTGCACTACTAAAAATCCAACCCTTTACCCGATCCGTCTGATGATCCAATACATATTTCATGACCACGGCTCCACCCAGGCTATGGCCCATGATGAAAAGTGGTCGTGGGCCAATCCGCGCTTGAACCCGTTTCACGACCAAATTCAGATCGTCCACATAATCATCAAAACAATCCACATAGGCCCTTAGTCCTTCAGATTTACCATGCCCCTGTTGATCGTAGGCAAATACTTCTATTTGTTGTTCACACAAATCTCGTGCAAACGGGACGTAGCGCCCGGAATGTTCGGCAAGCCCATGAACCAAAACTAAAGCAGCCTTTGCCTCTCCTGAATCAGGATGCCAAGACTGCTCAAAAATACGATTTTTATGTCCGGAAAAATAATCTTGTCTGTGCATATGACGCCTTAAAATAAACAGGCCGCCTACACAGGGATTATTGACTGACGCGCCACCGTCGGGCGCCAGATGTCGAAACCGGTGTAGGAGATGCCTCTGGTTGCGGGTGAGGCAAGGTAATGGTTTGCGGCTCGGAAATCAATCGGCTTTGGAAACTTGACGGAGATTTTTGTTCTCCGACAACGGCCAAGGCCATATGCACCACCAATGGGCTGGCTACTTCTACAGGCTCCCATTTCTCGCCATTGAACTGCCAAAACTGACGTCGTTCATTGTAGTGGTCTATTGCTTGATCCATAGTCATGGTATTCCGGTTATGTCCATTCCCGCGATAATAACTTACATTCCCCCATCCATCATAATAAGGTAAACTGGCCCAAGTAGGCGCCGCTTTCCGAATTGCACCATGAACATCATCCCGACCAATAAAGGACAAAACACCCCGTTCATGTAACAACAGAATGGTTGCCATATCTTGCCCCTCTGGCTCAAAAGTCAGGTTTGCACTGGGGTATCGGTGAACCATCGGATTAAAGGTTTTTCTCAAAAACTGATAACGACCTGCTGCGGTACTTCCCTTCACCTTGATGCCCGGATGCATTCGCGTAAAGTTTTTGATCCGCTTAAACGTATGTAATACTTTGTATGATTCTTCATCGTAGCCCATATCACCCACTTCACCGCGTGCAATCACGTCCAGAAATGCCCGCACTCTTGCATCCTCATATGCCTTTCTCGCCATAGAAACGGTTCTATGTTCACCAACGGCTGAAATTCCTGTCCACTTACCAGCCTCACCGGTGGTATGTGTGGTCGCAGGACTACTGTGGGCTGGAGGTGCGTCTGTATCTACCTCTATGAACAAGCGCTGATCGTTCCCTACACCAATCGGACTCGACAACTGAACGGCAAACCGACTTTCTATCGGTGCGGGTGCCAACTGATTTGTTGACGAAGGTACTCTGCGGCGAATATCCGGATTGGCACTATCTCTTGGTAATCGCGGATCGTTAGGATCCTGATTCGGCGTTTCGGATGTGAGTGATTTTTTCTCAGTAACCAGCACACGTTCTAAAACGGGTGTTTGCATCCCCAAACGTGCCTTGGTCCTATACTGCGACCGCCAACCTGGTGCGTCCTGAGGCACCTCTTGCGCTATAGCCCAAAGAGGCATGAGCACCAGAAAAAAAGAAAAAAGATATTGATTTAATTTAAACATGTTTGTTCTGGATGATTGCGGGGTGGTGGCAGACTACCGCCATAAGCCGATTAATAGAGTCTTAACAGCCCAAAAAGGCTTAAAGACATGGTCAATTATTTCCAATACAATTGGATGGGCGTCCCAATAGGAATGATTCTAAAAAGTTCATCTACCTCCTCATTTTTAAGGGCAATACACCCTTCTGTCCAATTTCCATTTGTACGACCCTCTCCATGAATAAAGATAGACCCACCCAACTTGGTTCTTGCGGTAGGACTCTCCCCTATTTCAAGGGCCATTTTAATCCGCTGAAACTCTTTTGGGGTAATCAAACTGTTTTCAAGCCCCCACTTGGCATCTAATAAATTTGGATAGCCAATAGCAAGGTTTTTATGATATTTACTTTTGGTTGATTTACCCGTAATCAGGTATTGACCTTCTGGAGTCAACCCATCTTTCAATTGTCGTTTCGGCAACTCAGGACTTCGGCCCAAGTTTACTTTGTAACGTCGTACCAAATTATCGCCGTCATAAACATAGAGAATGCGTTTTTGCTTATTCACCTCTAATCGTGGATTGGCCAACGGTTTATGTAGAGGGAGGCGGTTTTGTTCTTCCGTTGCAAAGGCTATGAGACCATCTGGATCCGAAATCGCCACAGCCTTTTTTTCTTCTATAAGATTGTCTATAATGACTACTCGGTTTTCTTCCCTTTCTATCACATTAGGTTTAACAGAAGAAGTGATTTTTTTATCGGGATTGCTCCCTATACCAGAGCGCCAGTTTCGTTTCTGTATTGCTTTCGGTTCACTAAGGCTTTCTACTGGGGTATCCGTTACAAGCAGCGCCTGTCCTTTTTTTTCTGCCTGTCTGGTATCGTCTTCGGGTAATTTAAGCTGTACCTCTGCAAACATTAGCAATGTTTCACCCTCCTTTACTGCATGTTCTTGACGGACTTCATCCGTTTTAACGGGTGACAAGGTTGCAGTGACCCGCCAACGACGGACACTACCAAGAGAATCGGACCCAACAAAGGCAAACGCCGGTGCGGTGCTCATTAGCAACAACAGAACGAAATATCCGAAACGATTCATGATGGTTAATTTTCAAAATTCTTGTATCAAAAAACAGACCATTTTTAAAAAGAATGTGCTCTTCGTTTGGGGAAACCTTACATGCAGTTTATTTTTGAGCCAACAAAAGCCCCTAATCTGCATATTTCCAAAATGAATCCATCTTTTTTTCGCCTCAAAGAGCGAATTGCCGAGGTAGCCGATCTCAAGAGTGCTGCCGCCGTCTTAGAATGGGATCAAGAAACCTATATGCCCGAAGGCGCTGGTGAAGTTCGCGCACATCAGGTAGCCACACTCAGAAAACTCGCCCATTCGCTCCTAACCTCCGACGAAGCAGCTCTTCTGCTCGACGAAGCCATCCATTCCGAAGATCCACCCACCCCCCACTCCGATCATCACCTTTTGCTAACCATCTGGAAACGCGATATGGACCGTGCACGAAAATTGCCGTCAGAATTGGTTTTCAAAAAAAGCAAAGCCATTGGATATGCAAAGGAAAGTTGGAAACAGGCGAGGCTGCATCAAGACTTTAGCCGCTTTGAGTCTGACCTTTCTCGATTGGTTGATTTTGCACGACAGGAATCTGCTATTTTGGGCTATTCGGAGCATCCTTACGATGCACTTTTGGATGAGTTTGAACCAGGTATGACCACCCAACAAGTCAAAACCTTATTCGAAGACTTGCGGAAAGAACTGATTCCATTGGTTCAACAAATGACCGTTGCTCCACAGCCAGCAGACGCATTTTTATACCAAAAATTTGACTCGGCCAAACAATGGGATTTGGGGATGTATGCACTCAAATCGGTAGGATACGACTTTTCACGAGGCCGCCAAGACCTGTCCACACACCCTTTTTCAGCGACTTTTGACATCTCTGACGTCCGAATCACGACCAGAATACTTGAACACAACCTAATTTCAGGCATCTTCAGTACCCTACATGAGTTCGGACATGCACTCTATGAACAACAAATAGACCCCAAATGGCGCCGAACTTTAGTTGCGGAAGGCACCTCGCTGGGCATTCATGAGTCCCAATCACGTCTTTGGGAAAACCATATTGGGCGCAGTTTCCCATTTTGGACCTCACTGTTTCCAACTCTTCAATCGTATTTCCCCGAATCGTTGTCTGGAATCACCCTTCAGGATTTCTATCGCGCAATAAACCGTGTTACTCCTTCCCTTATTCGGGTTGAGGCCGACGAGGTGACCTATCCACTACATGTATTGTTACGATTCGAGTTGGAGGCAGATTTGATAGAAGGTCTATTAGAAGTGCGGGATTTACCCGAAATTTGGCGGACAAAAATGCAGTCTTATCTGGGAGTGACTCCTAAGAACGAAACCGAAGGGGTTTTGCAAGACATTCATTGGTCTCTGGGTGCTTTTGGATACTTTCCAACTTATACATTGGGCACGCTGTATGCTGCACAATTTTATGAACAAGCGTCCGCCTCGCTGGGCGATCTGGATAATCAAATAAAAGCAGGAAATTTCGCACCCTTAAGAGAATGGCTACGCACCCAGATTCATCAGTTTGGGAGGTCTAAATCCGCGTCAATGTTGGTTAACCAAATTACAGGATCTGGGCTAACCACCGCACCATGGATCCAATACATCAAGAAGAAGTATGGTGAAATATATGAATTATGAAGTTTAACGCTCTGCCTATAGCATAAACTTTGCTACACGAACCACCGCATTTTCGCGAATGGACTCATAATACAAGTTATAATCGGCTACATGATAGTTTTTCAACTTCCTCAAAAACCATTTTGTTGCCGGATTTACCCGAAGCGTTGTGCGCAAAAAACCAGCTTCGCATTGAGCATCAGCCACCCCGAAAATCAGGTGGTCAAAATTTTGCAGAAGCCCTCCCTTATTCATCGCAGGAGGGGCGTATTGTTCGTCCGAAGTCCAAGTAAGGGGATTTGTACACAACATTTCTGGTTGTGCTTTGTATGATTTTGGATAAAAACCTTTCGCATAAGTACGCCAAGAAACTACACAACCTACTTCCTCGGAAAAATTGCATGCACGGATATTTTTGAAGGCTGTTTTCTCAACGGGCATTCCCACCAGATAGGCCACAACCAATTGTTTTTGAAGCGGTTGGCCATCCACCAATTCTTTTATTAACCGAATCAGATGCCGGGTTCCCTGACTGTGTGAGGCCAGTATAAAAGGGCGTCCATGGTTCAGATGCGCAATATAGTATTGAAAAGAGGTCTTAACATCGCCATATGCTACATCAAGCGCGGCTTCGCCCGCCACGGGATTTACCGTCCCAAATGCAGCAATGTGTGCTTGACGATAGCGAGGAGCAAATACCCGTCCAGCGGCATTGAGTGCTGAAGCCTGAAATCTTATCGTCGAATCATCCACTTCGCTGTTTAATTTTTGATCGTTCACATCTGCATTCCAACGATAAGGAGCATTCGGATTTTCGGTGTAAATGGTTGGATGGACAAAAAAGACATCCACCTTACTCGCCGATTGTCGTTCAGGGAATCGCGTATTTTCCGGAAACCCATCCGCACGGTCGTCACGGTCTGGTAATGCAGCCCAATGTTGCCCATCTTTATAATCAGGTTCAGGTGGAGTTTCAGAACGCCGAAACTCCGATGAATATGCCATATAGCTTGAACTTTTATAAGCACAACCGTTTTGAACGGCCAACAATCCCAGCAGGATAAAAAATGTGTAAAAACGTATCATCATTCTAAAAATGGTTCAGGAAGCAAAAACAATACCCGAAAGCTCTTCAAACCGTGTAATACCCGTAAGATGTGGTAATGGATCGGCATATCCATATGTCGCCTGAATGGTCCGAATGCCGTACTGGATGCCTGCACTAAGTTCAGGCCCACCATCTGCCACCAGACAAGCCTCGGCGGGAGAAACTTCGAGAAAGCGAAGAACATATTCTATGGCATTGGGTGCTGGCGGGGGATGCGCAACCATATCCACCCCGACAATACACTGAATATAAGACGCCCATCCGAGCCATTCTACCCATTGATGCAAAAAAAGGGTAATGCGGTTTGCCACGATGGCAAGTTTGATGCCTTGGCGCTGTAAGAGCTTAAGCCCCTCCTCAACCCCCGGATATGGACGGGCGAAATCGGTAAAAACCACGTCTAAATTTCGACCAAAAAGCATCAAAGCATCCCTACGTTCTTTGCCTCCCGCAGATGGGCCCACTAACAAGGCTGTCTCTCCGCCATAATCATCTGGGTTTCCCATCACTTTGCGGACAAAACCCGGATCTACATCTGCAAGTGATTTACGCGCCCGAACCCGATTGGCTGCTTCGGTCACGGCAGGTACCGCATCCACCAAGGTTCCATCCAAATCAAAAATAATCAGTTTTGGGGTCATATAATCCCTTTATGGTGTTCGGATTTTTTCGATTAACGCAGGATCTATTTCACGCAATTTCCCCTCAAAAAAGGCGATGGTTCGGGCTGGGAATTGTTTTACATGTGCATAATTATGGGTTGCAATCAAGATCGTCATGCCTTGCTGGTTTAGAGTTACCAATTGCTCAACAATACCCGTAGCTACGGCAGGATCCAAATTCCCTGTTGGTTCGTCGGCAAGGAGGATGCGTGGCTCATGCACAATGGCCCGCGCAATACATACTCGTTGCTGTTCCCCCCCCGATAATTCGTGGGGCATGTTCTTGCGTTTATATGAAAGACCAACCTTAGCCAATGTTTCTAATGCTTTACGGCGTGCTTCCCGTATGCCATGTCCTTGTGCATAAAGGGTAAAGGCCACATTTTCTGCTACATTTCGGTCCGGTAGCAATTGAAAATCCTGAAAAACAATCCCAAGTTTTCTGCGCAAAAAAGGAATATCGCGGTCTTTTATCTGATTGGAAAAAAAATCATCCACCATTACACGTCCGGTCTCTGGTTTTATTTCCATGTAAAGTAACTTGAGTAGCGTACTTTTACCACACCCACTCGGACCAATCAGATACACCATTTCTCCCGGCTCTACACGAAGATCCAAACTTTCGAATACTGTTCGACGCCCACCCGTTGGTAACTCATAGGATGCCGAGACATTTTCCAAATGTATCATAGAAAATTGATCATTAGAATATCAGGACTCACCTTAATTATAGGTGCTTATTAATGCCCAGCAAGATACGAAGCCTACGCTGGCTTTTGCAAAACCCAGTGAATGCGCTCAGATTCAGAATTTGCGGGTTTTAAAGAAGTGTCATGGTAAGCAGCAAGAAACATAAAGGGGGTCTGTTGAATCAATTGATGAATTTCCTCGAAGGTATATGCCTGCTGAATATGGGTTTCATAATAGGTCTGTTGTTGAAAGTTTAGTGTAAACTGCGTGGTGTGGATTCTGCTAATAGGCTCATAATGGCTTTTCCGAATGTAGTGGAACCCACCTTCTTCGTCTTCGTCATCAAAATACGCGGCATTGTTGATAGAATTATGGGGGGTACTCAGATCAAACACAAATAAACCACCTGCTTTAAGGCCATTATAGACGCATGAAAACAAGCGCAAGATCGCATCGGTGTGCAATAAGTAATTTAGTCCGTCTTGGAGCAAGATCATGGCATCTACACATTGGTCTAATTTAAAATCGGTGAAGTCCGCTACTTCAAACTGAACAGGTATGCCCTCCCATTCTGCTCTTTCTTTTGCAAACCGAATCATATTTGGTGCTTTGTCTATGCCCGCCATCGTATAGTCTGCTAAAGGTTGGAGTTCTATGGCAAACAATCCCGTTCCACAGCCTAATTCAATTACGGTTTCCACATTTTCTGGGCGATGTTTCATCAGTACTTGATGGATATAAATTGCCCATTCTTCATAGTCCACATGAGACATGACCAAGTCATAGCCTGCCGCAAGGATTTCATAAGGAGCGGCCTCTTGGGGAATTGGTTTCTTTGGTGTTGTATCCATGGTTTCGTACGTTTATACAAAAGCAAAATTACACTTTATCGTTCCATAAAAAAACGGGCAAACAATTTTTGCTTGCCCGCTTCACATAAAACAAGGGTGATCACTCTTCGATACGTTGATAGTTGCTGGATCGCCGAACCACTAAGTTGGGTGTAATACACTCTTGTATCCGATCGCCATTCCCTCCCGACATCCGATCCAACAAAAGACGCATGGCTTGTTCGCCCACAATGCCCATTGCTTGATCCACACTGGACAGGCCCATAAAATCAGTCATACTAATATTATCGTAGCCAACCAGTGCAATATCTTCAGGGATGCGTAGCCCCGCTTCATTAATGGCCTTCCATGCACCCAATGCTTGAACATCGCTGGCACAAAAAACCGCCGTAACGTCTGGATGAATTTGGCGTAGCTGCTTCATCGCCTCATAGCCAGCTTCTTCGCTATATCCGGCATTTTCCAATGTTTCACCCGTTTGGATATAACTTGGATCGAACGAAAGTCCTGCTCTTTCTATAGATTCTTTATAAACCTCGGTCCTTGTCTGGGCATTTACATTCCAAGATGCAGCGGCTATCATGCCTATTTTTTTGTGCTGCATGGCAATTAGATGTTGGAGTGCAGCCCGAACACCAGCCCGGTTATCCCACCAAAAACAATCAAAATGTTCCGACTGAACGCCTACGGTCACTACGGGCGTCCGGCTTTGTAATAACCGCTCTTCCAGTTGTTCCGACATGGCGGATGATGCATATAAAAGTGCATCTACAGACCCCCGATCCAGGAAATCAATTAGCCGTTGATCAGGATCTTGAAATCCCATGTCGAAAATGAGGATATCCACCAATTGTTCTTGATCAAGGGCACGCTTTACTCCTTTGAGTAAGGCATTATAAAAACGTGTGGTGAAAGAGGGAACCGCAACAGTAATGACCGGAATTTTATTTTTTTGTGCAAGCAGTTTTGCGGTTCGGTCTGGAATAAACTGTAGCTCGTCTATAGCTTTTTGCACCTTCAGACGGGTTTCCTCTTTAACCAATGCACTGCCATTTACAACCCTGGAGACGGTTGAAATTGCAACACCTGCTTTTGAAGCAACATCAAAGATGGTGATTTTCTTTTTAAAAGACATGGTTATGGCGGTTGTTTTTCAGATGATAATCCCGTTTCTTTCTAAAAAGGTCTGCTCGTTTGAAATATTCCCTTTTGTGAAAGGTTAAGCGGTTACACAAGATAATTCAGAAACTTGTCAGATACGATTTATCACGCTAATTCGCCTCTTATTTTCACAATGTGTAAATCAACATCCAAAAATACCCTCACATAACAGATCACCTAATAAAAAAACCGAGCTACCCAAGTGCAAGGTTAGAATTTGGCTTGGTTCATTTGTTCAAATCACGATTTATCCGTTGGATCCCAAACCTCTCACGACTTCTCTTGCCATTTGATGGTACAGCCGAAGGCTCGTGTTTTGGCATCTGGAGCCGTTTTCCCAGAAAGCACGGCGTCCAAAGCATTTTTCAAATAAGGCTTAGCCTCTGCTTCTTTTTGCGGATTATCGTCTATTCCCCCCACATAAACCAATTTGTCGGCGGCATCAAATAAAAACACATGGGGTGTACGCGCAGCTCCATATGCACGGGCCAGAGTGGAGCCAGCATCCGCTACATAAGGAAACGGGTATTGTTTTTCTTGGGCCTTGGTCTTCATGAATCCCATAGCCTCTTCCGGATATGCCACCGGATCATTGGGGTTTACCGCAATAAAACCAAACCCTTTGTTTTTGTATTGATTTGCAAGCGAAATAGCCCTTGACTCGTAGCGTGCCACCCAAGGACAGGTATTGCACCAAAAAATAACAACTGTGCCTTTTGTACCTTTAACCCCTTTTGTAGAAAGGGTCTTACCATCTACATTTTCCATTAGATGGTCTGCAAAAGGCATTGTTGCCCCGATTGCGAGTTCAGCATAAATTACAGAAGACACCTGAGGTACAAGGTTGGCTGATTGCGGGGGAGGGGCTTGGGCATCCGTCTTATTAAAAGCAATATAGTTCACAAAAGCCATTCCACCCAAAAGGACAAATAACCAGATTTTCTTCATTGGGATTGTGTTTTAGGAGTTTTCAAACGATTTATTTTTTCGGCCAATTGCTCATAGGTAACTTTTCCTTCCCAAAAATCCAACTGTTCTCCCATTCGGTTATATACAAATGTGGCTGGAACAGCCCCGCTCCACGACTTATGGAAGGATTGTATAAAGGTATTGGCATCTCCGCTAGCCATAAAGGTGCGGTCTTGCATATGCTGTTTTTTTAGAAAAGCAACTACCGCCGGCACTTCATCTTCAAAATCCACGCTCACAAACATAACGGAAACTTCTTTAGGATCGCTTTCCGTTTTAAGGCGGATGAAATGTGGGAACTCTTCCACACAAGGCACACACCACGTCGCCCAGAAATTTACCACCACCAACGATGCATCACGCTGTTTAATTTCGCCCAAAATGCTTGAATAATCCTTCATTTCGGGTACAGGCTGGGCTTCTGTCCGGCAAGCGGAAAAAAGGAAAATTAATCCTATAATATATCTCATATGATACTATTCATTTTTATAATAGTGCAAATAAACAAAAATATTAACGGCGTATTTGCCGCCAGACCGGATATACCTTAGGTTGTTTTTCGAGCCAAGCATCAAAAAAGTTCCAATTGAGCAATCCGTCATCAGAACGCGGTTCCAATAAGTAAAAGGCAAGACGAGCTTTTGAACGGTTTTCGGAGAGGTCTAACACATAAGTTCCGGCAGGAATATCCACTTCTTTTTCTTGATACCGACCAAAGATAGTCCGCTCTTTATGCCCCTGAAATGCAAATCGCGTGGTTCTGGTACTGTCTATTTGGAATTCTTGAACCTTCCAACGTTCCGTTTTTTCCATTTGGTTCAAAACAAGCCCGTGCCCCGCCAATTTTTGAAGGGCTCCTTTTTGGTCTTTTAGAATGAAATACCGCATCGGAACCACCTCGGCTTCCTTTCCTTCAAAATGTAAATAAACGGGCATTTCTTCCGGTATCCTTACGTCTTTACGCCGCCACATGGTCTCTCCAGTAAAAGGATGGCGTTCTTCGGATATTTCCCCAATGAGGATGGTTTCTTTTTTTTCTGATCGGGCAAGTGCAGACCGTAGTGGCAAGGATTTCCCGATCATATCTGCCGAGTCAGCATTTTGTTTTATCCGAACAATGGTGGAACGGTTTTTATAGGCATAGTCTGCACAGGTGACCACAAAAATGTGGGTGGCTTTGATACGTTCGTCAAATGTTGCGTATGAATAGGCTTCACTGAGGATGCCAAAAATATTGCGGAGTGCTGCATAATTGTTAGAAAACCTTGGACGATGGTCAAAACTATACCACGCCCGCTCCGGTTGACGTGCCGAATTGGTGTAACTGGGGCCTGATTCCGGCAAATTACCATAATGATAAAAGGCCCAACCGTGGTTTTTTTCTACGGTTTGTGTAACAAATGGCAACCAGTCTTTCCGCAACATCCTATCTATCGCAGGATCAACCGTTGGATTCAGGGGCGGTGCATACGTCAAATGATACGCATGAACAGAGCCATCGGTTGTATGTAAATCCATCCAGACATGGGGGTTATAAGAGTCCAACAAACCAACCAGAGAACGGGCTTCGGGAGCATTTATTTTCATATGGTCGCGGTTCAAATCCAAGTCTTGTGCATTCGGCCTTTGCCCCATACCGCCAACAGGCCCAAGTTGCAGCGGACGATTGGTTAGCCGAATACGTTCATTCCCATCTGCATTGTAGATAGGTACAATTAGCAAGACCAATGAATCTGCCCATTTACGATATTTTCCAGTAGCTAACTCGCGCAACAATTGCAACATGGCTTCTTTACCCTCCACTTCGCCCGCATGAATATTGGCCATAACAAAAAACCGAAGTTTCCTACTTGCCAACACATCTGAGGCAGCAGCACTTTTCACCTTCCCCCAAACCAATAACGGAAGTGCCCTGCCCTCCATCGAATATCCCATCGTGGTTTGATGCATCATGGCATTTTTAGGGAGTGACTTCAAAAAAGCCATCACGTCTTCGTACCGTGAAGTTTCGGTATATTCGGTCTTTTCAGGACGGCTCAACGGTGCCGGCATGGTCTTAGGACGTTGTTGTCCCCATAACGGCACTGAACTGCCAACCACCAAAACAAGAAAAACAATTCGCAACATAAATTTGGTATAGAAAGAACACAAAATCTGACAAGCAGAACGTGTTATCTTAGGGGTTCTGGAAAAAGGATAGGGACAGAGATTACAATGACCACATAGCCCCCATATTTACTTAAAAACAATATAACAACTTAATGAACGATTCGTAAAGGTCTTGCCAATTGGTCGCAAGAAAACGGGTTTTGGTCGCAAGAAATCTTCCCATAAGTCAACAAACCCGAATCTACGGCGTAACCTGTTTATGGTTGTATCGTCTTTAGCTTCAGTTCTACAACCTTTCTAATCAAAACAAGAACCATGAAAACACTCATACGCGGAATCCTTTTTTGTCTCCCATTTATGGTCTTCGGCCAATCAAAAGGAACCATAAAATTCAAAGAGACAGTCAATATCCGGATTGAAACCGATGATCCGGAAATGCAACAGCGCATGGCAAATATGCCTTCCTCCTTCGACAACTATTCAATCCTATATTTCGACGGCACAAAATCCATTTACGTTGCCGATGCAGTGGAACGAGATAAAGCCGCGCTCTTGGAAGAAAGCCGTAATGCAGGCGCCGAGGGAGGCGGTCGCGGCGGTATGCGGATGTTCTCCCGACGCAGTGGTGCAGATAATGCCTACTATGCAGATCAGGAAAATGGTGTCTTTGTTCAAAAAGTAGATTTTCTGGGGAGGAAATTTATTGTTTCAGATCCCCCAAAAACATTTGAATGGCAAGTACACGAAGACCAAAAAACCATACTTGGTTACCAGTGCATTAAAGCCACTTTTGTGGACACTTCGGCGGTTAGCGGCTTCCAAATGGCTTTTGGTGGCCCACGCGGCAATCGTAACAACAATGCCCAAGCCACACCCAAGCCAGAACCCCGCAAAATAACGGCTTGGTTTGCACCCCAAATTCAGGCTTCGGTAGGTCCTAATGAATATGGCCAATTGCCAGGTGCGATCCTTCAATTAGAAATTGGCCGAACGGTCTTTGTTGCCACCAGTGTAGAAATAGACAAGGTGCCTGAAAACGTGATTAAAACACCTGAAGGCGGCCAAAAAATGACCCGTAAAGAATTTCAGAAAATGAGCGAGGAAAAAATACGGGAAATGCGCGAATCCATGGGACCTCCAGGCGGACGTGGAAGCGAGGGCGGCAGAACCACAATCCGTATCGGAAACTGATTGAAAGCCCTCCTTTTTTGGTGAGGGCTTTATTTATGGCCATTTATTAACGGACTGCACGCCTTTTGATTTGATTCATCCAACTAGTTACTATCATGAAATCGCTTAAATTTATTCTTCTAACTTGTGGTATCCTAATGGGGTTTGCTTCTTCTCAAGCCTTTGCCCAAGCCAGTACCTTCAAGGTTTCCGGAACCGTTGTGGATTCGACAAAAACAAAACTGAAACAGGCCTCGGTGTCTGTGCTCAAAATGGGAAACAATCTTTTGACCGGATTTGCTTTTTCCAATACCGACGGCTATTTCGAAGTCAAGAACATCAAACCAGGCGACTACACCCTTCAGATCACCTATGTAGGTAAGCAAACCCTTCGACGCCCCTTTAAAATTGAGGACAAAGATGTGTCTTTGGGTGAAATCTTGCTCTACGATTTTATTGCCGATGCAACTGGAGCCACTATTACCGCCGACCGGAACCCCATCACGGTTAAGCAAGACACATTGGAATATGATGCCCGTGCTTTTGCAACCCGCCCCAATGCAAATGTCGAGGAACTCTTGAAGAAACTACCGGGCGTGGAAGTTGCTTCCGATGGAAAGGTGACTGCGATGGGGAAAGAGGTTACAAAGGTATTGGTAGATGGGAAAGACTTTTTTGGCAAAGATCCCAAACAAGCAACGCGAAATTTAGATGCTGACATTATTGAACGGGTTCAGGTATTGGACGAGCGTAATGATATGTCGCGTATGACGGGTATTGACGACGGCGAACGCGAACGTGTCATTAATCTCGCCCTTAAAGCAGACAAAAAGAAAGGGTATTTTGGCAAAATTGAAGCGGGATACGGAACCGATCAACGCTATGATAACCAATTAAGTGCAAACCGCTTTAATCGAAAAATGCAATTCTCGGTTGTTGGTAACTTAAACAACGTTAATCGTCAGAATTTTACACGGGGCGAAGGAATGTCTGTATCGGTTGGTGGCGGGGGTGTTCGTATGGCCACAAACTTTTCCAGCGGCAACAGTTCCGGCCTGTCCACCACACAGTCTGGCGGCGTAAACTTTAACTATGACTTCACTAAAAACCTAAAACTTAATTCAAGTTATTCTTATGGCTCCGTATTGACCGAAACGGAACGTTCTGCCAATCAACAGCAACTATTAGGTGCAGGGAATAGTTTCCGACTTAATGATGTGAGCACGCAATCGGAAGAAAACAATAGTCACCGTATTAACGCCCGCCTCAATTATAATCCTTCTGAAGGACAAGAGCTTATCATCCGAAGTTCGCTGAGCCTAAGTGATGGCGTGTTGGGGTATAGTGCCGTTCAAAATACGTTTAATGCAACAGACCAAAAAAGTGTTTATGGGACGCGGCAGGAAGATGGAACCACCGATGGGATGCAAGGGTCTGTCCAAGCGACGTATCGTCAACGTTTGGGTAAAGTGGGCAGAAACTTGGTCTTGAACGGACAGTTTAGCGACAACACATCAGACAAACTCTCGTTTCTTAAAACATTGGATCAGTATTTTCTGCCTGTGAAACCCGATGTTTTGTTGGACCAAGAGCAAAATAGTACATCGGATGTACTAAACTATCAAGGAACCCTGACTTATACCGAGCCAATCTCGCTGAAGTCTATCATAGAGACCAGTTACACATACCGAAACAACCAGAATGACCAAGACCAGCAGGTATTTGATCTGGTAACAGGGCAACGAACCATCAATGAGTTGCTCACCAACCTGTATAACAACGATTACAAATACCATACGGTAGGTACGCGCTATAACTACCGGGCTTCAACATGGAATGTAAACTTTGGGGTGAAGGTTCAATCATCGCAATTAGAAGGCATTTCTCAGAAAAATCCTACCGTAGAGAAAAGTTTCCTGAACTTCTTACCGGAACTAAACTTCAACTTTAATGCGCCGCAAAGCTCCAATGTACGCCTGAATTATAGTACCCGTGTTCGGGAGCCTTCTGTCCGGGAACTACAACCAGTGGCCGATAACCGTAACCCACAAAATGTTTACATCGGTAACCCGAACCTGAATAATGAATATGCGCATAACCTAAATCTTAACTTTTTCAAGTTCGATATGTTCACACAAACCAATATGATGGCTTTTGTGAATGCAAGTTATACGCTAAATAAGATCACAAACGAGCAAACCATTGGCGAAAACTTTAAACAAACCACGACCCCATTTAACAGCGACAAAGAAAACTGGTCTGTCATGGGATTTGGAAATTATGGCAAGCCCATTCGCCCACTTAAAATCAAGTATAGCTTCAACCTAAGTTCCCGTTTTGGTCGTAGTTATACGCTAATCAATAAGGCCGAAAACCAAACCAATACCCTAAACAACAGTGCAGGGCTAAGTTTGGACAATATCCGTAAGGAGACCTTAGACATTCGCTTAGGCGGTCAAGTAACACAGAGCATCAGCCGTTATTCGCTGAATACCGACCAAAACCGCAATTACCTGACGCCGTCTATGAATGCAGACCTTAGCTTGTACTTAGGCAAGGCAAAAGAATGGACTTTGGGTTCCAGCTTCCGTTACACCCAGTATCCCGCAACGTCCTTAGCCGAGGCATCATCCACTTCCATTCTAGAAGCACGGATTTCGCGCCGGATTCTGAATGATAAAGCCTTAATTGAGTTAGCTGGCTACGACCTTTTAGATCAAAACTCCGGCTTTAACCGAACAGAAGCCACCAATGTAATTACGGATGAGACCGTGAAAACGTTGGGACGACATATTTTAATGCGCTTTACATATTCTTTCCGAACTTTTGGAAAATAAGCACCACCGGAGCAATCTCTATTATAGTCAAAAACCAGTCCCAGACGAATGAGGATTGGTTTTTGGCTATATAAGCCAATGGACTTGTTAAACGTACACACCGCCGTTGGTAAATGTGTTTTTTTTCTCCATTTCTCGGTTTAGAATTCCAATTTTTCGCGGTCTTTAAAACGCTCTATGGCCAATTCTATGAGTTGGGTAATCAATGCCTGATATGAAATCCCAGTGGCTTCCCACATTTTGGGGTACATGGAAATAGATGTAAAACCAGGCATGGTATTTACTTCATTAATAAACACTTCGCATGTTTCGCGGTTCATCAAAAAGTCCACTCGCGAAAGCCCAGCGCCATCAATGGCGCGATAGGTACGTACAGCCAACTGCCGGATATATGCCGTTTCTTCATCGGTCAAGGGAGCAGGGATTAACAATTTGCTATCGTTGTCTGTACTGCCGAGATATTTGGCTTCATAATCATAAAACTCATGGTTCGGCACAATTTCTCCTGGAACCGAAGCCTTTGGATAATCATTCCCAAGGACACTTACTTCAATCTCGCGTACATTCGGTACAGCAGCTTCAATTAATATCTTTCGGTCAAAACGAACTGCTTCCGTAATTCCTTTCCGCAAAGAGTCTCGGTTTGAACATTTGGAAATACCCACGCTAGACCCCATATTAGGCGGTTTACTAAAAACAGGGTATCCCAACGCGGCTTCTACCTCGTCTAACACGGATTCCGGTTCTTTTTTCCACCGCGACCGCAAACAATGCCAGTAGGGCGAAACCGGAATACCATTCGCTTTCATGACATCTTTAAAAACAATTTTATCCATTCCTACAGCCGAAGCCAATACCCCAGCCCCGACGTAAGGAATATGGGCCATCTCTAACAAACCCTGAATGGTTCCATCTTCGCAAAAAGGGCCATGCATCACCGGAAAGAGCACATCAAACGCAGCCAATTCCTGCATCGTTGGGAGCATAGACGCGGTCTCGGCAACAGATACAGGGGCTTCTGCACGTGCATGGGCGGCAACAAAATCCGCAGGCAACATGTGCTTATCCGCCAAAGTCAATAATATAGCAAGGGCTTCGGGATGAATGATCCATTTCCCTGTTTTGGTAATCCCAACGGGAACCACCTCAAATCGTTCCTTATCCATTGCTTGGATAACCGATTGTGCCGAGCGAAGGCTCACTTCGTGTTCAGAGGAACGCCCTCCCATGACCACACCAACGCGAATTTTTCTATGCATAACACTCCGTGGACACCAAACCAGTGTCTTGTTAAAGGTCCAATAATAAGGTATAAAATTTACGAAACAACCTAAATGGCCGTGCTGCAAAGTAAGCCAACCACCTTAAAAAACCATGCCTCTCTACAATTAAAAACATGAAATATTTATTTTGGGAGTTTAATCGTTGCTTGAGGTACACGCGCTGCAACCTTTTGGAAATCAAAACCTAAAACCGCACTTCGCAAGAGGAGCATTAAGCATAGCGGAAAAAATGCGGGATGGAAATCCTGTGGCACAATCCCCCAAAACAATAGCAATGTGCAGATCAATAAACAATTTATCTGTGTATAGCGTTTTACGAATACACTTGCGGGACGAGTGGTCAAAACCACCCCCAGCAACACATGCGTGGGCGACAACCAGACCAAGTTCCAATTGTCTGGCGTCACTTTATGATCCGTAAAAAACCATAAAAAGACAATTAAGCAACCGCTTACCCCAAAAAACAAAAACAAGACGGTATCTACGCCCCGCCACTTAAGCATTGGTGCTTGTGTCCTGAATGAGGCCATCATTTTCAAGAGAATGACCACAAAAAGTGCCCAAGCCAACCAGGTTGGTAGGTCTATTCCTGATGGCCGCACAGGTTCTGGTATCAAAACCACCTCATAAACCACAAAAGCAGCCTTCTGACCCTGATGCGAAATGCTCGCGTTTCCAACTGCTTGCCTAAGATATTCTGGTAAAAACATGATTTCTCTTTGCGTTGCGATCCGATCTGTTTTTTGCCCCAGAATTAGGTCTATACCAAATTTTGCCCAGCGTTTATCATCTAAAGCCTCATCCAAGAGCACACGGAATGTCTTTTGAGGATCGGGCTGATTTCCCCATTTAAACGTATCCCCGAAAGCCCGTTCAAAAAGATCACGGGGCTTGGTGGCACAATTATCAAAGAAGAAATCATATCGGTAATAACGGTTTCCAGGCTTGTAATTTTCTTGAATCAGCCCGAAAAGAACCTTTTTTTGTTCAGGAGATAGGTTTAAGACTTGCTCCCGAACGCCCCGTTTCTCTATATCTCGGTAGGTCCACATAAAAGCCTCGAAAGATTCAACTGCCAAAACATAATCCAATTGGCCACGCAAAAACTTCAGGTAAAACCCAGGTGTATTAAAATCAAATGTTCCATAATTAAACACCACATCCAACCCGCGTTTTTCATCCCTAAAGCGTACACCTGTATGCCCAAAAGCACTATACAAGGCATCTCCTTCCGAGACCGTCAGTAACGAGATCTGTGCATCGTCCGAGAGCAGGACAGGCTGACAGAAAAGCCTGACAGGTGCAAAAACGAGGCAGAAAGCCAACATAAATACTTGGTAAAACAACCGAACAAAGGACATCAAACTCGTATTTTAAGAGATAAAAGGAAAATCAACCAAACCCAAACCAACCAGTTTTGGAAAAAAGCATACTTGCCGCAAAAACATTTGCAGCGCTTCGGAGCGTCATCAAGGCCCCTGTGACGGAATTGCAATATACAAATCCGTATGAGTTATTGGTTGCCGTTTTATTATCTGCACAATGCACCGATGCCCGTGTAAATTTGGTGACACCTGCCCTTTTTACCCGATTTCCAGACCCCCACGCCCTCAGTTGTGTTACCACCGCTGAAATTTTACCTTATATCCAGTCGGTTACTTTCCCTAACAACAAGGCCGCCCATCTTGCAAAATTAGGGCATGTACTGATGGAAAAACATGGGGGGAGTATCCCACAATCGGTGGAAGAAATCGAAAAACTGCCTGGCTGTGGCCACAAAACAGCCGAAGTGGTGGCTTCAGTGGCTTTTGGAATCCCAGCGTTCCCTGTGGATACGCATGTATTCCGTGTTTCTAATCGTATTGGTTTGGTTTCTGGGAAGACCGTAAAAGAGGTAGAAGTACAACTCAAAGCCTTATTCCCAAAGTCGGAATGGAGTGAAGGTCATCATTTACTGATTTTACACGGAAGATACACTTGCAAGGCCCAAAACCCGCAGTGTACCTCTTGTGTATTGGCAACTTGCTGCGCCTATAAAGCCCAAATGGATATGCTCCCCGCCACAGTTGTCGGCTTAAAACCCCGACTTGGGGCTTATTATTGCGCTGATTGTCATCAGTATTGTAACCAATTTATTGCCATAACCGATGAAAACGGCTTGGAACAAGGATCATGCCCGCAATGTGGCTCGGTTCACTTACACCACACTAAAACCGGAAAGACAGCCATGAAAATTCGGGATTTCCGGGTCTAACCTGATATTATGGTCATCATTTCAATCACTTAATATACTATGAACAAGCATATTCTTATCATTTTGGATGGTTATGGAAAAGCCGTTGATCCCGCTGTCAGCGCCATAGATGCCGCCCAAAAACCTTTTTTAGACCATCTGTTTGCCACATATCCGAATAGCACCCTCGAAGCCAGTGGATTGGCTGTAGGCCTGCCTGAAGGTCAAATGGGGAATTCAGAAGTTGGGCACATGAACCTCGGTGCGGGGAGAGTGGTCTATCAGGACATCACGCGGATTGATAAGGAAATTAAAGAAGGGGCCTTTTATGATAATACGGTTCTCAAAACAGCCATGTCCCATGCTAAAAACAAGGGTACCAACCTACATCTAATGGGGTTGTTTTCCGATGGTGGGGTACATGCTTCTAATACGCACCTTTTTGCCCTCTTGGAAATGGCAAAACGTGAAGGACTTTCACAAGACCAGGTTAATGTACATTGTTTCACCGACGGACGAGATACTGACCCACACGGCAGTGTGGGCTATATGTCCGAATTTATGAAAGAAGCAGCACGAATTGGTGTCGGGAAGGTAAGATCCATCATTGGAAGGTATTATGCCATGGACCGGGACAATCGCTGGGAACGTACCGCGCAAGCCTATGACTTGTTAGTACATGGCTCTGGAAAAAAAGTGGATGACCCCATCATAGCGCTGCAAGAAAGCCACTCAGATGGGATTACAGACGAATTTATAAAACCATTGCTGGTGATGGATGAAAACAATCGCAGCCCACGGATTGCACCCGGTGATGCGGTTATTTGCTTCAACTTCCGTTCAGACAGAATGCGTCAACTCTCTCGGCCCTTCCTCTTTGAGGATTTTTCTGGATTTGTCGCGGATTATTTGGAAAATTTATTTTATTGTTCATTTACGAAATACGATAATTCTTTCACCATACCTGTAGCGTTCCCAAAAATTGATATTGTATCCCCTCTCGGCGAAGTGATTTCCAGTGCAGGCTTCCGGCAATTACGCGCCGCAGAAACTGAAAAATACCCTCATGTCACCTTTTTCTTCAATGGGGGCAGGGAAATACCCTTCGATGGAGAGGACCGCATTTTGACCCCCTCGCCCAAAGTAGCAACGTATGATTTACAACCCGAAATGAGTGCCCCCGAACTAACAGAGGCCGCATCTAAGGCCATCCGAGAAAATGAATACGCCTTGGTTGTGCTTAATTTTGCCAATCCGGATATGGTTGGTCATACTGGGGTCTTTGAAGCCGCAGTAAAAGCAATCGAAACAATAGATAACTGCACCAAATTAGTGGTCGAAACGGCCATTGAAAACGGTTATTCAGTGGAAATTATCGCCGATCATGGCAATGCCGATAAGATGCGTAATGAAGATGGAACGCCCAATACCGCACACACAACCGCCTTGGTTCCACATCTCATCATCAAGGAGGGCTTTCATGGCCCAATACGCCCCGGAAAATTAGGCGATATTGCGCCAACGATCCTCCACCTTTTAGGTCTGCCCCATCCGGAAGTAATGACTGGTGAAGTATTGATTTAACAAATAGCTATTTTTTTTAAGGAAGTGTTTCATTTTTTATTACAATTGAATATCTTCCCGCTTATACAAGTGACCTATAATTCCCAAAATAACAGGAGCACAATCATGAGCTTGTTTGATAACCTAAAGAATATGGCCGAAAGCGCACTCGAAAAGGGCAAAGAACTTGCAGGAGATGCGATGGAATTGGCACAAGAAGGTCTGGAAAAGGCCAAAGATGTTGCGGGCGATGTCGTAGAAACCGTTCAGGATGTTGCAGGTGATGCCATTGAAAAAGGCAAAGAACTCGCAGGAGATGCCGTAGAATTGGCTCAAGATGGCTTTGAAAAAGCCAAAGATGTTGCGGGTGATGTCGTGGAAACTGTTCAGGACAAAATCTCAGACTTGACTGGCGGTGGAAAAGACGAAGCACCAAAAGCGTAAGCAAATCCAGCACCGAAATAAAAACGGGATGGCAGTTTTAGTCACCCCGTTTTTTTTTATGCTGTTTAATTTGTCCCTGTGGTCAAACCCTTGTCTTTCCAAGACGCCAAAGTACTTAATTGTATTTTGTCTAAAGCCTGATGCAAAACCTCTAAAGGCACATTATCGCCCGATACTTTTATGATGAAACGATCAGCGACCACAATATCCACTTCTCCCGTCTGGGTATCTGACCGGTATTTTTCTCGACTCGGATACCCCTTTATTGTGGTTGTGCGCTCTGTGCTGGTTCCATTTTCCCTGTCTATTTGGGCATACAACCATCCTGCATGAACCGCCTTGACGCTACGGAGACCTCCTGAGTCGTAGAGGTGCATTTTAATTTCACCACGCTTACCTTGATAGAAGGCATGGGCTTTAGATAAACCATAGCCCAAGATAGCCGTGCGTTCTCCTCCGGCATCTACACGTGCATAAACCCCTAATCTTTCTGGAAATAAGGTTTTTAATTCGCGAAAATCTATGGGTTCCGGGCGTTTAATAAGTTCTTTCAGGTCTTTTTGTGCCTGTTTCACTTCTGGGGAAACCTCATCACCAATTCGGCGGGCTTCCTCGGCCAATCGCTTGGCTTCGCTCGTTGCTTGCCGGGTATCCTGAATTGCCTGACGCGCTTCCTGTCGTTCGGCCTCGGTACATCCCGTCAAAACAAAGAATAAAGAACCTACAAACAATAATGGGTATCTCATGAGCAGAATAATTTGGATGAAAAAAGATATTATTTGATACGCCTCATTGTTTTGTCTGGTTGCACATCTGGGAATAAAGTGTCCAAAAATACTTGCTATGGGTATCTAAACGCCCATGAACCACACGCTTTCGCTACCTGTAATCCGGCCATACCATCTTCAATATACCGGTGTCTGGATTTTGTCTTGCCTATAGACCATTATTCTCAAAAACAATGTGCTGTAGAACCGGAAACGCTTTTTTAATTTTGTTTCGATGATAGCCTAACCCCTAAATTGCTTCGGGCAATGCACATGGTATCATGCTATTTGTCTATAGCCTGTCAGCTTAAACGATAGCGTTTTTCACTACCATATATTAATCACATGATAACTACATACACATTTACCAGGTTATTCAAGCATTGAACAGGCTATATATACCCGTAAAGCACTTTAGCGATTACAGGCATTATATTTTCGATCATACGTTTTCGCTTCCGCTATTTCTTTTCCTAAATTGTTCGGGCTTCCGAAAACTATAGCGTAGCCCCTTTCAAACCCATCCTCACATGGTGCGTTTACGCCAAACATATTCCACATGGTTCATCTGGTTGTTCGCCTTACAGCCAATTGCGCTGGTTGCAGAATCCGCACCCTATATTTTTGAGCACCTTACAATTGAACAGGGATTATCTCATAACACAGTTTATGCGGTTTTACAAGATCGTTTTGGCATGATGTGGTTTGCAACACATAATGGCTTAAACAAATATGATGGCTATGGATTTAAGGTTTTTAACACATCTTCAAAAACCGATCCCGCATTCGAAGGCCGGATTATCACAACGCTTTTGGAGGATCGGAATGGTCACATTTGGGTGGGTACACAAAATCGTGGGGTTAATATTTTAGACCTAAACAGTGGGAAATTTAAAGCTTCCCGAAAACACCCTCAACTTTCGGCACTTTCAGATACATGGATTACACGCTTATTTGAAGACCAAAAGGGCTGGGTGTGGATTACGACCATTGGAAAAGGCATTTTCGCATACGACCCAAATGAAAAAGTATTACATGCCTTTAACCGTGCTAATAAGAAATTAGAAACGGATCATGCCTTTGACCTTACCCAAGATACAAAAGGTCAGATTTGGGCTGTTACGGATCAAACCCACCTTTCTCGGTTTAATACAGGTACCAAACGCTTTACGCCTGTAACGATAGGCTACCCAAACAGGCTCGACTTATTGGGCTACCGAAAAGTTATCCGCGCCCATAAAGACGGCACCTTGTGGATTGGAACAGACCGACAGGGGCTTTTCAAATTCCGTCCGGCTACAGGTGCTTTAGAACATTATCCCTTAGATGACAATGGTATCTCGTACAACGAAGTCCGAGATATAGATTTTACAAAAGACAAAACAATTTTGGTTGTGACCGACGGAGGCGGGCTATACTACCTTCGCCCCGGTTCAACTCGCTTTATGAACCAGACGAAAAATGTGACCCGTCCCGGCAATCTCAATACCAACGCCCTATATGATATTTTTGTCGCGAAAGACCAAAATATCTGGATCGGCTCCTACAATGGAGGAATTAATGTGTATAAAGCGCGAAAGGTGCGCTTCGACCATTTTGCTCATACTGGTTTTGTACAAGGTGAATTGAGCCATTCATCGGTTTTATGTTTATTAGAAACCCGAAAAGGAGAAATTTGGGTTGGAACCGATGGTGGAGGCCTTAACCGATTTAACCCTATTACCCGGACATTCAGCACCTTTACTCACCAATCGAATAATCTGTCTTCTCTGTCCGGAAATGTTGTAAAATCTTTGTACGAAGCACCAGATGGCAGCATCTGGATTGGATATTTTGGACGAGGCTTGGATGTTATGGATCCTATTACGGGTAAAGTAACCCATTTCCAAAGAAGCCCAGATGTCCCTTCATCCCTCCATGACGGAAATATATGGGGCATATCGGGTAATCCGGATGGGCGTATTTTTATTGCTATTTTGGGAGACGGTTTAATGGTCTTTGAACCAAAATCTAAAAAATTTACCCATTATAGAGCAGGGGCACCCAATTCCCAAAACCTCCCTACCAATGATCTCATGTATGTCCGGGCCGATACGAAGAACCGTGTCTGGATTGGAACCAGAGACCATGGATTGGTTTTGTTTATGCCGGATTCAGGCGAATTCAAATCCTTCAAACCAGATTCTGGTAAACCCGGTAGCCTAAAAGGAGGAGAAGTACGGACTGTATTCGAAGACAGAAACGGACGCATTTGGGTTGGAACTGAAGACGGTGGCCTTAACCTCTGGAAAGGGGGCAGCCAGTTTGGGACAGGTGATTCACCACAGGGCTTGTTATCTGAAAGCGTGATGGGCATCAGAGAAGACCAAAAAGGGTATCTTTGGATTAGCACCCTTTCCGGCCTGGCACGACTAAACCCCGAATCTGGCACCATCGAGAATTTCAACTTCCACCACCATACACAGGCCAACCAATTTAACCAAGCTGCCATTCTCTTAAGCCGAGGTGGCCAATTAATGGTTGGAGGGATCAATGGGCTAATGATGCTCAATCCGGAAGAGGTTACGAAGTCCGAACTGAATCCACGAGTCAGAATTACAGAATTAAGGGTATTTAACGACTCCATTCTACCCGGAAAAGGGCCGAACGGACGAATGATTTACGAAGGTCGGCTGGAAAATGCGCAAATTATTTCTTTGTCCTATCTCGATAACGCATTTTCTATAGACTTTGCAACATCCGACCTCAGCGAACCACAGAACAATCGGTTTGAATACATGCTGGAAGGGTTCCATAAAGAATGGCAGCAATTGGAAATTCCAAGGCATTCTGTCAACTTTACCAACCTTGAACCGGGCAAATATACTTTCCGGATAAAAGGGACCAATAGCATGGGGAAATGGAGCCCCCACGAAACCTCACTTATCATCCAAATCTCACCTCCTTTTTGGAAAACCATTCCATTTCGGGTCTTCATTTTTTTATTACTTATTTTGGCATTCTGGCAAAGCTATGGTTTACTACTGAACCGTCGTGAGCGCCACCTTAGGCAACAGATGGTGGAATCGGAGCGGGCCTTGTTACAGCTTAAGAACGAAAAATTAGCCTCCGACCTCGCGGCAAAAAGCAATCAGTTAGTGTCCATGAGTTTACAAATGGCACATAAAAATGATTTTCTGAACAAAGTAAAAAAAGAACTTAAAGAAACACCCCCAGATACGTCTGAAGCCTCGCCCGCACTACATGGACATGTCATAAAACTAATAGACGCAGAGGTCCGTGGAGAAGACTTTTGGGAGCGGTTCAATGCTTTCTTCGAGGAAACGAATAGCGCCTTTGCACAAGAGCTTCGACGGAAACACCCCGATCTTTCGGCCAATGACCTTAGGATTTGCTCGCTTATGATTATCAATGTCAATACGAAAGAAATGGCTTCTATCCTGAATATTTCTCCTAAAGGTGTGGAAAAGAGCAGGTATCGGCTTAAGAAGAAGCTACGGCTAACACCTGAAGAAGACCTTGCCCTTTACCTAAAATCATTTGCCAATACGCTAAATTCGGAGTTCTAACCTGTTCTGAAAGACAAATATTAACCAAATGCCAGAGATCAATCAGCCATTAAAAAAATAGCCGGAGAAAACCCCGGCTCATTTTAAGTTATATATTACCTACACTTATTGCACACCTCGGTCTTTCCAACCGGCCAATTGACCGGTATTAACGGAAGCAAGTGCAGCTTTTAACTCCTCTGCGGTCACATTCCGACCATCCACCGAAACCACAAAGCGTCCACCGATCAGTGAGGAGACTTCGCCGTCTTGGTTGGTTTGGTTGTATTTTTCAAGGCTGGGGTTTCCATTAATTTTGGTGGTACGTTCGTAACCATTTGCATCCTCTCGTTCAAAATTATTGTTTATCCATGCAAATCCAAGCATAGCAAATCCTTTCATATTGCCAGTATCTGTGATTTTGATGGAAATAGATTTATCGCCACTTTCGTAACGCGCTCCAGCATTCGAGACATTAAAACCCATCATCCCCACCTTTTCTCCTTCCAAATTGCTTTGGGGGGCGCCACCGACATTAGAAGGTAACACTGATTGAAGGTCTTTAAATGGTACAGGATCCACCTGCTGGGCAGTACCGTCTCCGTTTTGTGTTGCGGAAAGCCCTTCGAGTGCTTTTTGAGCCTCTTTTGCAGCCGATTGTAAGTCCTGTACGGCGGGTGTGGTTTCTTGAACCGTTTTTTCGGCCTCGCTGCCACAACCCACAAGAATGTACATAAGAAAGGTCAGTACAACGTATGTTGTTTTTGGAATGATACGCATGGTCGTCTCCATATGGTGATGAGAATCGTGATAAAAAAAGGTACAAATATTTTACTGCCAAAGGTAGAAAGTATTTAACGTCTTTAACGGCTAACCTCTTGACAAAAGGCCACCAGAGGTTGTTCTTATTTATTTTTTCTTATCGTCATATATCAACTTAACAAATAATGATATTACAGCCCAATATTGCGTTTAAAAGCACATCCTAACTCAATCATTGAGTCTGTTTTGGCAATACCGGGTAGGGTATCAATTTTATAATACAAGATCTCGCGCATGTGGCTATGGCTTTTTGCCAGAATACGGACATATAAGGTATAAGTCCCTGTAATATAATAACATTCGGTTACTTCCGGTATTTGTTTTAACGCTTCAATCACCCGTTCGGAGTCTGCATCTTTTTGCAAGGTCAGTCCGGTGAAAGTCGCCCAATCATAGCCTAACTTTTTCTCGTCCAATACAGGTTTAATGCCGACAATTACGCCCTGTTCGATCAGTTTATTCACCCGTTGATGCACCATGGTATGGGAAATGCCCAACGAGGTGGCAATGGTAGAAAACGGCATCCGGCCATCAGTTTCTAAAAGTTGTAAGATTTGCACATCAAATGTATCCATCTTTCATTTTTATTTTTTTTGTATTCTATCAGTTAAATATAAGTGATCAAAGTTTAATTTTTGCAACATTTTAAAATAAGTTTCCATTTTCTCTACATTTTATTTTTACATTGTGGTACCTTAAATTTTACACTCCTTTTAAATCAACCCACATGAAGGCCAGTACTTTTCACCCTGCCAGTCATTATATTGCCTTAGAAGACCGTTACGGTGCACACAATTATCACCCACTCCCAGTTGTGCTCACACGTGGAGAAGGTGTTTTCCTGTGGGATGTCGAAGGCAACCGGTACTACGACTTTCTTTCGGCCTATTCGGCGGTCAATCAGGGGCATTGTCATCCGCGCATTGTGGACGCCTTGATAGAGCAGGCGAAGACATTGACCCTTACCTCAAGGGCATTTCACCATAGTTTATTAGGAGAATTTGAAGCATTATTAAGTAAAACTTTTGATTATGATAAAGCCTTAGTAATGAATTCTGGTGTCGAAGCCGTAGAAACCGCGCTCAAACTTTGTCGAAAGTGGGCTTATACGGTGAAGGGTATTCCTGAAAACGAAGCCATTATCATGTTTGCTGAAGACAACTTTCATGGCCGAACACTTTCCGTCATTTCGGGATCAACCGATCCGAGTAGCCGCACGGGTTTTGGACCACATATGGAAGGCATTGCACACGTTCCCTATAACGACTTGGCGGCATTAGAAAACGTATTACGCAATGAACCACACATTGCCGGATTTATCGTAGAGCCCATGCAAGGAGAAGCTGGTGTCGTGGTTCCAGACGAGGGATATCTTAGGAAAGCTTCCGAAATTTGTCATGCACACGGTGTTTTATTCATTGCAGACGAGGTTCAAACAGGAATTGCACGTACTGGAAAGCTCTTGGCGACTTGTGGGAATTGTACTTGTGCTAAAAGCTGCGAAAATCAGCCCGAAATTAAACCCGATATTCTTATTTTAGGCAAAGCCCTTTCCGGTGGTGTGATGCCTGTCTCGGCGGTGTTGGCCCGCGACGAAATCATGCTTACCATTCGTCCCGGTGAACATGGTTCCACCTTTGGTGGGAATCCGCTTGCTTGTGCGGTTGGTATGGCGGCTTTACAGGTGGTGGCCGACGAAGGCTTGGCGGAAAAAGCAGCACATCTCGGCGAAGTTTTCCGTGAGGGTCTTCTGGAAATAGCCACTCGTCACCGATTGATCCGATCTGTTCGTGGCAAAGGGCTTTTAAACGCTATTGTGGTGAATTGTGAAGAAAGCTCAGATCTCGCATGGCGCCTCTGTCTTGCATTTAAAAAGCATGGGCTTTTAGCCAAACCGACGCATGGCAACAAAATCCGACTGGCCCCACCCTTGGTGATTACCGAAGAACAAATTCGTGACGCTTTACACATTATCGAAATGTCTATTGCTGAATGTCATGAATAAAGCGCATTTTGGGCTTCAACCAACTTCCCCCCATTCATCATACGCCCCTCCTGAAGGTAACTTGTTTGCCCCAAACTACCCATAAGATGAAGGATCGGCTGATAAAGGATTTAAAGGAAAATAATTCGGCACTAAGCGATCTTGCGTGAAATGCAGGCGTTATGGCCGACCAAGGGTACGTTTGAGGTTTATGTCACACCCACACCTTAGAGGCCGTGCCAGTCATTCCGATCCGTTGTAATCGTAAACACCTCTGCGAACATGACAAAGAACGCTATAAGGATCGGCATAAAGTCGAAAATTACTTTAATCGTATCAAGCAAGCATTACCGACGGATTACCACTCACTACGATAAAAAATCTAAAAACTACATGACTTTCTTGCATCTAACAGCAACTCCGCAATGGTTAAGATAATCTTAACAAATTATGAATTTTTTATATGTGTGTATAACATAGTTTTTTTTTTTGTACTTTTACATAAAGTTGCAACTAAACAAAGTACTCCTAATTTTCCTTAAATCTATTGACCTTAAATGTAAGTGAGGTAAAACCTTATGAAAACAAAATTTATTCGGGGGTTATCACTTTTTGTAATCCTACTCGGTGCCTCTTTTCTTTCTTTTCAACCTGCAATCTCATCAGTAGCAGCAGAGTGTACCATCAGCAAATCTTGTGGTGATGGAATTACGATTTCATGCAAAGCTGCAAACGGTGGCGAATGTAGATCATTTGGAGACTGTCTGGTTTGCAAAGATTCAGGGCCAGAAGTAAGAGCTTGTTGTGAGTAAAAGATTGTTGTAGGGTATGATTTTTTGTCTTTGACAATGATTCAAAACGAGATTTCGTGATTTATGTACCTTGATTGAACGTGAGTTTAGACTTGTCGATGGTGGCGAATGCAATCGCATATCTTGAACTCACGTTCATCGTTTAAATGGGAGGTAAACCAATGAGAACAAAAATTATTCGAGGATTGTCTATTTCATTAATTTTACTCGGTGCGATTTTTCTTTCTTGTCAGCCTGTTCTTAAGGTCACGGAAACAGCAGAATGCTCTCTTAGCAGAATTTGTAGCAATGGCGTTACTGTTTCATGCGAGACGAAGCAGGGTAAATGCAGTACAACTGAAAAGTGTGTGGTATGTACAGAAGAAGCAGGGAAAACATCTAAAGCATGTTGTTGATTGAACACGCTTTAGCCATTTAAACCAATCAAAAATTTGAAGAATTGCCAAACATATAGATAGATATACTCAGTTGGATGGGGGTAGTGTGAGGTATAAATCTTTGCGTTTTTCAGTTTTTTGAAAAAATCAAAAGAATCCCATGAAGAAAAGTAATTACTTGACGGATATTGTGTTAATTACATGTGCCATTGTTATCACTGCATTGGTCGTCCGTAGAGAGTTTTTTGCTCAAAATGAAGTACCCAAAGCGCCTGTGAAACCTATTTTAGTGAAAGGGATTGCGCAGAAACTGGGTATGCATCCTGATCCTGAAAATAAAATTAAGATTATCGAATTTATGGATTATGAATGCCCCTTTTGTCGTGAACAAGAGAAGGTTCTAAAAAAGGTTGTTGCAGCATATCCTGATAAAGTTTCGATTCATCGGTATCATCTTCCGCTTGATAAAATCCATCCGAATGCCTACATGGCGGCAAATGGAGCAGAATGTGCTAAAGAATTAGGTTTTTTTGATCAATATCATGATACTGTTTTCAAGAAGGAAACCTTTTCTCAACCTAAAACCGATTGGAAGACCATTGCAGAGGGCATAGGGGTTAAACAGCTAAACTCTTTTGTAACGTGTCAGCAAGATACGACCTACAAGTTGCGTATCGAAGCACATCGAAGCGTGGCGAAAGAGTTTGGGATCCATGGTGTACCTGCCATTGTTATCAAGGATAAGTTGTATTCGGGTAGCCTTTCATTCGAGCAAATAAAAGAAGCAATTGATATAAAAAACTAACCATCTTGTTTCGTCATTTTAAAACCTATACGACCATGAAAAATCTCTTTTCACTCCTGCTATTTTTTCCATTTGCTGTACAAGCACAAACTACATCCCAAGGGACAGAAGGGACAATTTATTATAGTAAATTTTCTAATATATTTTCAGGTTCATCCATAGGCAAAAACAATGAAACTTTTGCTCCTGAATCAGAAAATGCGGCTTTTATCTTGTATTTTAACACAGATCAATCATTTTATTCATATGATGTAGCGTCTAATAATAAAAGAGAATCTCAAAGAGCTATGGTAGCGATGTCTCGTGGAGGATATTATCAGCGAAATTTTTCTGAAGAACTCTTTTACAAAAACCTTGCCCAGCAACAGTATATTCGGAAAACAAGTCTTTACGGGCGCTATTTTATTATTGAAGATAAAATGTCATCTTTAGCATGGGAGATTGGAACAGAAACAAAAATTATTGCGGGGCATTTATGCATTAAAGCCATTATACCTGATACGACAACTTTTATTTCTACCAACACCTCCATAGATGTGAACGGAGTAGCAACAGTTGAAAAGACACGCAAGAAAACAGGAAATACTGTTGCATGGTTTGCACCTGATTTGCCTGTCTCTTCAGGGCCAGGTGAATACCACGGGCTTCCGGGTATGATTCTACGATTGGATAAAAATGGAGATACGCTTGTTGCTACAAGATTGGAACTTGCACCTGTCAATAACAGCGTTTTCAAGAAACCTACAGGCAGACGAAAGGTAAACGAGGCAACGTTTAGGCGCATCGAGCAGCAAAAAATAAAAGAAAACGTAGAAATGCAACAAAGTAATTCAAGACGGGAGCAGGCAATCAACAATCAATAAGGTAAGATTATAATGGCTTTGTATAAAACTCCTTTCTGAAATAACATACAAATTGAAGCGAATTATCATGAAAATAGGGGTAGAGATGCAAAACAAATTTTGCGCTTCTACCCTTATCTGCTTTCGGGGAAGTACACAAATTGTGAGCCTTGATTTTTTGGAAATGCACTTGCTTCTAAGAAGCTATTCATGGATATTTGATCAAGGTCATTAAATTCTTATAGGAACAAAAATGGGAATCAGGTTTAGATAAAAAGAACCTTAATCTATTTACCACAGACTAATTAGACTAATTACAAGGGTTTAAATGAAAATAATTTGGCACTATCCGATACCTCACCCATTTATTATGACAATGGGTGGGAAGGCCTCAAAAATAGTGTATATTTCTTACATGTAGTCCTTTACTTATCATCATTGCTCTCCTTATGATCAATATTATAAAAACTTTCTTTATTCTATTATTTTTATTGATTTTAAATGGTTGTGGAAAACCAACTTCTACCCCACAAACCTTACCAACAACGTGGCCAGAAATGGAAACTGCCGCCAAAGGCAAAACCGTGCGAATGTTTATGTGGACGGGCGATCCATTCATTAACCGCTATATGCAAGAATATGTGGTTCCTAACGTCAAATCGGCTCACGGGATAGATCTTCAGATTAGTTCCGGGCAAGGGAATCAATTGGTTTCCTTGTTAGCGACTGAGTTGGAAGCAGGCAAAACCACTTCTTCGGCGGACATCATGTGGATCAACGGTGAGACCTTTTACCAATTACGACAATTAAAAGCACTTTTTGGACCCTTTGTAGATCGTTTGCCCAATAGCCGGTATGTGAAGATGAACAGCCCTTTTATTAATACTGACTTTCAACAAAAGGTAGATGGTTTTGAAGCGCCTTGGGGTAACGTCCAAATGGCCTTCATTTATGATACCACTCGCGTCCAAACACCCCCACAAAACCGAAGCCAACTTGCAGCATGGATAAAGGCACATCCGGGACGATTTACGATAGATACCCAGTTTGCAGGACTTACCTTCCTAAAAGGATTATTAATTGACATAGCAGGCGGGCAAACAGTCCTCAATGGCCCCTTCGACGAAGCCAAATATCAGCAATACAGCGCCCAGCTCTGGCAATATCTCAAAGACTTGCGTCCTCATTTTTGGCGACGTGGCGAAACCTATCCCGAAGGTGTGGCCCAATTACACCAACTTTTTGCCAATCGAGAAATAGACTTCACCATGAGCAATAACGATGGCGAAGTGGATAATAAGGTGCTTCAAGGGTTATTTCCTGAAACGGCAAGGGCCTATGTCTGGGAATCGGGTACGATCCAAAACAGTCATTTTTTGGGTATTACGACCCATTCCGGACAAAAACCCGCTGCATTGGTCGTGATTAATTTCCTACTTTCTCCAGAAGCCCAGCACAAAAAAATGATACCCAAGATTTGGGGAGATGGAACGGTCTTAGACACACAGAAACTCCCTTTGGAAAAACGCATGATGTTTGAGAACATTCCGGGAAGAAAATACGCCCCAAATCGCGCTGACATTCAAAACCGTGCACTGATGGAATTGGCGCCAGAATACATGATCCGCCTTGCCGCCGATTTCCGGAAACAAATGATTGAAGGAAAAACACCATGAGCCAGTTTGCAGGCCGTTGGGGTGCATGGCTTTTTGGCATTGGGGCAATTTTTCCGATTGTGTTTAGTGTAGGGTACGCTCTGTTGTACAGTGTGGGGTGGGCAGGAGTTCTGGCAGATGGCTTCACCTTTGTACATTGGGCGAACGTATGGACCAAAAACGAGGTGCTTCCTTCTGTGCTTTTTAGTGCTTATGTTTCCACAACTTGCACCGTTTTTAGCTGGATATTGGCAGCGTCCTTTTTTGTACATCTACACCGAAAATGGCTTCAAAGCAATTGGGGCATGGTGTGGTATTTACCATTTGCCCTGCCTGCGATGGTAGCAGGTTTTTTTACTTTCCAGATATTTTCAGGAGGCGGATGGCTGGCACGATTGGCCTATCACTTTGGCTGGATTACAAGTCCGCAAGCCTTTCCCGAATGGGTGCAAGACCCCTATGGAATTGGCATTGTGATGGCACATCTACTCACAGGTGTACCATTTTTCTTATTGTTTTTTCGTACACTTTGGAAAGATGCAATCGTGGATGCGTATTCCGAATTATCCATTGCATTGGGTGCTTCTATATCACAAACACGCTGGCGGGTCCAACTTCCGATTTTATTTCAACGCTCTAAAGGCAATGTTTTACTATATTTCCTTACTGTTTTTGGCGCTTACGATATTCCCCTCATGGTGGGGTCTCAGAGTCCGCAAATGATCTCCGTATTGACGCTACGAAAATTTGAACGGTTCGATCTGGCCGACAAACCGGAAGCCTTTATTATGGCGCTACTCTACACCGCGATATTATGTGCCATTTTACTAATAAAGAACGTCGTAGATGAGAATCCTGAATAAACTTGTCTTTGGGGGTTTGGTTGGGTTGGGACTTCTACCTTTAGGGTTGCTAACAGTGTGGGCATTAGGGGAAGGCTGGCATTTTCCACACCTATGGCCGAAACGTTGGTCATCTACGGCTTTTTTACAAATATTCTCCGGAAAAATGGGCGAAAGCTTATGGCTTTCAACTTGGATTTCTACCTGTGTTGCCGTCTTTGCAACAGCATTTGGATATATTACCGGACATTTTGTAAGCCATCACCCACTCAAAAAATGGCTTCTTCGTTTGGCATATTTACCTTTTGTTTCTTCTCCGGTCATTTTAGCAACTTGCCTCCTGTTTCTTTTTATCAAAATCCAATTAGTTGGTACTATTTTAGGCGTTATCTTAGCACAATGGATGTTTGCATTTTCATTTGCCATTGTATTTTTTGTCCCTTTTTGGTCGCCACAAATGAAGGCTATCGAAGAATTGGTTTATACCTTAGGCGGCACAGCCCTTCAGGCCATGCGGCACGTTCTATGGCCCATGTCCATAGCCGCCCTTCGCATGTGCTTCTTTCAAACCTTTCTGATCTCTTGGGTTCAATATGGCATCACCCTCATGGTTGGTGGCGGAGAAATTCAAACTTTGCCTGTTTTGGTCTATTTCTATGTCAATGAAGCCAATATCACTTTTGCCGCAATGGCTTCTCTGGTATTAATGCTACCAGCATTCATTTTGATGACGGTGAATCGTCGACATGTTTGGAGGGACTAATGGCGCCATCTGTACTCGTGGTAATACAAAACCTCTCAAAACGATTTGGCAATGCAATGATCTTGCAAGACATCTCTTTTTCTTTACATCGGGGCGACCTACTCGCGATACTGGGACGTTCTGGCAGCGGTAAAACCACGTTGTTAAAATGCCTTGCTGGATTAGAACCTCCCGATTCCGGGCAAATAGTGGTAGATGGCCAAGATGTCCGTCGGTTGAAACCGCAGGTAAGGGGTATGGTGTATTTGTACCAAGAACCGCTCCTTTTTCCACATCTTAATGTTTTTGAGAATGTGGCTTTTGGTTTACGCCTAAAGAAAATCGCCGAAAAGGAGGTCAAAACCCAAGTCAATGCGTTGATCGAACAGCTAGGGTTGGCAGATCAAGCCCACAAAGCTCCTCACCAGCTTTCGGGCGGGCAAAAGCAGCGGGCGTCTTTTGGTCGGGCGCTACTTGTTAAACCACGCTTGTTGTTATTGGATGAACCCTTTGCCAGTCTGGACGTGGAGATTCGTGCACAAATGCAAACCTTGTTTTTAAATCTGGCGAAAACGTATCATACAAGTACCTTACTGGTAACCCACGACCTGAAAGAAGCTCTTATTATGGGAAAGCGGTTTGGACTGATGCAAAATGGCTCCCTGAAACTTTATGAAACACCACAAGCCTTTATACAAGACGAGCAAACGGGAGTTCTGCGCGAAATGGCTTTTTGGCAAGGCCAAGGTTAGGGTATGCACTCTCGCATCTTGCAACTTATCATGAGACATTATCTTTTTAGCGTAAAAAAGACCATTACGATGGTAAAAACAAATAGGGTGCATTTCAAAAAATGCCGATAAACATACGACACTCTTAAATCGGGTCGTATGTGAAAGACAATCGTTGGCTACCGTTGAGAAAAACTCTGTAGGAGTGGCATCATACAAGAACCCAACTGGTCGGCATAAAAAAGGTGAAGGAGGTGTTCACAAGGTAGGTTGGGAAGTTTGGAAATTCACCCAAGTAAATACCCCTAAATTAAGCTAAATCAATTTTGTAAAACTGCGACGAAAGTGTTAACTTACTTGGATGTGCGATTATTAACTTTAGCGCTATAATCAAGCAAAATGGCTTGGTTGCCAACTAAGTATATAGAGCACAAATTCATTCACAGAAGAGTTGTAATAAACGCCCACCATACACCACTCACTATGTGTTTGCCCTAATTCCAAAAACCATGACACAAAACGCAAATGGGCTTTTTTGACTCAGCCAAAAAATTCATTGGCATGAACACCATCGAATTAGCGATGGAAGCACAACCAACTTTTTCGGTGACCGACAATAGTGTCAAGGGGATCCTTAAAATAAAAGGGATTTCCGATCAGGTCATTAGATCCGTTAATCTTGAGTTTATCAGAGAGGTGGATGTCACGCATCGAGACCAGGACGGATATAGCGACACAAAGACGAAAAAAACAACAATGGGTAGATCACGTGCCATTGCCCCAACTTCCATCGGCGAGGGTGAAGAAGTACAATTAGACTTCGAAATATCCTTTTTATATGAAAAATCATTTATTGAACGTATGAAGTCTAAGGAAGGTATGATGGGAAAGATTTTTAAACACATTCATGAAGCCTACGATAGAGACGAATACTTTATTGAGGCAACTGTAGATTTGGCGGATGTTGCAATGGATCCATCTGTAAGAACCACTGTTAAGCGTATTTAAAATCTTCGCCCTATTCATTTATTAAGCCTATCCTCTTGTTTTTGGGGTTGGGCTTTTCCATTTTCCAAAGACATACATGAACCTAATACAAACCACACCTTCTGTTGTCGTTATTTTAGGAAGTTCTTTCCAAAAGGACGACTTTACCAAGTGGGAACTGACAGAAACGGTTTTCGACACCCCCTTCGGATCAACTGTTTTGCACGGGGTTCAGTTAAAAAACAGAGTTGCTTGGGTTTTATTCCGACATGGTTCACCACACCGCTTACTTCCCAACCAAATTAACTACCGGGCCAATGCATATGCCCTTAAAATGGTCAACTGTCAAGCGCTGCTAATAACCAGTTCTGTAGGGATTATGACAACAGACTTGCCCTTATATAAATTATTGTTTCTGCAAGACCTGATCTATCCAGAAAACCGTTTACCAGATGGCAGTACCTGTACCATGTTTTCATACCCTTCGCCCCAGCAGGGACATTTGGTGCTGAATGAAGGTCTTTTTTCGCGGGCATTAACCCATCAATTAATTCAGCTCTTTACACCACTCCAGTCAGAAATTCGCATGGATGTGGTTTTTGCTTATGCGGGCGGGCCACGCACCAAAACCCCAGCAGAAAATCGTTATTGGGCGGCAATGGGCGCACACGTTAACTCCATGACTTTAGCCCCAGAAGTCGTTTTGGCAAATGAATTAGAAATTCCGTGTGCGGGCTTGGTGGTTGGACACAAATATTCGGTTCCTAACGTGCAAAATCCTCCGGATGGCGGTATTCAGGAAACGTTAGACACTGCCCGCGAACGATTAGAAAATGCGGTCCAATGGTTTATCGAGAGTAGTACCCCCGTTCCATTTGGCAATCATCTTTTTCGCTTCTAAAAGAAAAGGCCGAAGTATATTTCTCCGACCTCCCTTTTTAATTTTATTGACCAACAACTTA
>DDTM01000054.1:0-3644 GCA_002344075.1 Bacteroidetes bacterium UBA2364
CGGCTTCCTTCAGATTCCGCCTCGCGACGGACACCCTTGCCTTTGGTTAACACTCCTCGCTGTCAAGCGTGTAGCGGACTTCCACCGCCAAGTCTGCGCACATGCCGGGCGCACAATGAGAAACGCCCCATGGAATTCCAAAGGGCGTTTTTTTATGGCTCGAATGACGATCCAACACCGACTTAGAGCGTCACTTTGAGTTCAATGGTTCCAAACTGGCGATTCACTTTTCGATTCACCAATGGATCATCGTTAAAACGTGACGGACTGAAGGTGGATAGGTCTGTATATGGCAGATATAAATCTTTGTAGGTTTCATTTAGGACTCCCGCATTTAATTCAAATTTATTTCCGAATTTAACACCAGCCCCCAAAGAGATATAATTCTTTTCACGGCCCACTTCAGGGTTTTTGCGGGCATCAGGCGTTGTTCCAGCACCCATCCGAACCGTAAAGTTCCGCCATATAAACTCCCCTCCTACCGCCATTTGCAATACTGCCTGATAATTTTCTGCAATATTGTCGTTCAAACGGTTAAAATAATCACGGTCAGACTCCGCACTGAGTTGCATTTTTGACCAATCTGTAAACTCTACATCTCCAAAAAGGTTTAGGTGGCTATTGGAATATTGAAGCCCAGCTCCCAGACGCCACGGGGTTTTAATTTTGTAGTCAAACGCACCTGTCCCCACGTCGTTGGATAGCCCGCCATATTCATATGTATCCCCGTCGTCATATTTGGTCGCAAGAATGGTGGCATATTCTTCTGCGATATTATATGGGGTAGGGGTTTCGGCTACAATGCCTATTTTAATTTTTTCGGTCAACTTTCCAGAAACCCCAAATCGCAAATTAGCCCCGCTTACGCCTGTATCAAGGTTCTCGGTCAAGGTCAAACCATTAAAGTTCACCGTTGGGTAAACTCCGTTATTATCATTATAAAGGTCATTTTCTTTAAAGTTACGACGATATTTATAGTTACCGAATAAGATATTCAGCGAAGCACCCACCATTACATTGCGTGAAGCCTCCCAAGCCCCCGCAAAATTCAATTCATTCACATCCCCACTTTCGCGAATACTTCCTTCCTGCAAGACGGTTCCTGTTTGAATGCCTGCAAAGAAAGGATATTTCTGGGCTGTGTAAAATGCTTTATCAAAGTCTATCGCATAGGTCTCGAAAGCAATGGTAGAGATGGGCGACGTAAATGAAAAGCGGTCATCATTAGTACCGATAATGCCATCCGTTCCGGCATTAACCGTATAAGCATCTTCCGCCGGAAGGAAATAATCGGTAATAGAGTTCTTACCATTTTCCCCGGAGAAATTATTGCTACGGTCGTATTGCGTTACTTTATTTACCCCAACGCCAAACGCTAAAGAGCCACGCGACACATTCACTTTCTTTAGATAGCCCAAATTGGAGATGCCAGAAGTACTAAACTGCTCGGTACTGTTTTTCGCAGCCACACCCGGAACTACATACGAAGATTCGTCTTCACCACCCAATAATTGCAAACCACCTTGAAACGTGGAATATTTGGCCCATCCCAGACCCGCTGGATTGAGCGCGGTTGCAGACCAATCTCCGATCCCAGCACGCCCGGCAAGTCCAATCCCGACCGATCGGGCACCTGCATTCAGATTGCGTTGTGTATAGCGAATGGCATCCTCGGCGCTTTGTGCCTCTAAGGAGAGGGCCCCGGCAAAAAGTACGCCCACCGCTAAAACAGATTTAAAAAATCGGTATTTCATTTTATTTGACGATTTAAATGTTGAATTTATCAATGATCTAAAAGGACGGGAATGAATCCTATAGGATACAAAAAGGGCCTGCACAGCCATGTCTTAGATTGCACAGGCCCAAAACGTGGTTTCCTTTCTTCAGAGAACCAGATTAATTCCCGCGACGACCTCTGGATTCCCCGCCGCTCGAAGAACTACTACCTGAACTGGATGAGCGGGATGAACCAGACGAACTGGGACGCGATGCCTCGGAACTACGGCGGCTACCAGAATCACCCGAACTCGATGAGGGCGGAGGAGAACTGGGGCGCGATGCTTCGGAGTTCCGACGGCTGCCGGAATCGCTGCTACCTGAAGAAGGACGTGACTCTGGACGGCGCTCCGGACGGTAGGCCGGTCCACGATCTGCCGGACGACGAGTGGTGGCAGCGGGCGCAGAAGGACGGCTATCCTGACGAGATCCGGTACCCAACTCACTGTTATTGGTATTCCCTCTGGATCCACGACCAGTTGCATTCGGGGCGGAAGTACCGCGACCACTACTGCTGCTATTGGCATTGGATCCTCGTGTTCCCCGACTGCCGGTCGAGTACGTATCTTCTCCACGAGCAGGACGCCGTGCGGTACTACCTGTGGTTTGCGATCCATAACCACCGTCCCGTCCTGCGCGGGAGCTACCGCTATAGGTACTACCGCCAGTGGTTGTGCCATATACATCCGACCCACGTGTCCGACGGCCTTGTACGTTTTGTGGCGTGTCTCCTAATGTTCCACGAGAAGTGCGGGAAGCACCAGAAGCAATGCCACGAGACCCCGTCGCCAATCCGGGGCCTAATGCCCCCCGTGTACTACCGCCAGAAGTGGTAGCGACGGCTGCGAGGCCGCTGTTATACCGGCCACGAGGCGCGTAATTCCCCGTGTTGCCATATCCTCCATGACGATTTCCATAGTGAAAGCCATCGTACCAACCAGCGTAATAGCCATTGCCATAATACCCACCAGAATAGCCATAGTAGTTGTATCCCGGCGGACACCAATAGGAACTGTACCAACTCGCTGGACGCCAAGGGCTCCAATAGCTGTCGTAGTAGTAATAATCATAATAATTATTATACCCGTAGTAGGTGTTGTACGATGGACGATACCATGAATACGGGCCGTAGAACGCATCAAAATAAAACGAGTAATTATATGGCTCATAGTAATCATAGCGATCGTAATACGCATAATCATCGTCATCATAGCTATAGCGGTTTACATCTACCGCGCCTTCATCGCTATAACGGACATCTTCGGCACGTTCGTTTTCATAGTAGCGATCTTCCGCTGGGCGGCGTTCCACCACCACCATGCGGGTGTAGCAACCGCTCAGCCCTACCATAACAGCAAAGAGCGCGAGGGTCGCAAGGGATTGACGGAGCATCGAACTTTTCATAGCCTTATCTAAAGATTGATGAACGTTTTGGGAACGCCAAGTTGTTGTGGTAGGATTTTACCTATCCTATATAGTCGCTCACTGGTTACTAAAGGTTACACATTAAATCGGTTGTAGCGGGGAATGGTTCCCCGTATTAATTTTAGCAGCAAGTGTTGTGCCGAATCGGTTGTGTATCCTGATTCTAAGACGGTACTTCCTGAAATATTGTTTAGTGATTTCTACATTGTACTTATCGTCACCAAGGAGATGATGAGCACAGACAAGGTAGCTGCACCACCCACCAACCGCCAAGCTTTTCGCGAGATTTCGTGTTCTATCGGACGTTTTAGGTCAAATGTTGTAGCCATAGCCGCATCATTTGCATAATGGCGATTTTGGCTATTTAGATCATTGGCGTTAAGGCCAATGATCTCCACAGAGAGGGATTGTTTGTAGCCTGTGGCGATCACTTCGCGGGTTCC
>DDTM01000054.1:3821-28933 GCA_002344075.1 Bacteroidetes bacterium UBA2364
TTCTTCTCATGGCGTTTCTCCTGTTTTATAATTGCTTAGGGGGAGTGGGTGTTTTTATTCTAAATCTCACGTCATCCAAGTTGGTTACATACCCCTTCCGACATGTATATTGCCCCATCAATTAAGCATAGAGCCTGCATCCTACTTCTCTATGTGGAATGCGTGCAATTGCTATGCCGTAACAATTTCGTGACACTTATGCCGCAATTTCGCAATCAATTTCAAGGAGTAGCGCACGGGATGTGTCCATCATATTAGTCAATACTGTATAGAATGGCAGACGTAATAACAAAGCGCGAGAACGATTACTCGCAGTGGTATCAGGACGTCGTGAAGAACGCCAAGCTCGCCGAACACTCACCGGTTCGGGGGTGTATGGTCATTCGTCCGAACGGATTTGCCCTCTGGGAAAACATGAAGACCGAACTGGATCGAATGTTTAAAGAAACAGGTCACGTAAATGCCTATTTCCCCATTTTTATTCCAGAATCTTTTTTATCGAAAGAAGCCGATCACGTTGAAGGCTTTGCAAAAGAATGCGCGATTGTCACCCACTCACGGCTGCGGGTAAAAGAAGACAAATCCGGCGTAGAGCCTGATCCAGACTCAAAGTTAGAAGAAAACCTGATTGTTCGTCCTACATCCGAGACCATCATATGGGACACTTACCGGTCTTGGATCCAATCTTGGCGGGATTTGCCGATCCTGATCAACCAGTGGGCAAATGTGGTTCGGTGGGAGATGCGTACAAGGCTTTTCCTCCGAACAATGGAATTTTTATGGCAAGAAGGTCATACAGCACATGCCACCGCAGAAGAAGCCATCGAAGAAACCGAAAAAATCTTAGACATTTACGCCCACTTTGCGGAATACTTCATGGCCATGCCTGTCATTAAAGGGATTAAAACCGAGAGCGAAAAATTTGCAGGGGCGGATAAAACCTATTGTATCGAAGCGCTGATGCAAGATGGAAAAGCCCTTCAGGCAGGAACCAGCCACTTTCTCGGACAAAACTTTGCCAAAGCTTTTAATGTCCAATTCCAGAACAAGTCCAACGCATTAGAATATGTTTGGGCTACGTCTTGGGGTGTCTCTACACGGCTGATTGGGGGGCTTATTATGACCCACTCGGACGATCAGGGACTTGTGTTGCCCCCGCGAATTGCACCCACGCAAGTAGTAGTCGTACCTATCGCCGGGAAAGATAATGCGGCAGCAGTCTTGGAACGGGCTAAAGCCATCACAAACGACCTGAAAGCCGCTGGTATTTCGGTAAAATTAGACGACTCAGACCAACGACCAGGCTGGAAATTTAATGAGTACGAAGTACAGGGTGTACCAATCCGTCTGGCACTTGGTGGAAGGGATCTGCAAAATGGTACCATTGAATTGGCCCGCAGAGACCTACGCTCTAAAGAAGCGGTTTCCCAAGAGAATTTAGTTCAGACCATCAAAGACACCTTAGCGGCAATCCAACAAAATCTTTTTGATCGCGCCCAAGCCTACCGAGACAATATGATTACCCCAGTTGATACTTGGGAGGAATTTCTGGGGGTTTTAGATGCTAAAGGCGGCTTTATATTGGCACATTGGGATGGAACGGCAGAGACCGAAGCACTTATCAAAGAAGAAACCAAGGCCACCATTCGGTGCATCCCTTTAGATCAGCAATCGGAAGCGGGAACCGATCCTCGCTCTGGAAAACCTTCTGCGGGCCGCGTTCTCTTTGCACGGGCGTATTAAAGAAATTCTATTTTCTTGCCGAACACAGCACCCCGTTTCCAGTTTTTGGATGCGGGGTGGGTTTGGTGATTTCTTGCATTTTTTTACGCACATCTTGCCTCATTGTTTTTCCTATACTTCTCCCGCAATAAATTGTGGTATAGCATTGTGGCATCACATCTTATTCCACGACCAGACTACGTCCGACCATTAACGCATGGACCGCTGTGTTAAGTTTGGCTGTATGGGGTGTATTTCAAAACTTCCCCAATTATCATGTGAATACATCTTTCACATTTTTTATGTAGACCAAATGGATTATCGTATGATGTCGTCCCCTACGGATTCTATTATGATGTCGCTCCTACGGAGTTTTTCTCAACGATAGGCAAAGACTGTCTTTCACATACTGCCTGGCCAGATTTAAGTGCGTCGTATGTTTATTTGGCATTTTTTTGAAATGCACCCGGCTGTATGCCACAAAAAACGGGATCGCCCTCAAGAACCATCCCGTTGAACAGTTGGGCATCGCCTTTTTATTTCGTCAAAATCATTTTTCCCGTCAAGGTATTACGCCCAACAGACATTTGGTAGAAATATACACCGGAAGGTTGTCCGGTTGCATCAAACACGACCGAGTGTAAACCCGGGAAAAATTGTCCATTCGCCAAGACTTTTACTTCTCGTCCCAACACATCATATACTGCAATTTTCACGTCCGAAGGCTGGGGCACATTAAACTCAATCACCGTTGTTGGATTGAATGGATTGGGGTAGTTAGGATAGAGCTTATAGGCTTTAGGGAGCGGCTCCGCATTGGCAATAAACTTAACGTCTTTCAGATTAATATCGAAGTTTTGTGGATACCCCTTACCAGTGGCAGGTAATACATAGAAAGACAGCCAACGCAAGTCTTCGGCAGAAAATGTATCTCCAACACCATTGCTGAGTTGGCTGTATCGGATGGTGTAGGTTTTGGGATACGAGGTAAGGTCAAAAACGGTACGGAATTGTTCATTTCCGGCTCGCGAGGCTTTTTCTGGCGAAAATTCAATCCTGCCGGAGCCAGACGCTGTAAACTGGATGGCATTATAGGCACTAAAGTCTGCTACAGTATTCCCTGCGCGCAAGCTCCGGAAGAGACTAACCACCTGATTATTTCCCAATGCCTCGGTTAGTTTTCCTGATAACTGCGCATTTCGTTCTACCACATAGGAATCGGTGGAAGGCATAAAGGCTTCTTGTGGCGTTACCTTCAAAGCGGCCTCTTCTACCAAATGGGGTACGTTGTAACTCCACGTACCATCGGCATAATATAATTGGTCTATACCCTTCCGGGTACCATCCGACAGTTCGAATGTTGCATCATAGAGGGGGCCATTTATCGGGATTGTGATGTTTTGAACCGACTTTCCGGATAGATTTAACGTCATATCCACCGTGCGAGTATCTGTAGCCACTTCCGAGTTCCGGATAAATCCGGTCAGTTCTGCGGTAGAAAGTCCATTAGGATTTGCAATTTCAAAAACCAACTTAGACTGTTCGTAGCGTCCTTTCCGTACATAAACTTTAGGGATTGTTGGCGCATTCCATTCGGTATTATTGATGGTAACCGCTCCACGTGTCTGAAGTTTTTTCAGGATTTCCTGAACCATCTCAGCGGTTTTTTCTGGTGAAAGTGTCCAAACCTCGAACGTCAGGATTTCCTCGTCCTTAGAAGCTGGAAGGGAATATTCTACGGTAGCATTCCGGCTATCCACCAAATACCCACTACCTGTTTTACGAGCAGTAAAAGTGACTGAATAATCCAATTGGCCATCCGCCCGCATAATTTTGGACAACACAAAGGGGTTTCCAGCGATTTCAAGGATCTTTACTTCATCTAATGTATGGGTTCCAAAGCGGTCACAGGTTACTTTTGCGTGCTCGTAATGATGTCCTTGTGTAACGGCAGCAAAAATCCCCGCCATCCGTCGGTTGTTCTTGTTTGCTTGGTTATAGTCCACTGCATAAAGGGCTTTTGCCTTCGTAATTCCATAAGACATCAGGTCTTCAACGGCCCATGTCTGGTCGAACGGTAACGCGCCTTCTGGACCAACCGATGGAACCAACTCTGCCAATACAGCCGTCGTCGGAGAAACCGTTTTATGGAGGATAGAGACAGGCCCTTCTTGGCTCACAAACTGGCGGTTAAAAGCACGTTGAGCGAGCGCCAACGCAAAGTCGCCATTCGATTCTACGCCTGCATCACAAGAACAAGAGACAGTCTTTGGCGCAATGCTGGCACATCCTTCATTATTCGCGGCTGTAGGGTCGTTGCTGGTTGTCGTGGCCGTAGCACAGTTTTTTACTTCCGCAGGAGCACCGTTATTAACCGAAGTATTTACTTTCAATGTGGCCGTCTTTCCGGCATTCAACGTTCCCACATCCCAGCTACCATTCTGGGCATTGAATGTACCTTGCGTCACACTGACCAAAGATACAAAAGAGACACCTACTGGAATTCGGTCGCTAACCAAAACGGCCTGTGCGGTTTCAGGGCCATTATTGGTCACTGCAATGGTCCACTCCACTTCGTCGCCAGGAGCAGGAATGGGATTGTTGACGGTTTTCTGCACACTTACGTCCGCTCCACCAGGGCCTACCACCAATGTTTTGTCTTCACAATGGTTATTATCGGACTTTGGATCGGTATAGCCTGGCGGTGGTGAAACCGACGCAACATTAATCAGATTGCCTTGTGGAGCAGTTGGCGAGACCTTTCCTTTGATTTCCAAGAAGAGGCTCTGGCCCGGCGCAAAGTTAAGACCATTCCATACGCCCGTTACCGGATCATAAAGACCCACATTCACCTGGCCACTGCTGCTTCGGGTGGTATAGACATATGGTCCGACAAAATGTGTTGGAAGCGTGTCTATTACTACCACGCTGGTTACGGTTGCAGGACCATTGTTCACGATGGTGAGTGTATAGGTCAAGTCTTCGCCCGGTGTCACATTCGCCCGATTATCAGACTTGGTGATACCGAGATCCACCTCATTAATTGGGGGTGGGTTGTTTCCAGAGACCGTCGTTACATCATGACAAGTATTATTGTCACTATTGGGGTCTATAGTGCCATCCGGCGGATAGACGTAGGCCGTGTTTAATAATAAAGTACCTCCAGGTGCATTTGAAGAAACCTGTGCCGTCACTTGCATAAAAAGGCTTTCTCCGGGTGCAAAGTTCAAACCCGTCCAAGCGCCTGTGGTGGCATTGTATTGCCCTGCACTTACATCATAGCCAGCAGCGGTAACATAAGGTGGCAGACGATCTATCACCGTAAAAGATTGTAGTGTAGCCGGGCCATTGTTCACAACCGTGATCAGATACGTCAGGACGCCTCCTGGAGCAATGGTGGTTTGGTTGTCGCTTTTCACAATACCCAAGTCCGCAGTAGAATTGCTACCAGGGATCTGGGTTTTATCTGCACATGTATTATTGGCAGGGTTCGGATCTGAAAAGCCCGCTGATGGAAGCACATAGGCGGTTGTCAGAATGGAGCCGGGTACGGCATTTGCCGCCACATTGGCCTTTAATTCCAAAAAGATGGATTCGCCAACGCCCAAGGTAAATCCACCCCAAGCACCGGTTTGGGCATTATAGGTACCTCCACTGGGTGTAAAAACCGGATTGGTGAGCGGTGTGCGTAGATTTACCACCACCGTCATCCCATTCACTGCCGAGGCGCCATTGTTGATCACCGTGATAATATAGGTCAACTGGCTACCTGCTGAAGTATTCTCAAGATTGTCACTCATGGTGATACCCAAGTCGGCAGTTTGTTGTGCAGAAACTCCTAATGGTAAAAGCAAGCAGAACAAACCGAATACCAACCGGCGTACAGGAAATACAAAAATTCGATCCATCACAGTACTCAGATTTATGGTTTAATACAGCAATTTAAAAATAATCGCTGTTCATGAAGCAACTAAAAACAAAAAGCGTTCCATTTTGTTACTTTGTTGGATGCAAATTTCCCAAAGGTTGTTGGTTTTAGGAAAAAAATTCTAATGTTTTCAGTAGCCACCAATTTGTTTTCCATTAGCCTACGGATTATCTTGCACACGACACCAATGCTTCCGTCCGTACTTCAAATCCGAACTGCGAAGCGGGTTATTCCGCATCAATTGTTTAATCTATGACCGTTTTGATCATTTTCCTGATCTTGGTTGTTCTCTTGGCAGGTATTCTCTTCTTGATTTATTTAAATCGGAACAATCAGGTTACCGATGCACAGCGATTTAAAACAGAATTTAAGCGTGAAACCCTCCACGAAGTAGGCATTGAACACATACGCCCCAAAGAAAAAACGAACGAGACACCAAGACCGATACCTCGGGCCGATCAGGCATCTACAGAACCAAGCCCACACCCCCTGAAGCCTAATCCATCCAGCACCGATGAAATCCTTAGTATTCGTCCCAAAAAAACACAGGTAAAAACATCTTCCCCTGAGGTACCTCAAGTGGCTCCGCCCACTTTTTTAAAAATCAAGGCTGCTCCAACCAGCCAGACACACCCAACACCACACAACGAATCGGACCCAACACCCGTGGACATTCAACAGGTTTTTAAACACACCCTCGAAGCCGTAAAAGCCGCCTCTATGGCCCACACGGTTGTATTGCTCCGTTTAGGACAACACCATGCCCTCATCGAAGGGATCTTGTCGGAAGAAAAGGCCATCCGACCACATATCCAAATCCCACGATCCACTCCTTTCCTGCGGGCCATAGACCCTAACGAACAGATTTCGGTTCTTACGGCCTCCGAAATTTCGGAAACCCCGCTCTATTATGCCAAACACGTTGACTTGATTGGACTGATCGCCGCCCCCATTCGTTTACAAGGTGGGTTATGGGGGTATCTTGCAGCCGATGCTACCGCCACCCACTCTGTACACCATCCGGGTATTCTTTCTGGTTTTGCACAGACCCTTTCTGCCGTCATAGCCGAACATAAAAAAACCACGCCTACCAATTCCGGCCCTACAGTTTGGGCAGGACATGCCACGCGGCCTCGTAAAGAAATTATTGCAGACGAAATGCGAAAAGCCCGAAACCAAAATCTTCCATTGGTTTTTGCATTGATTTACCTGAATCAACACATTGCTGCAAACAAAGAACTTACATCCGATGTAATTGTTGCTAGGGAAAGCGAACTCTGGCAAGGGGTGGAGAAAACCATCCGAAATATTGGTCGGGTCGAGCGATTTGGTGAATTGATGGTAGGCGTTTTCTTATATGGGAGCATTCTTAACGCCGAAGACTGGATTTCGGATATTCAGTATAGTCTAACAACCGAAATGCGATTCCCGGCCCAATCCATTTCTATTGGCGGGGTATTGATGAATGATAGCCACACAGACGGTTCTGCACTTTTGGCAGATGCTGTCGAAGCCCTGAAACAGGTACAGGATGGAGGCGCCGCTTTAATGGGCTGAAGCAACGAAAACCCAAAATGCGTGTCTCGGCATCTTTGGGTCTGTTTTAGTATTGCTTAACAAATGTGTATCAGATATGATTTTTCTTGATATCCGCCCTAAAAGGCCGAGCGATGGCGTATCTACTTAGGACGATTGTACACAGCGAAGAGTAAGTCCGCCAAGGTGGTGGATTCAAGTTCATTTGATGGAAAGAGCACGCTAAAAATCCGAAACCGAATTATAGACCCGCATCAAGCGCTCAATGTCCCGTAACCGACGTTCGATCTGGCTTCGCTCCTTGGGGTCATCTATTTCGGGGTTGTCTTGGAGTTCATAGAGTCGTTTTAACTTCTCCGCTTGTTCGGCTTTTAGTTCTTGTAAACGATTTTGGGAACCAACTGGGCGTTCTTCGGGAGCAGCAACGTCACTGACACCAAAAACAGAAATCCAAAACTTGAGCATTTTATTCATAACTGAAGACAATTTAAGGCATAGATGACCTTATGAGCAGACCTGATAATTGTTCTAAGTTACGCATTTCTAAAAGAACTTCGGGGCTTCATACGGTTTTCCCTTTTACGAAAATCGCAGTTTATCCATGCCTGCTATGCTCTCTAACCGATTTAAGGCATATCTACCGAAGAAAATGACCCTTGTGTTTTGATCTGGCTTATGCCACATGTAATTTGCACGTTTACAACCACAAAATTTCTTGATTGAGGCACATGAAAGCTCCTGCACTCTTATCAGGCGACACCATCGCCGTCATCGCGCCAGCCAGCGCTCCCCGGAGTATGGAAGTATATCACCGCGGGCTTGTACGGCTTAAGGAACGCGGCTATCAGATTTTACCACTCAGAGACCAAATCACGCCATATGGCTATTTAGCAGATACCGATGCCATACGGCTGGCCGAGTTGAACGAAGCCATCCGCCGTCCCGATATAAAAGCCATTTTTTCGGTTCGCGGCGGGTACGGAACGCCCCGACTGTTGCCCGGCATAGACTACGATGCGGCTAAACGACATCCTAAAATACTGGTGGGATACTCCGACATTACGGCCCTACACTGGGCATTATACCAAAAATCCGGTTGGTACGGTCTTTCAGGGCACTTGGTCGTGGAGTGGGGGGCCGAGGAGGATGCCCTAAGCCCATCGGCAGAAGCACTATTTTGGAACCTGCTCGGTGGAAAAAACCCCGATCAGGTGGTTGGACCAGCAGGGGAAACCCTCCAACCCATGCGGCCCGGTACAGCGGAAGGGGTTTTATTGGGTGGAAACCTAATGCTTATTACTTGTCTATTGGGCACGCCCTACTGCCCCGATCTCACAGGTACCCTGTTGTTTATTGAAGATGTCGGCGAAAAACCGTATAGTGTGGATCGGATGCTGATGCAGCTACGACTCGCCGGACATTTGGACAAATTGGGTGGCGTGCTGATTGGCGGTTTTACAGATGCCGATGTTCCGGCCAACTCCCTCGGTTTTAACGAAGTTTTTGATCATTATTTTGGAAATGCCCCGTATCCGGTTGCCACAAACCTCTGTTACGGCCATTGGACCAATAAACTTTGCCTACCTATCGGAATTCAGGCCCGGTTAGAGGTAAACGCGCAAGGTGCTTCCCTTACCTATCTCGAAACCCTAACACAACCATCGAAGACGTGAGGGCTATGCCAGACCGTACCTTGTTATCGCTACACGACTTTGTACGCCTTTACGAAAAACTGACCGAAGAAGGAGGGGCATTACGTCGGGTTCTAGGACGAAGAACAGAACGGGTGCGGGGCATCTGGACACACCCGGCATCGCCCCCTAAGCATTGGTACAACATTCCTGCTATACAAAAACGACTGAATCAGCTTGCTTCGGGAGACGCACAGACCGACCATCGTACTTTTACCGCCCAGACATTCCTGAAAAACGGTGGGTTACGCGGACTGTCTATGGGATGCGGAGCAGGGCAAAAAGAAATCCAGTGGATGCAAACGGGGCAGTTTGACCAATTAGAAGCCTTTGATCTCTCGCCGCAACGGATTTTGGCCGCAAAAGAAGCCGCTCAGCAGGCCGGAATGACAGAACACCTCACTTTTTTTGTTTCCGACGCAACCTCATTCCATCCCGACCCTGCCACCTACGATGTCCTGATCGCCGAGGCATCTCTCCATCACTTCCACAGTCTGGAAACATTGATCCCACGCATGATCCACTGGCTAAAACCTAGTGGCATATTGATCCTGCACGAATATGTGGGGCCTGCACGGTTTCAATGGAGCTACTCACAAATGGCCGCCGCAGATGCCCTATTGGCCCAGTTGCCGTCAAGTTACCGGACACGCTGGAATGGCAGAGGAGTAAAAACCAAGCATCACCGACCTGGTTGGTTGCCCATGTGGTTAAACGACCCTTCGGAAGCCGTTATGTCTGATCGTGTGATGCCACTTCTACACCAACACCTCGCGCCAACCTTGATCCGGCCCTTAGGTGGAACCGTATTACATTTATTGTTCGATGAAATTGCCCACCATTTTCTTCAACCAGACGAAACAGCGACCGCTTTCTTAGAGTTAGCATTCAATACCGAAGATCATCTGATCGCGGCGTATTCTTTATCTAGCGACTTTGTTTTTGCTATTTTTCACCGCTCATCTTAATTCTTCCAGCCATGCTTCGCCACGTTTTAAACCTCTGCTTCCTTTCCCTCACCTTTGTTTTCACCTCTTGTGATTCCGACGGCCAGACAGGGAGTATCACGCTTCAGTTTATCCATCAGGCCGATGGCAAAACGCTCGACCTGAACACCTCTTCTTTTACCAACGACGCAGGAAATGTCTATAAAGTCTCTTTGCTCGAATACATCGTCTCTAATCTGGCCCTTGTGGGCAGCGACGGAAAATCGGTTGACCTTGCGGAGTATCACTATGTACAACTCGGCAATACAGGCACGCTCTCCCTTACCGTCAAGGACATCAAGCCCGACCATTTCCAAGGGTTTAAGATGGTCATGGGTATTCCCAAGACCCAGAACACGACCGGAAACCTGCCCAACAAACAGGTTTACAACAATATGGAATGGCCCGTGGCCATGGGTGGGGGCTACCACTATATGCGCTTTGAAGGCTCTTATGCCAATGCGGGCAGTTCAAGCACGTTCGCCGTACATACCGGACCAAATAGTGGAACCGATTACGCCATTCCCTTATCTTTACCCATGCACCTTCACCTAACCGCAGGCGCCAACCCAACGGTAAAACTCACCATGAATGTTAACGAATGGCTTAAAAACCCCACCCGCTACGACTTTCGCGATTACCCCGGCAATATTATGGGAAATCCAACTGCACAGGAAATCCTCAAAAACAATGGGAAAGACGTCTTCTCGGTTCAAGGCAATTAGGCCACGCCTCTGGGTTATTTACTTCTTTTGGGCGCCACTTTGGGTCGGCTGCGATCATCAAAACCAGCCATCGCAAGCCCCCACTCCGCTCAATCTGACGCTGCCGCCCAAATTCCCAGAATTGCCCCCGTCGCCAGAAAACCCCTTAACCATACAAGGCGTAACTTTAGGGCGGGCGCTATTCTACGACAAGTCTCTTTCCAGAGACGAGACCATTTCATGCGCAAGTTGTCATATTCCCGATTTTGGGTTTTCGGATCCCAATGCCCTCAGCCGAGGTGTTGGCGGATTAACGGGCGAACGACAATCTATGCCACTAATTAATCTCGGCTGGATAGATATGCTCTTCTGGGACGGACGTGCGGCCTCTTTAGAAGAACAGGCCCTCTTCCCCATAACCAGTCACTTCGAAATGGGAAATACGTTTCCGGAAATCATATCCAGACTAAACGCGTCTCTTGAATACCCAAGACTGTTTCGGGCGGCCTTCTCCAGCCCCGATATCACCCAAACCCGCATCCTACAGGCATTGGCACAATTCCAGCGCACATTGGTTTCCGGAAATAGCAAATACGACCAATGGCTACAAGGCAAAACAACCCTCACCTCCGAGGAAGAACACGGCTATACCCTCTTTTTTACCGAAAAAGGAGATTGTTTTCATTGTCATGGGACGCTTTTAATGACCGATAACCGCTTTCATAACAATGGCTTAGATGATGTACCTGCTGACTCTGGCCGCTACCGAATCACCAAAGATCCCGCAGATATTGGTCTCTTCCGAAGCCCCACCCTCCGCAATATTGCACTTACGGCGCCCTACATGCATGACGGACGGTTTAATACCTTACAAGAAGTAATCAACCATTACGATCACGGCCTTGTGCGCTCGCCTACCCTAGACCCTTTGTTTTTTAATGGCCGCCCCAAAGGGCTTTCGGAAGTTGAAAAAAAAGCCTTGATCGCCTTTCTGAATACCCTTTCCGACCCTGAGTTTACCCAAAACCCCACTTTTCGCCCCAATTAGTCCTCAACCACCAGTGACCTTCCACGGAAATTTTGCGAAACCATTGGTCAAGGAACCGCGGCTGGGTTTAAAAGTACATAAATGCAGTCTTTACATTCTCTATGGCCTATGTGCGTTTGACACCATACCTTTTGCCCTGTTTCAGCAGGACTTCTTTTTTACACCTCGCAATATTTTCATGAAATCGCACATTTATTATGTATGGTGCATACTCATCGCCACATCAGGTCTTGTTCAAGCCCAAAACTGGGGCATGATAACAGGACGGATCACCGACAACACTACCTTATCTCCATTACCAGGTGCAACAATTCTGGTATCTGGAACCGATTACGGGACTGTAGCGGATAAAAACGGACGGTTTTCACTCAAACTCCCTCCAGGACAACACCCACTTCGGGCCAGTTTCGTCGGCTATGAAACTTGGCAACGCAATATTGAGATAGAAGAAGAAAAAAACACCTCTATCGAAATTAGCCTTAAACCGGCATCGTCCACAGCCGGAGACGTAGTAGTGGAAGCCCGATCCACCGAAGCAGGCGTCCAAAGTGTAACACCAGAAATGGTTCAAGCCATTCCAGCTCCTTTCAAAGATGGCTTCCGCGCCCTTAAGAACCTACCTGGCGTTATGAGCAACAATGAACTATCCAATGAATACTCGGTGCGTGGAGGCGGATACAATGAAAACCTGATCTACATCAATGGTTTTGAGGTCTATAAACCTTTCCGAACCAAACAAGGTGAGCAAGAAGGACTCGGCCTCCTTAACCCAGACATGGCTGAACGCATGACCCTTTATACGGGCGGCTTTCCGGTACAATATGGCGGAAAACTATCCTCGGCACTGGATGTTCAGTACCGCAAACCACGAAATTTAGCCCCTACCGGAGCGGTATATGCATCCATGCTCGACGCAGGCGTGAGTTTTTCGACCGGCTTCGGTAAGTGGGGTCTTATGTCAAGTGTAAGACGCGCTCAAGCACGTTCGTTCTTTGGCTCGCAGGAACTAAAAGGCACCTATGCGCCTGCTTTCACCGATGCACAAGGCCTTGTCTCTTACACGTTTAAAACAGGACACGAAATGACACTGCTGGGTATGTGGGCACGCCATCGTTTCCGGTTAGAACCCTCACAAAAAAGATCTTATTATGGGACATACAATGACTTACGTTCTGTCTGGATCAATTACTCTGGTGAAGAAAATGACGGATACAACATCGGATTTACAGGACTTCACTTCCAAAACCGTTTGTCTTCGCACCTGAAAGCAGACCACCGCCTTGCTTATTTCGGCATCACCGAAACCGAAACATATAATATCCGTGCAGATGCCACCCTGTACTTGGTTGATCCCAGCAAAACAGATCCCAATTCACCGATCAACGATCTGGCCTTTGGTGGCGTTGTACAAGAAGACCGTGCAGATAACCACCTTAGCGTGGGGACTTATACCTTAGATGGACGCTACACCTTAGAGCAAAATCGCCACGTCAGCACAGCCGGGTGGGCACTACGGCAATTAGTATGGGAAGACCATATTACAGAAAACTCGGCTGTTATCGGCCAAAACAGCATGGGAGATCTAGTACGTATCCCTATCAAAAACCTTCAGGATACGTTGCCCCGCACCACTACGCGCCAGTTAAGCGCCTTTATCCAACAAGTTCGGGATGTTTTACCGGAGACAGGGAAATTGACGATCACGGCAGGACTTCGGGCTGATTATTTCGACTTCAATAACGAATGGACGGCCTCCCCAAGAATTTCTGGAACCTATCGCCTGAGTCCCAACCTCACCCTGACCAGCGCATGGGGGATTTATCATCAATCGCCTGCTTATCGTGAACTCCGAGGTGAAACCCTGACTGATGAAACCATCAACGGTTCACTCAACCGTGATCTCCGATCTCAACGCTCTATACAATACGTGACGGGCGCTACCCTTTTTCTCCCCAAGCGGCGTTTGTACCTACGTGGCGAGGCATATTACAAAAAACTCACCAATCTCATTTCTTATACCCTCCAAAATACCCGCGTCACCTATAGCGGTGAAAACGACTCCGAAGGCTATACCTATGGATTAGACCTTCAGGTTCGCGGAGAATTTGTCCCCGGCCTCGAAAGTTGGTTCAACTATGGCTATCTGGTGGCACGAGAGCGATTCTTACCCACTTTCCAAAACACCCAAAACGTGGGTTGGATTCCAAGGGCAATGGACCAACGCCATACGGTTTCCATGTTTGTGCAGGATGGCATTTCAAAAGACGATACATGGCGACTATACCTCCAAGTGATGCTTGGCTCAGGTTTACCCTACACCCCCCCCACACCTGGAGAATCCGTCAGTAACATCAGTTTACAAACACCCGGAAAACGTCATAGCCAACGTTTCTTAGAATATAAGCGTGCAGATCTCGGCGTGACCAAATCCTTGGAAATTAGGCCCAAAGGCATTACCTCCTCCAGTCCCTCCCCCAAATTATTACTCAGCCTCGAGGTTCTGAATATCTTCGACATGAAAAACACCATTTCTTATACATGGATTGATCCCGGAAACCACATCTGGGAGCGTGTCCCCACACGCCTCACCCCACGAACCTTTAACGCACGGCTTCGGATACAATTCTGATCCAATACCCACAAACAGGGAAATACGCTTTATTGGAAATTATCCTAAATACCAAAGCGGGGTAGGATCGTCTCCGGAATGGTTGTAGTTTTATTGGATCAGACTAAGCCGAATAAAACCCAAAAAAACATGAAATTTTTTGTTGATACCGCCAACTTGGATGAAATCCGCGAAGCAGCAGACATGGGCGTTTTGGATGGCGTAACCACCAACCCTTCGCTGATGAAAAAAGTAGGGGCAAAAGACCTGAAAGCCCATATCCGCCAGATTTGTGAGTTAGTGGATGGCGATGTCTCTGCCGAGATCATTGCCACGACCTATAACGAAATGATGGCCGAAGCCCAAGAAGTGGCCAAAATTCACCCAAATGTAGTAGTCAAAGTACCCCTGATTTTGGATGGTATCAAAGCCATTAAGTCTCTGACAGCCATGGGTATCAAAACGAATTGCACCTTGTGTTTCTCACCCACACAAGCCTTGGTGGCCGCCAAAGCAGGCGCTACCTATATCAGCCCATTTGTCGGACGGCTAGATGACATCTCTACGGATGGCATGGACCTTATCCGATCTATCGTAGATATTTACGATCATTACGGGTTCGCCACACAAGTGCTTGTGGCATCGGTTCGTCATCCGATGCACGTTGTTGCCGCCGCCGAAATGGGAGCAGACGTGGCGACTATGCCACTTTCGGTGATTAAGCAATTGCTCCGACACCCACTTACGGATTTGGGATTGCAACAATTCCTTCAGGATGCCGAGGCACTAAAAAACATGTAAGCAATACCATTCTCACCTAAGGCCATAGCCCACGATACTTCGCTGGGCTTTTTTTATAGCATGTGCCAATAGCTGTATTATCGGGTTTTAAACTCACACAACACATTTACGCTCCTTTCATCCATCATTTAAACCGCTGGTGTAGTTGTACCACCACTCATCACAATCTACTTCCCTGCCATTATCCCTTGACGTATTATACATTCGAGGTCTGTACTTAACCATATATGCCTGAGGGAAGTCCAGACCAAAAATATCCCTGAGCATCGCATCAACGAAGAGGAACACCAATGGAGGATCGTTGATGTGATCGCGTAAGGCGGGAGTCTCAAAGTCGTGAAGGTAGCAAAATCTGAGACTCCCGCCTTCTTTTTTTGTATATGACGCCACCGCTTTCGGCCTATCTTGACGTATCTTCCGCGAAGTCTGTTAAAGATATGCAACTCAACCGCACACTCGCTTATTGGCTTTCTCAACTATTTGGCTGGCTAGGTTGGGGAGGATTACTGATGGGTTCCTCTGCCCTGTCTAATATCTCGTTCATAGAATCACTTCCTTTTTCCATGACCAGTACCCTGCTGGGTTTTGCGTTGTCACACAGCTATCGGATCCTGTTCAAGCCTTGGCAGTGGACAAGGTTGGCAGGTCTGCGGCTATTGCTCTTAGGCCTCTTTAGCCTTTGGGTACTGGTGGGGCTGTTATATACGTTCGCTTATTTCGTTCTACCACTCATCCCTTTCTCCATGCCTATTACCACCCCCTATTGGAGATCACTTCAGGGCCAAGTGGTTTTCCTCATCGGAGCCAGTATTGCATTTGGACTTTGGTTGTTTATCTATTGGGCCGTTCATTTTGTTTTTGGGTATAGTGAATCCCGCGTGGCGCAATTCCAATTGGAAGCAGGGCTAAAGTCCGCAAAATTACAAGCATTAGAATCTCAACTAAACCCACACTTTTTGTTTAACAGTCTGAATAGCATCGCAGAATTGATTGGCGAAAACCCGACCCAAGCACGATATATGGTACTCCGGCTGTCTTCATTATTGCGCACAACCCTGCAAACAGGCCAAACGGAAACACACCCCTTAGAAAAGGAAATCAACCTTGCCAAAACCTATCTGGAATTAGAGGCCATGCGCTTCGAGGAGCGTCTTCGGTATGGCTTTGAAGTAGATATGCGCTACCAGAATGTACCCTTACCCGTCATGCTCATCATGACTTTGGTGGAAAACAGCATTAAGCACGGTATCAACCGACAAGTACAAGGGGGCGAGGTACAGGTAAAGGTGAGTGGCGACACTAACGGATTGTTGATTACTGTCACCAATACGGGTAATTTAGAAAACAGCGAACGCCGTGGAGGCGTAGGGCTGGCCAATATCCGCGAACGACTTAGACTTATCTATGGAGACCAGGCGTGGATGAGTATTCAAGACATTAAACCTCGTCGGGTACAGGCAATGGTATTTCTACCACTCCGCAAGTAAGCGGCATCTCACACGCCCAATACGTTTTCTCCATTCCACGATTTTCAGAATAAATTACTGTTCCCATCCGGCACCTTTTGTATTTTCACTCCTTCCAGCGCCTACCAACCTAACCCACAAGGCTCATGAAGTATCTGGTCACTGGTTTTTCGGGATTTGTTGCCCGACATTTTACCCAATTTCTGGAAGAAAATGTTGAAAATGTACACGTCTTGGGGCTTGACATTGGAGCTCCACACTATAACGAGACCCGTCCTTGGGTACAATTCGAGCAAATCAACCTTTTGGAAAAAGACCGCTTAGAGGCCGTTATACGGTCTTTTGCCCCAGACTATATTCTACATCTGGCTTCAATGAGCAGTGTCTCCAAAAGTTGGGAAGAACCAGAAAAAAGTTTCACAAACAATACCAATATTTTCCTCAACTTAGTGGAGGCTCTGCGCCATAACCACATTCCGGCACGACTTCTTTCCGTCGGTTCATCTGAAGAATATGGCATTGTTACCGAAACAGAATTGCCTCTTAGAGAAAACATGCACCCCAATCCCATTAGCCCATATGCAGTGGCAAGGGTTTCACAAGAGCTCCTCTCGAAAGTCTATGCACACGGGTATGGCCTACAAATTGTCCTGACCCGCTCCTTTAACCACATCGGGCGTTGGCAGAATACCCGGTTTGTAATTCCTTCGTTTGTAAAACAATTAGTGGACTTAAAAAAATATCCAGAACGAGCACAAGTGCTTTATACCGGAGATACGTCCATTGTTCGGGACTTTGTGGATGTGCGCGACGTGGTTCATGCCTACCACCTCTTGCTTCAGAAAGGCCAAAGTGGGCAAGTTTACAATATCTGTTCCGGAAAAGGTCACAGCCTTCGCGAAATAATTGCATTGCTAAGTGAATTAATGGAACTGGAAATCAAAATCCGTACCAACCCGAAATTTTTGAGACCTGCCGACAACCCACGCATCATTGGGTCGTATCGCAAAATAGCCCAAGAAGTAGGCTGGAAACCCCGTTACTCCCTACGTGAAAGCCTACAAGACATTATTCAATTTTGGGAAATGGAAGCCATAGCCCAAACAACAACCTAAAGCATCCGATGAACCTGTGCCATCCTATCCACAAATTGCTGGGCCACACCGTGCCAGGAAAAGGTCTTGGGCACATAAGCCCTTGCCCGTTCCGAGGCGGCTTTTAGATGCTGCTCATCTTCCACATACGGCATAATGGCATCCACGAAGGCTTGTGGGTCTTCGCTTTGTACCAAATGTCCGTTCTGCCCCTCATGCACGACATCTCGGATGCCCTCTAATCGGGCCGCCACCACTGGTAGCCCACAAATACCAGCTTCCAGCATCACCACACCAAATCCTTCCATATCCCCCGGAACATGGATATTTGGCATAACATATAAGTCAGCGCCTTGATACAAAGTCTCCAACGCCTCGTCAGACACACGCCCAAGAAGTTTTACCCGTTTTTGGAGACCATTGCGCACAACCGCTGCCTCCAAAGCAGCACGCTCTGCCCCATCTCCAGCAGCCCAATACTCCACATGATCTGGCAATAGCGGCATGACTTTATCCGCAAACCACGTAAACCCTTTGCGCTTTACGTGCCGCCCAACACTACAAATGATAAAAGGTCGGGGGACATGCGCTGGATACGTCTCCATAAGAACCGCACGAGCTTCAGATTTACTGACTTCTACGCCAATACGGCTTAAATCTATGCCCATCGGAACCACAAACGTACGATCCGCCGGAAAATTTCGCTTTAAGGCTTCTTCTGCGGTAGCAGTACTGATCGGGAAAAAGGCATCTACTTTGCCCAAAATTTTGGGAAGTGCCCACTGATATAACTTGGCAGGCAATAAAATATCCCGTCCATACAGCATAACAAACGTCTTGACACCCGCTTTTTGGAGGCGTTTCCGCATAAAAAGCGTCACCCAGCCCGTCACCAAAGCACTAAAAAACACCGATTCTATTTTATGCGCTCGTACCAAAGCCGGAATCTTCCAAAAGAGGCTGATCAAGAAAAAAGGAGCACGAATATGGGTCGTATTCCATGATGTTTTTAAAATTAGAGGAAATACCACGACCTGTTCATGATTTTTGAAAGCCTCATATATATCTATGGCCACTCGCTGCATACCGCCAATGTTGTTGTCCGGATCGTTATCACTGGGAAAGGAGTGGGAAACGTATAATATTCGCATCGTTATTCTGATTGCTTTGGTCCACTGATTCATTGCCAACAAATATAGGGCATTCCGTTCTATAAACAGAAAACGATGCACGCATTAAGCAAGAATTGAAAATTTGGCACACCTCAAAAATAGAATTCGACTCACTTCAGGCTTGATTCTTTGAACCTCCGGCTCTATCTTGGAAAATTGGTATTACTTCTATAAAAATGCTATGCTCCAAACCACAGCACTCATCGTTGATGATGAACGATTGGCCCGAAATGCGTTGCGAAGATTGCTCTCCGCTCATCCAACACTTAGCGTCTTAGGCGAAGCGGCACACGCCGACGAAGCCAAGGAGGCCATCGAAAAACTAAGGCCAAACGTTCTTTTTTTAGACATCCAAATGCCTGTAAAATCAGGATTTGAATTACTGGCCGAATTAGACTTCATGCCACATGTCATTTTCACAACGGCATTCGACCAATATGCCCTACGCGCCTTCGAAGTAAGTGCCTTAGACTACCTCGTTAAACCCATCGAACCAGAACGCTTGGCCGAAGCCCTCAAACGAGTGCCCCAGCCACAAGCAGAGGTGCTAACAGAAAAACCCACCATAGACTACCTAAAGGCAGATGAACAGGTCTTTGTCAAAGATGGGGAAAGATGCTGGTTTGTACGCATAGGAGATGTGCGCTTGATCGAGTCGGAAGGAAATTATACACGGCTCTACTTCGACCGTGAGCGTCCACTCATCCTACGTTCACTCAACCAATTGGAGGAACGCTTAGACCCCGCCATGTTTTTCAGGGCCAACCGAAGCCAAATTCTTAACCTACGCTACATCCGAAAATTGGACACTTGGGCAAATGGAATGCTCCTTGCCGAACTCACCGACGGGCAACGCGTGGAACTTTCCAGACGCCGCGCCCAAGACTTCCGCGAGCGAATGAGCCTATAACCATGCATTTATATCTTGAAAAGATATTGGAATTTAAAGAAGACGTTTTGGTTGATCGGGTAATAGCCCATCTCTGGGAATAATTGAATATCTGCCTTTTTATTTCCCAAACTTGCACCCACATAAAATACGGAAAAAGGGCTTATCTGGTAGGTCAGCAGTGGCTCATAACGCATCATCGCATTAAAATCATCGTATTCCCAAATCATTCTTGCAGAAAGTGCACGTGTAAACTGATACGTTGCCCGAGTCCGAACAATATAACCTTCAAAAAAATTAGCTTTCGTTATTTTATCACCCAACTGGCTATAGTTCACTTCTGGTTCTATGGTAAGGCGGTCTATTGGCTTAAACTCAAATTCAAGCCCAATATTGGTCCCTACGCCCATCCTTAGCTGCCGTCGGGCAATCATTTCGCCATATTGCACCGAAAAACCAAAACCCATTTTCTGGCTAAAATTTGAATCAATCTCCAACGAAAGCCGTTGCATGGATTCAAACTCTACCTGGCGAAAGTTTTCCTTACTATGTACCAATGCACCAACTGAAATTTTTGTTTGCCCCTTCCACTGAGAATTCAAGCCCATAAAAAAGTATTCATCTTTCCGCTGACGATTATAATTCCAATCATACCCCGTCATAATATAGGGAGAATACTGTACCACCCATTTATTTTTAGGAAAAACATTCCGTCCAGCACGAACCCCAATGCGCTTTCGGTCATTGCTTTGTACGAAGCCATTATCCGCCCGAAATGTAGGGCTTGTCGCCCAAAAATCGGCGTCCCAGTACCAAGTACGGCTCGACCGCTCATGACTCAGGTACAAGAGTGAACCAGAAAAACGTTCACCATCAAATTTAGCCGTATGTTTCCCATTCGCAAAAGTACCCAAAACATTGTAAACAGACCCAACCTCTGGCTCTACACTATTACTACCAATGGCTTGTACCTCAATCTGATCTGTTGCACTGAGCCGAATCAATGCATCTATCCCCAGTGTAGAACCATGCCCTCCGTCCAGCAAACGACGGTCAGTCAATAAAGTACCCACATGGGACCCTCCTTTTAACGTCTGCCGAACCCGCAAAATATTGGAAGCACTCCGTCCAACATCCGAAAGCGTAGTACTCCCGTCTTCAAAAGGCAGTATTAATGGGCTGGCCTCATCTACTGCACCGATATATCCCAGGCTTGTTTGTCCAAAACGGCCCGTAAACTTGGCAGCCGTCAAAGGCTTATTGATACTCCGTGAATACATCTGGCGGGTAAAAGTGTTATACAAATCCGCTCCCTCTTGAAAAAAAGGCCGCCGTTCCGGAAAAAATAAAGCAGAATTAGTATTCACATCAATCTGTGTTTGATCTGACTCTATTTGGCTGAAATCTGGATTAACAGTAAGCTCCGCCGTTGCAGAGGAAGTAAGATTGTATTTTAAATTAATTGATGGATCAAAAGATTTTAACGCCAACGGCGTTCGTACAAATGTACTATTTGGATCCAAAGCATCTTGTCGAGTAGCACCATTCGAACCAATTAAGGCTGGCATTACTTCCAAACGCTGGGTCACGTTGCGGATACCTTTTAGCCCTTCAAAATACCCATACTGACACATAATACAACTGTTGTTCCGTGAAAGCCCCACCCATGAATAGGAGTTCTGGCTTGCCCGTGGATGCGAAACCCAAAAATTCCCCCGAAATACCAAATTGTCGGAGTCTGGAAAACGCAAACTGGTAAATGGAATACGCATCTCAATCTGGTATCCGCTTTCTGTAATCTTTCCCGCAGTTTGGTACTCTACATTAAAAGCAGACTCCGAGCTACTATTGACCAAAAGGCGTTCATCTCCTTGCACACCCAATGGGTTCGCAGCCAAAAAATACCCCCATTGCTGGTTTCCGTAGGTGTCCAGTACAAGACCCGCATAATCGTCTTGCCATATTTCGTCGCGATTACGCAACGAGGCCCGGATTTTTGAAGGATCATCTGTTATTTTAAATGCCACATATAGGTTTTTACCATCATGCATCAACATCGCTTGAACGCCAATTGGGGGTTTGGCTTTTTCATTCGGGAAGTATTCCGAGAAATTTTCCGCAATAGAAGCATGTTGCCACGCTTCTTCGTTAAGCACACCATCCAATTGTACGCCCAAAGCAACTTTAGGAACCACAAGGCGCGGACGGTCATTGGCTGTAAACATATCCGACGCAACCCGCCCCCCTTCTGACTGTGCTAAAACGGCAGACCACATCCCTACAAAAATCAAAAACAATCTCCGAAAAGAGAACGGAACAAGGTACTTCATCTTATATTATCTGCTAAATTTGACAACAGGCAACGCCCATCGTATTTGGTGAAAAGAGCATTCTATAAAAGACCCTCTATAGGATAATAGGTTACGACAGATCAGATGGACCCGCAAGTTCTTTCCCCTAATTTTTTACCCGCAAAATGATTAAATACATTTTTTTATGCTCCCTGCTTGCAGGTTGTCATAAAATCCCATACCAACCGACAGAATGGAAATTAGTCTGGTGGGATGAGTTTAGTCAAAATGGTAGCCCCGATCCAACAAAATGGGACTATGAAGAAGGCTTTGTACGAAACGAAGAGTCGCAATATTATACCCGTAACCGCTTGGAAAACGCCCGAATAGAACATGGTAACCTGATTATTGAAGGACGAAAAGAAAAAATCTTCAATCCAAAATACGACCCAAACGGCAAAACCTGGCAAACCCAACGGCAAAACGCAGACTACACGTCTGCCAGCCTCATTACCCTCGGCAAAGCAAGTTGGCAATATGGCCGTTTAGAAGTCCGTGCCAAGGTACCATTCGGGCAAGGAGCCTGGCCCGCCATTTGGATGATGGGCATCAACCGTACCCAAGTTGGATGGCCTAAATGTGGTGAAATAGATGTTTTAGAGTATATCGGAAACCGAGACCCTAAAACCATCTATGGAACCATACACTACCCGATAGGTGGCCAATACAAATCCAACGGCGGAACCATCAAAGCCAATAGCTTACCCTCTGAAAACTTCCATACATATGCCATAGAATGGAATGAAAAAGAAATCCGATGGTTTTTCGACAACCAACTATTCCACACCTTCCCGTTAGATACCGCCAATGAACCCGACGGTAATGCCTTTCGGAAACCGTTTTATTTACTGATCAATTTGGCGATGGGTGCAAACTGGCCCGGCCCCATCAATCCAGAACATACGCCCATGCGCTTTGTTGTGGATTACGTGCGGGTATATCAAAAAAGGCAATAGAACCTCATTATCATAAAAGTAGCCACATGGACATTCAACCAGCCTTAGAACAAATCTTGTCTGCCATTACTTCATGGAAAGAAAGTTTTGGCCCCTATAATCCCCATCCTTCCACACAAATTCCGGCAGAACATTTGAACACGGCGCTTACCAACTACTTAAAAAGACTCGAAGGTAACTACCCATTTTTCCATCCGAGATATGCCGGACAAATGCTTAAGCCACCACACCCCATTGCACAACTGGCCTACTTTGCCGCTATGTTTATCAATCCCAACAACCATGCACTAGACGGTGGCCCGCCAACCTCCGAGATGGAAAAGGAAGTCATAAAAAAACTTGCACACCTATTCCGCTTCCCCGAAAACACCCTCGGGCACCTAACAAGCAGCGGAACCATTGCGAACCTCGAAGCCTTATGGATCGCACGATGTCTCCACCCAAACAAAAAAATTGCCTTCAGTGAGGAAGCACACTACACCCACGAGCGGATGTGTGGCGTCCTTGGCATCGAACATGTTAAGATTCCGACCACGCTCACCGGCGAAATAGACCTCAACGCCCTTGAACATGTACTCAAAACAGGGGAAATTGGAACGGTTGTCATGACCGCCGGCACAACGGGGTTGGGCGCAATAGATCCCATACATGAACTCCTCACTCTACGCGAACGCTATGAATTTAGGATCCACGCAGATGCCGCATACGGAGGTTTTTTTACACTTCTGGCTTACGACGAAGTACCGATCATCCCATTCCAAGCCTTCCGTGCTATTTCTCGTTGCGACTCGGTAGTCGTGGACCCACACAAACACGGCCTACAACCATATGGCTGCGGCGCAGTGCTATTTCGGGACTCCAACGTCGCACGATTTTACCTACATGACGCTCCCTACACCTATTTTACCTCAAACGAATTACACTTGGGGGAGATTAGCCTTGAGTGTTCCCGTGCCGGAGCCGCTGCTGGCGCACTCTGGCTCACGTTACAGTGCCTACCCTTAAAGAGCGAGAAAGGACTTGGCCCCATTCTCAAAGGATGTATCCGCGCTTCTAAAAACTTCCAACAACTACTTGTTTCCGACGATCATTGGGGGGTCTATACCGAGCCACAATTAGACATCGTAACCTATTTTCCCTACGACGGCAGCACCGACACCATAGACAAGACCAGCCAAAAACTCTTTGAAAAGGCCATGAACGATCCAGAAGATCCCGTTTTTTTAAGTGTCTATCGTGGCAAAACAAACCGCATTCAGCAACAATATCCCAAAATAATACCCCACTCCAGTCATGCCCGTATCCTCAGAAGCGTACTTATGAAGCCGGAACAAGAACTATACGCCCCACAGCTAATGGACCGTCTAAACACCTTATTAGAGGAGATACGCTGACGACATGCAAAAGACCAATACAAATAACAATCGATTACAGAAAAAAAACTATAACAAAAACCCCGACACAAATGTGTCGGGGTTTAAAATTGACCTGGCGACGACCTACTCTCCCACCTTTTGAGCAGTACCATCGGCGCTGTGAAGCTTAACTTCTCTGTTCGGAATGGGAAGAGGTGGTTCCTTCACGCTATAATCACCAGGAATCCGGCGACGCTTCAACGAAGCAGTCAAAACTATTGACGTAATGTAAGGTCTCTGCTCCGTAAGCATTCATCAAGAAAGAATGTGGAGCGTATAAAAGGGCATTAGTTAAGTCTAATGGGTAATTAGTATGACTCGACTAAACATGTTACCATGCGTACATCTGTCACCTATCAACGTTGTCATCTACAACGACCCATAAGGGAAGCCTAATCTTGCAGCGGGTTTCGTGCTTAGATGCTTTCAGCGCTTATCCCATCCGAACATAGCTACTCTGCGATGCAGCTGGCACCACAACAGATACACTAGAGGTTCGTCCAATTCGGTCCTCTCGTACTAGAATCAGATCTGCTCAAGCTTCCTGCGCTCCCATCAGATAGGGACCGAACTGTCTCACGACGTTCTGAACCCAGCTCGCGTACCGCTTTAATGAGCGAACAGCTCAACCCTTGGGACCTTCTTCAGCCCCAGGATGCGATGAGCCGACATCGAGGTGCCAAACCTCGCCGTCGATGTGGACTCTTGGGGGAGTTCAGCCTGTTATCCCCGGCGTACCTTTTAT